>JBBQXB010000001.1:0-198908 GCA_038210015.1 Tepidisphaerales bacterium
GGATATCGCGAACCACATGATCGACCGGACGCTTGCGATAAGGACGCTGGAGCATGATGGTCGAAGCACAAAAATCGCACCGCCACGGACAGCCGCGCGTCGTCTGCACGGTGAATCGGTTATAGGCGCGGCCATCCAGCAGATCGAAGCGGGGGATCGGCAATTCCGCGACATCGACCGGCGGGAAATCCGAAGCCCGAACAATGCGTGATGCATCTCTTGCCTTCGACTGCTCGACTTCACTAACCACATACGGCCATGTTTTTTCACCTTCGCCAACCAAGACATAATCGGCGTGTGCCTGAGCTTCTTCTGGTCGAACGCTGACATGCAACCCACCCATCGCGACGATCACGCCGCGAGCGCGCAGGCGGTCAGCGATGTTGTAGGCCTCTAAAACTTGTGCTGAAAAGGTGCTGATCGCGACTAGATCGCAGTCGTATATCGCAGCCGGTTCGTTGCCATCGGATTCGGCTTCGTAATAGGCAAGCTCGTGACCGTCCGGCGTGACCGCTGCCAGATAAAGCAGGCCGAGGCTGGGCAACGACGCGATTTGTTTGCTTCGATGGACAAACCCCGGCAGCGTTAATCCGAGGCGCAGCAATTCCGGGTCATGCGCTCGAATGCCGCTCATCGCTAAGAAACCGATCTTCATTTGATGCCGCCGAATAATGTCGCGATCACTGCTGTTAATAACGATACGACCGGCAGCGCGAACAGGTGACGAAAATTCGTCCGCCATGCGGTTAAGAAGCAGACGACGGGCATGAGAAAGCATCCGATCACCCATGCGGGCGTCGCGATTTGCTCAGCGACCGTTCCTACAACAGGCCACGGCGAAAGCGAATAGACGACATTAAATAATCCCAACGCCGCCAACGCGATATGCCCTAGTCGCACCATCCGCCGCCTGAGCGAATCATATCCGCCGAGATATCCCGGTTTATGAAACCCCAGCCCGATGATCGCGCCAGTCACAAACGCCAAAATGATGCTCGACCAACCGGCGTACCAATTTAATAAGTGGATGGGTTCGGTCATGGGGTGCTCGGTTGGGTGGACTGGGTTGTTGCGGGCTGTAATCCATACAGCTCACGCACTTCTTCAATCTTTACAGCATATCGTTGCTTCAACTCGGCGGCGTCGGGCAACTGATCGAGTAGGGCAATCACTTCTGGTAACATATCGTCGGGCAGATATTCTAGGTGGCCCGACAAAAACGCTCGCTCGAGTTCCGACAGATAGTAGCGTCGCGGCCAGGCGTCGGACGGGAGGACCTCGATGTGTTTCAGCATGTCAATCAGGTTTGGATGGTCAAAGTAACGCGATGTCTTCGGCAACGGCCGCCAGTCAGGCGGGAAGACCGTGCGCGGGTGCTGATTCATGAAAGCCAGTGCGCTAGGGATGTCGCCGTTGCGAACGAGTTTGTCTGCCTGATAAGCTCGCTGCCATGGCGGTTGGGTCCAGGGCAGGCAGACGATCAACGCGAGTGAGACGATGGTTGGCAGTGCATAGGCGCCAATTGATGCCATGTGCGTCTGGCCGATCAAGTCGGTTCGGCTGAACACCGTACGTGTCCCAAAGAGTGCAACGATTGATGCGCCGATCACGGCCCAACCGACGAAGACTGTCTCGAACAGAATCATTCCCGTCGCGTTGCGAACCACTATTTCCTCAGGCGTATAACGAATCCCGCCCATCAACTGGAGGATCGGCATAGGTGTGAGTCCGATGAGCGAGGTAAGCACGACTTGCGCGGGTAACGCAGAGATCAATAGCGCTCGCCAGAACGCCACATTCGCGATCACCTGCAACACGCGGCAAATGATGACTCCTCGCAATAGTGATACGCCCGCTAAAGTCCACAGATTCGCTGCAACCGCGTCGGCGGGGGCAAGAAAATGTTCGTACGGGATCGCATATGCCCACGCCAGCGGGGCGGTCATCCAGAAACAGGCGAGAAATGCCCGAAAGGATTGGCAGAAGGTGGCGCCGGATTCGACTTGATCACGTCGGAACCAGAACAACACGAACTGCACGAACGCCATCGCAATCGACGCACCGAACGGCAACAGCAGATGCCACCAATCGGCGACCAGCCAATGCCGGTCATATTCCCGCGCCATGGCTGCGCTGAAAACCAACAGCAGCCCCACCCAAATCGCGTGCCGCGACCGCGCGATATTCAATATCGCATCCCGACGCCCCAGTTGTAGCCCTAGCAAATCTTTCAGTCCCATGAAATGCAAATATACCATTGCAGTAGGTAATCGCGCGATATGTTATAGTTTGCGATCTGGGCTGCGGATGGGATGACTCATTCACCCATCGCCCAGCGGGTGTATTTAGATCTGCTAAGCACGATGCTCAATCCGAGTGACGCGATCAGCGCGAAACCGGCGGTGGCGAGGTCCAGCCAGATCGACGGTTGTACGCCGTAACGTTCGGTCCAGAGGACAACGATTCGGATGAAAACCAAGTGCGACAGATAGATGCCGTAGCTGTAGCGGCCAAGCGATCCGACCCGCTCGATCATCGGCACAACCACCGGCCACAGCGCGACCAGCAGGATGCCGACGCCCGCACAGGCCCGCAGGATTTTGACCGACCCCATGTCGTGCTGCAGCAATAACGCCCCTATGAACAGAATCGCGCCACCGATCGCCAGCATCGTGTTGCTGCGCGGGAGGCGTCCGTTCATACAGGTCGCCAGCGCCAACGCCAGCCCAAAGCAGACGCTGGGGATTGCGCGGAAAGCGTATCGGAAAAATTCCATGTCCCCGAACGATTCGCGGGTGGCGATCCACGTCGGTTCGGGGATCCAACAAATGATCAGCCCGGCGACTGCAAAAGTGGCGGCGATAATCTTTTGCAACACTGATCGATGCTGCAACAACCGCACCAGCACCGCAGCCAGCATCGTCACGACCATCAGATACGGTAAGAACCAAAGATGCTGTTGCCCGCCAGCATATAAAACCGACCACGGAGGTAGCTCAAAATGTCGCTCGGCCAGCATCGTTTTCGCTTCGGCGAGCACCAGATACACAACCGTCCATGCCAAAAACGGCACATAAACGCGAGTGACACGCGATCCGATGTAATGCTTGAGAGATGCTTGCGGCTGGCGCGTCAGCGACCGAGTCATGAACAGCAACGCGACACAAATATAGAACGGCACGCCAAACGTGCCGATCGGATAAAGAATCAAACCGATATCGCTTTGCGCGGCATGTACCCAGATGATGCCGATCGCAGCGAACAAACGCGTCGCATCGAGTAACGCCAGTCGCGAACTCTGGCGCACTTCACTTGCGACACGAACGGGGGACGAAAAGTTTTGCGCGGATACCGCGACCTGTGCAGACATGCCCTGTTGATTCCATTCCCATGCGCACCACGCGACGGACTATTGAAATATCACATTTTCGATTCCGGGGGGATAAAAACTTGCGTAAGACCGATCGAATGCCAGTTTATAAATGTCAAACTGCGCTAAATATAGCAATCGCACGGTAAGATACGTCGATGCGTTGGCTTCCGTTACTTTTATTGCTCGTGCGGACCACTTTGGCCGCGGATTATTACGTCGATCCAAAAGGCGATGACGCCGCCGACGGGTTATCCCCTCAGAAGGCTTGGCAAACCCTCACGCGCGTCGAAAAACAAGCCCTTAAGCCCGGCGACCACCTGCTATTAAAAAATGGGGTCGATCACGTCGGGCCGCTGCGAATTAAGCAGGCGGGTACGCGGGTCGATCCGATCGTTGTCAGCGGATATGGAATCGCGAAGTCCGTCCCCACGATTAAGGGCGGCGAATACTGCATCGACGCATCGACTAGCCATCTGCGAATCGACGGATTGCGCCTCACCGGCGCGACCAACCCGCAGCGGGGTGCGATCATGGTCTGGGCGGATCGGGATCTGGAAAACATCGACATCGTCTCGTGCCACATCGACAAGAATGCCGGGCGGGGCATCTGGATCTCCGGTGAGAAAGGCCGTCGGGTAACGGATGTCCGAATTTCACGCAATCGAATCACCGACAACGCCGGCAGCGGGATGCAAATCACCAAGCTGATCGGCGGACGGGTTGAAAACAACGAAATCACCGGCAACTGCGCCACACCCGTCGACAAATGGCAAGCGGGCGTGCGACTCTGGTCAAGCGATGTGCACGATGTCGTCATCGCGTCCAATTTCATCCGTAATGTCGAAAAACCTGATGGCGATGTCAGCGGCATGGGCATTCATCTTGATGAGGTGGGTTTGAATGTGGTTGCTAAAGACAATGTGATTATGGATTGCGCCAGTGCCGGGATCGAGATCGAAAATTGTCGCAAGGTGGAGGTGAGCAATAACATTATACGCAACGTGCACACCGGGATTTTTGTTTACCGTGCAGGTCACGATCACCTGATTACGCATAACACGGTGGTCGCGCGGGCGCTTGGGATCGTGCTGCAAGGACACCGCGCAGGAGGAATAGATGCCGGGGATGAAGTGATGCAGGACGGCAAACTTGCCACCGGCAACCGCGTCACCGACAACATCGCGATGGCGGGTCGATGGGCATCACTCAAAATCAATGGCGCGGCTGAATTAGGCAACAACATCGTTCAGCGCAATCACTTCGGCGAAGCACGGGCGTCGCTATTCCAGTGGGGGAAAGCGGACTTTGATTCCCTCGCAAAATTTGAAGCGGTCGCAGGAGACACCAAAGCGGTCTCAGGCGATCTGATCAACACGACGATTCACGAACAGCCTATCCCGCAATTACCCGGTTCCACTGTCGGTGCAAAAGTCGATTGACAGTAGTTAGCCACGAATCGAACACGGGTAAAGTTAAAAGTTTGGAGTTTGCGGCACGGGCGTCCACGCGCGTGGCTTGTTTTTCAACTGCGGCATCTGCGAAACTGCGGTTCACCCCTGTGCGTATCTGCGACACGGGAGTGTATTTTTCTACACTGTCTGCGGCGTTGCATGGATGGATACGGCGTTGGCGACACGCAGATAGAGTTCTTCAGTGCGATTCGCCAACACCGGCCAGGCAAAGTGAGTGCGGACAAAATCGCGGGCGTCGTCGCCGATTCTGCGAGCATGGTCGGGATATTCAATCGCGCGTTTCAGGGCGCTGGTCAGCGTATCGACATCGCCGGGATTGAAAGTCAGATCGTATCCGCGGATGCCGTTGAACAAATTGCGGTGCGGCGGGATATCGCTCAGTACAGGGCAGAGTTTGCGCTCCATGCACTCCAACACGCTGGAGGGCATGCCTTCCAGTTCGCTGGCACTGACATAGAAACGGGCTGAGCGGAAAATGGTTTCCAATGCGTCGCCGGATTGCTGGCCGGTGAAGACAATACGATTTTTCGGGTCTTTGGCGGCCAGTGCTTTGACTTGCGCTTCGTAGTCGGGGCTGTGTTTGCCTTCGCCGACGAAGACGAGTTTGAGATCGGTGTCGATCCTTGCAAAGGCTGCGATCGAATCCTGGATGCGTTTTTCGGGAACGAGTCGCCCGACACTGACGATATATTTGCCCGGGTGCAGGCCGAAACTTTGCAGTACCAATTCATCGCGTATGAAATCATCATTGATTGCGTGCACGCCGTTGGGCACCAGCGCGGTGGGGAGTTGGAACTCTGAATTGTAATAATCGACCAATGCCGGATTGACGACGACGACTTGATGCGCGATACGCACCATCATGCGCTCGGACATGCGGATGACTTTCGCGCCAAGTCCTTTCCATTTTTCTCGTTGGTGATCGAGTCCATGCACGTGGCTGATGATTTTTGGTCCGGCGAACGCTGCGATCGGTGCGAACAGATTCGGGGCGATCGTGTGCAGCGATATGATATCGAAGGGTTGTCCGTTTTCGTCGCCACAGGCGCGAGCGTGGAGGATGCTCAAGAGCGAGTGGGTGAGTGTTTCGCCGTTCTTTCCACCCGGTGCGGGAGTGCGGACGAGTCGCATCCCGCGATATTCTCCGCGCGGTTGGGTTAGAACTTGGGGGCGGCAATAAACGGTGACGTGATGGCCGCTGGCGGCGAAGTGGGAGAACAGATCGTCCCAGATTCGTTCGACGCCCGAATAGCTGCTCGGCACGCCTCTGCCGCCAATGACTGCGATGCGCAGCGGACGCCAGCCGGGAAGTTTGCTTGATCCATCGCTCACATTATCTCAATCGACCGATTTCCCACCCTGTTTTACGTTCGTCCGACAATTAATGGTGCTCTCACTTCCGACGGCGCGCACAATTCAGACCAGATCTGGCTGATCTGCCGATAAAATGCCGCCGGGGTGAACAGTTTTTGCACCGTGGCACGTCCGGCCTCGCCGAATTGCAGCGCAAGATCAGGTTGATCCCAAAGCGTCTGCATCGCCTGTGCGAGAGAATCCGAATCATTGGGGCGTACGAGCAATCCGGTGCGTTGGTGGTGAACAACTTCGGGCAATCCACCGATGTCGCTGGCGATGACGGGTACGCCGCGGGATAAGGCTTCGACGCAGACCAATCCGAATGCTTCATACCAGATGCTCGGCACGACTAACGCGCGCATGCCGGTGAGGAATGAATCGAGTTGGTCTCGTGACAATTTGCCGACGAATTCCACATTTTTCGCTGCCGACGGTGCAAGCTCGGGCATCAATGACGGATCGCCTGCGATTTTGGTCGGAATACCGGTTGCACGGGCAGCATCGAGTAGTACATCAAGACCCTTCTCAGGACTGATGCGACCCAGATAACCGATATAATCGCCAGATCCTGTTCGTGCCGGTGCCGCTTCGGGCAAATCACAATAGTTGTAGACCACGCGAACGCGCTCAGATGGATAGCCTGCCTGCACGAGCATGTCGGCGACAAACCGCGTCGGGCAGGCATAGATGCTGACCCCTTTGTGTACCGCGCCGCTTAGCCTCGCCCACGTGTTTCGCATCGCGTAGGCGGTGCTCATCGGTAAATTGCCGCGGCAATTATGGATCGCTGCGTAATAATCATGCCCGCCAAGGC
The DNA here is from genome assembly GCA_038210015.1 of Tepidisphaerales bacterium. GTDB lineage: Bacteria > Planctomycetota > Phycisphaerae > Tepidisphaerales > Tepidisphaeraceae > BPJO01. Next base: position 7,016 of record JBBQXB010000001.1, read on the forward strand.
ATTTGGTGCACGGTTTTCCATCGCGCAAGTGCTGGGCGGTGGGACAAGTGAGTTTGTAATCCTGCGCGTGCAAAACAACCGGCACACCAGCATCATAAAATGCCGACAAAGCGCTGGTCGAAAATTGCGGATAGAGATTATGAACATGCGCAATGTGCGGCTGCTCACGGGCGATCAATTCCGTCAAATCGCGATAAACCGAAGGTGAATAGATCGCACCGGCAAAGGCTGAGATTTTTTTCCAAAGCGTGCCGATCTCGGCGTTATCGCGCGACAGATCAATGACCTGATGCCCATGTTCGCGAAACAATCGCGAGAGGGCTGCGAAGATCACTTCCATCCCGCCGGGGTGGGCGTGGGTATTGTGCAGGTTGAGGAGCTTCATGCCGATTTCCTCGTGTGTTTTGATGCTTCAAATTGCCGAAACCCGTGCGGCGGGCGGGGGCAGGCGGTGCGTCCGAGCAAGCGGTCGTAAAACGCGAGCGTATCTTGGCTGACGGTCGGCCAACTCATTTTTTCCATGACAGCCAACGCGCTTTCGCGCATCCGGGCGCAGGTCGCGACATCGGTCATCAATGCATCGATCGCGTCACCTAGTGCTGTTGGCGACTGGATCGGAACCATCGACAGATCGAATTGTTCACCCAGATCAGGCGGTGTGCACGGCCCGTTGGTGGTGACAGTCGGTAGGCCGTGGGCGAGCGTCGCCAGCAGGCTTCCACGATTAGTCGATGCGCCGGAATGGAATGGCAATGCCGCAAGGTCGCAGGCATGTAGACATTCGCTGATGCGTTCGAGCGATGCACCTTTTACCCAGACGCAATGATCCTGCTTCAGATTGCGTTCGATATCGGCGCGCCACTCGGCGTCGCGATCAAAATCACCTAGAACGAGCAATTTCACCCGGCGGCCTGTTGCGCGGAGGGCGCGGATGGCTTCGTGCAATTCGGGCAGTCCTTTATGCGGATAGAGGATTCCGAAAAACGCGACAACGGTTTCGTCTTGTTCAAAACCCAATTCTCTTCGCCACGCGATACGCTGCGCGTCGCTGCACGGCACCGGTTCGGCATTGGCGGCGATCGGAATGATGGCGGTGGGCGGGGATTTGAACGGCATCCACGTTTTTAGATACGGGCCATCGCGCGGATCGACATGGATCAACCCATCCACGCTCCACAGCATCGGCGCCACTCGCGCCCGCCAACGCATCCGCATCACGCGAAAATCGTGAATCGTCACTAAAGAGCGCGTGTTCGGGCAGTGCTTTGCGATCAATCGGGGTAGCAGATTGATGGTTAGATTTTTCCCATAAGCACCAGACGGATATTGAATGTGCGCGACGTCGTATTCTTTAACGATCTCCAGCAACTGATGTCGATTCGCCCACTTCCATCCCGGCATTTCCGCGCGAATCGCAAATGGATAATCAGTTCGCGCGCCTTGATCGGCGGTGGTGATGACGGTGACATCCGCGCCATGGCGCGTCATCGCCAGGGCAAGTTTTTCGACGTAATCGCCGATCCCGCTGATTACGGGGGGGAAATCGCCGGTGATAAGTGCGATGCGTGGTTTCATTAGCTTGGCACCTCATCCGGTCGTTCAAGCGTTGCGCCTGCGATCGCACAGTAGACAAATAACGTCGGCAAACTTGCATCGCCCAAAGATGACTCAGCGAAACCATGCACCAACGCGCCGATCAACGTCGCGGCTGCGATCGCGGCGGCAGGCGAGCAAAGAATGCGGGATGCGACCGTCCATCGGGCAATCGCGATCAATAGCACGAATGCATACAAACCGCCGCCGATCAAACCGAGTTCCAGATACCAATCCAAATAAACGCAGTGGCCTTCGGAAATCTTAAACTTCACATATTGAGAAACGCCCAGCGCATTTTGCGGAGTCCAGAATGTCTCATACCCGTAACCCGTCAGCAGGCGGTTCGGATTGCGATTGCCTTGCATGATCGCGTAATGCCAGATATCCGTTCTGCCGGTTAGTTTCTGGACATCCACCTTTTTCACGTCTTCGCGACCCATCGACACAACGCTGTTTAGATCGGGCAGCATCTGCATCGATGACAGCCACATCACCGCCGCGATGCCCCACGCGCCGAGCAACAGCATCCCCATCGCCCGCGAAGTCGTGGCAGCGAGAAAGAAATACAGCGTGACCGCCGTCATCGCGCTCATCAATGCAGTGCGTGATTTGGTCATCACCAGAATGGCTGTTCCCAGTGCGAAGGCCAGCAGGAACAACTTTTGCCGGCTGAATCGGAACAGGTATAAACTCGAAAGCATGACGACTGTGCAATTAAGTCCTGCGTGATTCGGGTGCATCGTTCCCCCAAACCGCCACAGACCAAAAGGCGGCGAATCGACCGCGAGTATGCGCATTTCATTCACAATACCGATGCCCATTGTCAGCATCGACGCGATGAACGCGATCTGCGTCATCTCACGAATATCGTACCGGCGCAGCATCGCCGCGACCATGCATATCATGGCTGCGAAAACGATCAGACGCTTGAGAGTTTGGGTGTGATCGACGCTCCACAACGCACTGAGAAACGCCCATCCGATAAACACAATCAGCGGATAAGCGATGATGATTTTCAGCTTCGCGGGGCGCGTGGCGGGGATCATCAGCAATCCAACGGCGTAAACACCCATCATCACGAAGGCGAGTTGGCGGTTGATTTGTCCGTCGCTGATGCGTTCGACCAGTGCTCCGACATCGGCGTTGTCGCTGGCGTACCAGCGTTGGCTGGTGCTCCAGGCCCAGTTCGCCATTGCAAATAGCACCAGCAGCACGATCGCCGTCCGCCAAGGCCAGGTGCTAATGGCGTTTCTTTCGACCGATGCGTAGGTCGTGGGCATTGTGAGTGAGGTCATATTGCCCTCGCAGGTTGTCTGGCGACGCGATGGAACAGGATCGCCCGCGCGCCGCTGCTGATGATCTGTGCGATCAACATGCTCGCTGCAGCACCGGCGGTTCCATATTTCCAGGTCAGATAAGCGCCGCCCGTGAACAACAGTAGCAATGGAGCGAAATTACAGTACAGATCGATGTCCGCGCGATGCAACGCGAATAATCCGCGCGACAGCGTAAAGGTGATCGACTGCAGCATGAACGCGCTGCACAGTAGGATGATCGCGAGTCGATGGCCTTCAAACTCACCGCGGCTGATCCAGACCAGCATCGGACTGGCGAAAATCGACAGAAGAATCGCCGGACCGAGCATCAGCAATGCGGTGTAGAACGCCGCACGGTAGACGTATCGCACGAAGGAAGCTTGATCGCGCTCTGCACAGGCTTCGGCGATCCGTGATCCGGTGAAGTTTTGCAATCCCATCAACAACGGATTGGCAACCGCTGCGAGTTGGTAACAGGCGAACCAGATCGCGACCTCGATTTTTCCGCTAAGCGTCGCGATCAACCATGGATACAGTTGCATCCCGCCGTTCCAGACCATGCCCGAGAAAAACACCCATCGCGTGAGAGGCCATTCGTCGCGGATGTCGTGAATGGATTGTTTGAGATTCGGGGCAAAATAGCTTCGGTGTGCCAGCAACCAGACAACCGCAGGGATGGCAGACGCCAGTGCGATCACGCCGATCGTTTTGGCAGCAGTCAGATTGCCTTCAAATGCGAAGTACAGCACCCCACCGATCTGCAACACACAAACACCAACCGCAAGCAGCACCGCAGCGATCGGCTTGCGAATCGCGAACGAAAAAGGTCGTGCATAATTGCGTAAACCGATCACCAGCACGCCACCGCCCAATGCGATGAGGGTTTGTGACATATCGCGGTCGTGCGGGCGAACAAAATAGGCTGCGATCAATAACGCGATCATCGCGATGATCGACACCCCAAAATGTTGCAGCAACGTGCTACCGTGAAATCGTCGAAGCGCTTGTCCATTTCTGCGCGGGGTCAGCAGTGTTAACGGTGTGAAAACAAGTGACGCGTGAAACTCACCCACCCAGATCAGCAGATTCAGCGCCAGCGTAAAATAGGCGAGGTGTTCCTTATCATCCGCCATGTATCGTAAGAGCAGAAAGCTGGTTGCAAAACTGGCGACGCTCACCAAAACCTGGTCGAGCAACGTCAGCGCCGCACGACCGTGCAGTTTCCACAATCGATTCAACGACGACACGCAAAGCGTGCGGCCGGCATCGGTGTCTGCACAATCGAGGTTTTGCGAGGGATTGGATTCCGCGCTGATCACTTGAAACACCTTTGCCAACGATAAAACATCACGCTGCCTAACCGATCACGACGCGCGGTCATAAAGCCAATCGGGGATCGGAAATCGGCGTTTGTTCAACACCACGCCCGCGACATTTGCCCCGGCGGATTGCAACGCGCGCACGCTCTTACGCACCACTTCCTGATGCAGATTCCCGCACTCAACCACCAGTAACACCGCACTGCATTTAGCAGCGAGTCGCAACGCCGTTGGCGTAGTCGATACGGGTGGCAAATCCAACACAATGTGCCGATACTGACGTGTCGCCTCATCGATGAGCAGATCCGTGCGATCCAGCAGACGCATCAGCGTGCTCGACCGACCCGACGGCATCACCGACAGCCGCGCGTGACTGGTCGCATGCGCATAATCGCCTACTGGGGGGGCTTCCCCGTGCGTCACCGCCAGCCAGTCACCCAGACCGGGTGAATCATCAATTGACAGCAATCGATGCAACGTTGGTTCATTCAGATCGGCATCCACCAGCAACACCCGATCATCCGGGTGCAAAGGAAGTGATGCTTCCAACCGATCCGCGATTGCACTTGCAACATACGCACTCAACGTGCTTGCGCCCTGGCCGGGACGGCAACTAATCAAACCCGTGACAAACGCCGTCTGATGGTTGGCGTCACGAATCGCATCAAACAGCAATCCGTCGATGATCCCGTGCGCCGATTGTAATAGTTGTGGGCTCCATCGGCGTACCGGACGAATATCCAGCGTGCCGGTCGAACCGCCGCGTGTCATCGTCCCGCCTGATGTACCTTGTGTGCGGGTCACCAATGTGGTCGTGCCTTTTGCTTTGGATGGCAGTAATTTGTCGAGCATCGACGAACCGTTTGATCCGCCATTCCTATAACCATTGCCGATGAATCCGTGCGAATCGATCACCGGGATGGATACGCTTGGCAGCGCGGTCATGCGGTCGATGTCTTCGGGGCGTTTGGTCGTGCGCGAAAGCGTTTCCGATGCGATGCCTAGTCCCACCGCACCGGTTCCTGCGACAAACATGCCGATCATCAAGAGAAGTAGACGATTCGGGGAGATCGGTCGCAAAGGCAGGGTTGCGGGCTGTACGATTGAAACATTGTTGAGCTTTTCACCGTGGAAGGATGCAAGCAACGACGCCCGATCAGCGGCCTGCGAAATCTGGCGAAGCTGGTCCTCACGCAGGTTCGCCGAGCGCAGCAACTGTTTGATCCGCAGCTCGACATCGTTGACCGATTTAAGTTTAATTTCCGCCAACGCGATCTCACCATTCAGTGCCGTTTCCTTCGCCTGCGCGACAGCGGCGTTGGTGCGAGCATCTTCCAAGCGCAATTGCTGGGTTTGCCAGATGGGGTTGATCGACTCCACCCGTTCGTTTCCGCCATTGCCTTCGACCAGCAACGCTTTGGCGGCTGCGATTTTGGTCTCGATGATCTGGACCTGTGGGCTGGTCGATGCGAATCGTGCGCGCATGTCCGCCAGTTCCAGTTCCAGCATGGCAATATTCTTCTTCGTTTCGTCTCGCCAGCTCATTGATTGCTCGATGGTTTCCGCGGAGGTGACTTTTTCCGGGATATCCTTGATTCGAGTTTCTATATTTTTCACTTCTGCGGTCGCGGTGATCGCTGTGGAACGCGCAGCGGATGCATCACTTTGCATCGCACCGATGCGGGCTTGCAGGATCTGGCGTTGTTCTTCAACATTGCCGACACCGGCCTCATCTTTGATCTTGCGGATGTCGTCTTCCAACTTCTGCACTTTTTGCAGCATCTGTTCGCGTTCACCGTCGAGGAAAGTCGCACCTTTGCCTGAATCGCGAACATCCAGTCGCAAGTCCAGATAACGATCAACATAGGCTGCGGTGATATCGCGGGCGAGTTTGCCGTCGCCGGATTCATATGCGACAAGCAGGATGCTGGAATCGGGAACAACTTCCAGACTCAGTTTCATTTGCAGTGCGAGCAAGGCCTGGCTGTAGAGTGGGTCTTCCTTGGATAGATCACCAAGGTCGCCTTTGCCGAGGATACGTCCTGCGCCCACTTGATTGACCACACTCGCCGCGATATCGCGACTGCGCAGCACTTCAAGCTCGGTTTTCATCTGCACGTCCCAATACATCACCGGCGCGACCATCGGCCCGCCTGCTGCGGCGGTCGGATCAGGCGATACCGCATCGCTGCCGATTTTCACCAGTAACTTGGATTCACTGCGATAGGTACTCGGTAGCGCCAGTACCGCCAGTGCCGTCAGAAGTGTCGTGACGATGAAAAACGTCACTACTTTCTTACGATGCCAGAACATCACAAACAGCAGATCGCGTGGCGAACCGGTGAACGCGCGCTTCGATTGCGGAATCGCGTTGACCATTGGGTCGTTGTGGGTATGAGATGAGAGAATGATGTCATTCATGTGTGCCTCGATAAATCAGACGTGAACCTGCGGAATTACCGACGTGTATCGACCCCGTACGTCGCATTGCCACTATTACGTGTGTAGACGAAACCCGTTTGCGGGATCAGGCCGGCAACGTATTGTTCAAGGAAGTTGTTGATGTTGACCACAGCCGTTCGCGGAACAAACACAATATCCTGCGGCTGAAGATAGAACGACGCCGTCTCACCACCGGCGATCGCATCACGAAGATCAACCTTGTATCCCACGCGTTTACCGTTTTCGTGACGCATGACGACGACAGTGGAAATTTCTGCGGTTGTCATATCAAACCCGCCGCGATTCATCACTGCGTCCAGCACGGTGAGATGCCCGTAAAGATCAACGATCCCAGGCTGAATCACTTCGCCTGCGACATACACCTTTTGCTGCAACTGATCGCGCAGGATCACCTGCACGGACGGGTATTTGATGTGTTCGCTGTACGCGGTCTTTAACAAATCCGACACTTCGGCTGAAGTCTTGCCCACAACCTTTACCGATCCGACGAGCTGTAGTGTGAGTGTTCCGTCGGGTAACACGCGCTGGGTGTCGTTTAATTCAGGTGCGTAAAAGAACTTCAGTTCGACATTATCGCCTGGCTGCAATGTGGTCGCAGCTTGCGTGGTGGGCATTGGCGCTTCGGAGGCGGGCTTTGCCTTAGGCGCGACATTACATCCCGCGACTGCCAGCACCATCAAGAACCCAACGATATTCATTGTCTGCAATTTCATGATCTGTTCCTTTTGAAGACTCTTGGCAAAACGCCGGATATGTCCGGGACATTTTGCCTCGCTTCGTCCTGTTTCATCGAACCAATTTCATGTTGAATGAAGATTCATATTCGCCCGATAAGTGAGTTTGCGCTGTTTTTGAGGATTTTGACGATTAAAGCGTTAATCCGGTTGAGTCCATCCATGTGCAAGCCGATGTTAATGTTGATCGCTATCGACAAAAGTGTGTCAGGAAGCGGTTAAAACTTTGTTTGAATGCATGCGGAGCGTTGTGAACAACGAGATGTCCTACAAATTGCTCTACATCGCCTATCACTGCGGCCCGGAAAAGGGAAGCGAGTGGGGGCTGGGTTGGCATTACGTTGCAGATCTTTCACGGACCCAACCGGTGTGGGTCATCACGCATGCCGAAAACCGCGACATTATTGAACCTTACCTTCGCGATCATCCCACTTTGCATCCGGTACATATCAATTATGTGGCACTTCCGTCCTTATTGTCATGGATGAATAGCAATCACGGGTACAGCCTGTTCAACTTGCACTACTATCTTTGGCAGTTTGTTGCTGGACGAGTCGCAAGACGATTGCATCGCGCAAAAAAATTCGATCTCGTGCAGCACGTTTCACTATTTCGATGGTGGATGCCCAGCGCCGGTGCCGCGTTGGTACGCGACGGCGTCGGATTCATTTTCGGACCCGTCGGCGGCGGGGAAATCATGCCGAAGGGGTTTCGCAAAAATGTCCCTTTCTCGGCGCGTTTGGCGGACTTTGTCCGGCTTATCGCACGCACGATCTGGCGTCACGATCCGATCCTCAAACGCTGCATCCGACGCGCCCACCTGCTGATTGCAGGCACGGACGTCTGCGGCGAATGGTTCAAGCGCTACGGTGGGAAAAATGTCGCGGTGCATTGCGCTGCAATCGCAGGATCAAACGAGATACAACAAGCCGCGATCGAAGCCCGCGTATCGCGCGATCCCGATCAACCCTTTACCTTCGCCAGTTGCGGCGGGCTGAGCTATTACCGTGGCGTCGATCTGGCGATTCGTGCCTTCGCAAAAGCAAATCTTCCCAATGCTCGATACATCCATTATTGCGATGGGGCATTTCGACAAAACGTAACGCAGCTTGCAGCCGAGCTTGGTATCGCAGATCGGGTACATCTGCCAGGTGATATCCCGCACATCGAATGCGTGCGCGGCGTTGCCCGCGCCGATGCCTGCGTACATACCGTCCTTCGTGATAGCCAGGGTCTGGTCGCAGAAGCGATGATTGCCGGTGTGCCGGTTATCACACTCGACCACCTCACGCCGGGCATGATGGTGACGCCGGACTGCGGCGTGAAGATTCCGATCAATGATCGAACCACCGCTGATGAACTGGTCGATCAACTCGCGTCGGTGATGCGAGACTGGTACGAACATCCCGACAAGCTGGCGGCACTCGGTGAAGCGGCACGGCATCGCGGGCAGATGTTTACCGCCGATGCAAAAAGCTCGCAGTATCGTGAACATCATCGGCAGGTGTTGAGAATGCTTCGCGCCGAGGCGGCGACGCCTCAGCCAATGCGCATCGGGACTGCCACGCACGCATAAACGAACCGGATCAATACCAAATGCTTGAGGGCGATAAAATCGTTCGAGTTTTCCCATCTTCGCACGTTAGCGATGTTCGTCGCAGCGAAATAGGATCATTTTGTGCATTGAGATCAGACAGTGGTTCATAATCAAACGACCTGACACGGGAAGAACGCCATCATGAATACAACCTACACTCATCGTGACGCCAGCCGCGCCGCGAGACAAAAATCGCTTCTCCAAAAAGCCGTCATTGACACGCTTGAACCGCGACTGCTACTGGCAAGCATCGCGTCGTCCACGCCTTATAACGGCCAGCAAACCGTCAGCCTGTCGGCGAATCTCACCGTGCAGTTTGGTTCAGCGATGACCGCAGGAACGCTCACCGATAGCAACATCATCGTGACCGATGCGTCCGGGACCGTTTTGCCCGCCGCTCTTTCTTACAACACCGCCAACAACACGCTGACGATCAATCCGACCTCCAATCTTTCCACGACGAATAACTATTACACGCTCCGCGTCATCGGCGGACCGACCGGTGTGAAGGATTCTCTCAACGGCGCGCTCAGCGCCGACTACACCGCCAACTTCACCACCGGCACGCCGAGTTTTAGTGAAACGACGATCTTTTCAGGCACGCAGCTCGTCACCGCATTTGAGTTCGCGCCCGATGGCAGGGTGTTCGTCGCGGAAAAGCGCGGGATCATCAAGGTCTATGACAACGTCAACGACACCACCCCCGAAATCTTCGCCGACCTGCGCACCAACGTACACAACTATTGGGATCGCGGTCTGCTCGGGATGACGCTTGACCCCGATTTCACCAGCGGACGCCCGTATGTTTATGTGATGTATACATACGACGGCGACGTCGGCGGGGCGGCACCCAAATACGGAACCGTCAACGGCGATTCCGACGCCGGCGCCAGCGACGGGTCGTCTCGCGTCAGCGGCAGACTGTCGCGTCTCACCGCAAGCGGCAACCAGATGACTGGCAACGAACTGGTGTTGATCAGCGATTGGAATCAACAATTCCCGTCGCACTCGATCGGCGATCTGAACTTCGGACCGGACGGATATCTCTACGCCACCGGCGGCGATGGCGCGAGCTTTAACGCTGTCGATTACGGACAATACAGCAACCCGTTTGGTGATCCTGCCAACGAAGGCGGCGCACTGCGCAGCCAAGACATCCGCAGCACCGGCGATCCGGTCGGACTTGATGGAACGACCATCCGCATCAATCCCGATACCGGACTCGGCGCACCTGGAAATCCGTACGCCGCCTCCGCCGATACCAACGCCAAACGTATCATCTCGTACGGGCTGCGAAATCCATATCGCTTCACCTTCCGTCCAGGAACAAGTGAAATCTGGATCGCAGAAACAGGCTGGAGCAGCTACGAAGAGATCAATCGGATTGTGAACGCATCAGACGCCACGGCAGAAAATTTCGGCTGGCCGGCGTATGAAGGTCCCAATCGCCAAAGCGGTTACGACGCCGCGAATTTACCGCTGCTTGAAAGTCTCTATTCCGCGGGTCCATCAGCGCACGATGCGCCATGGTACGCTTACTCACACAGCGAAAAAGTGGTCCCCGGATCGACCGAACCTACAGGTGGCAGCAGCCCGACTGGCATCTTGTTTTATACTGGAAGCAATCTGCCCGCAGCCTATCAGGACGCAATGTTCTTCGCCGATTACTCACGTAAACAGATATACGTGATGTACAAAGGCCCCGACGGTTTGCCGATGATCTCGTCGCGGCAGGTATTCCGATCGCTGGGTAGCGGCGCGGTTGATCTGGTGCAGGGACCCGACGGCGCGATTTATTACGCCGACCATATCGGCGGCCGCGTGGTTCGCATCGATTTCACCGGTGCGCAGACCGCATCTTCATCCAGACTCACCGGCACGGCGATCGGTACCGCCGGATCATCCGGCGGGACCGGACCGGCGGCGGCATTCGACGGACAAGCCAGCTCATTCTACAACGCAAATGCCGCCAGCGGATCGTGGGTGGGACTTGATCTGGGCGCATCAAAATGGATACGACAAATCAAATACGCCCCGCGTGCCAGCTACGAATCGCGCATGGTCGGCGGAAAGTTCCAGGGTTCGAATGACGCCAACTTCTCGTCCGGGGTCGTCGATCTCTTCACCGTCGTCGCACAACCCGCCAACAATCAGCTGACTACACAATCGGTCAACCCCACCGGCGCCAGCTACCGATACGTGCGATACGTCGGTCCTGCCAATTCATACAGCAACGTTGGCGAGATCGAGTTCTACGCAGGCGACGGTCTCGCCACCACGTTCTTTGATAACAGCACCTTCAGCGGTCCGACCGTCACAACCATTTCATCCGCGATCAACTTCAACTGGGCCGCCAACGCGCCGGTTGCGGGCATCGGGGCGGATACATTCTCGGCGCGATTCACCGGAAAAATCCAGTCGATCGAAGCGGGAACCTACACTTTCCGCACCACCAGCGACGACGGCGTGAACCTGTGGGTCAACGGCGTATTGCTGGTTGATAAGCTGATCGATCAATCTTCGACCTCGTGGAGCAATACCATCACGCTGGCGGCGGGACAGTTGTATGACATTCGAATCGACTACTACGAAAACGCCGGCGACGCCTCGTTAAAACTGGAATGGCAACGTCCGGGTCGATCACTTGAAGTCGTGCCGACACAATCGCTATTCTCGGTCGCGCCGTCAGGAAATACACCGCCAGTTCCTGTGATTTCACTTCCTTCGGCGAGTCTGAACTGGAAAGTCGGCGACACGATCACCTTCGCCGGTAGCGCGAGTGATGCTCAGGATGGATCATTGCCTGCGACCGCACTCACCTGGTCTTTGGTCTTGATGCACGACAGCGAGTTTAATCCCGGCAATCCGCATGAACATCTGATCCAAAGCTATTCAGGTGTGGCAGGTGGATCATTCATCGCGCCGGATCATGAGTATCCGTCGTGGGTTGAGTTGCGCCTCAGTGCGACTGATTCCAACAATAGTGTAACGACCATCACACGCCGAATCGATCCGCTGACGGTGCAGATCACACTCGCCAGCACACCCGCCGGCGCAGCATTGACCGCAGGCACAACCACCGCCGCCGCACCGTTGATTCGCACGGTGATGGCAGGATCGTTAAACACGATATCAGCCCCGTCCCAGTTTGTATCAGGCGGGATTACCTACACCTTCACCGGATGGAGTGATGGCGGATCGCGTTCGCACGACATTGTGGCGCCGGCATCCAACACAACCTACACCGCAACCTACGCGCTTCCGCCGGCACCTACCGCGCCGAGCAGCCTGGTTGCGACCGCGCAATCCTCCACTCAGATCAATCTCGCATGGGCGGATAATGCTGGTAATGAGACGGGTTACAGCATCGAACGTCGCATTGGCACCGGCGCCTGGTCGGTGGTCGCAACGCCGGGTGCGAATATCACAACGTACGCCGACACCGGACTCACCGCTGGCACGACTTATGAATATCGCGTCCGCGCCACGGGCGCAGGGGGAAACTCTGCTTATAGCAATCTGTCTAGCGCAACGACGACCAGCATTCTCACTGCACCGACGGCACCAAGCGGGTTGGTCTATTCCGCGCTGACCAGCACATCGGTTGCGCTCAGTTGGACGGATAACGCGAACAACGAATCGGGCTATCGTGTTGAACGCCGGATCGGAACCGGTGCGTTCACCACGCTCGCTACGCTTTCTGCCAACGCCAACAGTTATAGCGACAGCACGCTTACGCCGAGTACGAGTTATGAGTTCCGTGTGCGTGCGTTCAATGCCACGTACGATTCCACGCCAAGTAACGCGGTCGGATTCACCACACTTGCAGTATCAGGCATACCGCTTTCGCCAGCGAATCTTTCGTCGATCGTGCAAGCTGGGGCGCGCGTAGAACTGACATGGCAGGATCGGTCGAACAACGAAACATCGTTTGTCGTGCAACGCCGGTATCGCGGATGGATCTGGGGAGATGTCGGAACGACCGCTGCGAATGTGACGACGTTCAGCGACTCGACTTCCTTCGGCGGCGTGGTCTACGAATATCGCGTGCTGGCGCGTAACACGCAAGGCGACAGCGATTTCAGCAACGCGGTTGAAGTCGATACCTCCGTCACCACCCCCGCAGGACCCGCAGCCCCGACCAATTTCGCCGCCGTTGCGGTTAGCAACACGCAGGTGAATCTGACATGGAATGATGTCGCGAACGAAACCGGTTACAAGATCGAACGCCGCATCGCAGGCGGTGCGTGGTCACAGATCGCAACACCTGCTGCAAATGCGGTTGCCTATTCCGATACGACCGTTGCTGCCGGTAACACCTACGAGTATCGCATCCGCGCCAACGCCAATGCGCTGGATGGAAACTACAGCACAACCGCAACCGTCACCACGCCAGGCGGATCAACCGGCATCCCCAGTGCGCCATCCGGTCTCACCGCTGCGGTAACGACGCGTCCGAACGTGCAACTTGCATGGACGGATACGTCTGACAACGAAAACTCATTCATCATCCAGCGACGTTACTCCGGATGGATCTGGGGCGATGTTGCGACAGTCGGCGCGAACATCACCGGCTTCCTGGATACGACCGGCATCAATAACGTGACATACGAATACCGCGTCGTCGCGCAATCCGCTGGCGGAAGCAGTCCGTTTAGCAACGGGGTGACGGTCAGCACGACGTAAACCGTAGCGTCGGATTATTTCTTTATCACCAGCGACGCTTCGGGTTTTTCCCATTCGCGTTCGCTGAATGATTGGGTGGTATCGACGGTAATTGTTCCGTCTGCCGCCTGCGAAAGTGCGTAGCGTGGCAACGCAAATTTTGCCTTGCCTTCGGTCGGCGTGCCGTGGTCTCCGAAAATACTCTTATGACACGGACACAGGAGTGTCGTGTCGGTGTCTTTCCGCACGATGCAATTTTTATGCGTGCAGACCGCGCTCATCGCGACCAGACGATCCTCCACCACCGCGATCATGACCTTGTTTTTTCGGAACTGATCGTAGTATCCCACTTTGGGATAATCGGAAAGTTTACCGATCTCAAATTGCTTGGGTTGCGGCGGGAACTTTTCTCTTTCCCCGCCACCACCACCCGGGCCGGGCTTATCTCCTGCATCGTCTGCGCCCAGTGCGCAGCAGGCGCAGGCGGCGGTGGTCAACACGATCATTTCACGTCGGGATAAGTCGCTCATACAAGGATACTCCTGCTTGGTTGTGTGCTACGCGGTTTGATTCTACCTGAACGCATCGTTTTTCACCTGAGGCTGTCTCGCCCATTCTTTTGGATCAAGATAGCCCTGCTTGTCCGACCATTTCGGGAAGACATACATCATGCCTCCCTCAGCAAAGTTCAATGGCTTGCCGATGCTCCAGGTGTTTGATTCGATTGATCGAAAGCTGCTTAAATCGCGATCATTGACATACACGTTCGCTGCCTGCGACGCACCGGATTGCAGATTAGGCGCTTCATAGCGATTTCCGGTCAGCCAGATCCCGTCGACTGGCCCGCCGATGAGTAAAAATCCGCCTGTCTTACCCCCGTTTTTGGCGGTGTTACCGACAATGCGGATGTTTGCCAGCCCACGGTCGTACTGCTTGTCGTAGCCATCCACCACGATTGATCGACCGTTATCGATCTGAAACGTGTTGCCGCGGATCATCACGTCGCTGATTCCGTGCTGCACTTCCAAAGGCGATTTTTCAAACTGGTTCGCTTCCACAACATAACAACGCGAACGGTGCTCTTTATATTTCAGGCCATCCGTTTTTCCCAAGGGACCGATTGAACTGGGCCCGGAAAGGTGGTTGCCATACAGGTAGGCTTGTTCACCGGCTTGCAGATTGATGGTGTTTTTCGCGATGTCGATCCCGTCCAGCTCTTTGCGGTCAATGTTGGCAAGATCGTTATATGCAATGAGCAGCCGCTGATAATGCACGCCCCGGATCACATGCTCGCGTGTGCTGTTGAGCACGCGATTGTCCAGAATCGTCCAATCCGTCCCTTCAATCCATATGAGATATCGGCGCAGCCCATCGACGTTCGGCGAATCACATCGCTGGACGATCACCCCTTGCGGCTTGCCATTCCCGTTGATCGCGTAACTCACATTCAAGAACGTGCAATCGCGAACAACGATCTGTTTCCCCGCAGCGACAATGCAATGCGGCAAATACTTCGCATCCGCAGCATTGCCGACCAACGAATCGAATGTGATCTGTTCGACGACCAGCGATTCAGTTTCATTGGTGCATCGAATCAGCGCCTCGGTGGTCGTCTCGCCGGTATACCGGACGATCGGTTTGGGCGCTTTCGCGTCGCCGTACGCGCCGATCAGCACGCGTTTGCGTGGCGAGATGAAGGATTGATCGACATCAAAGGTATCGCCTCTTTTCAGCAATAGCCGAACGTCATCCCGCGCGATATCACCTGCTTTACCAAGTGATTTCAGCGGTTTGTCCGCCGACCCATCGTTGGCGTCGTCGCCGAGTGACGAAACGTAAATCGCTTTTCGCGAGTCCGGTTCAACCCGGATTTGTCGTTTGGTCGTAACGGATGATCTACCTTCAATCGTCGTGGTTAACGCGATCGTATATTCACCTGCTTGATCGTAGACATGCCCTGCGACGAAACCGACAAGCTTGTTACGCTCTGATTTTGGATCGCCAAAGTCCCATTCATAGCGGGTCGTCAATGGATCGTTCGGACCCGATAACGCGTTGACCCACACGCCTGCGGGCGCGATGGTGTCGGATTGGGTGATGTCGAAGACCGCAGTCGACGCCTGCGGCTTTGAGGGGACGGGTTTATCGGGTTCTGTTTGGGGAACAAGCTTGTAGCGTTCGGTGCGTCCATCGCGTTCGATCGTCAACACCGTCCCTTCCAACACCGGCTTGGTCGTTTGTGCCAGACAGATCGATACGAGTAGCAATGATGCAAAGATTGATCGCATAAGTGTGTCTCCATTAAGACACCGAGGTTGCGCGATTGTTGATGCTTTCGCGCAACCCGATGCAAAAACGCCCGTAATTCGCGACTGATTTTTCCAGATTGACGCATTCAGGTGTTGCGCGGATATCTCAGCGACAGAGGAGGAATTAGCCACAGATTGCACATATCGAACACAGCTCATCGCAGATCACTAACGTGGTGGTCATCTGCGAAATCTGCGGTTCCTATTCTCCGTGCCTCTGTGACTCGGTGACCAACCCTTCTTCGTAAACAGCAAGACGATTTTTCGGCATCGTGTGAATTGATGTTACACTGTCATTTCGCAGGTGAACACGGATGTTCGAACGCCGACTTAAAACCCTTCTCCTTCTTTTCACGCTCGTCACCGTCGTGTTGATCGCGCGCGCCTTTGCGGTGCAGGTAATGGGCCGTAGCTATTGGGAGGACGAGGCGAACCGTGCGATGGAGGATCAGACCACGATTCCCACCACACGCGGCAGAATCCTCGATTTCAAAGGCCGACCGCTGGCAGCGGATGATCCGTGCATCGACGTGGCGGTCGATTATCGCGCGATCATCATTGATCCCGATCGGCGTTGGATGAGAGGCATCGCATTGGATCGCCTTAAGCTGCGCGATTCGCAATTTTTGCAAAAACTGCGTGCGAAGCGCACCGAATTGCTCGACGCTGAAGTAGAAGTGATACGCCAAGACATCGACGCGATGTGGGTCGAACTTGCACGGCTATCCAATCTGACGATCGAGCAGATGAACGAACAACGGCGGCAGCTCATCCGCATGGTCGAAACGCGTCGGCGGATCGTCTGGTACAGCAAGTTTGAACGGGCACAAAAGAATCAGGAATCGCGCCAAAATCAGGCATGGTATTCATGGTTATTGGGAGAGGGTTCATCGACTATCGACATCGACAAGTTCGCCGTGACGGTCGCCGAGCAATTGCAGAAGCACGTCATCATGCCCAACGTCGATTACGCGATGCGTGTGCATCTTGAACGCGAGATCGAAAAATATCCCGGGATGGAATTGCGCCCGGGGATCGTCCGAAGTTATCCCTATCAATCGGTGGCGTGTCATGTGATCGGCACGATTCGTCACGTTGATGCCGGCGAACTGCCCTCGCGCGATACGCTGGACGATCAGACGCTTGAACAGCGTCTAAAAAATTACCGACCGAGTGACTTGATAGGCCGCGAGGGATTGGAATTGCTGTTGGAAGAAAAACTGCATGGCAGCCGCGGGGTGGAGATTCGTGACGGTCTAGGTGAGGTGGTTCGCAAGATCAACCCTATCCCCGGCCAGGATGTTCGCACGAGTATTGACGTGGTATTTCAAGCGTCGATCGAAGAGGCGTTCAAAGCCGTTCCGGTATCGCCTTACGCGAATGGCCCGGTCGATCTGGTCACGATCCCCGGTGCTGCGGTGGTGATTGATGTCAAAACCGGCCAAGTCCGAGCGATGGTTTCTTATCCCACTTACGATTTGAATAAGTATGACGAGTTGTATCCGGTGCTGTCGCAGGATCGGATCAATCGCCCGCTAATCAATCGCGCCACCCGCGGCGCGATCGAGCCTGGATCGACCGTGAAGCCGATCGTCGGTCTCGCAAGCATCACCGAAGGTTTGATCGGCGCTCGCGACACGATTGAGTGCAGCGGATATCTAAAGATCGGCGGACGCACCTACACCAGTTTCGGCCGTTGCTGGACGATGAGCCAGTTCGGGCAAGGGCATCACACCGTACCGAGTTCACACCCGCACCCCGATGGTTTTCTCACCTACGCCGATGCGCTGGAAAGATCCTGCAACGTCTATTTTGAAACGCTCGGCGATAAGCTGGGCGTGGCCGGCTTACGCGATTGGTATTCGCGATTCGGATTAGGTCGCCCGACCGGCATTGGTTTACGCGAGTCTGCGGGATTGTTGCCCGATGCGGAAAATCTGCCCGCATCGCGCATACGTGCAACCGCGTGGTTTGCTGCGATCGGTCAGGGACAGGTCGCCGCGACCCCGATGCAGATGGCGAATGTCGCCGCAACCATTGGCCGCAGCGGGATTTGGAAACGTCCGACGCTTCTGGTCGATGGTTATCCTAAAACGCCTTACGATGGTCCGAACAGCGTTGATCTGCATCTGAATCGCGAGGCGTTAATCGAAGTGAAACGCGGGATGATTAATGTCGTGCAAGGCGGCGCGGGTACGGGCAGTGCGGCGTACTTTCCGCCGCTGGTCGTCGCGGCCAAGACTGGTTCGGCGCAACCGCCGCCGTTGTCGTTGGTTCGACTCGATACCTCCGGCGAACTGTTGCGTGACAGCCTCGGCAGGGCGATATTTGATAAAGTCGATCTCGGCACCCACGCCAATCCTAACCCACTTGCCCCCTGGTATCGCGGGATCGGACAAACCGAATCGAAAGTGAATAGCCACGCCTGGATGCTCACGCTCGCCCCTGCGGATGATCCGAAAATCGCGATCGCCGTGATGATCCCCTACGGCGGTGGCGGGGGAACCGCAGCCGGGACGGTCATCCACCGCATCCTTGAAGCCGCAGTCGAACAGGGATACCTTGGCAGACCGTGATTCAGGTTTCGTGATTCGTGGTTCGTGAACTGTGACGTGATGCGTGAAAGATATTGAGAGTCGTACATTAACCATTCGTGCTTGGTCATTGCGTCAATCATTCGTCATTCGTCATTCTGGATTCGACATTCTAAGCCTCGCGTCTCAGTAAAAGCATTTACCCCAGGTGATGGTGGATCAAGAACAACAATCATTTCGCGTTCAATATCCGCGGGCGAGCAGTCATTCGTGGATGGAGATCAACGTCCGCCCGTGGCTGGCGGTGACATTGCTGATGCTGATCGCTGCGATCGCACTTGGCACTTACGGTTTTATGCAGGCACAACAGGAACGTCGATTGATCGATTCTGGGGTGCAGGTCGACGCGCGGGTCATGAGTCTGGGTAACGACACACGACAGATGCCGCGTGACGAGCCGGTCCGCGTGACGCTGGAATATGCTGATCCCGCGTCCGGCAGGGTCATCAGTTCCGAACGGTTGATCCATCGCAAGCCAGGCGGGGTGATCAAAGTGAAGGAGGAGATTGAGGTTCGCATTGATTCTGCTGACCCAACCGTCTGGACCGCACGAACCGAAGCACTTCCGCTATTACAGCCGCTTACCGTGCCGCTGATTATGCTTCCTATCGTGCTGCTTAGTTTAATTGCGACATGGTGGCAGCGATCGCGGGTGATGAGGGTGCTGGCTACGGGCACGCGCAAATCCGCAACCGTCGCCTCGATCCGCCAGTCGCCGCTTGCGCCGATGTCCAAACAGATCGGCCTGTCGATCGAAGGAACTGATCGCACGGTCCGCCAAGCCTATTGGCCGACGCGCAACGGGCCAATCAGCAAAGGGCAGATGATCCAAGTCATCCACGCGGGAGGGAAGATCGTATTGCCGGAAGCATCGTATAACGTCCCGCAATGATCGATTTTATGTTCAAAGTAAGTGTTTATCGGGCGATTTAGAACTGCATTTTGTTCTTCTGTTTGGTATTGTGGTGCACATGGCAGAATCATTTCAGTCATTCGAGCAATTGCTTCTCGACCCGGAACTTCCAATGTCAAAGCAATCTGCGCGCTTCTTTTCAGCGATCACTTTTGATGAAAAAGTGATGGAACGAATGCAACTCCTCAGCGAAAAAGCCAATGAAGGTCAACTCACAGAGGCAGAGAATAGTGAACTTCTGGAATACGTCACGCTTGGTGACGTGGTGGCAGTTTTGAAGATGCGCGCGGAACTGCTTTTGGGTAAACAGGACTCGGCGGCCTAGGGGTGCGGGATGCTAGGATCACTGGCTGAAATGGTCAGACTGCGCGGGCGTCTGCATTGTGAGTACTGTCGGTTGCCTGAAGTCGTGTCACCGACGCCATTTCACATCGACATATCATTGCGCGATGCCATGCCGGGCAAACAGCAGAAGAAAATCTGGCGTGGTCATGCATGCGATGCAATTGTTTCAAAGGCACGAATTTGACAGGGATTGATCCGCAAAGTCAGCACACAGTTCGTTTATTCAATCCAAGACGGGATGACTGGAAAATACACTTTCGAATCGTGGAAATGAAAATTATTGGAAAGACCGATATCGGCAGGACGACAGTTGAAGTGTTGAAGATGAACGAACTCGCGCGAACGCGCGCCCGTCGCTACGCCAAATTACGTGGAGGATGGCCGCCTCTGGTAACATGAAAATCAATGCAAGCACGGATGCTTCGACAACTCGCCCTTTCAAGACACTGGCCGCTTCTGCTGGCGGTGGGGGTGTTGTCCTTGGTCGGCGTGTTGACGATCTGGGCGGATGATCCGGCGGCGGGGAAAAAGCAGCTCATCTTCTTCGCGGTCGCGGCGATGTGTCTGACGGCGTTTCAGGCGGTCGATTATCGAATCATCGGAAAATACGCAGGATCGTTCTACATCGTCGCAGCCATGCTGATCGGTTATACGTTGCTCGGACAGGCCTACTACGGACTTATCGGCAGCAATATCCCTGGCGTATCGAATCGCAACGGCGCGTACAACTGGATCGACTTCGGGCCGTTCGCACTTCAGCCATCCGAACTAATCAAAGTGGCGTTTGTAATGGTGATGGCGCGCTACCTGCGATTTCGATCCAATTACCGCACGCTGACCGGACTCGTCCCGCCATTCGTGTTGGCGGCGTTTCCGATTTTGCTGATCCTAAAACAACCCGATCTCGGCACGGCGTTGGTCTTTATCCCCACGCTATTTGCGATGCTGTATGCTGCCGGCGCGAAGTTGAAACACTTGCTCGGCGTGGTCGGCATGGGCATCGCGTTTATGCCTTTAATCTGGCTAAGCGGACTCGACGGCGTGCCGGTGTTTGAACACCTGCCCAGCGTCGTTAAGGAATATCAACGCGAACGCGTCTATGCGATGTTTTCCGATGACCCGGACATGCTCGAAGGCACGGGTTTTCAACAACGTTACGCGCTGATGGCACAAGGCACCGGCGGATTTACTGGCAAAGGTATCGGCGAAATCCCCGTCGGGAAAATCGTCCCCGAACGACGCAACGACATGATCTTTTCACTCATCGGCGAACAGTTTGGTTTCATCGGTTCAACCATCGTGATCATTGCCTATCTGGTGATCTTCTTTGTCGGCATGGAAATCGCAGGAAGCACCCGCGAGCCGTTCGGTAGATTGCTGGCGATCGGTATCGTTACGCTTTTGGCGGGGCAAACTTTCATCAATCTGATGGTCGCGATGAAAATGATGCCCGTCACCGGCGTTACGCTTCCATTCATTTCATCCGGCGGCAGCAGCCTGATCGCCAGTTTTATGATCATCGGCCTGCTTCTCAACATCGGCCAAAAACGCCCGATCGTGATGGGGCGGGATGCCTTTGAGTTCACGGATTAAAGATCAAACATCACCGCGAAGGCGCGAAGATCGCGAAGGAATCGCGAAGAAGAAACTGAGTATTTTATTGTGTAACAATGCCTTCTGTATGCCATTTGAAAAGTAGGAATCACTGCAGAGCCGCTGAGAACGTGCAGAGGTCATTTAGTAAAAATGTCTCCGCGATCTCAACGGCTCGGCGATTCATTCGTATTTGGCGATCAAAGAAATGTGTTAGCAACGACACCGCACTACGCGATGGAATATCGCGTTGCTCTCCGTGACCTCCGCCTCCGTGGTGAATACCATTTTCATCAGATATAACCCTCGCCCAGCAGATCACTCTTGTTCGATCTTGAACCGCTCTTGAATCTGCTCGAACGAAGTGATTTTGCCCGATGACATTTGCTCGCGCACCTCATCGCATTTGTCGGCAGTTTCTTCGTAGTAGAGACGGATATCGATCAACTCATCGGCGGGCATGATTTCAAACCAATCGGGCATCGAAAAATACCATTTCCCATCGATTCGGATCGCCGGGAAGGGCGTCTGGTCTTCGCGTTGAAAGGCGGCGGCATCGCCTTCCTGAGACACTTTCACGTTGCTGTAATCGTCGCTGTCGCCGGCCAATTCGCGGATGATGCGGCCTTTATCTTTTCCATGCCTGGCGTCGATGACGCGGATCAATTTGTTCACCGCGACATAAAACTCGGCTTCTGCCCGCGCGTATCGACGGTGGGCGGGGGTGGTGCAATGGTAAAATGCGATCGCTTTTTCAACACCCAGATCGGCGCAGGTGGTATCGAATAAAACGCACATGCCCAATGGGTCGGCGCGATCCGGTTTGATGGCGGCGGGTTGGGTCGCCGGCATGGTCGTGGGCTGGGTGGCGGGTTGGGTCGTGGGTTGATCCCCTAAGGTGCAGGTGGCGATCAAAATCGAGAGTAATGCGATTTTCATGGGCGGGATTATCGCATCGAGATCACGCGAATGTAAAGACAAGGCATTGAGGTCCTGTTTAACTGACGGGTGAGTCAGACACTTGCACTTGCAGACGCGACGTGCAAACGCAAAAAACCGCTCGCTGATCGTAAAATCAGCGAGCGGCGGGATTTATATCAAAATTAAGTATCAAACAACCGCTTACGCAGCGATCGGTTTGACGTATTTACGACGAACGGGCTTGGTGATCAGGCCCATCTTGATCGCTTTGGCGGAGACCTTAATCCGGGTGACCTGTCCGTCGATGACGGCGCGGACGGATTGGATGTTGGCTTTGAACTGACGAGCGGTGATGCCGGTGCACTTCGTGCCGACGCCGCCTAGATACTTAGCCTTACCGCGGTGGGTTTTTTGGTTCCCGATGCGGGTCTTCTTACCGGTAAAATAGCAAACGCGTGGCATATCAAATCCTCAAAAATCAGTCCAAAACGAGCTAAAATGCAGTCGGCAGGGCTCGAACCTGCAACCTGCGGCTCCGTAGGCCGCCGCTCTATCCAATTGAGCTACGACTGCGCCGACCGGCATTTTCAGCCGAGTCGCGTAGTTTTGCAGGAATAAGCCCAAAAGTCAAGGGATGGATCAATGCTGTGGTGGGGATATTTTGTGTTTTGATGTTTTGTATTTGGCGCTTCGTGTCTGGGGGTTGAATATGGATAGGTCATTCTTGCTTCGTGGGATTGATTCGCGGAGGCGCGAGCAAGCTCGCGGCTTAACGGGGGAGACAATCGTTTCCGACTCCCCGAATCACGAATTACGAATCACGAGTCACAAGTCACGAGTCACGTATCACAAGCAACTATTTAACCAACGACACGCCCGCAGGTCGGGCGATGGTGATCGTGTTGACGCCGATATTGTTATTCCACTCGTAGCCATCCATTTTTCCGATGTACAAACGGGTTGCGCCCGGGGGGATGGCAAACTCTTGCACGTCGCCATCGGTGGTCATGCCGTCGCCGATGAAAAACATTTGGCGCAACTGGGGTGCAAGCGATTTGAACTCACGGCTTTCAGGGGATGAAAAGTCGAGCGTGGGCGGTACATTACCCGCAGGGACGCTGTCATCGAGAAACACGCCAATCACCGATGAGATCGGTGCATAAAGATTGGATTTTCCGTGCTCGGCACCGGCGTCATTGCCCAGTACCCAGTTGGTGTTGCCGTCGGCGGTGACAGATTCCTCATCCGGGCCGTTCTGACCGTTGCCGGCAATGTTGTCGAAGGTGAGCGCTTCGCCGGGGGTGAGCGTGAGGCCGGTGAGTTGGGACGGGGATTCACCATTCGGTTTGAACACGCCGTTACGGGTATACGGTCCGGCCTGATCGCGTGGGATGCCCCAGCTATTAGTCGGATTCGCCTGCGTGCCTGCGGGCATACCCGCCAGCCAGGGGTTTGCCGTTGCGGGAACATCCACATCGACCTGCACCTGATTGACATAGACCGCAATCGCAACCGCTTTCATATCCATCGATGAGAAACCGACGAATTTTGCAAAAGGCGTTTGCACCGCCGTCCCACGTGCGGCGGATTTGGTCGCGGTGATACGGATGGCATTTTTTTGCGAATTGGTGACGGTGAATGTGCGGGCGATCTTATCCCAGCGACCGATTTCGATGTCGGCATTTTTTAGCGTGACGGCGATGCCATCGGACTTATTATCTGAAGCACCAGCTTTGGCGCGGGTACGAATCTGACCCGTTCCCGATGCGACACCCTTGGCGGCGTACAGAGCGGCAGCATCGGCGGCGCCTTGCAATTCTGTTTTCGCAAGTTGTACCCGCCCGAAATCGACCGCGAGGCTCACAAACGCAAAAAAAACTACCATGCAGACCGTTGCGTAAATCAACACGCTGCCACGTCGTCGTCGATCATGCGATTGTGTCTTCATAACGATTACCTGCCGCGATGCGAATGCACTCACGGTATAGGTATCGAATGGCGTCGCACTCTGCATAAGCGGTCTTGACGCCCGATAAGCGATTTGCCCGAAACAACAGAAGCGACAAAGGGGTCGCAATCGTTACAGGCGTTACAGATTAACATCACGTACTACGGAATAGCCCCATGATTAGACTTGCTTGACTGTCAGATATCCGGTGGCTTCGTCTAGGGAGGTATAGAAATAACCCCCGTTACGGTAGGCGTAGTGGATTTCTCGTCCGCCTTGTCCCAGATCGACCAACGACCAGCTTCCGCCTGCGATTTTGTTGCTGTAGAGGAAGAAACCCTTGTTATTCGTGCCATCGAAAAAGAAGACGCGGGGCTTGTTGTTTTCGATGTGCAGCTTGCTGTAAAGCCCTTGGCGTTTCTTGCTGGCGATCAACATGTTGGACCAGTTGACGCGATCAATCCCGCCGGTGTCGTATGCGTATCGAAGCTGGCCTTTCCCGGCATCGTAGTAGGTCGCGACGCCGAGATAACGATCAGACGATGCGCCGCTGTCGTACCAATCCAGCGAGATATATCCGCCGGCAATCGTCATCGTGTTATCGACGGTTTCGTATCGCCAGCCGGTTTGGTATTGGATCGCCCATTTCACATCCATCGTGGTGGTGTTTTCGTAAGCAATCGCAAACTTGCTAGCGGTGGGTCTGTTGGGATCGAGCTTGATGGATGGGAAGCGCCCGACATCCCCGGCTGAATCGATCGTCTGAATCACCCACCCATTTGTATCCGCCAGCGCCAGACGCAGATCGCCCTTGGTCTTATTAAAGTAGGCGATGACCGGCGTGTTGTTGCGGCTGAAGACAAGCGACGGATACCCGCCTGTCGAACCGGGGACATCCACCACATCCACCTCCCACGCATTGGTGATCGGCGACAAATAAGCGTAGCGCAGATCGCCGTTATTGGCATCCTGATACGCGATCCCCGGACGGCCGTTGGCATTGATTTCGATGTCCGGGTTGTAGCCAACATAATAGTCATCATCGACGATCTGCACCGTACTCCAGACGCCGTTGGTATCGCGCACGGCATACTTCAGATTCCGCTCATCGCGATCGAAGAAGGTCATGTGCAGGCGTCCGGCGGCGTCGTAGGCGATGTCGTTAAACGCACCGCGCGATTGCGCCACGTTGTTGAGACGTTCCCATTCCGGCGGGGCGAAGGTGATGTTCGTGCCGTTGATATTCAACACCGCGCTTTGCCCAAACGTGCTGGGAATGCTGACCCATGATGCGGTCGAAACTGCGCTCGATGCGCTGCCGCTGTGCGCGGTGAGGAGTGTGGCGAAGACGGCGTAAGTGGTGTTGAGTTGCTGGACGTAATATCGCGTTGCCGGATCCACATTGTTCGGCGGCGAATCGCTGCTCGTGAACGTGCCAGTGATCGCCGCCCCGGCGGTCTGGCCGGGGCGCAAAAGCGATTGAATCCGCACGTTGCCTAGTCCATCAACATTTTTGGTGTAGATCAACCCGTTGGCCAGATCGCGGGAGGTATTTTGATTTTCGACGGTGAAACTTTGTTCCCAATTTCGCGCCTGGGTCGCTTCGACGAAATCGACAACCACCATCGTGTTGTTCCCGTCGTACCACATCGCGCGCGAGACATTCGGCGCGCCGGGGAGATAAAAATATCCCTGATGCCCCGACGAGATCATGTACCCGCCAGCCACGTTTTGGATACCGGTGGTTTTGATTGAATTGAGATTTTCCAGTTCGCCGTGATTCAGATCCGCCACGCCGATCGTGTTGTGGGCTTTGGTGCTGATGATGTTGGTTCGCGCTGCGGAGGTGTCGTAGAGATACAACCCCGGATCGGCGATCAACGGTCGGCCGTAACCGAACAGTTCAAAATTGAGCAGATCGAAATGTCCGTGCAGGCCGCCTTTTGAACCGGCATCGAAATTGATTTGTCGGGCGTTGGCGTCGCTGCCGGAGCGCATGATGTAGTTGCCGCTGTCGGGCAGTGCATAGGTGTCGCCTCGATTGCCAAGTGCCGGCGTTGCGGGATAGCCGAGATAGGGATTGATCGCGGACGTGCCGAACAACCAGGCATCGCGCGTGCGCGGTTTTGCTTCAGGCCAACGCGTTTCGTTCAAAACGAGCGCGGCTTTGAGAAAGCTTGATGCACTGCTGCCACGATAGGTATCCCCGATCGCCGGACGATTGCCGTTGGGCGATAGCTGCTGCCAGACCGCATCGACCGTTTTTTCAAGCTTGGTGAGCTTGTCGCTGGCCCAACTGTTGCCGTTCAACGAATCCAATTTGTAGGCCTCGATCAAATCGCCCACCACCAACGCTCCATACCCCGGCGACTGTTCGCGATGCGATCCATCATCAAATAGCTGCCCATCCAATCCGGCAAATAACGCATTGCGACCAATCTGTTCCCAGGCATCGGCGTTATCCACTTCAGGAAACAGCAAACCCATGTACAACTCGGTGCGAGCCATGGAATTAGTGCGATTGTTGGTGTAGTCGGTTAGATTTTCGACCGTGCGGTTCAGCGCATCGGTCTGCTGAAATAGCTTATAAAGCATCAACGAATTGGCGCTGCCGGTCCATCCGCCAGATCCCAGCACGCTGAAATAGGTCATCAGCCACGATTCAACGCGAATCGAAATATCAAACCCGTAGCTCGTCCACTGATTGGTATTGGCGGGTAACGCAAAGGTTTGATTCTCCGACGACCAATCGGCCAGTTCGTACAGCAATTCGTTCATGTACTTGCTGTCGCCGGTGTAACGATAGCTTTGGCCGAGATCGACCCAGTATTCCTGGCGGTTCAGTGCATAAATAAACTCAGGATTGCTGCTTCTTGTGGCATCGGACCAGTTGATATTTGCGGGCAACTGCACGTCAAACGTGTCGGCTGAGCTTTGTTCGGGGAAAAGCCGGTCATCCGTCACCGCGTCGGCATGCTGTTGTTGCGACGAAATGGATAAATTGCTGTCGATATACGATGCGATGGTTCCGGCGTCGCCTGGAGAGAAGAAATAGTTCGCGGTCGATCGCGAACGCATGTAGGTCAGCAGCGTACTATCAAACCCGTTGATGTCATTTGAAGTTAAGCTGGCGTTCAGCGAATTGTAGGTACCCGCCGAGATCATCGTCAGCCGCGCGAGCAAATCCTGTCGTTCGGATTTATCAAAAACCGCGCCCAAAGTATCTGGACGAGGCGAACCGGGCGTTTGTGCGAACAAAACGCGATCTTCCAGCTTCTCTACGATCGAGCGGTACGACATCGGGTAAATCCTACTGCATATGACATCACACGGAATCAACAAATTTCTTTAGATAACTTTTATCGAAAGAAGCCGCGGATCATGTCCACATTTCGTTAAAAATGTCTCTGCGAGCAAAAGAGGTGCTGTGACGCGGGAAATTAGGCGCGCAGTTTGATAAACTCATCTACCGATGGAGAAATACGCCGATATCCACGCCAACTGGCTTGCTGAGTTTGAAGCCGCCGCGCGGCGTCCGCTGGCGCAGCGATGGAAGTATGCCTTTATCAAAACCTACAAACCCGTGATTGAAGATGCGCGATTTCGTTCATTTGATACGATGGAAGACTACCGCCAATGGCGCGAAAAAAACTTGCCGCGATGGCTGGGTATCATCGTGATTAACATTCGTATACTGCAGTACAACGCCTAGCGGCCCACACCAAAGAATCGTTCCCTCAATGTCGTCCTCTCAAAAAATACTTGTCGTACAACCCACCTGGGTCGGTGATGCCGTTATGGCGACGCCAGCGCTGCGGGCGATTCGTCAGCTTTACCCGAACGCACACATCAGTTATCTGCTCAAACGCTACGTCAAACCGATGTACACCGGCATGCCCTGGGCCGATCAACTCATCACCTACCGCACCGGTAAGACCGATAAAAAGGCTGGAAAGCAACAATTTATAGGTTTGATCGGACGACTTCGCAAAGCAAAGTTTGATACCGCGATCATCCTCCCCGGATCATTCAAAACCGCGTTGATCTGCAAGATGGCGGGTATCGATCGGCGGATCGGGTACGACCGGGATGGACGCGGGTTCTTACTCACCGATAAACTCCTGCCCCATCGCGAGGCCGGAAAATACATCCCCACACCGATCATCAAATACTACATGGGCATCGCCCATTATCTCGGATCAACCGAGCGCGGTTTAAAGATGGAATTGTTCGTCACGCCCAGCGAAAAACGCGAAGCCGATGCGATCTTTGACCGCGCCGGTATCACCAACGATCGGCCACTGATTATGCTCAACCCCGGCGCGCAGTACGGATCGAGCAAATGCTGGCCGACGGCTTATTTTGCGGAACTCGCGGATCGGTTGATCGATCAACTGCATGCGCAGGTGATGATCTCCAGCGCGCCCAAGGAGCGCAAGATCGTCGATGAAATCACCCGCCTGATGAAGCACGCCCCGATCGATCTCGCCAAGGCCGGGCTGAGCTTGGGCGCGTTGAAAGAGATCGTTCGACGTTCAGACCTGTTGATCAGCAACGACACCGGCCCGCGTCACATAGCGGCCGCGTTCGGCGTTCCGGTCGTCGCGTTGTTCGGGCCGACCCATCCGGAATGGACCGAGATCTATTACAGCAAAGAGCGCATCCTCGCCATCCCCGTGCACTGCGGTCCCTGCCAGCTTAAGGTTTGCCCGCTGGATCATCGCTGCATGACCCGCCTGACGCCCGCCATGGTGTACACCGCATCGACTACGCTAATCGCGGATATTGGTGTGAAGGCCATCGTGTGAACGCAGATAGTTTGGAGCAAGCCACGGACGATCCAAGATTTATGGATGGTTTTTCAGCGGTCTTGCATCACCTGACAAGGAACGCGCGATGAACATTCACCGTCGATGGGCTGCCAAGTGGGTTTGGCATAAGGATTTGCGACAGATCAACTCGCACGTGTTGTTTCGGCGCGATTTTGAATCGCCTTCGTCCGACGCCACCTGCCAACTATTCATTGCTGTAGAGACTTTTGCGATCGTTTATTTCAATGGACAGGAAGTATTGCGCACGACTTCGCTGTCGTATCCGGGGCAGCAGAATTACGAAATCGTTGATCTCGAGGTGCATCTGAAAGCAGGCGAGAATCAGCTCGCGATTTTAGTATGGCATATCGGCGTCGGCAGCACCGCGACCTGGCTGAAAGACCCCGGGTTGTTGTGTGAAGTCGAAATCAAATCGAAAGCTCAAATCACGCGTGTCGGTACCGATGAGACCTGGCGATGTCAGAAACTCGATGCTTGGACGGGCGGGGCGCGCTCGCGAATGTTTAATCTCGACCTGATAGAGCAACTCGATTATCGTTTGCTGCCCGATGGATTTCCTTTCCCGCCGGATGAATCGCAGATGACCGCCCCCGATGTGTTGCCCTGGCCGGGCGTGAGAATGGGGGTGGTTGAGCTGCGCGATTTTCCCACGCCCATCCCCACCGGCGACGATTCTGTGCGATTGATCGGAGCCTACCGCGTTCGCGATCATTCCACCGAACACACCATCCCCGCGATGGCGGTTTCGCATGAGTCGCTTCATTCGGCGGTTCACATCACCGATCAACTGCCCGCACCCGCAACCGGCGAGGCGTTGACACTTGTTTACGATTTGAATGGCTATCACATCGGCACGCCGCAAATCATGCTCGATGCGCCATCTGGCACGATCGTCGATCTCTCTTGGTGCGAAACGCTCTCTGATGGTCATTTCGACGCCCGACCGAATCAGCCATGGACGACCGACCGCTATACGCTGCGTGAAGGCTTGGCCACGATCAAACCCCAAGAGTGGAAAGCCGGTCGCTTCATGCAACTCACCTTTAGGCGTTTCGATCGATCGATCCAACTGCGATCGGTGCGATTCATTCGTGAACATTATCCGCTGACACAGCGCATGACACTGACTTCATCCGATGAGCGTCTGAACCAGATTTTCAAGATCAGCCGCCGCGCCGCAGCATTGTGTATGCACGACAGGATCATGGACTGTCCCTGGCGCGAGCGGCGACAATGGATCGGCGACGTTCAGCGGATCGCATTGGTCAACTATTACAGCTTCGACGACCGCCTGTTGATCCGCAACGCACTCAAACAACAAGCCCGTTTGCAAGACCCGACAGGGCGCATGTGGGTGTGCATGCCGTTGATGGAAGAGTATCCCACGCAATCGATGGAGTGGGTGCGCGCGATAGTTGAGTACGATCACTACACCGGCGACACCACACTAGCCGATGATCTTGCCGACAACGTGGAATGGCTGCATCGTTGGTTTTTGAAGTGTCGTGATGCGCAGGGGTTGTTTTTTAATTCGCACCCACCGGTACAAAATTGGATGGATAACCCACTTCAACCGATGGTGCGCGATTATCAACATCAGACAGCATTTTTGTCATCAAATCTGCGGTATCTGCAATTTCTGGATGACATCGCGATGCTGTTGCAGCGTGCGGGCCAATCCGAGTCTGCAGAACGTGCAAAGGCGGCACGAATCGATTTGGCCGGGCGAATTATTGTGGCGTTTCTGGATAGTGAGTCCGGCTTGCTGCGCGAGTGCGCCGATCCGAAGCTACCAATCGTCTTTTCCGAGTACGC
This sequence comes from Tepidisphaerales bacterium, assembly GCA_038210015.1. Lineage (GTDB taxonomy): Bacteria > Planctomycetota > Phycisphaerae > Tepidisphaerales > Tepidisphaeraceae > BPJO01. Next base: position 37,976 of record JBBQXB010000001.1, read on the forward strand.
CGCAGCCTTGGCGGTGAACGCAGGTCTGCCCGATTTCGATGCTGCAGCCCATTGGGATCGTTACAACGCACTGGCAAAAAGATCCGATCCGCGCACCGTCGCGTCATCGCCATTCGGTAAATATCAGACGTTTGAAGCACTCGGCAAAATGGGTCGCGAATCGGACATCATCGAACACATTGTGAATGGCTGGGGGCCGATGGTGGATGCCGGTTCGGATACCGCTTGGGAATGGTTCAACGAAGTCAAACGTGGCAGCCAATGTCACGGTTGGTCCGGCGTGCCGGTGGTGGCGGTGCTGAGACACATCTTAAAAGTCGATCCGCGACGCCCGCATCAAGCCCGCTGTGAAAACATCGGCCCGATCGCGTGGATCAAGTGCGAAAAAGCATAATCTCACGCGATTCTTGAGAGACTTGCTTCGAGTATTTGTTTCAACGCAACTGCGTGATCTGCGAAATCTGCGGTTCATCTGATTACCCATGAACTCGAAATCGCGTTAATCTGGAAATATTGTGATTCAACGCAAGACCGCCTTGAATGGCGTGGTGATTTATCAATCGGATCGATTAGCGCACCTCGGCGTGCCGCACGCCTTTTCGACGCGTCTAGGCGGCGTCAGCGACGGGGCGTTTACATCACTTAATCTGGGCAATCCTGCAGGACAGCCGATGCAGGATTCGACCGAGAATATCGTGGAGAATTATCGTCGGCTGCATGAGGCGATCGGGTGTGAATCAAGGACGCGATACTTTGCCCATCAAGTTCACGGTGCTTGCGTGATAGACCCCGCGACCGCAGCGCAGACCGATTCGATGCACGGCGGGGTTGAAATCGGCAAAGCCGACGCGATTATTTGCGATGATCCGAATGCGCTGCTCAGCATCCGCGTCGCCGATTGCGTGCCGATTTTGATGGCCAGCCACGACGGGAATCGCGTGGCGGCGGTTCATGCGGGCTGGCGCGGGGTTGTTCTGGGCGCAGCGACCGAAACACTCAAACAATTTGATCGTCCATCCGATGTTTTTATCACGATCGGTCCGTCGATCTCGCTTGATGCGTTTGAAGTCGGTTTGGAAGTGCTGGCTGAGTTTCAGCAAGTGTTTGGCGATCACACGCCTTATCAAAACAGTGCAAGCGATAAGTCCAAGGCCTACATTGATTTACGCGAAGCTTTGCGGCTGCAGTTGGTGGATGCGGGCGTGCCCAACGATCAGATCGAGGTGTCGGATCGGTGTACCGTGCGAGATGCGGATGAGTTTTTCTCGCACCGGCGCGACAACGGTCTGACCGGACGCATGGCGGCGGTCATCGGGGTTAAAACGTGACAGGCATTTCTAAAAAATCCGCAAGACGTTCACGCTGGTGGATCGCTGCGGCGGTTCTCATCATCTTCGGGTCGCTATTCAAAGCCGATTTTACCTGGTGGGACGACGGCGGAACCGTTCATCAGAATCCCTATTTCAATCCGACAGTGCAGCCGGAGGCGTTCACGCACTACTGGTTTAACGCTGCCTATACGATCTACATCCCGTTGACCTACGCCGTCTGGGCGATCATCGCGATATTTGCCCGTGTGCCGGTGAATGAGTTTGGCATTTCACTCAATCCAGCCTGGTTTCATGCTGCCAACATCCTGTTTCACCTGTTTTCGGCATGGTTCGTTCTATCCATTCTTCGACGATTATTAAAAAACGAAATAGCAGCGGTGCTGGGAACGATGATTTTTGCGTTGCACCCGGTGCAGGTGGAAAGCGTTGCGTGGGTCAGCGGATTAAAAGATGTGCTCAGCGGGATGTTTGCATTGGCGGCGGTGCATCAGTTTGTCGTCTATCGCCAGAGTGAATCGAAACGAGGACTTGCGCTATTTTTTTCGCTGGCGTTGATGTTGCTGGCGATGCTCGCCAAACCATCCGCGATGGTCGTCCCGGCGATCATACTGGTGATGGACTGGTTGATCTTCCGCACGCCTACGAGAATCGCGATCAAAACTTTTGCGATTTATCTGATGGCCGCGATCCCGTTAATTGCCGTCGCCAAGTTGGTTCAGCCAGCCACCTCAATCGAATCGCCGTTGTGGGCCAGACCTTTGATTGCGATGGATTCGATCGCGTTTTATCTCGGAAAAATAATTTTCCCGCATCCGCTGGTCTTTGATTATGGCAGAACGCCGATGCGGGTGATTGAAACGGGGCAAATGTGGTGGACGCCGATCATCACAATTGCTTTCTTTGGCGCGATTGCATGGATGATCCGCAAAAAGTGGTATCTGCCAGCGTGCGGGTTGCTCATTTTTGTTGTCGCGCCGGCGCCTGTATTGGGTTTGGTGCGGTTTGAGTTTCAAGACATCAGCACGGTGGCGGATCATTATTTGTATGTCGCGATGTTCGGGATCGCGTTGTTGGGCGGCTGGTTTGTCACGCAAAGTGAACAACGAAAGTGGGTTGTTGGCATCATCCTCGTCGCTTTGTCTAGCAAAGCGCTCGATCAAACATCGGCATGGCAAGACCATCCGACGCTGATGAAACATGCCTTTTACTATGTGCCCCATGGAAAAGTGCCCGCAAATAATCTAACTGCTTGGTCAATCCGCACGGGCAATCTATCGGATGCGATACGCTATGCCGAGATCGCGTATCAAAATCGACCCGATGAGCCGCTGACGCTTCTCAATGCGGCGAATGTCGCGTTATTGGTTCGCAATGATGATCAGGCGAAAGAATTTTTTGCGCAAAATGTCGCACTTTATCAAAAGCGTTATGGAATGACCGACCCCCGCGTGGCCGAGCCGTGGGTGAAGGCAGGCGATATCTATCTGCATAACGGCAGGATTGAAGAAGCTAGAAAATGCCTGCAAAATGCGTCGTTACTGACATCTAACCCATGGGTGGTGCAGACATTGCGCGACGACATTGATCGGATGGAAAATGACCCGAATCGGATCAAATTGCGATGATCCGCGTGCAACAGTTAGGGCATTTTAGTGTATGGAATAGAGAAACCACGCGGATAGGTATAAACTATTCAATCTGGACAGATTTAGATCCAGCCGCCTGACGGTCAGGCATTCGTATAATTCCCTGTAAAGCTGTAAATGACCCAAATCGCCATCTCAACCAAACGCTCGACCCGTTCCTACCCTTTGTGGGTCTATGCAATCGCTGCGGCGATGATCGTTGCGATTCTTGTCGGTATCGCGATTTACGCTGGAAAGCTGTTCGGTCCAAGCGGATCAAGCGCGAGCGATTTCAAGACCGTGCCGGTCAAACTCGGCACGTTTGAATCCCGCGTCGTTGTCCGTGGCGATCTACAGGCGGTGGAAAACATCGATATCGTCTGCAACGTCGAAGGTTCAAACACCATCACCCAACTGATGCCTGAAGGCACTTTTGTCAAAAAAGGCGATGTGCTGGTCGTACTGGATTCATCTGGCATCCGACAAAAGCTTGAAGACTCACTGATAGAATGGCAACGCTCCAAGGCTGATCTGACCACGGCTGAGGAAATGCTTGAAATCCAGAAAAGCCAGAACGCCGCCAATCTCGAAGCGGCGCAGGTCGCATTGCAACTGGCGCAGATCGACATGGTGAAATACACCGAAGGCGTCTATCCCGGTCTGCTGGCGGACGCGGAAATGTCGGTCGAAAAAGCTGATACTGGCCTAAAGTCCAAGATGGATGATCTGGCGCAAACGCGATCGTTATTTTCAAAAGGATTTGTGACCGCGACCGAGGTGAAGAATAAGGAACTGGATGTCGCCGCCGCGACGCGGGACGTGACCAAAGCCAAAAGCGATATGGATTTGCTGGTGAAGTATTCGCATCAGGCGGATCTGGCAGCCAAGAAAAACACGCTGGCACAGGCGGAACAAAAGCTTGAGCGCACCAAGCGTGAAAACAGCGCAAACCTTTCGCAAAAAGACGCCGATTTATCCGCCAAGCGTCAGCAGTTGGAATTGATCGAACGCCGCGTAGCCAGGTATCGCGAACAGGTCGCCGCCTGCACGATTAAAGCCCCGGCGGATGGGTTGGTCGTCTACCGTAACGACAACAACCGTGACAGTGTGCAAATTCAGGAAGGGGCATCGGTTCGCGAACGTCAGGTATTGATGCGTCTTCCTGATACGGCACGCATGAAAGTGGTGCTCAAGATCAACGAGAATCAGATCAATGGCTTGGAGATCGGACAAAACGCGAGCGTTAAACTTTCGGTCTCGCAAAATCCGATCGAAGGCAGCGTAAGCAAGATTAGCCCGGTCGCTGATTCCGCCGACCGGTGGATGAATCCCGATCGCAAGGATTATCCAGTGGATGTGGTGCTCCGCGAAACACCCAAAGGACTTAAACCCGGCATGAGTGCGCAGGTCAGCATCCTGACCGATCAGATCGAAGACGCGCTATTCATCCCGGTCGGCGCACTCTACTCCGCCGGGACCGACCGATATGTATTTATCGTGCAAGGCGATTCGGCCACGCCCGTCAAAGTGCAGATGGGCAAAAGTAACGATCAGGAAGTACAACTCGTCGATAGTGTAAAATCGGGGCAAAACGTCCTTCTGCTGGAAGCAGGGCAGGGCAAGCAATTGCTCGAAAAAGCTGGCATCAAAGTGACCGAGGCGGCGCCCAATACCGAACCCGGTAAGCGTCGTCGCAAGGATCAGCCCGCCGACTCCGCGACACCCCCTGCGACACCCCCTGCGACACCCCCCGCAGCACCCACCGACCCATCTCCCAAAGCTGCCGCTCCCGCAGCCGGTAAAAATAGTTGAACCCACGGCAGTCATGCAGTGCGCCTTTGCATATGACAAATCATTGCCCGAACACGAAAAACTTGCATCGATATTTCCGCCCGTTCTACTATTGGCATGAAATCTGACTCTCCATCGCGCCCCATGCGCGGCGCTAAAAGACCCGTAATTGTAGTGATCGGTTCAGTCAACATGGACTTGGTCGTTGAATGCAATGCCATGCCCGCGCCCGGCGAAACGATCATGGGCGGACAAAGCCAGACCATCCCCGGCGGCAAGGGCGCGAACCAGGCGGTTGCTGCGGCGAGACTCGGGGCCGAGGTCTACATGGTCGGTCGCATCGGCGATGACGATTACGGGCGCACTCTCAGGCAGGGGCTTACCAAAAATGGTGTCGATACAAAGCATCTGAAAACCACCCCGCGTACCGCCAGCGGAACCGCAACCATCATCGTGCAAAAAGGCGGCGAAAACTCGATCATCGTCACGCCGGGCGCGAATGCAAAAGTCACGCCGCAGGATGTGCAGTCTGCTTCTGCGATCATCAAAAAAGCCGACGCGGTGCTGCTACAACTCGAAATCCCCCAGGCATCAGTTCGCCGTGCGATCCTGCTGGCGAAAAAGCATCATGTGATGAGCATTCTCGATCCCGCACCTGCCCCGGCCGTCGGATTGCCCGATGCGCTCTACAAGGTCAGCATCATCAGCCCGAATGAAACCGAGGCCGCCACGATCCTAAAAATGCAATCCGCCACGCCCGAAGTCATCAGCCGCAAATTGTTAAGCAAGGGCGCGAAGAATGTTGTCTTAAAACTCGGCAAACGCGGCGCGATGCACGCGGATCGAACCAACGTGATGACGCACGTTCGGGGTTTCAAGGTCGATGCGATCGACACGACCGCAGCCGGCGATTCGTTCACCGCAGCGCTGGCGGTGGCGCGGGCGGAGGGCAAAAGTTGGGCCGACGCGATCCGCTTCGCGAACGCTGCTGGCGCACTGGCCTGCACGGTGTTCGGCGCGCAACCTTCCTTGCCGCGCAGGGTGGCGGTCAAACAATTGTTGAAGTAGTACGGTTCGGGCATGAATCACGTGCCAGAAACGACCGTGTAGCTGCGACGCCTGCGTCACAACTGCGAGCGCGCATTAATCCCCCATCCGTACAAATCCAAGTCTTTCAGATTTTAAGAGGGCGCCCGTGCTACATGCGCTCGCAAAGCTTCTCGATGATCTGCGCGCGCGCGACGGATGTTTGCTCGCCGGTTTGCATGTCTTTGAGCACCACTGTATTCGCAGCCAGTTCGCTGTCGCCGACGGTGATCGCGAATCTGGATTTTTCGCGGTCGGACATCTTGAACTGCGCCTTGACCGATTTACCAGTTAAATCCATGTCCACCGCGATATTCGCGTCGCGCAAATCGCGCGCAAGCGCGTGATTGTGCGCGCGGGCGGCGTCGCCGTGGGCGATGAGGAACACCAGCGGTTTGCTGCTAATCGGTAATTGCACGCCTTGCGCATCGAGTGCGATCAGCAGGCGTTCGAGCCCTGATCCAAACCCAACGCCCGGCGTTGGCTTGCCGCCGAGTTGTTCGACGAGGTTGTCGTATCGTCCGCCGCCGCCGATCGCGTTTTGTGAACCCAATCCGCCCGCGGTCACTTCCCATAGCGTTTCGGTGTAGTAGTCGAATCCGCGCACCAATCGCGAATCGATCTGGAAGATCGCGCCGGCTTCTTTTAATCCTGCGATCACGCGGTTGAAGTGTATTTTAGATTTTTCGGTCAGCGAATCGGTCGCGCTGGGCGCGCCTTCGCAGGCGGCTTTGTCGCGCGGGTCTTTGCTGTCGAGAATACGAAGCGGATTTTGTTCCAGCCGGCGCTGGCTGTCGTCACTCAGCGAATCTTTTTTAGGAGATAAGTACGCAACCAGCGCCTCGCGGTAGGCGGTTTTGGAATCACGATCGCCGAGCGAGTTAATGTTCAACGACAAATCGCGGACGCCGCATCGTTTGTAGAACGCCATCTGCAAGAGAATGCACTCGACATCCTGCTCGGGTTCGGCGATGCCAAAGGCCTCGGCACCGAATTGGTTGTGCTGGCGCAGCCGACCCTTCTGCGGACGTTCGTGACGAAAATTCGGGCTGATGTAGTAGACCTTCGCCCGGGCGCCTTGGTCGTTCAGCAATCCACCTTCAACGACCGCCCGGACGACCCCAGCGGTTCCTTCAGGACGCAGCGTGACCAATTCGCCATCGCGGTCGGGAAAGGTATAGGTCTCTTTCTTTACGAGGTCGCTGGTCTCGCCAACGCCACGGTGATAGACATCGGCGCTTTCCAGCACAGGCGTGCGGATCTCGGCGTAGTGAAACAGCTCCGCAGTTTCGCGCGCGATACGTTCGACGGTCTGCCATTTTCCCGATGCGGTCGGAAGAATGTCCTCAAAGCCCTTTAGCGACTGGATAGCCATGTTGCGGTCCTGTATTTACGACGCCTGCGTCGCCTATTTCCGTGATCGGAATTGGCAACGCAGGCGTCGTGGTTACGAAATTGAAAGTGCGAGGAGGATTAGTCCTTCTTCTCGGCTTCGACTTCTTCGATCTTGGCGGTTTCAAGGATTTTATCGATCGCCTTGAGTTCGCGAAGACGGATGTAAAGGTTTTGCAGCGAACCTTCGGTCTGCATCTGCTGCTTCAATTTTTCAGGACGAATACCACGCTGGGCGGCGATCGCGGCGATGTTGCCGTTCAGTTCGCCTTCGGTCACATCGACCTGCTGATCCTCAGCAATCTTTTGCAGGATGAAGAACAACTTCAGCTCGCGGACGGCTTCGTCTTTGGCGCCGCCACGCAGATTCTCAATGTTCGCAACGATCTGATCTTCCGGCACGCCACGTTGCAGCAGGTCCATCGCCCGACGCTGCACGATGCGGCCTTCCTGTTTGGTGGAAAGCTTGGTCGGCAGATCCATCGTCACGCCTTCCAGAAGCGACTTGGCGACTTGATCGCGCATGTTGTTCTGCACGTCGGCGGTCACGCGGTTGACCATTTCTTCACGCAACGCATCGTTGAGTTGCTGTTCGTTTTCAAAACCAAGCTGTTCGAGGAACGACGCATCGATCTCTGCTAATTCAAGCTGGCGGATGTCTTTGATCTTGAACTCAACCTGCACGTCTTTGCCGCGCAGTTTTTCGGTTGGGTGGTTGTCTTCGGCTTTGACGGTGATAGTTTTGACTTCATCGACCTTGGCACCTGCAAGTTGTGCGGGCAGATCGTCGATCTTGATCGCCATGACCGTGCCGCTTTTGACTTTGAGCTGCATATCGTGCTGGTGCAGCACTTCTTCGCCGTCGAGTTTGACATGCACGTTGGCAGCGATGACATCGCCTTCCTGTACGCCGCGATCTTCGACCGGCAACAGCGTTCCCTGTTGTTCGCGAAGGTTTTGCAGCGCTTGGGCGACGTGTTCGTCAGTGATGTCGATCTTGGGCTTTTTGATGTCGATCGCTGAGAGATCGGGGACGGTGAAGTCAGGCTGGACTTCAACGCTGAAGCTGTAGGTCATCGCGCCGGTTTCAGGCAGGGTGAGTGCTTCTTCTTTTTCAAAAGCCGGTTCACCGACGACTTGGAGTTTGTTTTTCTCGATCGCCTGCTGATAGCTTTCTTGCAAAAGCGATTTGGTCACGTCTTCACGGACGGCCTTGGTGAAGCGCTTTTCGAGCAACTTCTGGGGGACCTTTCCGGGACGGAAGCCGGGCAAAGAGGCTTGGCCTTTGAGATCCTTAAACTGCTTGTTCAGCGCTTCGCTGATGCGTGTTTCGGGGATTTCGACGGTGACCTTCTTGGTCGCCGGGCCGGCGTCTTCGACGGTGATGGGGTAAACGAATTCGACTTCTTCTTGCTGTTCCGCGACGGCGCTGTCGGCCATGATATCCTCACTCTGTTCTTAAAAACGATGAACGCGCCGAACCCGGCGCGTGCTAGCCCCGCATAGTATGAATCCTACGCCTGTTTTGCAAACGCGCCGGGGATCAAATCATCGCGTTTTGCCTGATTGCATCCGCTATCAACTGATGGGCACAGGTCTCTTAGGAGTGAGCAAGCACACGTTTTGTCACGACAGTTACGCTTTAAACCCTTTATCGTAAGCTACTTATGATCCTATGGCCTCGTCGTCGGTGCGACGGTCGCGTTACCAGAGTGATCGAAGCGAAAAGTGTTCAGGTAAGGCATCATATCCGCAATCGGCAAAGTCGGCGGGCCGTCGTAGATGATCGAGAACCACTGATCTCCGGATTGAAAGTAAAACGTCGTGACAGTCGTTTTTCGTCTCTGGCGTGCGTTTTTCCATGCCGGAGCGTTTTGAAAGGTGTCGTTGGGTTCAGTTGATTCGGTCTGCGACGGACGTTTGGCAAGTCGCGTTACCGCGATCGACGCGGGCATCCCCGCTGATTTTTTTTCGATCATCCCAATGCTGTAATCCCGCGTCGTATCGCCATCAAAAATGCCCAGCGGATCGTGAATCCATTGCGCCGGTTCGACGATCGAAAACCCCGCGGGGTGCGTAAGCCGTTTCGATTCATCCGGCGGACCATAACGCGGCTTGAAACCCAGATATACGAATCCGCACAAGATCGCTATCGCAACCGCGATCACGGCAAGCGTTTTGGCAAAAGGAGTGCTGAACATAATCAGGTATTCTACCGTGTTGTGAACAAGGTTGAAGGGATGTTTACCGCGTCGTTGACCAACGCGCGCTCATGGTCGATCAGCCAGCGTTTGCGGTTTAGTCCGCCGCCGTAGCCGCGGAGGTCGCCGTTAGATCCGATCACACGATGGCAGGGGATGACGATCGCGCAAAAGTTCTGCCCGTTCGCATTCGCCACGGCGCGGATCGCGGAGATAGCGCCCATATCCGTCGCTTGGTTTGCGTAACTGATCGTCTGCCCGAACGGGATTTGCCGAAGTGCGTGCCAACACCGATTCTGAAACGCCGTGCCGAACGGGGCGAGTGGGAAATCAAACATCTGTCTTTGTCCTGCAAAGTATTCGAGGAGTTGATCCCGTGCTTGAATCGCTAAATCGTCGGATGTCGACGTAGATGCTGGTGCCGCTGCACACCGCTGGGTCGCGCGTTCAACATCCTTGCGATCGACGAAATCGGCCACCTGTATGCCCGTTTCAGACGCGATCACGATCATTTCGCCAAGCGGCGTATCAAAGCAAAGTGGAGAAGTGGTCATTTTTTTTCCTGCGGTTCGGGCAGAATCTGCACCCGTGCCGGCGGCCAACTAAACGGGCCAGGCCACCATCGGTTCATCCGCATATAGTAGGTCGACTCGCCGGTAGGCGGGACAACCAACCCGCGCCAACTCTGGTGCAGGCCGTTCATTTCGGGGAAGGATACGGTGATATCGTGCGTTCCGGGCGGCAATTTCAATGGCAGTAGATAGATCGATCGCGGCACCATCTCCCATTGTCGCACGTCCGCCTGGCTGGTGACTTTTAATAATGCCCCAGCCGCGATCAACCCGCCGACGATCGCAGCGTCCTGGGCTTCAAAGTCGCCTTTTGCCCCGCGATATATCCCGTAACCCGCGCCGGCAGCGATCAGTCCCGTGCCGACAGTCGTTTTCACCGTGCGAATCGTGTCAATGCTTTGCCATCGTCGATCCTGCGCCATCGCGATCGTATCCAGTGTCGGTTCGTTTAAGCCGTCGATCGCGTAATCAAACTGATTGACGATCACCCGCGCCTTGGGCAGATAACCGGCCGTGTTGGGTGTGGGCGCGAAACCGACAATCGCGCCGTCATAATCGGTCACTTTGCGAGGGCCGTAACCGAAATCAACCACCAATAGCACATTCGATTCGGCATGGATGGCAGGTTCGGCCAATCCTGATAATCGCGGCTGAAGGCGTTTGGCGTCGTCAAAGGCTTGCTGCGCGAGGTCTTCGCGTCCGAGTCGCAACTGACAGCGGCCGAGCATCAGATGCGCGAGTACGAACGTGCTTTCCTGTTGCGAGTAATCGGATCGGTCTTTATCTGGATTGGCGTAATCGCGGAGTTTGAAGAGCGCATTTTCAAACGCGCCGCGCGCGTTGTTGTAATCCTGACGCATGTAATAGGTCAGTCCGAGATAAAAGCTGGCGAGGGCGCGTTCGTAGGGTTCGCCTTTCCAGATTTTAAGTTTTTCGTCGATCCACACCGCCGCCACCGCGCGGCCACCAGAGTTGACGCCGCCGGCGTTGATGACTTCCCACGCGCGTAAAAAGGCGGCCTCGGCTTCGTCCAATTCATATGCGGTCAGTGCCGCCGAACCGAGACGGAGATTATTCAGCACATAATTTTCGTCGGTTTTTTGCGAAAGTGGTTCAAGCTTGCGAATCGCGCGCGGAAAATCGCCATCAAAATAATACCGCACCGCCGATTCACCCTGTTTGAACGATTTGGATTGCTGACACCCAGCAAGGATGAGTAAGCCCCAGATGAGCGTGGATAAACGCAGATAAGAGATGCAAATGCGAGTTGCAAACCCGTGCCACGAAATGCGGATGTTATTGCACTTTGTCTTCATCTGCGCTGATCAACGTTCATCTGGCGGTTAAGCCATCATTTCAATCCAGAAAATCGCGGACGCTTTCTTTTTTAATCTCGTACGAACCTGACCAGAGTAACGCGCGGGTTTGGATATTGGTCAGTTCAAATACGCAGACATAAAATTGTTCGCGGCGTTTGCGGTTCTCGTCGCCGAGGCTTGAGAAGGTGGCGGTCAATGCGTAATCGGGCTGGACGGTATCGGGATTTGGCCCGGCGTCGATCTGCAACTGTCTTTCGCGACTGCGCAGGTCGTAAAAGGCGTCGCGATTCATAATCCAGATAAAACGATCGGGTGCATGTTTGCTAACCAATGCCCGAACCCTGCCGGTAAAGGCGTTGGCAGCGCCGCGGGGGATCACTTCGGCGCGAAGCTGATTAACGACCGGGGTCACGACGATTTTCAACGGTCCGCTGACTTGGATCGCCTGATTGACCTGTAGATCAGACCCGATCCGCGCGGCCATGTCGTCGGTCATGCGGACGAGGTCTACGCCATCTAGCGCGGTGGACGTGCCGCTTTGCACCGCGCTTTTGCACGACACCGCCAGCAACGCGATCAGGCAGGCCAGCCATTTCATTCAACATCCTCGTCAAAAAAATCGCAGACGAATTTGCCACAGAGACACAGAAGCACAGCGAACATCCGATTGGAACGAGTTCGTGGCAAAGCCGTGCTGGGGTCCGTTTACCCGCGAAATCAACCTCTACCAATCTGATTCTGCATCTGCGTCATCTGCGCAATCTGCAGTTCCATGTTTTGTATAATCATCGTTTTGCGGTGACTTCGTAGATGTCGCCCCAGACGATCGTGCGATCGATTTTGGTCAGCGTGAAATCGACCAGAAAATAACTGGTATCGCGATTCGGCAACTCCGCGAGCTTGGCGGACAGAAAATAATCGGGCTGGACGGTCTTGGGTTTGTTGCCCAAACCGCCTTGACCGAACTGATCGCCGGTTTGTTCGAGTTCGCGATTGCGGAGGTCGTTAAATTTTTGCAGGTTTTCGATCAACTGCACGCGGCCGCCGCCCATCGTGATGAGCTTGCTGCGTAGGCGCAGCAGGAAGATATCGAGATTGCTTCGCTGGCTGACCGACAGGTTTTCGACGCGATCGACGACAATCGTCCATTGCGTTTGCGACGCATTCAACGCGGGCAATGTTAGCAACGATGCAGCCATTTTATCCGATGCCGTGACGACATCCTTGCCTTGCAGCCCTCGTCCGCCGTCTGCCAGTTCATCCACCGGCGGACGCACGCGGCCGTTCTTTTCCTTGCTCGAACAACCCACCAACACCACTGCTACCAACATCAATCCAAAAATTAACTTCACGACAATCTCCTTTTGTATTCCAGACTTATCGACAGGATACCGTGCTGTCTGAATAGACACACGCCACAAGCGATTGTTAATCCGCACGGGTTTGATAATCTTTGCGGCATTTGTTTAATTTCAGGATCGGTGCAAACTATGAGCGACATTCCGCAAACCCCGGCCATGCCTGATCTTACCGTGCGTCCGTATAAACCGGATGGGGGGATCACGCAAAGCGGGTTGATCTCGATGCTCGCCGCGATGATCGTCACGGGGGGGGTGCTGGGGTTTGCGGCGCATCATGTGAATAAATATTTCTGGTTGATCTTCCTTTTCCCCGCCGGGATCGGGTTTGTCCTGGGATTTGTCGGTAACTGGTGCATTGGCAAAGGACGGATTCGCAACCAATTTGTAGGCGGGGCGATGGGTTTTTTAGGCGGGGTTGCAGCGATGGTGCTGATGCACCATTTTGACTACGACGCGTTCAAAAGCGAATTAATCGTCTATGCCGACGATGTCGCAGCAATCCGCGAAATGACCCCTGCGGAAAAAGAGGAAATGATCCGCGATTCTAAAGCGCCACTTGAAGTCCGCGCCTTTGTCGAAGCCGCCGCCGTTGAAAACTTTATTGATTACCTAAACTGGGAGGCCGCGCAAGGCATCACCATCAGCAAAACCGGGACGAGTAGTGGCGCACCGATTACAGGCATCGGCGTCTGGATTTACTGGGTGATTGAATTGCTGATCGTCGCAGTGGTGGCGTTCCTGATGACACGCGTTCGCGCCGCAGAGCCTTACTCGCGCGTCTCTGCAGATTGGAAAAAGCCGGTCTATCTCGGTTCGTTTGATGCCGGAATGGCGACTTCCGTCGTTCACTCGCTTGGCGCGGGCAATGTCGAACAGATCAAAACCTACGCCGCAACCGACGCCGCCGGGCCGGTGATGGTCAATGCCTATGTCGCGCCGGATCACGAAGATGTGGATGAAGTCGATGTGAAAGTTGAAGGATATTCCGGCGACGGTAAAACCCGCAAAACCATCGGTGCGTTCACCTATCCCGCCGGGTCATTGGCGACGCTGAAAGAGGTCTTCAGCTCTCCCGCCAATGTTTCTGATAGTGTTTCATCAGAGAATCCCGCGTAACGATACCGATCGTCTTGCTCGGATCGTAATCCAGTCCGACCGGCAGCGATTCGATATCGTGGGCGAGAAACGCATCGAACAACGCAGCCAGATTTTCGGTGTGACGCATCGGTTTGATGTCCGAACGCATCACTTCGCCGACCGTCAACAGTGGGATCGCTTCTTCATCGAGCAAGACTTGACGGATCTCTTGGCTAGTGACGATGCCTGTGAAATGCCCCGTTTCGTCCGTCACGACAAAATTGCTGCGATCGGTTTCAGATGCCAGATCAATCGCCGTTTGGAATGGATCATTGGCGCGTAGCGGGACAATCGGTTCCAGCGGCAGGTGGTCGATCGCGTATTTTCGCAAGACCGACATATCGGCAGCGGCTTCGGGGCTAAGCCCGCGCTCGCGAAGGGCATTGGTATAGACGCTGTCGGAATGCAGAATGCGTGACATTCCGTGCGCCATGACGGTTGCGAGCATCGCCGGGACGATCACGCCGGGGCTTTGGGTCAGTTCAAAGACAATCAGGATCGACGCCAACGGCGCGTGTACAACCGCGGCCAGCACCGCGCCCATGCCGACCAGCGCCATCGCTGCCGGCAGTGCGCTGACAAATCCCATCGCGTGAAGGATTGTTCCCAGCAATAACCCGCCCGCTGCGCCCAAGACCAGCGACGGCGCGATGACCCCGCCTGATCCACCGGAACTGAGCGTGACGGTCGTTCCGAGCAATTTCAGCACGATAAGAGACAGCAGGATGGTTGCGGTCGTTTTGTAATCGAGATTTAGCGCAAAACTGCCTTGCAACATGGTCTGGATGACGCCGTAGCCGTCGCCGAAGAATGAAGGCATCGGATAGTCAGAAAAAGGCACGGGTTTTGGGGTGTCGAGAACGAATGACGAGATCAGCACATACCCCACGCCCATCAGTCCAAGAATAACGCCCCCGACCATCGGACGAAAAACGCCGATTTTTTTCAGCGGATGAAACAGGCGATCACCGAGCAGAAGCAGGCGCGTCTGCATCGCGCCGATCATCCCGCAGAAGATACCCAATAACGTGAATTGCAGCGCCTGCACCCAAGTGACAGAAAAATCGGGTCCCAGCAGATGATACGGTGCCCAGAAAATCGAATGATATTCCGAGTAGGCACCGAATTGCTGCATCGCCGCCTGTGTCGCAACGCTTGCGATCACGCTGGCGACGACCACCGGTGCGAAGGTGCGAACCGAAAAATCGCGGAGAATCACTTCCAGCGTAAACAGCACACCGCCGATGGGCGAATGAAATATCGAACTGATTCCCGCCGCCGTTCCACACCCGATCAACAAGGGCATGCGTTGTCGCGAGATAGATAGCAGGTGTCCCACCGCGCTACTGACGGCGGCGCCGATCTGCACGATCGGGCCTTCCGCACCACAACTACCGCCCGTGCCGATCGTTATGCCGGAGGTGATGATTTTTTCAATCGCGGTGATCGGTTTGACAAATCCGCGGGTGCGCATGACCGATTCGATCACGTCCACCACGCCGTGGCTGCCTTGAGAACGAATCAGATACCGTGTGATGACCCCGACAATCAATCCCCCGACCGCGGGTAATGCGACTAACGCCCAAAGCCCAGGTCCGTACAACCATTCGCTGCTGCGACGGGCGTAGAGAATATCTTTCAGCCACTCAATCAGCAGGTGAAAGACCACCGCCAGAATTGCGGTAACAAAGCCGATGACCACCGCGACCGGAATTAGGCCGACATCTTCGCGCACGCCGACTGATGCCAGCATGCGCTTTGAAAGAACTTTGAACCGGGTGAGTAACTGTCCTATCAACTCTTCATCCCTATATGCCACACAATATGCGACTCACTGCGGATGTAAACCCCGCATAGCCCGATCGCGTAGCGATTAGGGATAAGTGGTTTCGCGTTGCAGCACAGGACGTATTGAGTGAAAAAGGGTGATTTTCACAGCGACTTCGGCGGTGAACCCGCCAGCTGGCGAATCAGCACAACGCCGCGAAGGTCGCCAGCGCGAGTAACGCGATGCGGAGCTTGCGATCGGTGAAGTAGGTTGCGACGAGTTGATTCATGTCCGACACCTCTGACGATTCATTCTGTATCAGGCAACTTCGATGCCAAGGATACGGAACCTATACGAAATGCCGATAAACCCCGTCTGAATCCATTTTTATCAACAGGGGGCAGGCGTATTGCACTTTGGGAGGTTTATGCCGGTCGTGCGGGCCGTGGAGATTTGGCAACAGTACGAGGATTTTGAAAGCAACATCACGTGCCTGTAAACCGATCGTCTGGTATGAAAGCCATCCTGATGGATCGACCCGCCGAAACTCTTCCACGCATTTTACGACTTAGCGCGGTTTCATTTTTCAATACCGCGCCGTTGGTGTATGGGTTGGATCGCGATGCCCGTCTGCGTTTAAGGTTTGGGGTGCCATCGATCTTGCTGTCGGATTTGGTGGAAGATCGCGCCGATGTCGCACTGTTGCCAGTGATTGATTATCAGCGAGCGCCGGATTTGCGGATCATCCCCGCGACCGGCATCGGCTGTGACGGCCCGACGTTGACGGTCAGGCTATTTTCACGCACTCCAATCGAAAGCACTCGTATCCTGGCGGCCGACGCGGATAGCCATACATCCGTCGCGCTGGCGCGGATTATTTTGCAAAAACAATACGGAATCACGCCCGACATCATCCCCTTAACCGATGCGACCGACGCCGCGCAAGAAACGCGGCTATTGATCGGGGACAAAGTTGTCACCGACGAACCCATCGGTTTCGATCACCAACTCGATCTCGGGGCTGCATGGAAATCAATGACTGGATTGCCATTTGTTTTTGCGGTCTGGACGGTTCGACCGGGAGTTGAAATCGGCGACTTGTCACCGCGATTATCCGAAGCGCTACGATTGGGATTGGAAAACGTGGATGAACTGATCCGCCGCGACGCAATCCCGCGCCGTTGGCCTAGCGATATTGCGCGAAACTATTTGCTGAAATACTTGAAGTTCACGATCGGCGAACCCCAACTCCAAGCCATCCGGCAGTTTCATCAGATGGCCCACGAGATCGGCATCATCGACCAAGTTGATCCGCTGCGGCTAACGCACGAGTGAAGCGTCACTAGCTTCACGTGGTTGCAAGTTCACCTGATCGCAGCGTTGATCTTTTCGACCAATCTGGCTTCGAGCAATTCGTCCCTGCCAATGGGATACCAGTAGCTGTCCGGGAGGGTGACACCGGCGTCTGTTTCGCGCGAACCGAAGGTGTTGAGGTCACGATCGCGGCGGAAATAGGTTCGCGGTAACGCGCCGCTGATCCGACGTTCGACAATCGCCTGACGCTCGACCAACACCTTGGGCGTGATGACGTAGGCATCGCCTTGGCGGGCAAACTCATAGCGGATCGTACGGCGGATCGTTGCGACGGAACTGTCGGCAACATCGTCAAATTGCTGCAATTCCTGTCGCCACGGTTCATACCACTGTGCCGATACGGTCGCAGCGGTGGTCAATATGCCGGCCCGTCGGTCGCGGCGATCAATCTTAAACAGCAAATCGCGACTCACTTCATCGGCGGCATCCCAGAGCGTATCAAAACCGGCGACAGCAGTGCGGTGATTTGCGGGCTGATTTAACCAGAAATCGGGTTCGGCGCGGGCGGGATCAATCTGCGTCACCGGTGCGGTGCTCGGCGTTGAAACGATGTCGCGCTGGCTTTCACAGCCGACAAAAAGCCCGCATAGCAGAATCATTTTGAGGCTGACATAAATAGGATGATGTTTCATCGCGATCCTCGATTCCGCTTAATGCACTTGCCCGGTGGGGCTCAGTGCGGTCCATTTGTCGCCGACGCTGTGGATAATCATACCGTTCATTGTTTCCGGCGTCGTGGGCGACCAACCGGCGACGATAACGATCCGATCGCCGGGTTTGGCGTATTTGTGATCCAGCAGCGTTTTATCGATGCGTTCGAATAGATCGGCGATGTCAGTGGGTTTTTCCATTAACTGCGGAACGACCCCGTAATGAATCGCCATGCGTCGCAGCGATCGTTGATCCGACGAAATGGCGACGATCGGGCAGTGAAAGCGATGTTTTGAAAACACGCGTGCGGTTGCTCCCGTTTGCGACCAGATGACCAAGAGTTTGGCTTTCAGATCGGTGACGATCCGCCAGGCGCCCCGCGCCAGCGATGCCGCGACGTGCGACGCATTGGAGAGTTGAGGCGGGATCGCATCCGGCGGCAGATTTTGATCCATGTATTCTTCGGTCACCCCAGCGGTGTGCGCCATCGCGTGGATCGCCAGCACCGGAAATTTCCCTACGCTCGTTTCCGCCGACAGCATGACCGCATCGGTTCCGTCGAGAATCGCATTAGCGACATCGGAGATTTCGGCGCGGGTGGGCGAGGAGGCGTCGATCATGCTTTGTAGCATTTGCGTCGCAACGATGACCGGTTTACCAGCCCGCTGACACCGGCGGATCAGGTCTTTTTGAATGATCGGCACGCGGGAAAGATCCATCTCAACCCCGAGGTCGCCGCGCGCGACCATCAGCCCGTCGGACGCATCGAGAATCGCATCAATTTCAGTCAGCGCCTCAGCCTTTTCGATCTTGGCGATCAACGCGATACTCGGTGCTTTTTTGTATTGCAGATGCCCGCGCAACAGCTCGATATCCTTTGCACGCCTGACAAACGACAACGCCAGATAATCCAGATCATTTTTGATCGCCCAATCGACACATTCCCAATCCTGATCGGTGATTGATGGAACGGTCACAACCGTATTTGGCAGATTGATGCCCTTGCGGCTTTTGATGATCCCGCCCGCGGTGCAGGCCATCACAAACTCGTCGGCGGTTTTGTCGGTGACGACAAATCGCAAAAGCCCGTCTTCGATCAGAATGCGGTCGCCGACTTTGACATCATCGACCAGCGTTTCCAGCGTGCTGGAAATGCGCAGATTATCGCCAAGGATCGTGGCACGTTGAACGATGATCTGATCGCCGACCGCAACGGGCATGCCACCGGTGTTGTTGATATCCGCGACGTGCCCGACGCGAATTTTAGGCCCGCACAGGTCGCCTAGGACTGCGATCGGGTGTTGGAACCGTGCGCTGGTTTCGCGGATGAGTTTGAGTGTGTTGGCGTGCTGGACCAGATCGCCGTGGGAAAAATTGAGTCGGCAGATGTCGACGCCGGCTTCAAAGATTGAATAAAGTGTTTCGGGCGTACTCACCGCTGGGCCCATGGTTGCGATGATCTTGGTTCGAATCATAAGAACGTACCGATGTCAAAGTGAAAAGCGCGGCTCAGCGGTGATTCTGCACTTCCACTACGAATTGGCAATCTGGAATTGCAACTTTAAAGATTGCTCATCTACGCGACCGAAATTGGATCACGATAGCAATAGCGCCAAGTCGTCGCGGGTGACTGCACCGGAGAGTTTTTCAGTGTCGCCGATGATCGAGTCGGCGAGTTCGCGCTTGGTGCGCTGCAATTCCAACACTTTTTCCTCAACGGTATCTTTTGCGATGAGTCGATACGCCATCACCGTGCGATTTTGTCCGATGCGATGCGTGCGGTCGATCGCCTGCGCCTCGGCAGCAGGGTTCCACCACGGATCGAGCAGGAATACATAGTCGGCAGCGGTCAGATTTAACCCGACGCCACCCGCTTTAAGACTGATCAGGAATACCCCGCATCCCGCATCGGTTTGGAAGCGTTCGACGCGCTTTTGACGATCCTTGGTCTTTCCGTCGAGGTATTCGTGCGTAATTTTCAGGTCGTTCAGCTGCTTGCTGACGATCGAAAGCAGGGACGTAAACTGAGAAAAAACCAGCACTTTATGGCCTTCTTCGAGCGCTTCGGTCAGTTGCGTGATGAGGGTGTCGATCTTTGCGCTAGGAATTTTTCCGTGCTTGTCCGGATCAATAATCGCCGGGGCGCACGCCGCCTGGCGAAGTCGAAGCAGGGCTTCGAGAATCATAATCTGTGATTTGTTGATCCCGACGGTATCAACCGATTTTAGCAACGCCTGACGATAGTGATCGCGCAGTTGGTCATAGACTTTGCGTTGCTTGGGTTCGAGTTCGCAAAAGAGGGTCTGTTCGATGCGATCGGGTAGATCGGTTGCGACCTGTTTTTTGGTACGCCGAAGCATGAACGGGCGGATCGTGCGGGAAATCAGGTCGCGATTCGTTTTTTCGTCGGTGTCTCCGCCTGCCAGCACTTTGAACCCGCTGCTGCTGCCGAACATGCCGGGGTTTAGGAAATCAAACAGGCTCCAGAGTTCGCCGAGGTGGTTTTCGATCGGCGTGCCGGTCATCACCAGCCGATGTCTTGCGTTAATGAGTCGAGCGGCCTTGGCGCTGGCGGTGGTGGAGTTTTTGATCGCCTGTGCTTCGTCCAGAATCGCGTAATCGAACTCAAAGTCCTTCAGAATTGCCGCGTCGCTGCGAAGCAACCCGTAGGTCGTGAGTACCAGATCGTAATCGGACAGGTGTTCGGTTGTTTTTTTACGGCCGGTGTCGCTGTGATCCAAAATACGCATCTTCGGAGTGAACCGCTCGGCCTCGGCTTTCCAGTTGAAAATAAGCGACCGCGGCGCGACCACCAGTGACGGTCCCTTGCCTTCGATCCGGCGCGATTCCAATAGCGCCAGCACCTGAATCGTTTTACCCAGACCCATATCGTCTGCGAGACAACCGCCGAAATTGAACTCATTCAGATATTTCAACCATCCCAAACCTTGACGCTGGTACGGACGCAACGTGCCAGAGAAAGTAGGGTCGGGGTCGCACGCCTGTACCTTCTGAAATGAAGCCAGCTTTTGACGTGCATCAGCGAATTGTCGATCTACGTCAACGCCGGGAAGCTGCATCAGCAGGGCATCGAGCAGCATGACCTGCGTGGGTTTGAAGCGAATGGAATCGCCATCAATTTCACCGGCGGCGTTAAACCCGGCGTATTTGCGTAACCAATCATCGGGCAAAATTCCGACGGTTCCGTCGCCGAGCAGAATCGTCGTTTCACCTTTTCGGATGGCTTCGAGGATTTGGGGGAAAGGCACTTCTTGTCCATCGAAATCAGCCTTGCCACGGACATCAAACCAGTCGATGCCGCTTTCGACGCGGATCGCCAACGATCGTGCTGGACGATAAAGCTTGCCCTCGGCCTCGACGCGCCATCCGGCGCGTAAAAGCGTGCCGATCACTGCGGGCAGTCTTTTGGATGGCAATCGAAATGCTGTGGGTTCGCTTTGCGACATCGGGCGAATCGGCATCGCCCGTAGCGTATTGAATGCCTCGAGTTCGGCATCTAACTTTCTACGGATGATTTTTTCCTCGCCGTCAATGGTGACCACAATCGCCGGGCTTGACGATGCCGCTTCAATTTGATGCTCGCCGTATATGAAATAAAGTGTTGCCTCCAATTCTGATGCTATGTACTGATGCGGGCTGACGTGCAGAAGTGGCGTTGGAATGACATCATGTATAGGAAAAGCAATGTCGTCTGATGCGACAATGCGGGGCGCACCGTTTGCGATGCTCAAAATTTTTACAGCCTCACGTGCCCGCGAGCGTGGAACCGACAGCGGAAAGAACTTTCGGCTCATTTCCATGAACCCGATTCCGGAAAAGCCAGCGCGAAGCAGCTTCCCATTTTTTAGCAGATAATGGTCGTAGCATCGCGCGCTGATTTGATCGGCTGAGATATCCTCGGATCCGTCGCGATGGAATACAATTGCGAAATCTGCCGTCTGGTCCGACTGCGTAGCGCTAAGAATCACTTCGTATGCTGCATCAGCATCCCATTGCAGAGGCACAATCTGCACCGAATCACTCGAATAAGTAGATGAAAACCGTGCCGTAGCGCGACCCGTTTGGCAGATGCGTTTAAGGACACCCTGAAGCGATTCGCGTCCCAGAGGAATATTTTTGCCAGCATCAAATCGATCGTCGGCATACGCGTCCAAGCTGCGTGATAGCAGTATTGATCGTATCTCGCGATCCGCATCATCCGGGGATGCTGCCCACAATTCCACGGAATTCAAAGGTTTGGGAGTTTCGTACGTTCCGTTTGCTTTTTGTTTCTGCGAGCAAATCGTCAGGCTCAAGCACGGCTCGTCATCCTCGTAAGCGGTCACATCCACATTGAGCTGGTAGCAAAGCCGCTTGTCAGATGGAAAGATGTCCGGCTCGTCGATAAACGGAAATGCCCTAGAATGATCATACCGCGCCATGTGCTGCAGAAACATTGACATCTGATCCGGTGCGGGTAATGCCTTTGCGGGATTTTTCGTGAATGGTTGCGTCGTGATGTTAATCCCGCTGGCGGCACTCATAATACCAACGAGCAAAGTGGGATTTTTGGCGATTTCAGCATCGGCGCTGCGCACCAGTGCCCACAAGTGTTTGCATGCCTGTATCCCGATAATATCGTTGCAAGTGCAACCAGCCTTGATGCGACGATTGGCATCGAAACTGATAAACGCCTCATACTCTTCCCCTGTATCGCTGTCTTCAACAAACCCTCTTACGATTCCGCTACGAAAATCCATGTCATACGCATGACCATCCAGGAAACACCGGTCGCCTTCGAGTTGAGAATCGGCGGAAAAATAGGGCCGGACAGAATCTGCAATAAGATGCATTCTCGAACTCCTTTTCGTGCTCGCCAGTGTGGACAATCAAGCAAAATCGTCAATTTACCCCGAAGTTTTAGACACCACCGGCTCGACGATCTTGATATGCGTTTCCTTCAACTGCCGATCATCCACCGGCGCCGGTGCGCCGCACATGATGTCCTGGCCGGTCTGGGTTTTGGGGAACGCAATCACGTCGCGGATGTTGGTGATGTTACGGAGCATCATCACCAGCCGGTCCACGCCGATCGCCAGCCCGCCGTGCGGGGGGGCACCGAAGCTGAGGGCTTCAAGCAAAAATCCGAACTTTCCGGTCTGTTGTTCGGGGCTGATGCCCAGCAACTTGAAGACTTTTTGTTGCACATCCATCCGATGAATACGAATGCTTCCGCCGCCAATTTCGTAGCCGTTGCATACGATGTCGTAGGCTTTAGATTTCATGCCCGCGATGACCGCTTGATCGGTGCTGTCGAGCTTGGACAGGTCTTCATCCTTGCAGGCGGTGAACGGATGGTGGATCGCGACGAAACGCTTTTCATCGTCATCCCATTCAAACATCGGGAAATCGACGACCCACAGAAATGCAAACTCTTTGCTAGGCTTGATTTGCATGTCTTTCGCCATTTTCAGCCGCAGCTCGCCGAGTACTTTGTGGACGATTTTGGATTTGTCGGCCGCGAAGCAGAGCAGGTCGCCTTCCTTAGCGCCTGTGCGTTCAATCAGTTGTGATTCGATGCTTGTCAGAAACTTCGCCACGCCGGTATCGAGTTTGCCGTTGACGATTTTCGTGACCGCCAACCCTTTGGCACCATAACCCTTGGCCCAGTCTGCTAGTCCGTCGGTTTCTTTTCGCGTCAGTTTTGATCCGCCATCGACGACGATGCACTTGACACACTCAGCGTTCTTAAACACACCGAATTCGGTCGTGTGCGCCAGATCGGTGATGTCGGTCAGTTTCATGCCGAATCGCAGGTCAGGACGATCCGATCCATAGTCTCGCATCGCGTCGTCATACGACATATGTGAAATCTCGCCGATGTCGATCTTCAGCGTCTCTTTCCAGATCCTTTGCACCAATCCTTCAATTACCTTCAACACGTCCGATTGATCGACAAACGACATTTCGATATCGAGCTGCGTAAACTCGGCCTGGCGATCGGCGCGGGGGTCTTCATCGCGGAAACATCGCACGATCTGCATGTATTTATCACAGCCGCCGACCATCAGGATTTGCTTGAATAGCTGCGGGCTTTGCGGCAGCGCATAAAAGCTGCCGGGCGAAAGGCGTGAGGGGACGAGAAAGTCGCGTGCGCCTTCGGGGGTCGATCGGGTGAGGATGGGTGTTTCGATCTCCCAAAAACCCAGATCGCCCAGATGATCGCGCATCGTTTTGGTGACTTGATACCGCGTGCGCAGCGTATTTTGCATCTCGCCACGACGCAAATCAATATACCGGTACCGCAAACGGCGTTCTTCGTTGACCAGTTCGCGATCGTCGGGCAGGAACGGCGGCGTCGGCGATTCGCTTAATGATTCAAGCGTAACGACGCGGACTTCGATCCCCCCGGTCGCGAGTTTGTTGTTCACCAATCCCGGCGCGCGGGCGACGACGTTGCCGGTAATCGCGATGACCCATTCGTTGCGGATTTTACCCGCTAGTTTCAGCGATGCTTCGCCGCAGAGATCGCCATCAAAAACCAGTTGCGTCAGCCCGTCGCGGTCGCGTAAGTCAATGAATACAAGCCCGCCGTGATCGCGGTAGGAATGCACCCAGCCGGATAGGGCAACATTTTGACCAACATCGCTAGCACGAAGTTGGCCGCAGGTGTGGGAACGGTAGCGCGTTTGGATGAATTCTGACATTAGTCTTCCGGTTTCTAAAGTGTCGTTCGCCAACGTTTCGCAGGCGAACGGAGCAATTTAAGGGGTATTGGAATGATTGTCGAACGACTGCGCATGCGGAACATCAAGAAAACGGATCAGCCACAGGTCACACACACGTCGCAGAGGAAGAGTTTGCCACGAATCGCACGAATCAAACACAAATAGAAATCGGACGCAAAACCGCCACAGTCACAGAACCGGATGTTCATCGCGGCGCTTGTTCCACGGGTGTCTGGCCAATAGTGCGCGGTTACTTGGCTGGAATGTGGTTTGTTTTCAATCGCGGATGAAAACAGACAGCCGCTGCAACGGAGGTAGGAATGATGATATTCAGCGCGTGCGCCATCGGCGGAAAACATGCCAATGCGCCTGTACCTTCAGACCGAAAGCTTTTTCAACGCTTACCAAATACCTAAGATCAAACAGCAAAATCACTTCACCGCAAGCAATTCTACTTCAAAAACAAGTGTTGCGTTCGGGGGGATGACCGGCGGGGAGCCTTGTGCGCCGTAGCCGATTTCCGGGGGGATGACCAGTCGTGCCTTGCCGCCGACCTTCATCAGTTGCAGGCCTTCGGTCCAGCCTTTGATCACGCCGTTGAGCGGGAACTCGATCGGTTCGCCGCGATCGACGGATGAATCAAACTTTGTTCCGTCGATCAACGTGCCGGTGTAGTGAACTTTCACCGTTGACGCAGCTGTCGGGGCGGCGCCTTCGCCTTGCTTCAGATGTTCGATTTGCAATCCCGAAGCGGTCGTGGTGACGCCGGGCTTTTTGGCATTGGCTTCGCGATAGGCCTTGCCTTCACCAACCGCTTTTTCACCCGCTGCGGCGAGGTCGCCCTGACGTGCTTTTTGTTTTTCCATCTCGGCCGCCTGCATCTCGGTGCTCAGCGCCGTCATCGCGGCCTGCAACTGCTGGGGCGTAACTTTCGATTCCGCGCCGCTGCGACCATCAGCAAAGCCCGCGTTTACCGCAGCGTCGTCCAGTTTGATCGGCAATCGGCTGATGTATTTGCCCATGTCATAACCAATGCCGTAGCTGGCGGCTTTGCGTTGGTCGACGGGCTGGGTCGACGGCGCGGTTTGCGGTGAAGCCTCCTCGGCGCGGACGATTGTGGATGAGATGGTCGCGACCGCGATCGCGCCGGAGAATAGAATGGTGTACTTCATGGTTGATCCTTTCATACCCATGACGTTAGCATCGGCGATGATCGGTGTCGAATGCGTTAGTGGAATTGCATTATTTGTGTGCGGAGAGGCCTCAAATAGGACGGCGGGCAGTTTTGGAAAAATGATGGTGTTTTCAGACTTTTGACACTTGGACAGCAGCCTGCAAGCAGCCGGGGCGACACAGAGTTAGTGACGTGGAATAATTTGCACATCCCCGGGAGGAGTAAACGATGGCATTGGAACTTCGTCCGACTTTCACCGTCGATCTGACTGAAGCCTGCAATATCGTTGCCGAACGTTTGCGGGTGGGTTTGGATGCTCGACGGGTTTTGACCCGGTGGGCGCGCGTTCCCGGAGCGAGAACCGAAGCATCCTGCGCTGGGACATTTGTGTGGATCGCGATGCCAAACCATCAGCAGCGATTCTGGTCGCCGTGGCTGCAGGTGTCGGTGATTCCGACGCAGGCGGGTACACAACTGTTCGGACGGTTCAGTCCGCGCCCAGCGGTGTGGACGGCGTTCGCGTTGTCGTATCTGTTCCTCTGCTGCGTGATCTTTTTCAGCTCGATGATAGGTCTGGCGCAACTCATGCTACGTTACCACGCATGGGGATTTTGGATCAGCGGCATCGCGCTGGTGGTAGTCGGGATACTGTGGTGGATATCTCAAACCGGCAAACGATTGGCGGAAGCACAGATGCGGTCGTTACGTGAATCGTTCGATGCCGCGTTGAGCCCGTGAGATGCACGAGCACATAGGCGAGGCAGATACTCATACAGGACCGGCATGAAATGCAGTCACCAACCACGATCCGTATCACTCGTAAATCATGTCAAGAGTATATAGGGGAGAATCTGGGCAACCCCTCCCGCCTGAATATCACCTTGAGGTAATCCGAAAGGTCTCGCTGAAGCGTCAAAACCGCCGCAATTTGCGGGCAAAGGAGATGCTTCGGAGTACTTCGGCATGACAAAGATGACGAGTGTGAGGTTGAGAGGTTCCTATTACTCAACGACTGTCACGGTGCTTTTGCCGCTGATGAGCATGTCGTAGACCAGTTCTACATCTTCATTAATCATGCGGATGCAGCCCATGGATTTTTTCTGTCCGATTGACGCCGGATCGATCGTGCCGTGGATGCCGTAGCTGGATTTGCCTAACGCCTGCCCAGCCGTGCCGGTGAGGGCGATCCATCGCTCGCCAAGCGGATTGGCGGGGTCATCGGGTTCGATCACGCGCGGGCCATCGGCGCGGGGGTTGAAATAGCGGGGATTTTCCAGCTTGGTATCGACCAGCCATTCACCGGTCGGGGTCGAATCGCTTTCACCCAGGCCGACACGGAAACGTTTTAGGAAAATCGAGCCGGGCTGATTGGGCTTGCCCATGTAGACGTCGAGTGTGAACTCGGTCTTATTCACCAGTGCATGAAACGGTCCGCGAACAACTTTCAACGATTTGCCCACCTGCAACTTGCGCGGGTCCGAGATGCCGTTGAGACGACCTAGAAATTTCCAGGTGATGTCGTACTTCGCAGCGATTTTCTGCATCAGGTCGCCGGGCTGAACTTTGTATTGCTCGGCGGTTTCGTCGCTAAGAAACTTTCGCGGGGAGAAGACAACCGTTTCGTTGATTTCGCTTAAGCGGCGCAGCACATCATCGTGTTCGGCGGGCGTAAGCTTCTTACTATCAACGGCTTCGATCAACAATTTTCTCGCAGCGACCGGATCATCCTGCTTGCGTTTGGCGTCGGCTTTTTCGATCAAGGCTTTGGCTTCTGCGGAGCTATAGGCGGTAGGCGTGGATGGAACGACCAACCCGGGGACCACAGCGCTGGTGGGCTTGGTGGTCGGTATGGTGATTTTCACAGGTTGCGTTGCCGGACGAGGCGTGTCGAGCTTCACTGAGGCGAGTTTGGTATCAGGGATAATCGCGTTAGCAGAATTGTCCCCATTATTTGCAATCGGCGCGACCGGATCAGATGAACCGATTACTTTATACACCGCCGCGAACGCGCCAATCATCAGCGCAATGCCCAGCACAGCCACAACGGTTTTGGATAAACGATTTCGACGAGCCATACGGACCTCCATGTCCTGTTGTCAGCTTGCAAGCGATGCGTGGCGGTCATTAGCAGCGATCAATACACGGGGTTGACACCCGAAGAATGCCACGATCTGTCGCGAGCATACCCAGCGGCATATCGTGGTCAAGCATTGGGATGTACGGCATGATCTGTTCCTGGAAGCACAGCCCGCACGATACCCCCAGAAAATCCGGCTGCGCCAGGAAGCGATCGTAAAAACCCATCCCCCGGCCAACACGGTGCCCGTCTTCAGTGAAACCCATCCCCGGTACGAGCACCAGATCAATAAAAGATAGCGGAACCGGGTTACCGCGGATCGGTTCACGCAACCCGTGGCGGGTGGTTTGCAACTCATCAGATGACATCGAACTGATCTCAACCGGGACCATTCGCTTGGCGTCCCAGCTTACTTTCGGAACGACAATCGACTTGCCCTGCTGCCAGGCGCGAAGCGCCAGCGGCGCGGTATCGACTTCAAGCGGCGTCGATAGAAAAATCATCACCGTCTTGGCGGATTGAAATTCAGGCGTCGCGGAGATGAACGCGCAGGCAGCGACACTTTTAGAGTGGCGCTGGGCGTCGGTCAGTCCTGCCAACACTTCACGTAATCGACGACGGATCTCAATCTTGTCGTCGTTTTGATAATTTAGTTCGTTTCCCATCCGCCGGTGCCCGGGTCGTAAATGACCCGTCCTTTCACACCCAAACCTCGCCTGTCTATCTACTCATACGTTCATGCCCGAACGTACGTTCGCGAGAATCATACTCATTCATCGGATTTTGTCGCCTCTTTTGTTCGATTTCGGAGTACATCGAGACGTTGTTTGACCTTTAATTCAAACCCTATCTCCTTCGGGGAATAGTAGGTTTTGTCGACGCCAAGGTAATCCTGATCGACAAATCCACCCGGCGAATCATGCGGATATTGATAACCAACGCCGTTTTCCAGGCGTTTGGCACCGGCATAATGTCCATCCCGCAGGTGACGCGGGACTGGGATGGTCCTGCCTTCCCGCGCATCTTTCATCGCGGCACCGATCGCGAGGGTCGCGGCGTTGCTTTTAGGGGCTTGCGCCATGTAAATCGCGGCCTCGGCGAGGGTGAGCTGACATTCGGGCATGCCAATCCGTTCAACGATTGATTGGCACGCAGACGCCACCATCAACGCCATCGGGTCGGCCAGACCAATATCCTCGCTGGCGAGAATCGCGATCCGCCTAGCGATAAACCGCGGGTCTTCCCCGGCTTCTAGCATCCTCGCGACCCAGTAAATCGCAGCATCGGGATCGCTTCCCCGCATCGATTTGATCAATGCGCTCGCGGCGTCGTAATGCTCGTCGCCGGTGCCGTCGTAGGCGATGGCTTTGCGTTGCATCGATTCTTCCGCGACCACCTGATTGATGTGGATGGGAATAGGGCTTGCGGCTTGGGGCTTAGGGGTTGGCGAAATGCTGGGTTCTTGCAACTCGCCTCTCGCATCCTGCATTTGACTCAATACTGCGACTTCCAACGCCGAAAGTGCCCGGCGGGCGTCGCCGTCGCTCCATTCAGCCCATAAATCCAATGCTTTTTCGTCGATTTGAATGTCGATTTTCCCGAAACCGCGTTCTTTGTCGGCGATCGCGCGCTTCAGCAGGGCTTTAATGTCGTCGGTGCTGATGGCTTGGAATTGAAAGATCTGGCTTCGGCTAACCAACGCTGAATTAACCGCGAAAAACGGGTTTTCGGTGGTTGCGCCGATCAGGATGATCAGCCCGGCTTCGACATCACCGAGCAGAATATCCTGCTGGGCGCGGTTAAAGCGGTGGATTTCGTCGAGAAACAGCACCGTGCGCTTCCCGCCATGCGCCAGACGTTCTTTGGCGGCGTCGAGGATCGCGCGCACTTCCTTCACGCCAACACCGGCGGCGTTCATTTGCTCAAAATGCGATTCGGTATAGGCCGCGATCAGGCTGGCGAGGCTGGTTTTACCGGTTCCCGGCGGGCCGTAGAGTAAGACGCTCATCAGCCGGTCGGCCTCGAGCATCCGCCGCAGCAATTTGCCGGGCGCGAGAAAGTGCTGCTGACCAACAAACTCGTCGATCGTGCGTGGCCTCATCCGCGCCGCCAACGGCGCGACGCGATCCAACTGCTTCTTTCGTGATTCAGCGAACAAATCCATCTTCCCCAATCATACGCCGACGGGTCAGAATGACGAATCTACACCACCTGCTGCAATGCAAAAGAGTCGCCACGAATCACACGAATGAAGCACGAATAAGAATAATATGCCGCTGCTTCAAACGACAGAACTTCCCCCGGTGTTTTCAACGTTTTTTGTAGCACGGGCGTACCGCTCGTGGCCTTATTTATCTGCGAAATTTGCGTCATCTGCGCATCACATTCTGCCGTCATATCCATGCCGCCTTGTAATTCATTCGGGTGCGTGCGAAGATAGGCACGTAAGAGCAATAGAAATCGCATGACCCCTACGAAACGCACAACAACGACGAAATAACGCCAAACCACCCGGTTTGCTGCGTTATTTTGTGTTGTGAATCGTCGGGACTGTCATACGGATTCTGTTGCTCTTTTTGTTTTTCATAACCGTTTTCTGGAGTGGACATGTCCGTGAATCTTGCTGTTGTGGGTGCGACCGGCGCGGTGGGCGAGGAATTTCTTCGCGTGTTGGCCGAACGCAATTTCCCGATCAAAAATCTCCGTCTGCTCGCCTCTGCCCGTTCTGCGGGCAAAAAAGTGATATTCAAAGGCACCGAATACACGATCGAGGAACTGACCAAAGACAGCTTTAAGGACATCCAGATCGCGCTATTCAGCGCCGGCGGATCAATCAGCAAAGAATTCGCGCCCGCTGCCGTCGCAGCCGGCGCAGTCGTCGTCGATAATTCCTCCGCATTCCGCATGAAAGACGGCGTGCCGCTGGTCGTGCCGGAAGTCAATCCCGAACAAATCCACAAGCACAACGGCGTCATCGCCAACCCCAACTGCAGCACGATCATCATGAACGTGCCGGTCTGGCCGTTGCATCAAGCGAACAAAATCAAACGAATCATCGTCAGCACCTATCAAGCCGTCAGCGGCGCCGGGGCGTGGGGGTTGTACGAGTTGGAACAACAGCAAAAGGATTTTGCGGCTGGCAAGCCGATCAAAAAAGAGAAATTTCCCCATCAGATCTTCAACAACCTGTTCAGCCACAACACCGCGATCGGTCCGGAAGGGTACAACGAAGAAGAAATGAAGATGGTCAAAGAGACCCGCAAGATTTTTAATGTCCCCAAAATGCAGATCACCGCGACCTGCGTGCGCGTGCCGATCCCGCGGGCACATTGCGAATCGATCAATCTTGAGTTCACTCAACCGATCACCCCTGACGAGGTACGAAAAATCCTCAGCAACGCCCCCGGCGTAACCATCGTGGACGACATCGCAACCAACACCTTCCCGATGCCGCTATCAGCCAGCCATCAGGACGACGTGCTGGTGGGTCGGATTCGACAGGATTTGTCCCGCGACGACGGGCGCGGAATCGAACTATTCGTCTCCGGCGACCAAATCCGCAAAGGCGCCGCCACCAACGCGGTGCAGATCGCTGAAAAATTGCTGTGAAGCGCCTGAACATCGACACTATTAACAATCCCATTAAAGGGGGCGGTAAGAGGTGATGAAAAAAACTGTAACCCGTGTCGCGCAGGACTTGACAGAAATTGAGGATTCGCTTTCCATTTGAATCATGCCAAGAGTACCACGCCGTATTTTCGCCAACGGGATTTACCATGTCATCAACCACGCCGCACCGCGCGTGAAGCTATTTGCAGATGATGAGGCCTATCGTATGTTCGAGGGGATTCTCGCTGAGGCCGCCAAAAAGTACCCGGTGGAGGTGCTGGCCTACACGCTGATGCCCGATCACTGGCATCTGATCGTGCGGCCTGCGAAGAAAGACGCGCTGGCGAAGTTCATGTTGTGGATGGGCGTGAAACACGTGCGCCAACATCCGCTGAACCGCACCAAACTCTCAAAACGGGTTTACTCGGGTCGTTACAAGAGTTTTGCTATTGAAGCAGGCCAACCGTTTCTGGATGTCGCGGCCTTTATTGAATCAAACGCATTGCGCAAGGGCCTGGTCAAACAGGCGCAGAAATGGCGCTGGTCGAGCCTGAGCGCGCGAGAATCGGGCAAGCCGAAGGTGCGGATGGCGTCGTGGCCTGTGAAAATGCCGCGGAACTGGGTCGAACGCGTGAATACCCCGTTGGATAAAGCGCAGACGACGCGGCTTGTCACGTCGGTTCAGCGCGGGCGTCCGTATGGCGAACCCGCTTTCATGCGATCCGCCGCCACCAAGCACGGTTTGCAGCACACCCTCAATCCGATCGGTCGGCCTCGCAAAGTGGTCGCGGACAAGCCGACTAAGGCAAAGAAATCCGCTAAGAAAAGATGATCATTGCTTTCGCTGAATAACTCAACGCCGCAATGTTCCCTCGGGGGGGATTCCGAAGCGTCTAGCTGAAGCGCGAAATATGAGGCCCTAGATAAGGCATGTAGATGCTTCGGAGTACCTCAGCATGACAGTTTCGGTTGTTCACATGCCCAACTGCGATAGCGGCACGGGAAATAGCTTACTTTTGTGATTGCTGATGCGCCGCTTCGTCCCATTCGGGAAGCTCGAAAAGCTGCACCTTGGCGGGGCGCTTGATGTCGGCGGGGGAGAGGATCGGACTGGCGTTGGCGGATCGGGGTTCTGGTTTCAGGAAATAAATCCCCGCGCCTAATCCTACGCCCACCATCGCGGCAAGAGACAATGAACGCAGCGCGCCTGGCTCAAGCGGCTTGCGCTTCGGCCTAGGGGCATACACCCGCGCCAGACGCTCAGGCGGATACTCAAAGCCAACATCGTCCAACGAATGCTGCCCGGCATCGTCCTGCGAATCCGAAAAATGGGTGTCCTGCTCGTTCACTTACCACTCGTATCGGACGCTTTGGCAGACGAGTTTGATAAAAAATCACGCCAATCGCGAAAATGTAAGCCAAACACACCACGGCGGACAGAGGACGTGAACCGCAGATGACGCAGGTGACGCAGGCGAAAAAACTCACGGGCGCAACGTCAAAACCACCCTCTCAATTCTTCAAACTCCAAACTTATAACTTCATTGGTGATTCATTCGTGTGATTCGTGGCTAAAATCCGTTGACACAACGCGAACCCGTCAGCCACCACCGACAAATGTGACAATCTCGATTTCATCGCCTTCGTTCAGCGTGGTATCGTATCGTTCGCTCTTCAGCAGACGCCGATTCAGCTCAATCGCGACTTTGTCGGGTGTCAGTTTAACTTGCTCGATCAGCGATCGAACCGTGGTACCCGGTGCGACTTCGCGGGATTGGCCGTTGACGATCAGGTTCATTGCAGGAAGTATACAGACAATGAAAAAGACCGCATGGTTGTTGTTGATCTCGCTAACGCTGGCGGGTTGTCGTTCGTCGATGCCCGATACACGGCGTGAGTTGAATCTGGCATCATTTGATCAGATTTGGAAAACCGTTCAGGACAAGCATTACGACCCGACGCTTGGAGGGCTGGATTGGAACGCAGTTCGGGACGAACTGCGACCTAAAGTCGCTTCTGCCCGAACCGACGACGAAGCCCGTGCCGTCATGCGCCAGATGTTGGCGAGGCTGAAATTATCGCATTTTGAAATCTATGAAGCCGACAAAAAGATCGAACCCACACCCGGCACAGGATTTGTCCCGGCGTTGGCATCCACCGAGGTGATCGAACGCGTTCAGTTTGGGAATCTTCCCGAATTGCCCCTTCGATGTCATTCGGAAATGCTCAAGTCGAATGTCCAATACTTCTACGTGAGCTTTTTCATCAATCCGCCCAAAGTTTTGGGATTGTTCCGTAAAGCCATCGAACAAGCACGCGATGCCGACGGATTTATCCTCGATTTACGCCACAATCCCGGCGGCATCGGTGGGATGGCGATGGGCATCGGCAACGCATTCATCACCAAGCCGAACCAAAAACTCGGCGAAATGATCCAGCGAGAAATGACCTTCGGATTTGCGCTCAACCCGCAAGCCACGCCTTACACCAAACCGCTGGCGATTTTGATTGATGAAGGGTCGGCCTCGACCAGCGAAATCCTCGCAGGGGGATTGCAGGATGTGGGTCGGGCGCGCATTTTTGGCACGCGGTCGGCGGGGATGGCGCTGCCGAGTCTGATCGATCAACTCCCCAATGGCGATACGTTTCAGTACGCCGTCGCGAACTACATTTCCGCCGGCGGGCAAACGCTGGAAGGGCACGGCGTCATCCCCGATGAGGCCGTGGAATATAAACCCCCGTATAGTGCACCCGATCCCGTCATCGCCGCTGCGGTGAAGTGGATCAAAACCCAGAAGGAGCAATCGAAGTGACGATCAAAAAATTCAGTAAACTTGTGGCCGCGCTATGTATGACGCTGTGCGTCAGCACAACTACCCGCGCTGGCAATGATCAACCGCCCGATGCCGACACGCTCATCAACAAATCGATCGAAGCCGCGGGCGGTAAAGAGGCGATGCTGGCGATCAAAAGCATGTCCCTCAAGGGTACTATTTCCATGCCGGCACAAAAAATATCCGGCACGGTCGAAGTCCTTCGCAAAGCCGATAAATCGCTATTGCTGGCAGAGATTCCGGGGATCGGTCAGATCCGATCCGGCATCGACGGCGACATCGCCTACGAACACTCCGACATCATGGGATCACGGTTACTCAGCGACGACGAAAAAGAAAAGCTGCTCGATGGGATGGATCCGCAATCACAGATCAATCACTTCAACGATCTGAAGGACAAAACCGTCATCGGCCCAGAGCAAGTGGGCGACAATATGGCGTGGGTCTTGTCGGGCATCACCAAAAAAAACGACAAGGAAACACATTGGATCGATACCAAGACATTTTTGACCCTTAAAAGCGACATGAGCATCACCGTCCAAATGGGAAAGATGCGCGGCGTATCAGAAATGTCCGACTACAAAACCGTCGATAAAATCACGATGCCCATGACGATCAAACAAACCGTCGGCCCGGCGTCGGTCGTGTTGGAGTTCACTGAAGTCAAAATCAATCCAGAGATCGACGATGCGAAGTTCACCCTGCCCGATGAGGTGAAAAAATTGGTCGAGCAAGCGAAAGCAGCGAAAACATCCACCTCTCAACCTGCTACGCAGGCAGCACCATGATTGATAATGGCGGGGCACATCTGCATCGTTGTCTGGATCGCCAACCGGAAGCCGATCGCATCCTCACGCACTATGGTGCCGATGCACTACCAGAGATTATGGTGATGTTGGAACGGCAATTCGGCGTGCTGCACAACCGCGCGCAAGTGCTGTTGGCGCTGTGCGGGATCATCATCAGCACGACCGGATTTTCTGGCCGGAATATCGCCGGCACAGGCCCATGGGCGCAGGCGTTGGTATTGGCGGGTGTGGGACTAATTCTGATCAGCGCCGCGATCGTCTGCTGGGGCGTTCTGCATCTGCGTTGGCTGACGATGCAAACCGGCCAGGCGACGCGGGAATGGCTATTGACGACGTTACGCTATCGCGATGTGAAGACATCAAGCTATCGCGTGGCGCTTGTCGTGATGATCATCGGGATGGCGCTCTACGTCAGCGCGATCGCGATCATGCTGACGCATCCCGACTCCGCCCCGAACTACACACCGAGATAGACTTATATAACCGCAGATGGAACAGTAAAAAAAGCACTTTTTTTATCGGCGCCAACTGCGGTTGAGCATTCTTGCGGTTACCCGGATGGATCATCCAAGATCATTTTGCAGTACGACGCGGTAGCGGGCTTTGCCGGATCGGACGTGATCCAGCGCTTCGTTGACCTTCGACATCGGATAAAACTCCGTCACCGGCGCGATCTTATGCCTGGCTGCGAAGTCAATCATCAATGATGTTGTTGATGGACTACCCAGCGGCGAACCGGCGATCGACTTCTGCGCCACCATCAGGCTGAACACCTGCACCGGAACCGGCTCGAGCACCGCGCCTACAAAATGCAGCCGGCCTTTGGGGGCGAGCGTTTCGATAATCGCGTCCCAATCAAGCGGCACGTTCACCGTAGACAGCACAAAGTCCAACGACCCGGCCAACTTTTTCATCTGCTCACTATCGCGTGAATTAACAACCTCCGTCGCGCCCAATTGCATCGCTTCATCACGCTTGGAATCGGTGGATGTAAAGGCGACGACATGGCAACCCCACTTGCTGAGGAACTGCAACGCCATGTGTCCAAGCCCGCCGATGCCGATCACGCCCACGCGATCGGTCGGCAAAACGCCCGCTTGGATGATCGGATTAAAAACGGTGATCCCGCCACAGAACAAAGGCCCGGCTTTGGCGACATCAATGCCTGCGGGCAATGGCGTTGCCCACAACCAGTTGCAGCGGACTCGATCGGCAAATCCGCCATACCGACCGACGATTGTCTGCTCAACGTTCTTGCAGAGATTTTGATCGCCTTTGACGCACTGATAACAACTCTGGCAGTTGCCGCTGAACCAACCCATGCCGACGATATCGCCCACTTTGCGTGCGGTCACGGCTTTACCCACCGAGACGATTTTCCCCGTCACCTCATGCCCGGGAACAAACGGATAGCTGCTCATGCCCCATTCGTTATCCAGCATGGATAAATCAGAATGGCAGATCCCGCAGTATTGCACCGCGATTTCGACCTCATCGTCCTTCAAAACGCCAGGATCGTAATCAAAACGTTCAAGTTTGCCCTTAGCCGCGGTGGCGGCGTAGGAACGAATTTTGTCGGACATGATGTTCTTTCTGTAAAAATTTCCCAATCAATCATCATCTCATTGAACTCAATGCGGTGTAAGCCACAGAGACCCAGTGAATTGCAATGCAGCAAAACTGTCTACTTTGCCTGCATAAGCGAAAAGTTATCGCATGTTAGGCGCGACCGATGCCATAATTCGAGCATTAATAGTGCGTAAAGTCGCTGCGAATGATCGACTTGCATCGACTGATGTTGATGCATCAATCTTTCGACAAATTGCATATCAAAATGTTGCCGCGCGAATGATTGGGTTGCGTGAAGATGCTCGTGCAGCATCGGCTTGAGGGAGGATCGAAACCAATCGCCGATCGGTACCGCAAATCCCATTTTCGGCCGGCTAAACACACTTGCCGGTAAATCAGCGGCGAACGCTTCGCGCAAAAAACGCTTCTTTCCACCCGCAAACAGTTGCTGTCGAGTCAGAAGATTGACCGCATGGACAAGTTGATGATCCATAAACGGGCTGCGTACTTCCAACGCGTGCAGCATCGACGCGCGATCGACCTTGGCGAGCAGGTCGTTCGGCAAATAGCGTACGCGATCGATCGCTAATGCGATTTGCACCGGATCACGATGTATGCGCAGCTCAGCCCATTCGCGCGCAAAGGCTGGATCGCGGCGCGATGGTTTTTTTAATAATGATGCGATCTGACGGTCATCAAAAATCGAAAGATATTGGTTATATCGATCCGCCTGATTTAATCCCGCCGATGCCAGCAATCGCCCTGACCGCGTCACACGCGATTTCGGATGGCCGCGCGTCAATAATCGCCCGATCGGCGCGAACGGGCGTAACAAACCGATCGGCATGCCGATCGCGCGATAGCGGTCGTATCCGCCGAACAGTTCATCCCCGCCGTCCCCGGAAAGTGCGACGGTGACATGCTGACGGGTTTCGCGCGATAGATAATGTGTCGGTAGCGCCGATGAATCGCCGAACGGTTCGCCAAACACGTGCGCCAGCTTCGGCAAATCCGCAGCCGCGTCAGGCGTTACCTTAAACTCATGATGATCGGTATCCAGATGCCTAGCCACCTCGCGGGCGTATGGCGTTTCATCGTAACGGGGATCGTCAAAACCAATCGAAAAAGTCTTAATCCGCCGATGTTTTCGCGCAGAGCAAGCGATCACGCTCGAATCGATTCCACCAGAAAGAAAAACACCCAACGGCACATCGGCGACGAGCTGTTCAGCGACCGCCGATTCAATCAATGCACGACATTGCTTCGAGGTTGGCGGCGCGGCGATAGTCAATTCATTCGGATCGAAATACCTTATCTGCGTAAGCGTTTCCTCAATTTTCGTGATCCGCAACGTATGCCCGGGCAGGATTTGATGCGCGCCGGTGTAGATCGTGCGCGGCGGCTGGGTGCAGCCGAATTGCAGGTAGTTGGTTAAGGACGCCGGATCAATTTCCTGCTCCCAGTCCGGCCAGGCATCCAGCGCGCCCAACTCGGATGCGAATGCGATACTCGATCGGCCGATCGAAAAATAAAGCGGCTTTTGCCCCATCCGGTCGCGCCCCAAGAGTAACGACTTGTCTTTGTCATCCCACAACGCAAACGCAAACATGCCCTTCACCTGCGATAGACCGGTTTCGGCGTGTGTGGATAACAAGTGAAGTAATACCTCAGCGTCGCCTTGGGTTTTCCAATCGCGCTGCGGCAACTGCTGTTTGAGTTGGCGATAGTTGTAGATTTCTCCATTGAAGACAATTGTGTACCGGCCATCGGGTGTCTGCATCGGCTGCATCGCGCGGGGATCAGGATCAATGACCGCCAGCCGCCGAAACGCCATCCCGATTTGCGGCGAACGCTCGTTCATCCAGATTTGATCCGCATCCGGTCCCCGATGGGCGATTCGCGCGGACATACCGATGAGATGATCGCGCGTGATGCGCAAATCCGGATCGAACGAAACCACACCCGCGATGCCACACATGCCAATCAGTGTAAACGCCGTTTGGCTGCGAAGCGAAGAAACCCGTTCACCCCACGCAATCGCATGTATGTGTCTGTGCTCCCTCTTCCATATATTTCATGGGGGACGGCGTGAGAGATTAGAGCTCCTCATCCGCTTCACGTCCGACGCTCGTAGCTGCTCCCGTTTGATCGCTTCCCACACTTCCAAGCGATGAACGCTCCCTGATTTGGCCACATTGATTCCGATTAGCGCTTTACTCCAGTTCAGCCGAACCACCGAATTGTTGGCGGACCAAACGGGCGTAGAGGCCATTGTGGGTTAGCAATTCCTCGTGCGAACCGACCTCGATCATGCGGCCAGCCTCTAGCACGACGATTCGATCGGCGTTGCGAACGGTGCTGAGTCGGTGCGCGATAATCAGACAGGTTCGGCCTTTCATTAGGCGTTCGAGGGCTTGCTGGACGAGGTATTCGGATTCGCTATCCAGCGCGCTGGTGGCTTCATCGAGGATGAGGATGCGTGGGTCTTTGAGGATGGCGCGGGCGATGGAGATGCGTTGGCGTTGTCCGCCGGACAGTTGCACGCCGCGCTCGCCGACGCGGGATTCGTATCCGTCCGGCAGGTTGACGATAAACTCATGCGCATTGGCAGCTCGGACGGCGGCTTCGATCTGGGCATCGGTGGCGTCGTGTCGGCCATACGCGACGTTGTCGCGAAGCGTGCCGCTGAACAAAAAACTATCCTGCTGCACGATGCCGATCGCACGGCGAAGCGGTCGCAAGCGGTAATCGCGCACGTCCAGGCCGTCGATTTTGATCGAACCTTGCTTCACGTCATACAGACGCGGCAATAGTGAGACGAGCGTGGTTTTGCCCGATCCACTCGGCCCGACCAACGCGATACGTTCGCCGGCACGGACGGTGAGACTTAGGTCATTGATGATCGGGCGTGAGCGCGGCTGGGGCGCGGGCACATTGACATCACGTTCTTCGAGACGGGTGCGCGATTCGTCGCTGTCGGTGTCGTAGTCGAACGTGACGTGATCGAATACGACTTCGCCGTGGGTGGGGCTGACTTTTGGCGCGTCGGCTTTTTGGGTGATGGTGGGGGTGATATCGAAGACTTCAAACACGCGTTCGATGGCTGCGAGACTGGTTTGCCAGACGACGTTGATCTCTGCAAAGCGGCGGATCGGCAGGTACATGACGGCCAGAAAGCCCATGAATTTCACGACCTCGCCTGCGGTGATTTCGCCGTGAATAGCAAGATACCCGCCAAAACCGATCACGATCGTCTGCCCGAGGTGCACCAGACCTTCGCTAAATGCGCCGACGAGTTGTGACAGTTTGCTTTGCGTCAAAACACGATCGAGGTGCTCTTCGGTGTCGAGGTTGAACGCCTCCGATTCACGACGTTCAGCGGCGTACGTTTTGATCAGCGCGATACCTGCCAATCGTTCCTGCACGTTGCCGCTGATTTTGCTGATCTGGCTTTGCACGCGCGCTGACGCGGTTTTGACGCGTGGGTTAAGCGTTTTGAATAGCAATCCGTACATCGGAAGGATCGCAAGTGTCGCGAAGGCGAGTTTGCTGTTGATCGAAAAGATCAGATACATGCCGACGAATACACTGAAACAGTCCATCAACACGTTGATCAATCCGCCGTTGACGATTTGTGAGGCGGTCTGAATATCCGTGATAATGCGGCTGACGATGCTGCCGGTGCGTTCTTTGGCGTAAAAATGCAGGGATAGACGATGAAGATGATCGAACAAATCCTGGCGGATATCTCGGATGATCCGATTACCCAATAGCGCCGCCGAATACCCTCGGGCAAAACTGGAAAACGAATGAGCGATCGACAGCACCACGCCCATCACCGCGAGAAACTCCAACCATCCCATGCGCTGGTCCCAGGATTCGCCGTGCTTGGGATCAATCACGCGATCGACCGCCGAACCGATCAGCCAGGGAAAAGTGTAGTTCATCGCGAACTTCAGCACCCCCGCAGTGATCGCGAAAACAAGCAGGGTTTTGTACGCAAAAACGTAGTTGAGAAATCGCCGTACATTGCTACGCGGCGGGGGTTCGGTATTAATTTCGGGCATGCGACAGACATCTCAAATACCGCTTAACGGAACATAAATCAATCGACAGTGATTGATGGATCACCGCGTTAGTTTGCCAGGCTTGAGGTTGATCTTTTTCAAACCGTCCCGACGGCAGGCGATTAGAAGTTGCTGCTGTAATCCTGCGAGCATCGCGTGTTTGAGGGTATAGAGGTGCGTCGATCCCTGCACAATGACGGTTAGCGTGCCACGAGAAAGCGCCGACAATTCAGCGTTTGTCTGCAACGTCCGCGGCACAATTTCCAGCCACGCCTGCCCGACCCGCCCGAACTTGAGTTGCTGCTTTTCGATATCCTTTTTGAATATCGAAATGACTTCATCTCCCAACCGCTCAGCGGGCTTTCGCTGAGTGGTTTTCCATTTGGAGAGACGAGCAAGGTCAGGGTCTGGCGGCATTTAGATTTCCTCAGCAGCCGGAATGACGCGCCATTTTTCAGGACATGTGATCGTGCCTTTTGCGTCTGATAGAGTTTTAGGAAGGCTGCATCTTTCAAGCAATCCACGTCGTATTTGTTTTACAAAATCGGCGTTGGCAACCAAGTCTTTTGAAGGAAATTGATGCGGATTAACGAGGCCAACCGTTTTCTTCAAATCTTGACGGACGAGGCGAATGGGAGCGACTAAATCTGAATCATTCGACACGACGACGGCCGCGTCAAACAAGCCTTGATGTGCCTCGTGAACCAGTCGCACCGCAAGATTGACATCAGACCCTTTTTCATCTGTTCGCAGCACACGCGCAAACAGTGGGCGCGGGCGCAAACTCTTGATTTCATCAACTAATGGTAGAATTTTTTTATGTTCTGTAAATTGTCCTAGCTCGATGCGAATTTCTGGAAATGTTCGTAAAGCGCGAAGGTAGACTTGCTGACGCAGTGGTTTTGCCGGGTCGTCATCACGTCCGCTGACCATCGCTGTGAAATACCAAATCCGTTGAATATCGTGTTCTGGCAACATCTGTTGACAGAGTTCGAGCAGATTAAGCCAGTGATACTGCGTGCGACGGATCGCACCGTAATATAGGTTGAATCCATCAATGTAGATATGCGTGCGAGGACGTTTCATTGCATGTAAACCTTGCTTTCAACCGATAGCAATCCTAGAATTGATGCGTGCTGATTACCCCAGCGCTTCGTCGCTGGCCGCGAGGCTGCCCTAACCGGCAGCCTCTGCTATTTTACACTTCCCGTAAATCTGTGGCCTATTCTCTGACAGATTACAAATTCACCGGCATGATGACGTAGGAGAAATTTTGACCGGCTTTGAGCAATCCAGGGCGGTTGGGAGCGAGCATTTCGAAGCTGACTTCGTCTGTGTTGACGACCTTCAATGCGTCGGCGAGGAACGCCGGGTTGAATCCGATTTCGATGTCTGCACCTTCAAATTTTGACGCAAAGTTGACGGTTGCTTCGCCGGCTTCGGGGTTGCGGCTGGAGAGGGTTAGACCTTTTTTCGTGAACGTCAATCGCACGCCTTTGCTTTCTGTCGTCGTCAGTAGCGCCGAGCGCCGTACCGCAGAAAGGAAATCAGCAGTTCCGGCGGTAAGCTTGCGATCACATTCTTTTGGGATCACATCATCAAAAGGCGGGAATTGGCCTTCGATCAGATTGCTGGTCAGCGTCGCTTCATTGGTGTGAAAAATGACCTGATTATCGGTGAGTTGGATATCCACAGGTTCTTCGGGATTGGTGATGAGTTTATCGACCAAACCGAGTGTCTTGGCGGGCACGATGGATTGGCCGTCTTCCTTGGCGTTGTCGGCATTGAGCAGATCGCCTTTTGCCAGCGCCAGTCGTCGGCCATCGGTGGCGACAAGAATAAGCCGCTTGCCTTTGATCGTCGTCAGCACGCCATTAAACGCGTACCTCGTCGCTTCCTTGGCGGCGGCGAACAATGTCTGGGCGATCAACTGCTTGAGCACTTTGCCTTGCA
Source organism: Tepidisphaerales bacterium (assembly GCA_038210015.1). Classification (GTDB taxonomy): domain Bacteria; phylum Planctomycetota; class Phycisphaerae; order Tepidisphaerales; family Tepidisphaeraceae; genus BPJO01. The sequence goes on from JBBQXB010000001.1 coordinate 80,404, forward strand.
CCACAAAATCCGCAGTGCCTTGATAGTCAGGCACAGGCGGGAATTCATTCGCATTCTGGGTAAAGATTTTGAAATAGGAATCCTGGCCTTTGATGTGCAGTTGGTCGTCCTGCAATTCAAGGCTGAGCGTATCGTCAATGCTTTCGCGCACGATGTCGCGCAGCTTGTCTGCCATGACCAGCGTTTCGCCTTCGGCCTCGACCTGCACCTGGGTATCGGAATATCGGATCGCGACTTCCAGATCAGTCGCAGCGATCGTTAGACGGTCCTGTGACGCGGTAAGTTTCACGCATTGGAGAATCGGTTTTGGCGTGCGCCCGGATGAAACGGTTCCGGCGATGTTCAGGGCTTCCTGTAGAGCACCGCGATTGCAGATCACTTTCATGTCTCATTCCTCTTTGGGTCGATAGGTAGTCAGCGACAGTTCGCTGCCTTGCATTGTTGTACGCTGAACGAAGATGTAATGGTATCCAACCATCTACCTTATAAGAAATCTCTTGATAGTAGTCGTAGTAATAAGCGTGCGCCGATTGGGGATAAGTTCGCCTGAATTGCGTTAACCACAGTCAATAAAAGGACTTATATTCTTGATTATCGGACATTGCTTGTGGACAAGCTGTCGCGATGAATGTCGCGATCCGACGCCAGAAACGGTCTGTCGCAACAACTGCAGGGGTTTGTTTGGGTCGTTCCCATATTTAGTAAGCGTTGGAATGACAGATGAAAGCATCTTGTCCAACCGTTATCCACGGCTTGTTCAGCGCGGGCTGTTGAAACCAAATATCTGAAAAAGGCATGGCAATTGACATCGTCTTGTTTGACCATCACTTACGATTGCGGCTATCTTGCAACATCTTGACATTCCCTTGGCGGATATTGTGCCTTCGCAGGAGCGATTTGTGAAATACTACCCATTGATTCTCACCTTGTTGACCACCGCCTTGCTCGCCGGATGCCGTTCCGGAAAAACAGAAGTCCGGGCGCCCGAGCTTGTCCCGGCAGGATCGTTTGTCCAAAACTGGTCAAGCGATGTTGGATTCAAAAAGGTAAACGATTTTTATTTCGTCAGTGACCTACTGATCGTCTACGGCGAAAACAACATGGTCGCGGCGTTCGACACTGCAGGCGGATTAAAGTTCCGCATGCAGATCGGTGATCGCGGCGATAAACTCGGCATGCCAATGGTGCAGGTCGATCGCGTCATCATCCCGCGTGCGTCTGTGTTGGAAATCGTCTCCAGAGAAGGCATTCGCCGAAAAACGGTCGATCTCGAACGCCCGATTCGTTCGCCTGGTGTAATTGTCGACAACTTTGTATACGCCGGTGTTGATTCAGAAACCGGCGGACGCATCGCGCAGATCTCGTTGACCAAACCCGTGGGTGATCCCGCGATTTGGACCCGCATCGCACGTGGTGCCGTCCGTACACAACCACAACTGTTTGAAAACGTCATCTACTTCGCAAATGACAATGGCGAGGTCATCGCGGTCACCAATGATCCGATCCTACTCTGGCCGCCATCTGAGGAAATGAAATCGGGCGTTTTCAAAACCGATGGCAAGATCATCGCGAGCATTCGCGTTGATGAAGCCGGGGTCTATATCCCGTCAACCGACAGCAAGCTTTACTGCGTGGATGTAGTGAATGCCAAAATCCGCTGGGAATATTTCGCAGGCCGACCGGTTACGACTTCGCCAGTGCCCACCACCGACACGGTTTACATCTATATCGAAGGCACGGGAATGGTTGCGATTGATAAGAAGAGTACCCCGCGCTATCCGACACCGCGCTGGGCGAATCCCGATGCGCTCAAAATCCTTGCTGATGATTCGAAGTTGGTTTACGTGCTGACCAAATCAGGACATATCGCAGCGTTGGACAAAAACACCGGTGAGCAACGGTTCATCACCGAGCGGAATGATTTTGCACACACCGTCGCCCACATCAACCCCAACAACAATACGCTGTTTGCGATTACCGAGGATATGGAACTGCTTTCCATTACGCCGGTGAGTCGCGCGGGTGTGATCGGTCGCTTAGTTGTTGCGCCGGTGACGCGCGATGATCTGAACTGATCCGCGTATTCAAGGCTGAATTAGCTTCTTGCATGGTGTTTCAGAGTGTCATGCTGATGTACGCCGAAGCATCTAGTTGACTCGCCTAAATACTGCGTTCGCAACTTCGCGCAGACCCTTAAAAGCACCTCCGGGTGATAGGCTGATACGGGTCGGGCGAATCAGGGTTTTTAGATGCTTACCCCCGACATTACCCCCGCCGAGCGACGCTTCGCGATCCTCATGCTGGTGGTCTCGACGGTGTTCTGGGGTATGGGGTTCGCCTGGGCTAAAAATACCGGTGAGGCCGCGAATCTGTCGGCGCAGATGCCGGTCGGATCGACTCTTGGACCGGTACTGGTGTTATCCATTCGCTTTCTGATCGGCGGCGCGGTCTGGTGGCTGATCTTTCCCCGGGCGCGAAAAGGCTGGTCTGCAAAAACCTTCATCTGCGGGTTGTTGATTGGCGTGCCGCTTTGCTCGGCGTTGATACTTCAGCATCTCGGTTTGGATCGGACGACCGAAGCGGTTGCGGCTTTTTTAACGAATCTCACCGTCGTGTTTGTCCCGCTACTGGTTGCGCTCACCACATTTCGTAAACCCGCGACCCGACTCCTACTTGCTTGCGGGGTTGCGGTGGTTGGAATCTATCTACTGACAGGCGTACAAAATGCCGGACCGGGTGGGGGTGAGTGGTTGATCGTCGGTGCGGCGTTGGGGTTCAGCATCGAAATTATCATCCTGAATCTGGTCATGCCCAAGGATGATCCCTATCGCGTGACCGTAGTGATTTTCCTGATCTGCGGGATCGGCTGTGGCGGGGTCGCGATGCTGTCCCCGGGGTTTTGGAATATTAATCCACACGCGCTGCTTGCGCCAGATTTTGTCTGGCAAATCGCGTTGTTAACGGTCTTGTGTACACTGGTGGCGTTCGGATTGATGAACGCATTTCAGTTCAAAGTCGATCCGACACGTGCCGCGATCATCTATTTGTTTGAACCGATCGTCGCAGCCGGTTTCGCGGCGATGACCGAAGACAACGCGACGATGACCCTCAGGCAACTCGCCGGGGCGGCACTGATTTTGCTCGCCAATGTCGTGGCGGAGATAAAATTGAATGCCAGGAAGGATAAGTTATGAGCAAGCCAGGTTTATTCGGTTCATGGCGCTCGTTGTTGCTGGCGGGATTTTTCGGCGCGATGACCGCCTATATTTTCTTCGCGACCAATCAACCCCCCCAAGCCGAGCCGCGCATCCCCACCACGCGGGCAGCGTTGCACGAAGACGAAAAATCGACCATCGACCTTTTCAAAAACATCAGTCCGTCGGTCGTTTTCATTACCACCAAGCAGCAACAGATCGATTTTTACGGACGCGGCGTTGGCGAAATTGATGCGGGCACCGGATCGGGATTTGTCTGGGACAATGACGGGCACATCGTCACCAATTTTCACGTCATCCAAGGCACAAGCTCTGCTAAAATCGCTTTTAGCGATAATGAAGTCTATCAGGCAGATCTGGTCGGCGTCGCGCCCGAACACGATATCGCGGTGTTGAAAATCAAGCCGCGCGGCGTTGTCTCGCCGATCCCCATCGGTACGAGCAATGATCTGTTGGTCGGGCAAAAGGTTTATGCGATCGGCAACCCGTTCGGACTCGATCACACGCTGACGACCGGCATTGTTTCGGCACTCGGACGCACGATCCGCGCGGTTACCAAACAGCCGATCGAGAATGTCATTCAAACCGACGCGGCTATCAATCCCGGCAACTCCGGCGGGCCGCTGTTGGATTCTTCCGGGCGATTGATCGGTATGAACACCGCTATCTTTTCGCCATCGGGAACGAACGCCGGGATCGGCTTCGCGGTTCCGGTTGATACGGTCAATCGTGTCGTGCCGCAACTGATCAAGTTTGGCATGGTCGAACGTGCGACGCTTGGCGTGACGATGAGCGACGATCTATCGCGGCGTATCGCGACAAGGCTGGATGTTGAAGGAGCAGTAATTATCGAGGTGCTGCCCGACTCCGCGGCGCAAGCCGCTGGCTTACGCGGCACGACCCGTGAAGCGAACGGACAGATTCGCGTCGGTGACATCCTGCTCAATATCGACGGCAAATCCTTGAAAAACAGCGACCAGATGTACTTGGCACTTGAAAAATATAAACCCGGCGACACGGTCAACGTCACTTATTGGCGCGAAGGAAAAACCGTGACCAAAAAGATCATGCTCGATAGCTCGATCGCCAAAAAAGTGAATTGATCGATTTAATTTGATGATTTGCGTGCATCTGGAATAGTCCAATGCGTCGAAAAATGTCGCTCTGAGGTACTCCGAAGGGTCTAATTGAAGCCTGTAATCAGAGTCAATCCGCGCGGCGACAAGATGCTTCGGAGTATCTCAGCATGACAATGAATAGGACGACGAGGTTTTTCACAGGCGTCCCCCTTAACGTCATTGTCGCGTTGCTGCTCTGTTGCGCCGCGGCGTTGTTGGGGAGCATCATTGCGTATGCGGTGCTCGATATTTCACTCGGCACGGTGTTCGCAGCGGTTTTTGTGTCGGTGCTGGTGATGATCGCGATCACGCCGATTGTGACGAATTGGATGGGTTTGCTGGTGGTGTCGTTTGTGATCGCACTCGCATCCACGATGCCCGTGCTGCTGGGCTTTTACGACCAGCCGACTCTCATCAACCCAGGGCTGCAGCTGTTGGCGGTCTGCATCGCGATGAATCTGCTGATCGCGGGATTGCTTCGTCTGCTGATTAAATGCCTCGGCAACGCTTCTGCGTCAGCGGTCTTACTGGTGATGGTGCTGGCTTACCTAGTGTGGCCTGTGTGGTTGTCGCCGTGGTTTGGCACGCGCGGGGGAGCCTGGATGCTAAATCATGCCATCACAGCGCAACCGATGATCGCACTCAACGGCGCGTACGAGGCACTCGGCGACTGGTCGCACGCGCCGATCGCCTATAAATACCTGACCAATCTGGGACAGGACTATCTCTACGCCATGCCCGCATCCGCATTCTGGGCGATCATCTGGCACGCTTCCCTTGGAATACTTTTGATCGGCGTGAGTGCATTGATTGATGTCATCATAAAACGAAAACGCCCGATCAAATGACCGGGCGTTGTCGTTGGACAATTTTCACTCAAAAGGATGATCGGATCGCAAGCGATCAGACCATGATGTTTAACTTAGTCAGATGCCGGTTGAACTTTTGGATGTTCAATCCCAGCATCCGCGCGGCGGCGGCTTTGTTGCCGTCGGTGCGACGTATCGCCTCGGCGATCGCACGGCGTTCGAGCTGATCCAGACGTAAATCCGAACCAAACTCAGTCACACCTGCAATTGCTTTCAGTCGATCGGGCAGATCGCTGGCGTCGATTTCCAATTGACCAGACAACACATGCGCGTGTTCGATGACATTCGCCAACTCACGCACGTTGCCCGACCAGTGATGCGCTAGAAGCGATTCTTTCGCAGCTTGTGTCAGACGCTTTGGTGTTTCGCCATAAATCGACGCCTGCTGTTCGAGGAAATGCCTCGCCAACGGGATGATATCCATGGGCCTCTCGCGAAGCGGGGGGAGATTCATCGTGATGACATTTAGACGGAAATAGAGGTCTTGTCGGAAAGTGCCTACTTTGACCATCTGGCCGATGTCGCGATTGGTCGCACAGACCACACGCACGTCGATCGCGTAGGCTTTGGTATCGCCGACCGGGGTGACCACGCGTTCCTGCAACACGCGAAGCAGTTTGGGCTGCATCGAAAGTGGCAACTCGCCGATCTCGTCGAAGAATAGCGTGCCGGTGTCGGCGGCTCGGATAAAGCCAAGGCTATCGCGCACCGCGCCGGTGAATGCACCGCGGGTATGCCCAAAGAGCTGGCTTTCGAGCAATGATTCAGTCAACGCCGAGCAGTCGACGGGGACGAATGGTTTATCTTGTCGGTCGGAAAGTGAGTGAATATGTCGGGCCAGCATTTCTTTGCCGGTCCCGGTTTCACCCAGGATAAGAACGGTGGATCGTCTGCCAGCGATGCTGGCGGCGACATCTTTGACGGATCCGATTGCAGGCGATTCTCCGACCAGTTTCTCACTGTCAGAGGTGCCCACCGGCGGACCCACATCCTCGCCAGGCGCAGCAGCACCTGTGGGACGAGTTGGGTTGAAATACATTTTTTAAACCTCTCCTTTCGAGTGTTTTCTCCAGCCGGGGCGCGTAATTCGCGTGCAGGCTGGCCCGATTAACGGGTTGTCCATTGCCAATCTTGACGCAATAACTGAAAAATGCAAGAAAATTATTTCGCTTTCCTACACCCCATGTTCCCGATTATGCTTTCAGCCCGGCTTCATTTAGCAAAGGACTCGATTTCCCATGATCCACACCAACCGATTCATCTGCGTTTCAATGTGTATTTGCATCTGTAATGCACTTGCAATAGCGCAAACATTACCCGCGACGCAACCCGCGATCAAACCAGTCGTAAAAACTGCAGTACCAAATGGTTACGTTCGGATTGAGGTGCAGGGGCGCTCGTTGATTTGTTTGCCAGATGACAAGGATTGGATCACCCAAGTGGCATCGCGAATCAAAAAAGATATCGGCCCGACCACCCGACCTGCGGACTTGCTTCAGAATCTGGCCACCAAGCGGGATCGAGTTGTCGCGGGATTATTAAAAGATCTGCCCGCGCTAAATCCCTCGCAAATTGATGAATTGATCGATCAAAAAATCCTACCTGTGCTGAAAGAACTGAATGAAATCAGACCGAAGATCGTTTATCTCGTCACGCCAGCAGAGCATCTGAAACTTGCACTTAAAGGCGGATGGAAAGACCCGCGCGTGCGTTTGAATGGTGTCACCGATACGCTTGACATGGATCGATCCGTATCGCTTGGCGGGCCGCGTTCCGACGACGAATCGACCGTCGCCGCGATCTTTAACCCGAGCGACACCGTCTCGCAACGAACCGAATTGTTGAATAGTTATATCGTCAACACCGAACAGCAAATCGGCGAGCAGATTGCAGGGCGCGGGACGACGCTGACGCTGGTGCAATTCGCAGATTTCATTGCCGCCAAAGCACTAAATGACCTGCCTCGTCAGGAGGATCAGGTGTGGATGGTCAGCGGCCTGTCCAACGTGCTGGCGGCCAGATACGTATCGATGATCCACGGGTCGCCAACGGTGCAGTTCATTGAAGCGATGATCGTCGCCCCCCAGCAAACCCCCGTCCCGGCAGCGGGAATGGATCTGCTTCATCCGTTGCCGCTGGCTTCGTTGAAAGAGGAGTTTATCCCAACCTATCTTGATTCACGACGTCGCAAGTCGATTGCGGTGATGTTTTTGTGGCTGAAGGATGTGGGGGATGAAAAGCTGCTTCCGACGATCGAAGCAGTCGCCCGCGCGCATCCCGCGGATGGCGCGACGTTGGTTCGCGTGATAAAAGATGTGTCTCAGGTCGATTTGACCGAGGCACTGAAACCTAGATAACGCGTTGATACCCATCGCGACGCGGCGGGCTTTCGGATGTGGTCGTGAACAAAACGCGGATAATTCGCGTTGATTTGCATCTGATGCGTGATTTGGGTAGATTGCTCGACCCATTTCAGATATTCCGGACTGGCCGGGTATCGAGATGGAAACATCCCGCACATGCCTCAGAACCATGTGATTGCGATGAAACGCTCGGTTATCGACCGAAGCCTGTTCTGAGGAGATTGACAATGGCCCGTTATACCGGACCGAAGGTTCGTTTGTCCCGTCGTGTTGGCGTTCCGATCGCTGACGTTCCCAAACATACTGGCGAAGAATTGACGCTGCCCGGCATGCACGGGTATCGCGGTCGTCGCAATACCGAATACGGCGTGCGCCTTGCGGAAAAGCAGAAACTGAAATTTCACTACGGCGTCTTGGAAAAGCAGTTTCGCCGATTCCTTTCGATCGCCAAGACCAGCAAAGGTAACACCGGTAACACGTTGCTGCAGTTGCTCGAACGCCGCCTTGATAACGTGATTCGTCGTCTGGGCGTCGGCAAGACGATCTGGGCGACCCGACAGATCGTCGCCCACGGGCACGTTCTGGTGAATGGCCGCAAGACCGACATCGCCAGCTATATTGTTGAACCTGGCATGGTCATCACGTTCCGGGATAAAAGCCACAAACTGCTCCGCGAAAACATGGAACAGATGGCCGGTCACAGTGTCCCCGCATGGATGGAATGGAACCCCGCCCAACTGACCGCCAAGATCAGCGGCAACCCAACGCCAGACGATGTACCGTTTGAAGTCAATATGAATCTGATCATCGAATTCTATCGCTGATAGATGCCGATGGTTGCAGGTTCGCAACGAAACGATGAGAGATGAAGGCCGCGCCTCACCCACGGGCGCGGCTTTCTTATTTTCAATACGAAAACGGAACATAGATGGTCACAGATCGCACAGATTTACACAGATAAAGCGTTCGAAGTGCCCAACTCAGTCACGGATTTTTTAAGTAACAAAAGCGCATAATTGGTCTGGCGATCTTCTTATCTGTGCTAATCCGTACCCATCTGCGCTATCTGTGGCCTATTCTTCACCCAAGTTTGTCGCATCCGACGGGATCGCATATCTTGCGAGACTTTCCAGGAGATAATCGACCGATGGCAGATCTGGTTCTCGTCAAACGTGCGTTGATTTCGGTGTCCGACAAATCCGGGCTGAAGGATTTTGCGTCGGTTTTGCAAAACCAGTTCGGCGTCGAGTTGCTCTCCACCGGCGGGACGGCCAAGTTTCTGCGCGATGCGGGGCTGCGGGTCAAAGATGTCGCTGACGTGACCGGCTTTCCTGAAATGATGGATGGCAGGGTCAAAACACTGCACCCGAAAATCCACGGCGGGTTGCTCGCGCTCCGCGACAACGCCGAACACCTTAAATCCATGGCCGACCATGGGATCGAGGCGATCGACCTGGTCTGCATCAATCTTTATCCGTTTAAGCAGACGATCGAAAAGCCGGGCGTGACGTTCGAGCACGCGATCGAAAACATCGACATCGGCGGACCCAGCATGGTGCGTTCGGCGGCGAAAAATCACCGGTTTGTAGCGGTTGTCACCACGCCGGATCAATACACTGCGGTGCTTGCTGATCTGAAACAACATTCCGGCGCGACGACCGGTTCACGGCGAATGGAACTGGCGCAGCAGGCGTTTCAACAAACGCATGAATACGACGGAATGATCGCAGGGTATTTGAAATCGCAACTCGCAACACCTGCATCCGCTGCAAACGCGTTGCCTGAGACGCTTTCCATTTCGTTGACGAAAAGACAGACGCTTCGGTATGGCGAAAATCCGCATCAAAACGCCGGCTTGTACGTCGGCGCGCAGCCCACTGAAGCGAGCGTTGCATTCGCAAAACAGTTGCACGGCAAGGAACTGAGTTACATCAATTTACTTGACGCCGACGCGGCGCTCAGCGCGGTGAAGGATCTATCAACACCCGCAGCCTGCGTCGTGAAGCACGCGACACCGTGCGGCTACGCCACCGGTGACGCGATTTCTGATGCGTTCGTCAATGCTTATGCGTCCGATCCGGTTGCAGCATTTGGAGGGATTGTAGCGGTTAATCGGTCGATCGATCTGACCACGGCGGAGAAGATCGTTGAAGGACAGAAGTTTCTGGAAGTGATCGTCGCGCCGGGTTACGCAGCAGACGCACTTGAACTGCTAAAAAATCGCTGGAAAAACTGTCGATTGCTCGAATGCGAAGGAAATATCTCAGCCAGCGCGAACGACGAGTTCAGCGTCCACAAAATCATCGGCGGATATCTCGTGCAGGAGCGCGACCTAGCGACGCTTAAAGAGGATGAAATCAAAGTCGTTTCATCACGCCAGCCAACCGAACAGGAATTGCAAGATCTGACACTGGCGTGGGTGGCGGTCAAACACATTAAGAGCAACGCGATTGTGATTGCCAAAAATCAGGCGACAGTCGGCATCGGCGGCGGACAGGTCGATCGCGTCGGTGCCGCCCGCATCGCGATCGAAAAAGCCGCAGCCCGTGCCAACGGCGCGGTCGTCGCCAGCGACGCCTTTTTCCCATTCCCGGACGGGCCAAAGCTACTGCTCGACGCGGGCGTCACCGCGATCATCCAGCCCGGCGGAAGCGTGCGCGATCAGGAGACCATCGATCTGGTCAACGCACGCGGCGCCGCGATGATCTTCACCGGTCGCCGTCATTTCAGGCATTGAGTGAGTCAAAGGTGCTTTTCTACGACATACGATTTGCCAGAGGCACAGAGGCACGGAGATATGCAGCTACAAAATAGTGTCATTCAGCGATGCGCGAGGTATACGAACATTGTTCTCCGTGCCTCCGTCTCTGCGTGGTTTATTTTTCCTTAACAATCAGGTCCCATGAAACCCAACATCCTCATCCTCGCCGGCGGTCAGATCGCATATCACAATTACCCCGAATCGGCGCGAGTGCTGGCGGCGACGCTGCGTGAGGTTGATCTGCCGGTCACGATTTCACACGATCCGCAGGTCGTCGATCAACTGTCACAATACACCGCGCTGGTGCTGTTCACGGATGGCGATTATTTCACCGATCAGCAGCTTGCATCGATCATCGCGTTCGTTCAGTCGGGCAAAGGTTTGATTTCGATCCACACCGCCGCCGGGACAAACAAGGCGCATCGCGGATTCTCGGAATTGATCGGCAGCCAGATTCAGGGAGGTGTCATTACGCCGCATGAGGCGATCATCGAGATGCCCGATCATCCGTTTGTGCAAGGCATCAGCCATTTTGAATTGGACGATGAGATTCACGATCTCTTGCCCCTCACACCATTTGAAACATTGATGTCGGCGATGATGAACGGAAAGAAACAACCACTGGCGTACGTGAAATCGCACGGCGCGGGGACGGTCATCCATTTCGCGACCGGGCATTCGATCGCCGGGCTGACGAATCCGAATTGGCGGACGATTTTTGTGCGCGCGGTGAAATCTGTGGCGTGATGGGATGGTGTGGCGTGATGAGTGTGGCGTGAAAGTGAACGGTAGGTGCGCGAGACACCATCGTTTGCGGTTGTTTATCCGGCGCGCAGGATATCGCTGACTTGCTTGGCGAGGTTGGCGTTGCAGGCGTAGAGGTCGCCGCCGTGGATCGTGCGATCGCCTTTCCAGCTTGTGCAGACGCCGCCGGCTTCTTCGATTACGGGGATTAGCGCGCAGACATCCCATGGACTCATTTTCGGGTCGACCATCACCTCCGCGCGTCCGGTCGCCACCAGCAGATAGCCGTAACCGTCTCCCCACGTGCGGGCGTATTTACATTGACGGGCGAGTGTTGCGAAGGCGTCGGATCGTTCGATCGCCATCATCGCGTCGCTGGTGCAGACCAAGGCTTTGGATAGTTCGCTGACGTCCGATACCCGGCATGGTTCGTCATTGAATCGACATCCGTGTCCTGTCGCCGCTGCGACGATTTCGTTCAACACCGGGGCGTAGATCACCCCGACGGCCGGTTGGTTGCGAATCTGCAGACCGATCAGCGTCGTGTAAAGCGGCACGCCATGGATGAATGATTTCGTGCCGTCGATCGGATCGATGACCCATTGGAAATCCGGATCGCCTTCGATCGTGCCGTGTTCTTCGCCGAGGATGGAATGGGTCGGATACTGTTTCAAGAGAAAATCGCGGACGATCTGCTCGGCCTCTTTATCAGCACGGGTGACGGGGGTTTGATCGGCTTTTAACTCCACCGCGACGCGATGATTGAAATAATTCAGCGTATGCCGCCCCGCCAAATATGCTGCTTCGGTCGCGATCTCTAGAAACTGCTTCAGGTCAGGTGATTGCATGATTTCAGTCATTGAAAAAATTGACAACGGGGAAACGGAGGCACGGAGAACTTTAACCGCAGATTTCGCAGATTAAAAAACGGGTCATTTACATCTTGAGCCTCTGAACAACCTCGCAGTCATCTTCCTTGTCATGCTGAGGTACTCCGAAGCATCTACGTGAACCGCAAAAATTAGGGCGGTTTTGAAGCCTCAAGTAGACCCTTCGGAGTACCGCAGGGTGACAGTTATGGGTGGGCCGGGTTATACAAAGGACCCATCTTTTTCATATGTGATTACGTTTTCTGCATTTCTTTCTTATTCAGAATCGTTGCACAATGTCCTTCGCATCAAACCGTACTTTTGGGGTTGTCGCATATTTGTCGGTTGCATCTCGATATCCAGCACAACACACCACAACCGTTGAAAAACCCGACGCGGGTAAATCCAGCACGGTATCGTACTGGTCAGGATCAATGCCTTCCATCGGGCACGTATCCACGCCCAGTATCGCGGCGGCTGTTAGAAATGAGCCGAGTGCGAGATAGGCTTGCCTGGCGGCCCATTCAAAAGCGCGTTCGTGCGATAAAGACTGGATATATTTCACCGTATATCGTCGATACCCATCCAGCGATTCGCGCGGGACGGATCGCGTTTGGGTCATCTGGTCGATGTGTCGATCCACATGCACTTCATCAACAAACTTACGAATGGCAAACACTACCACATGCGAAGCATCGCGCACCTGCGACTGGTTGTAGGAGCAGGCGACGAGTCGTTGTTTGATTTGCGGATCCGTGATGACCGCAAACTTCCACGGCTGCAAACCAAAACTGCTGGCCGTCAGAACGAGGGATTGTTCAAGCGCAGCCCAGGTTGCAGGATCAACGATGCGTGCGGGATCAAACTTTTGCGTTGCGTAACGCCACCGAAGTTGTTGCAGCAATTGCTCGTGCGTCGTTTTCATGTTCCGCGACGATTGTAGGCCGAGAAATGGAATGCGATAGGGCAGCGATATGACGTTTTAATCACAATTTCCTTCATTGGCGATTGGTCGCGGCCTGCAGTTGTTTCAGGTTGTATTCCAGCATTTCCAGATAGGTGGAATGTCCTTCATATTGTGGAAGACCGAGGTGATCGATCAGGTAAACGCGCAGTCCGGTGCGTTGTTCGATGTCTTGCACCGCGCCGCCGGGTGTGTCGAAGGGGAGCAGTATCGCGACGATTTGTTCAGCGTGGGCTTTGTCGCGAATGCGCCGAAGATCGTTCTCGGTTAAATGCAGTGCATTGGTTTCGATCGCGATTGACCCGACGCCGAACCGATCCAGCAAGGCGTCAAACGTATGCTCTGTCACCAGCACTTTGCCGCGTCCGAAGGCGGAATTGGGATATTTGCGAACCACCAGGTCGAGGCGCTCAACAAAAGCTGCGGCGCGTTCGCGGAGGGTTTCAGACTGCCTGGGCAATCGCTCGACCAGCTTATCGGTGATGATCGGTACTGCGGCACGGACGACCATCGGATCAAGCCACAGCAAACCCGTTGCCGGTGCGGATCGGGCGACGGTCGTTTGTTCAAGTGTGACGACCCGGTTGGTATCTTCAAGGGACAGAATCGGTGCCTGCGCCCAGCCTTCAGAACGCGTGCCGCCACAGACCAACAGGTCGATGCCGGTCATACGGGCGCGATCCTGCGAACTCAGCGCGTAGCCGGTGATGGGGTCGCCGAGATCAAGAATCCAGTCGAGTTGGACATACTCCCCCCCGATTTCACGGACGACATCCGCCAACGGGTAACTGGTTGCGCAAACGACGGTTCTGGGCAATTCCGCCTGCGGGGTGATCGCCGGTTTGCAGGCGGGTAGCAATAGGATGAGAATGATCCAAACGTAACGCACGGGTATGAGTCTATTCGACGCGGCGAATTGATGACAGCCAAAGTGGGTTGATAAGAAATCATCCTGAAAATGATCGTGACGATTGACGCCCGCTACAAACACGTTACCGTTTGCAACTTCGGACGGACCCAAAGCACGTGAGCCAGGCAGTTGCCAGCACCCAATCGTTGACGGACCAACAGTCGAACCCCGACGCCACGCCATCGGTCTCGAATCGCATCCTCCTCGCATGGATGTTCCAATTCCTGCGCCCTGTCTGGAAGATGGCGGCGTTGTGCAGCCTTTATCTGACGGTTTTTATCGGGGTGGAGGTTTACACACTCAAGCTCACCGGCGATACGATCAACCACATCAAAGAAATATCGCGTCATGGCGTCAGTCAGGCGGCGCAGATGGGGCTTGGCGAGTGGTTCTGGAGCTACAACCACCCTGACGCTAACAAATTACGCACGCTCATCACCGCGCTGGCGGTGTTTGTGATCGGAATGACGGTACTACGATATGCTCGCGAAGTGCAGAACATGCGCTTCAGTATGGCGATGGTCTACTGCCTGCGGGAAGCGGTTTACGACAAAATCCAGCGTGTGGGGTTCGGTTTTCACGACAATATCTCGTCAGGTCAGCTCATCAACCGGGCATTGTCTGACTTGCAAAATGTGCGGGCGTTTGTCCAGAGTGCGCTGCTGCTGACGTTGGAAATCGTGCTGGTGGTTATGGGGTATATTCTGCTGATTCTGAGCAAATCGCCGTGGGTGGCGCTGCTGGCGCTGGTGCCGTTGCCGATCTGGATCATCTATATCCTGCGCTTTAGCAAGAAAGTGCAACCCGCCGCAAAAGCGGTGTTGGAGGCGGAGGATAAGTCGATCGAGGTCATCACCGAAAACATCGCCGGCGTTCACGTCGTCAAAGCCTTTGCGACCGAACAGCAGGAAATGGACAAGTTCACTAGCCGCGCCAGACGATTCCGCGTTCGCGTGCTAGACCGAGTGAGGCTGTTTGCAAACTTTCAACCGGTGATTCGCTCGATTGCGTCGGCGTCGCATTTGTCGCTGTTTTTTCTTGCGGGTGCGCTGATTATTCATAGCAAGGGCGCGGATATGAATATCGGCGATCTGATGATCCTCGGTGGGGCGATGGGCGCGATCCTAAGCCGGTTGCAGCAAGTCGCGACGATCAACGAGCAGTACCAAAATGCGATCGTTTCCGCTCGCCGGTTGTGGGAAGTAATCGACGCCAAACCCACTGTTCCCGAACGACCTGATGCCCTGCCCTTGCCGCGTAACGGAACCGGTGAAGTGCGGTTTGAACATGTCACCTTCGGATATGGCGATGGTCGCGACATTCTGCACGATCTTTTTTTTCATGTTCCTGGAGGAAAAATCGTCGCGATTGTTGGCCCGACAGGCGCGGGCAAAAGTTCGATGGTCAATCTGCTGGCACGATTTTATGATCCACGAGACGGCAAGGTAAGTATCGACGGCGTCGACGTACGCGATTTGTCACTTGCTGCGCTACGAACACAAATCAGCTTTGTCTTTCAAGAAACCTACCTATTTAGCGACAGTGTCGCAGCGAACATCGCCTACGGAAGACCGGGCATTACCCAAGGCGAAATCGAAGCGGCGGCGCGGCTGGCGCAGGCACACGATTTTATCGAAGCCATGCCACGGGGTTACGAAACATTGCTCGGCGAGCGCGGGACGAATCTGTCCGGCGGGCAACGCCAGCGGCTTGCGATTGCGCGGGCGATCGTCACCAACCCCCGCATCCTGATTCTCGACGATGCCACCGCTGCGGTTGATCCCGAAACCGAAGACCTGATCCGACGAGGCATGCGCCTGACACTATTTGGCCGCACGACGTTTGTGATCGCGCATCGTATTAGCACGGTTAAGAGCGCGGACATCGTATTGGTGCTTGAGAATGGGCGTCTAACGCAGATGGGCACGCACGATGAATTGATGCGCGAGGAAGGACATTATCGCGATATCGCGATCGTGCAGCTTTCGGGTCCGGACAATCAAAAATCTGAAGCTGCTGATCTGCCGAGTCATATGGATCGCATCCGCGATCCGCGATTGGTCGCCGCCGCCAAGGGTGCTGCCAAGCCGGAAGACCAGTCTGAATTGGAGGACGCGCCATGAGCAAGGTTGGCGTGAATCCAAAAAAGTCACAGGCCGCAGAGTTGGAGACCGACGAGGAATCGCGGTATCGACCGATCGAATGGTCGTTGATCCGCAAATTGCTGGCGTCGCTTAAACCTTACAAGTGGCAATATGCCCTAGGGATTTCGATCTGCTGGGCGCATGTGATGCTCGATCTGCTGGGCCCGCAATTTGTCGGTACGATCGTCAACTTCGTCGGCGACTACGCCGGCGATCTGAATCGCGGCCAAAGCGCGGGATTCATCGAATGGATTTTCAAATCCATCACCGGACATGTCGCGGCGGCATCGCTGACCGAGAAACGCGCGATTGGATTTCTTGCGATCATCATCGGGATGTGGGCGGTTACCGTCGCTATTTCGGTGATCCTTCAACGATGGACGATTCTGATCAACACCCGTGCCGGCGAAAACGTGCAATTCACTTTTCGCTTGAAGGTATTCGAGAAGTTGCAGCAGCTCGACATGAGCTTTTACGACAAGACCAAGCTTGGCAGAATCATCAGCCGCTGCACCAGTGATATTAACGGGATGCGCGAGGTGAATGTCTGGGGCATCGCGCACATCGTTATTCAAAGTAGTGCGATGGTGCTGTCCAGCGCGATGCTGCTCTATACCGACGTGCGGCTGTTTCTCGCCGTCGCGTGGCTGGGACCGGTGCTGTTTTTCGTCAACCGGTATTTCATCAAAAAATCGGCACACAAGTGGCAGGTTGTGCGCGAAGGCTTTACGCGTGTCAGCACGAATCTGGCAGAGAACATCAACGGCATGCGGGTCGTGACGGCGTTTAATCGTCAGGATCCGAATCTCACCACCTTTAACCGCCTGCAAGTCGATAACACCGATAACAACGTCGCCGCCGCGCGCATCAACGGGACGTATCAGCCCTCGCTCGAAGTCATCCGCTATGTGGGTCGCGCGATCATTCTCGTCTACGGCGGATACCTCGTTGCATCGGGACAGATGGCGGATAAAGGCGTCGGAGCGGTCGTGCAGGCCTACCTGTATTGGGATTTTTTCATGAATCCAATCATCGTGCTGGGTAACTTCTACAACCAGTTGATGATGGCGATGGCAGGTGCGGAGCGCGTCTTTGCGCTGCTTGAAACCGAGCCTCAGGTTTACGATCAGCCCAACGCCAAACCGCTTCCACGAATCGAAGGAGATGTCACTTTTGAAAATGTCACCTTTGGTTACAACCCGGATCGACCCGTCGTCCACGACATTAACTTTGAAGCCAAGGCCGGGCAGATGTATGCGCTGGTCGGGCACACCGGCAGCGGGAAAAGCTCGATCATTTCGTTGATCGCCAGATTCTATCAGCCGCAGCAGGGGCGTATCCTGGTTGACGGGCATGATATTCGCCATGTCATAGGCGATACGCTTCACCGGCAAATGGGGCTGGTCTTGCAGGTGAATTATCTGTTTACTGGTACGGTGCTGGATAACATTCGTTACGCGAAGCCCGACGCCACCGAGCAGGACGTGTTCGACGCCGCGACGCGGCTGGGAACGATTGATGCGATTCAGTCGTTAAAAGAGGGTTTAAACACCGATGTCGGCGAGCGCGGCGCGAACATGTCGCTTGGACAAAGACAGTTGATCTGTTTCACCCGCGCGTACCTCGCCGACCCGCGTATTTTTATGCTCGATGAAGCCACTAGCGCCGTCGATACCGGAACAGAAATGCTCGTGCAACAGTCACTCGAAAAGCTGCTCAAAGGACGCACCACGTTTGTCGTGGCGCATCGGTTGAGCACAATCATGCGCGCCGATTGCATTCTGGTCATCGACCAAGGGCATATCATCGAGCGCGGCACACACGCCGAATTGCTCGAAAAAGGCGGCAAGTATTCCCACCTCTACGAGCAGTTTGCCCAATCCCAGCACGAATAACACCGCATTTCACGCCCGATAATTCTTGCAACGCGACTGCGAAGTTAAGCGTTGCGGCAACGATGTCGATCCATAAGTATAGTTTATCTCGTAATTTTGATTGGACGATCCGGACTTTGAATCGGATATCAATCAAGTCGTTGCGCAAGGCGCGGGTGAAACTGCGGTGCGAAACGAATAGGTGGTCGGAGGGTCCAGCGTCATGAAGCAAATGCACAATAAAAGGCGGCGGGGTTCAGTGTTAGTCTACGCCACGTTCGCAACATTCGCGCTGGCGTCCTTTGCGGCGTTGGCGGTTGATTGGGGTCGCGTGCAGGTGGTTAAAACCGAACTGCAGGCCGCCGCCGATGCGGCATCGCGATATGGTGCGGCGGGACTTCAAAATAAAATGTTCGGCGTCAGTGCCGCCAAATCAAACGCGTCGGCGATCGTTGCGCAAAACAAAGCGGACGGTAAAGTCATCATGTTCGATGCTGACCAAGATGTTGAGATCGGCATCTGGGCCGCGGATACAAAAACCTTCACGACCACAACGTTTGTCAATCAGGCCAATGCCGTCCGTGTGACGCTCAAATGCGCTCAGGCACGCGGATCGGCTGTTCCGATGATGTTTTTGTCCATGCTTGGGAAATCACACACCGATGTTTCGGCAGTGAGCATTGCCGCGATAGATTTTGCAGGATCAACTGGCGGGGCAGGGAACGGTACTTACGAATATTATATTCCCGCCACTTCAAACCCATGGCTTGCCGGTGCGGCGGCTGGAACCATCGCCAACGCCAACAATCCTCACAACAACCCCGACTACGCCGGCGACCCTTTCACTGACGACGGTGCCGCCAAAGATGCGGTCAACTACGGTAGCGGTCAGGGATCGAGCACCAGCGCCAATTCCAATACTTCCAACTGGGCAAGTTGGGGTAACTACGCTTCGAAGAAAAGCAGTCCGATCACCGCAGGCGGCGTCGCGATTTCAGGAGGATCGACACTCACCTTCGACGGCATTAACGGCGGGGCGAATAACTCCAGCAGCAATACCTTCTTTGATGCCGACGGCAACACAGGCAGCATCACGACCAACCGGGATGGCAACGAAAACGGCATCGGTGACATTCGCGCACCATTTAACAGTATTATCGCGGTATTCTTAAACGACAATGTCCCAAATCCAGCCGACAATTATCCAGCACGGCTCGACTTTAATAGCACCTCGAAACGCGATTTTGCTTCACTGTCTCCTCAACTTCGTCAGCCATTCTTCATCGGCGATGGACGCACCAGTTCAGGCGAAGTGCAGCAATTCGTCGTCCCAGCGGGCGCTACGCGAATGTTCATCGGCACGATGGATAGCTATGAGTGGAGTAACAACGTCGGCGGGTTTAATCTCACGACACACACCGTCGGCAAGATCGTGACAGTGAAATAATCAAATTCACAATTAGGAGCGGATGGCATCGAGACATCCGCGTTACCGCATCAGCGTCACCAGCATCGTCACCACCACCGCGTTATTCAGGCCGTGGGCGATCATCGGGGCGATCAGGCTGTCGCGCCATTGGCGGATCAAAGACAGGTTTAATGCGATGATCAGCAGTGTCGGGATCGCCAGCCAGCCTTGCGGGTGAATCGCGGCGAAGATCAAACCGTTCATCAAACCGCTGAGAATGATCCCAAACCGCGCCCGCAGATGTGACAGCAATAATCCACGGAACATCAACTCTTCGGTGATCGGTGCAAATACCGCCGCCAAAAGATATAGCCAGATGGGGTTCGTGCCGGCGACTTGCTCAACGATTGGATGCGTCGTTGTCTGCTGCGTGTACTGCGTTAGCAGCAGCACAGCCGCCAGCGCGATCGCTAGGAGAGGCAGGCAAGCGATATATCCGATGATGCCCGCAGCGATCTCTGTGATCACGCCTTTGCCGGTATGTAGGCCGATATCTTTGCGATAAATATCGAACTTCACGCCACGCACGATCGGCCAGAGCGCAGCCGCGACCACCACCAAACCCATCGGGATCATTTTGATCGCCAGCGGCATGTTTTCCAGCAACGCCGACGACACGACCGACGCACCTACAAACAGCACAAGCCACAGCGCAAACGCCTCAACATAAATCCCCGCCGGCGCAACCGGCGCAACGGTCCGGAATCTTAACGATCCAGTCGCCCCGAAAATGATTGCCAGAATACCTAGCGTTAGTCCCAGCGCCAGCACAAATAACGCGCCCAGAATCAGGATCAGAATGGCTTTGAAAGTGCGGTCGGCTTTTTGAATCGCAGCGGGTTGATCGGAAGGATTTGTCAGGCGATCAAACCACGGATAACGCTGGCCAAAGTTTTCGATAAACGGATCGACCCTCGGCGTCTGCCCAGTCGCCACGTCGCGCACAATTTCCGCAGCCTGTGTTTGCTCCGGGGTCTTTGCGGCGTCGATGAATTGCTCGAGTAGTTGATCTTTTTGCTGGGTGAACGTGCGTGCGGCACCCAGCGTATATTGCCCTTGCATCTGAAACGTGACGTCCGGCCCGGTTGCGCCTGGCGCGAACCTTTGCGAAAGGTGATTCAGAACCGGCAACGCGACCGCGATCAATACGATCAAGATCCACGCCATCACCGCCAGCGCCCGCGACGATCCTGGCGACGGACGATGTTGATATTCGAGTGGGATCATGCGTGAGTCGTGGCACGGGTTTTCAACGCGTGTGCGGCATTAAGTTTATCTCGCCGCTGGTCAATTACTCCGTCGGCGCATCCGGCGATTCCGGTTCGGCAGGCGCAGCATCTTGAGTAGGCGCATCCGACGGCGGTTCAACAGGCGCCTCTATAATCTCTGCCCCGTCACCTTCAACTTCCGGTGCTTTATCGACCCGCGCCATCGCGACGAGCTTGTCGCCGTTTCCCAGATTGATCAGCCGCACGCCAACCGCATTACGGCCGGTCTCGCGGATTTCATTCACGCGCGTGCGAATGAGAATGCCTTTTTCGCTGATCATCATCAATTCATCATCCGGACGCACCAGCCGCACTTGGACGACGTTTCCGTTGCGTTCATTTGCGTCGATATTGATCACGCCCTGCGTGCCGCGACTCTTGGCAGGATAGCCATCCAGCGGCGTGCGCTTGCCGAAGCCGTGTTCGCAGGCGGTCAGCACCTGATACTCGGTGTTGTCGCCGTTGGGGATGATGTTCATGCTGACCAGCGCATCGCCGTCGCGCTTGAATCGCACGCCGATATTTCCACCCGCGCCGCGCCCCATCGCTCGGAGTTGATCCTCAGAGAACCGAACCGCAAGCCCGGACTTGGTGCAAAGCAGCACATGATCGCTGCCCGATGTTTCTGAAACATCAATCAGCGTATCGCCTTCATCCAGGCCGATCGCAATGATCCCGTTTTGACGGATATTGCTGTAGGCGCTCAGTGCAGTCTTTTTCACAACGCCTCTGGACGTTGCGAACATCAGGAATTTTTCCTCGGCCTCAAAATCCTTGATCGCAAGGACCGATGCGATTTTTTCACCTTCCTGAAACTCCAGCAAATTCGCAGCAGCACGGCCTAGCGACGTGCGACTCATTTCGGGAACATGGAAAACACGTCGCTCGTATACGCGGCCTTTATTCGTGAAGAACAAAAGAAAATCATGCGTGTTGGCGACGAAGAGGTGTTCGACAAAATCGCCTTCGCGGGTCTCGCCGCCTTTGATCCCGCGGCCGCCGCGGCCTTGGGCGCGGTAGGTGCCGGTGGGCAGACGCTTCACATATCCGTTGTGGCTGATCGTGACGACGACATCTTCCTTCTGAATCAACTGCTCCATATCGACGATGCCGCCGGCATTGGCGTCGATCTCAGTGCGGCGGTCGTCGCCGTGCTTTTCTTTGATCTCGATCGTGTCGGCAACGATGATGTCTAACACCCGCCGCTCGTCCGACAAGATCAACTGATAAGCTTCGACTTCTTCAGCGACCTCGCGATATTCCTTGGTCAGGCGTTCGATTTCCAACCCGACCAACTGAATCAGTTGCAGCCGACCGATCGCCTCGGCTTGCGCTTGTGACAACAGTGTGTCACTCTGTGCCCGTTCCAACAATTTGGCGGGGATTTGCGGGGCAAACGGGTGAGTAGTCGCGATTCGAAACGCTTTCTCTCGTAATTTAGTGATCGCTTCGTCGCGCGTTTTGCTCGATCGAATCAGTTTAACGATTTCATCAATATCGCAGACCGCGAAGATTAAACCTTCGAGAATATGTGCGCGCTGTAACGCCTTACGCAACAGGAACTTGGTGCGCCGGGTGATGACCTCTTTGCGATGCGAGATAAAGTGCTGGATCATCTCCTTCAGCCCCATCGTGCGCGGCTGGCGGTTGACCAACGCGATGTTGATGATGCTGACGGTGACCTGCGCCTGTGTGTATTGATACAACTGATTGATGACGACATCGGGATCGGCATCGCGCTTCAAATCAATAACAACACGGCACTTATGCAGACGGCCTGATTCATCATTTCCGCCGGCGACGTCTTTGATCTTGTCATTGTTGATCGCGTCTTTGACGGCTTCGAGGATGTTTTTGCGAAGTACGCCGTAGGGCAGCTCGTCGATGATGATGCTGCTGCGGCCGTTCTTGTTTTCTTCAACGTGCAGCTTGCAGCGAAGTGTGAGTTTGCCGCGGCCGGTGGAATAGCCGTCCACGATCCCGCCGATACCGCAGATGATTCCGCCGGTGGGGAAATCCGGACCCGGAACGATCTGCATCAAATCCGCCAGCGAGCAATTCGGGTGTTCGATGACGTGCACGATCGCGTCGCAGATTTCGCGGAGGTTATGCGGAACGAGATTGCACGCCATCCCGACGGCGATACCCGTTGAACCATTGACCAGCAGATTGGGGAACTTGGATGGGAGCACCATCGGTTCCATCAGGCGTTCGTCGTAGTTGGGTTGGAAATCGACGGTGTCGTATTCCAGGTCCGCCATCATTTCGACCATCGGGGCAGCCATGCGGGCTTCGGTGTATCGCATCGCGGCGGGGTTATCGCCGTCGGATGATCCGAAGTTGCCCTGCCCGTCAATGAGCTTGTAGCGCATCGACCAGTACTGCGCCATGCGGACCAAGGTTGGGTAGACGACCGCTTCGCCGTGCGGGTGGTAGTCGCCGGAGGTATTACCGGCGATTTTGGCGCATTTAAGGTGTTTTCGACCTGGGGTGAGGTTCAGGTCGTTCATCGCGACCAGAATGCGTCGCTGGGACGGTTTCAGGCCGTCGCGGACGTCTGGAAGGGCGCGATCCATGATCGTGCTCATCGCGTAAGTCAGGTAAGAATCCTGAAGTTCGCGCTCGATATTCAATTCTTCAATTCGCTCGGTAGGAGCGGGCGGCAGTGGTTCAGACATTAGGATGAATTATCGTCGATTTTGGGGTGAGTCACAAGTTAAACGCGAACGAAATTGAGACGCCAAAGAGATTAACTTGACGGATTCGCAAGTTGTGCACAAAATGTGCATGTTTTGAGAATTGTCAGTCCAAAAGCGATCCGCAAATTTACCGAGCGGCATCCCCACGCACACCCGTCATTGAACCAATGGCTGGTCGTGGTTCGCGAATCATCGTGGGAGAATGTCATGGCATTACGGAGCAGCTATCCCCACGCCGATCTGGTCAAGGTGGCCAGCGGGAAAAGTGTGTTTGTATTCAACGTCGCAGAGAATCGGTTCCGTCTTGTTGCTGCGGTGCATTTTAATACGCAGACGGTTTTTATTCTCGGAGTGATGACGCATGTGGAATACGATCGTTTGTCATGGAAAGATCAACTATGAAACGCAAAATCGCTAATACACGTCAACCTAACGATTTATACTTCGATCTGATCCAGCGTCACCCGCTGAAACCCATCCGAACCGAGTCCGATTACGACATTGCCGCAACGCTGGCGATGGAATTAAGCGAACGGGCGGAAGATGATCGTTTGACGAAACCAGAGCACGATTACCTTGAAGTGTTACTCGGACTGCTCGAAAGCTGGGATTCGCGTGCGGGCAATCTCCCTGCGCAAGCTGAACCAAGCGGGATTTTGCAACACCTAATTGAATCGCGGCAAATGTCGCCTGCACAGCTAGGCAAGGTCGTCGGAAATGCCAGTCTCGCATCCGCGATGTTGAATGGACGCCGCAGCATTAGCAAAGCCAACGCCAAACTTCTGGCCAAATATTTTCGTGTCAGTCCAGCGGTATTTATTTGAGCTGTCGCAGACCAGTAATCTAGTCAATTTGTCCAGGTCCTTCATCAGCAGACTTAAGACGTGTCCTGAAAATCTTGTACTGCGGGAACTCTTCCAAACCTCAGGCGTCTAAAGAAATGGTACCAACGGGAGTGTCGATGCGATTTTTGACATGCTTGATCGGTTTGATGGCTGTGATGGTGTTGACGGGTCTGTCTCAGGCGCGATCGCCGGAACATTTTAGGGAGTTGCTGGATCGGCAGGATCAGTTGTCGCGCGATACCGTTGCCAACGCCGACGCGCTAACCAAATTGCACGATCAGATTGACGCCGAAGCCCTGCAAAAAGAGGCGTGGAAATCGCGGCTTTACTGGTACACCGATTTCGCCGAGGCCGCAAAAATCGCCAAAACCACCGGCAAACCGATCCTCTCTCTGCGGCTACTCGGCAACCTCAGCGACGAGCTTTCCTGCGCCAACAGCCGGTATTTTCGAAAGCTGCTCTACGTTGATCCAGAAGTTTCCAAATTGCTAAACGAGCGATATGTCCTGCACTGGGAGTCGCTTCGGCCTGTTCCGATCATCACCATCGACTTCGGCGACGGCAAAACCATCAAACGCACGATCACGGGCAACAGTCTGCACTACGTCTTTCTGCCCGGCGGGGAGTTGCTCGATGTGATGCCCGGTTTATGTGACGCCAAGACGTTCGCGACCGAGCTCCTCAACGCCGCCGACTACGCGCAGGCGGGCAAAACGGAGGTGGTGGATCGCGCGGCGTACTGGAAAACGACGATCCTCCGGCTCGCGACCGTCCAACCCGCCCCACGCGGCAAAGAACGCCAAGCTGATGCTGCGTCGCGCGTCGCGTTCGTCAAAAGAGCCGAGGAAGAGATTGTGCTCCGCTCGACGATGAATCCTACAAGTAATGTCGCCCGCGATACTTACATCAACCAGCGGCAATTCCGCCCCAACATCCTCCGAAGGTTGCTGGCAGGTCAGGATGCGGACGTAAAAAAGCTGACCGAGTCGATCTACCGTGATCTATTTCTAGCGCCGCTTGACGATCCGAGCATGGGGCTGGACCCGCCTGACGTCGCGGCGCTGTTGAAATAACCTGCCATTGCGGAAATTGACCTGCTTTCAGGATCGCTTATCGTGTGCACAGTTCACTTACAGGAGATATTCCGTGGCAGGTCCACTTGAGTTTGGCGTGCAGAGTTTTTGCTTTCGTGACTTCAAAGACAATGCCGACGTTGCAAAAAAAGTGCGGCAGATCGGCGTTGATAAGATCGAAATTTGCGGCATCCATGCCGATTTTTCAAAACCCGATGCGTTCGGCGCTGTCGTTAAAACCTACAACGACGCGGGCGTGGCGGTCATTTCGCTGGGTGTGCAAACCTTCACCGGCGCGGACGTGGAAGAACAGTGGTTCGAGTGTGCGAAAATCGCCGGTGCGAAACATATCTCCGCGCATTTTCGCGTCGATAGCTATCCGGCTGCGATCAAGAAGACAGCTGCGCTTTGTCGTAGGTACGGGATCAAAGTCGGCATTCACTGTCACGGTGGATACATGTTCGGCGGATCGCCGGACGTGATCGAACATCTCATCGGTCTTGGCGAAGGTGAAATCGGGTTGTGCATCGATACCGCTTGGTGCATGCAGATTGGTCCGCACGCCGGCGATCCGGTGAAGTGGGTTGAAAAGTTCGCCGGGAAGATTTTCGGCATCCATTATAAAGATTTCACGTTCGCTTCAAACGCGATGTGGAAAGACGTCGTCGTCGGCACCGGCACGTTAAATCTGCCCGCATTCATCGCCGCGTTAAAGGCCGCCAGTTTTGATGGGATGTCAGTGATTGAGTATGAAGCCGACCCGAAAGACCCGGTTCCGGCATTGACCGAATGTGTTAATCAGATGCGCAAGGTTGGATAGTGTCTGGGCGCGCGTCTGATGAATCACTGTGTGCTTATTGTAAAACAAAAATAAACCACGGAGACACGGAGAGTTCGGACCGCAGATTTCGCAAATGACGCAGAAAAACGCACGTATTCCAATGTATTCCATCTGCGAAATCCGCGTCATCTGCGGTTATTTTTTTAGTGTTTTGTTCAGCGGTCACTGCCACGCCGCGACGATTTTTTCGACGCGCTTGGCGGTCGGGGTTTCGGGGTATTTTTTGATGATTGATTGTGCAAAGGCACCGAGCTCGCCTTCCTGGCCTTTTTTGGCTTTGATCGAGACCACGCTCAATTGATCCAGCATTTTACGCGCCGCCAGTTCGTTTTTCACGGTTTCATTCGATCGTAATGATTTCAGTTTTTCATCCGCCAGCTTGCCCAGCGGTTCGCCGTTCATCACAAGTGAAACTTTTGATAGTCGATCAAACGCCTGGACTGGATCGCTCTCGATTTGTGGCACGGCTTCATCGAATGATGCTTGATACTCAACCTTCAGCACATCGAGGAACTTAGCGGCTGATTCAGAGATATTTTTCTTGGCGCGTTTCGCCTGCTTGAGCATTTTCACGCCGTTGTCCAGATCGCCCCAGTCGAAGGCGTCCATCACCGGTAGAAATGCGGGGTCGTAACCCTCGCGCTCGTATTTCCATTTCGCGCCGTCGAGTGCCTTGTCAAAAAAATCATTGCCGACGGTGAAGCCGCCCATCGTTCCATCGGCACGGACGACGCGGGTTTGGTAGATGTTTTTTAGCGAAATACTGAATCCCCAACTGCGCTCTAGCAGACTCACCGGATCGGGGGTGACTGGTAATGCGAGTTTGGCGCTGGCGGCGTATTGTTGCACCTCGGCAGCGGAGTCGCCGGCACCGACGGCGATGAAGCGAACGGGTTTGCCTTTGTAGGTTTCAAGCCAGGCGTTCCGCTGGGGTACTTTTTCACGACAAGTCGGGCATTGTTGCTCGTAAAAATAGAAGACAACCACCTTGCCGGCGCAATCTTCCAGATTCACGCGTGAACCGTCGCTGAGTAGAATTGGCAACATCGCAGGCGCCGCTTCGTTGAACTTCACATCGCCCGCCTGGGCGGGTAACGCCACACAAAGCGACACCAACGCGAGTAATTGTGTAATCTGCTTCATAAAAATTCTTTGCACCACGCACAGCATGACGTTTTATCGGTTGGACAATTCTGCCTGCAATATCTAGTCTTATGCGAAAACTCACCCAGCCGAACTTGCTTCCTGTCGGGAGTAATTCTAGCACATTTGGGCGAATGCAGGGAGCATTTATGAAAGATCAAATCAATCTGGCGATCATCGGTTGTGGTGGAATGTCGCACGCGCACGGAGAGTGGCTGAAATCAATTCCCGAAGCCAATGTCGTGGCATTGTGCGATATCAATCCCGAACAGATGGAAAAACTTTGCAACGCCAAGTTTCAGGGTCGCAAGGATATTCGTCGTTATATGTCGATGGAGAAGTTACTGAAAAGCCCGCCGAAGGGGTTGGACGCGGTGGTGATTGTCACGCCGCATGCGCTACATTTTGAGCAGGCGATGGCCGCGCTGGATGCGGGGTATCATGTGCTGGTTGAAAAGCCGATGGTGACCAAGTCCGCGCACGCCAAAGCGCTGGCTGAGAAAGTGAAGCAGACGGGTTTGCTGCTGCAGGTGAGTTTTCAGGCCAGCTATAGCTGTGAGTTTGCGTATATCCGTGACGTGCTGAAAAAAGGCGGGATTGGCGAATTGCAGACCGTCACCGCGTGGTCACATCAGGGCTGGCGACCGCAGGGGGACAAGTCCACTTGGAAATGGCGACACGATCCAAAACTGTCCGGCGGCGGTCAGATGTATGACACTGGTGCTCATCTGTTCAACGCGATCGCATGGTGTCTGGATCGTCCGGTTGAAGAAGTATTTTGCATGATCGACAACAAAGGCATGCCGGTCGATATCAACGCGGTGATGACGATTAAGTGGCAAGGCGGCGTTTTAGGCACGGCGACGATATCGGGAAATAATCCCGGTTGGGACGAAGGCATTATTATCGCGGGGGATAAAGGCCGCATTCATACGGGCATTCATGCTGGGCGGCTGGAACATTTTGACGCGAAGGGGAAAATTAAATATCCGCCCGTCACGTTTCCACATTATACTCCGGAGCAGAACTTTATCTATTCAATTCTTGGCCGCGCCGAACCGATGTGTACCGTGCGTTACGGCATCTTGCATTCGTGGTTGATGGATGCGCTTTACAAGAGTGCTAAAACCAAGTTGCCGGTCAAACTCTCCAAGCCGCCGCTGCCGGTTGAATCAAAGAAATCGAAATCATTCAGCGCCCAATCGTTGCGTGAGATGATCGCAACGGAAAATCAGTTGAATCCGTGCTGATTTATCGTGCGCCGGTTCCGTATAAATCCACTATAATCAACGCATGTCGAAAAAATCTGAAGGAAGCAAACCTAAAGCCAAAGTGATCACGCGCGTCGCGACCCAAGACGATATTCCTGCGCTAGTTGAGTTGAACCGCATCTCTTATCCAACGCTGGCGGAGGACAACGTGGTCTGGCGTGCATCGCATTTGCGAAGCCATCAGCGTGTGTTTCCGGACGGGCAGATCGTCGCGACAATCGGCGGAAAGATCGTCGGGGCATCAGCGAGCCTGGTTGTTAATATGGGCAGCAATCCGCTGCGGTTTCATACATGGGCAGGCATCACCGATAGCGGGTATTTTACCAATCACGATCTCACCGCCGATACACTTTACGGCGCGGATGTGTATGTCGATCCAAATACGCGGGGGACGGGGGTTGGTGCGGCGTTGTATGAAGCGCGGCGGCAGCTTTGTCAGAAATTAAATCTTCGTCGTATCCTCGCAGGTGGACGATTGTGGAATTACCGCGAACATGCAGACAAATTCGGGGCAGAAGAATATGCCCAGCAGGTGGTGGCGGGGGAGTTGCGCGATCTTGTATTGAGCTTTCAAATCCGCGAAGGGTTTGTGCTTCGCGGCGTCATGCCCAACTACCTCAAAGACCCGCATAGTCACAATCACGGCAGTTTGCTCGAATGGCTGAATCCCAAATACAAACCCACGGCCAAAGGACCGCGCAAAGTACGCGTTGCCTGCGTGCAGAAGCAAATGCGCAAGGTCGTGGATTTTGACGACTTTGCCCAGCATGTAACCTATTTCACCGATATCGCCGCCGATTATCGAAGCGATTTTGTTTTGTTTCCTGAGTTTTTCACCGTGCCGCTTCTATCGGCAATGAGCGTAAAAACCCCGCAGGAGGGCATCCGACAACTCACCAAATACACCGCAAAGTTCCGCACGCACATGCAGGGATTGTCCAAAAAATATGGGCTGACGATCATCGCCGGAAGCCATCCTGTGATGAAGGACAAGCGCATCGAAAATGTCGCGATGGTCTTTCTGCCCGATGGTCGGTGCGTCGAACAACCGAAGGTGCACATCACGCCGAACGAAAAGCGGTGGTGGGGCATCAGCGGCGGGCGCGGCCTGCGGGCGATCGCCACGCCCAAGGCGACGATCGGCGTGTTGATCTGCTACGACTGTGAATTTCCTGAAGCGGCGCGTTTTCTTGCCGACGAAGGGATGGAATTGCTTTTCGTCCCGTTTTGCACCGATAACCGCCAGGGGTATCTGCGTGTGCGGTATTGCGCGCAGGCTCGTGCGATCGAAAACCAGGTGTATGTCGCGATTGCCGGGAATGTCGGCAACCTGCCGGATGTCGAAAACATGGACATCAATTATGCGCAAAGCGCGGTCTTTACGCCGTCTGATTTCGCATTCCCGCGCGACGGCATCGCTGCCGAAGCCGATGCAAATGAGGAAACGATTCTGGTCTGCGATTTGGACCTTGATGCATTGCACACATCGCGAACCGCCGGTTCGGTCACGCCGCGTTTGGATCGCCGCCCGGATCTGTTCCGTATCGTCAGCACGCTTTCCAGCAGCGCTGCCGAGCGAAGCGACAAAAACGGCTTGCCGCTTGGCGATCAACCCGTTTCAGACGAACCGATCCCCGATGCAGTCGATCGCGATCAGGTGTAATGCAATTGTGCGCTGGCAACGCAATCAGCACTGGGCACGATTCGCATCCAATGCGCGCTTAACCCAGTCGGGAATACCTCGATAATCGCGTCGCGGGTTTCGACTGTTTTATAGGTGACGAATTTGCCATGGCCATGTAGGTCAAGCTGGATATCGAAGCGGATATTTGTTCCGGCGGTGTGTGAGATTTCGATGCACTTGTGCTCGAATCCGGTCATCAGATAAGGATCGCTGGCGACGTTTGCCTTGATGGGTTCTTCCCACCACGGCCCGCCCCAGCCTTTGGGTTTGCCGAAGCTCCAGAGGTCGTCGGTTTTGCCCATCCAGATGCCCGATTGCGGTTCTGCGGTGGTCGGCGAATGCCCGGCGCTGGGGCTGGCGTTGTCGGCACCCAATACCAGCATCCCGCGCCACGTGCAGAAATCGCCATGCACCCACAGATGCGTGCTGATCGGCCGAATACCCCACACGCGGTTGCCATACGCCCACGGGGAAAGTTCGTAAAACATGCCGTGGTGATCCATCAAAAATCGTTCGTGCTCGACCTCCCGAATGCGTGGCCATTCGGTTTGCCATTTGTGATCGAAACAATGACTCGCCTTGGGCAAACGGTATGTACGCCATTGCTTGTCATTGGCCGTGAAGACTTTCATGATCGCAGATGCCTGATCCCAACCGGTCGCAAAAATCGTTTGCCCGAACCCGAATCGTCCTGCGGTACAGGTGAAGGGTTTGCGTTCTAGGATCGTCCAATCCTTGCCATCAAACTCCGCGAGTCGGCCTTGCGAACGCTCGCGTTTCCAGTCCGATTCAAAATACTCATTGGAACAGACGACCAACCTGCCATAGTCGCAGTGGCAGTCCTTGAAATGCACCTTGCCTTCGCCTTCGGTGCTGAGGATATTCTGCAGTTCTGCGACCAGACGACATTCGTAGGTTCGCATGTTCAGTTCAAACAGTTCGCCTTCCATCGCCAGTACATAGACCAGATTTTCTGGATCGGTCAGATGCTTTGTCGTCCCGCACACGCGTAGAGGCTGTAACTCTTTGATCGTGCGGATGTTGTGATTGGCATCAATGACGTGTGGACCGATCACGATCTGATTGCTTTGGAAATGTACGAATCGGTTGGTGTAGGTTCCGTCCACGCCGAGCGTTTCGGGAACGATTTCCATGCTCATATCTGCATGGATACGACGCAGCGATACGCCCCGCCCGGAACGTTCTTTGTGCGAGTTGTAATTCAGAACGTAAAGCTTGCCCGCCCACGGCATCAGACACCCTACACCAATTTCAGATCGTGGCGGGCCCAGATCACCGATCTGCGCCAGATGTGGAAACACGCCGGAGACATTGTGGTGATTGTTCGTACTCATGGTTGCGAGGACTCCTGCACGCCGATTTCGGCGGCGGCTTGGGTAAGGGGTTCGATCAGTTCGGGGATTCGGGATTCAGGGATATTGCCCGCCAGCGTGATGCCCGCAAACGCGGGCGAGCCGATACCGATACCCAGCGCATCCTCCGTACGCAGTGCACCGCGATGCAGATAGGCATAGCCGTTGGTTCGTGTGGTGCGAAGCTCGTTGAGCAGGCGCGTGATCCCGCCGCTGGGAGGGGCGTCTCGATATAGATGTCGCACGTCGGCGTCAGACCTCTCGGCAAGGATCGAAAGCCCGATCCCGGACCTCTCGGCCGGGTAGAGTTTTGGGACGAACAGAGAAGCCTGTGCAGATTGCGACGGAAGCGATTGGTAGAGATAAACGATCTGATTTTGCCAGAGTACGCCGACGGCGACATGCATTTTACAGGATCGGAGGCGTTCGACTGCCTTTGCGGCACGCGCGAGCAGACCTGATCCGTACATCGCCTGCACGCTCAGCACGTGCATGGCAGGCCCGGACACATAGCGGCGGTCCGGCGTTTGTCGCGCCACGCCGATGCTCGCCAGTGTTTTGAGAAGCCGATTTGCTCGCGTGGCTTCCATGCCCAGGCGTCTGCCCATGTCGCGCGACCCGACTGGCTCATGCGCCACCGCCAAAGCGCGCAGCACCTCAAGCCCATCGATTAACGACTGATTCGGCTGTGCGGGAGGCTGAGCCATTGATGCTATAATAGCATCAATGATGGTGATCGCAAGCCCCCCTCGTCCGCTTTGCTGCATTGGGAGGTATGATCCTGCCCATGAACACCCTCGACACGCCCGACCGACGCCCGTTGAAGTCGCGACAGAAGAAGATATTTCATGTGATGACAGCATGGCTGATCGCGCGAGGGATGTCGCCGAATGCGATTTCGGTGGTCGGGATGATCGCTGGCATCGCGGCGGGGTGTACGCTTTATATGACTGCGTACACCGTCGATTGGTCGCAGCGATTGTTCTGGCTGGCTTCGGCGGGGTTGGTGCAGTTGCGACTCATGTGCAATTTGCTCGATGGTATGGTCGCGATCGGGTCAGGAAAGCAGTCCAAAGTCGGCGAGTTGTATAACGAATTGCCCGATCGGGTTAGCGACAGTTTTACGTTGATCGGCTTGGGTTACGCGGCCGGTGGGGATGCCACGCTCGGTTTTATCGCAGCACTGTTGGCGGTCGCGACGGCGTATGTTCGCGCGGTCGGAAAATCCGCAGGCACCGGCAATGACTTCGGCGGCCCGATGGCCAAGCCCCAACGAATGTTCTTCACTACGCTTATCGCATTGGCGTGTGCGATATCAGTCTGGCTGCAAAACCACCACGCCGCGAAGTGGACGCTTTGGCTGATCGTCGTCGGCAGCGCGGTGACGATTATTCTGCGAACCCAACGGATCGCCAAAAAACTGCATCTAAGCTAAATCGTTCGCGCGGCAGCGCGTTGCGATTTGGGTGATATTCCATCACACCGCATAGATCGCGCGATCCACTTCATGCCCGCCGATCTTTAACGCAAAGGTATACGATCCCGCGGGGATATTGCCGATGGTGAGGGATTGGTACTTTATATCAGCGGTCCAAATCAGCTCATCTGCGTTGGCGATTCGATAAGGCAGCAGGTTGACGTTGATGTAGCCGCTATTGAGATGTTTATCGATGCTGCAGGCATATTTCACGCCATTGCCGACTTGAACCGACAGTTCGACTGCACCGCTTGGCGATCTGCTGAAGCCATTAATTTGCGCATTCGTCGCGGATGCGTAGGGGATGTAGTCGCGGTCATTATCTGTGAAGCGTTCGATGCTCTTAAGACTTGATGGAATATCGCGCAGCGTCGCGACATCGCGACCCGGTCCGCCATCGATGTGATGGCCGGCGTTTAATACGGTGATGCGGTCATTCCCGACATTGCCATAGGCATCGTCCACGCCTTCGGACGCGATCAGTCGGTCGTCGCCTTCGCCGCCATCGAGAAAATCATTTCCACCGTTTCCGTACAAATAATCCAGCCCCGGACCGCCAAACAATTTGTCATTGCCTGATCCGGTTGAGACGGTATCCGAACCCGCGCCGGCGTAAACCGTCACGTGCGATTTGATTTTTCTGGATACAGTAATCAGATCGTCGCCAGCACCGGAATCAATGACGATTTTGTGAATCTTGTTCGCGTCGTAGCGGTTTTCTTGTTGAGATGTGACGGGGTTTCCGTCGCGATCAAAGGTCGCAGCGGAAATATCAACCCGGGCGTAAATGCCTTCGCGATAAATGGTTATATTGTTGTGCGCATCGAACGTCACAATCCGCAGCGTGTCGCCTTCCTGACGCATATGAATACCAACCGACGACGCGCTGGCGAGTGGATTTGCAGAAAGACAAAAACGCGATTCCAGTGATTCAAACATCATATCCTCCAAGTAGATCGGCATTATGCCGCGGGACCTGAGCATGAATCCCCGAGTGCCGCAAAACCGGCGCACAATTCATGCCCCTATGCGCGTCGACTGTTTCAACACCTCACACTTTGACATGGTGATATAGCAGCGTCGCAATGGAATGTTGAAACCTGCGGCAAAATGTCCAAAACGGGGTGCAGCGAAAGTAGATTGCACCATCACGATCTGCGTGTCATTTCCGCTGGCCATACATCGTACGAATAAAGGATGGCGATTCGATCCGATCCCCTGCGAATAGGTCCATATTGCCTGTGTGTCGATGTAAAACGCACGCCGTGGCGCGGGGGGCGAGGGTTAATTCAAGTGTGCCTGCGGATGCGTCGGCATTCAGATGAACAACCGGCGACAACGATGCCAGGTGCGCCGGTGAGCGCGGGATTAGCAACGTATCCGAAGACCATGATTCATTGGCGGTCGTTGGCGCATCGGATCGCAGGTAAACCCAGACATCGTTGTATCGCGCATCCGCACTGCTCGGCACGATCAGAATCGCGCGGGCGACGGGTTGGTTGAATCGCGGCATTGAAATGATGGCAAGCGTCAACGCGCCACCCGCCACCAACATCACCCAAGGCGTATACCGTGACCGCCAGAGTGACAGTTGAATCGCAGCCAGAATCAGCACGACCAATATCGACGCGATCACGATCCACCGGCGGCTTTCTGCGGATCGTCCGCCCGGCCAGGCGTAAGCGGGTTGATAGGCGTTTTGACTAAACCCAGGTCGTTTTACGCCACTCTCACTATTGGTATACGCGAATGGGTTCGGCGTGCGATATGATTCGCTGTCGGTGAGCGGTTGCAGCGTTAAGGTCTGTTTTTTGCCGTTGACCTCGATCGTGATGTCGCCGGGGGTTTCACGCCATGTCATCCATGCCGTGGTGATGGATGTTTTTCCTGGCGCGATCCAATCAATGCCCAGCGAATCGTCGGCACGAATCCGCACCAGCCCTTCGTTTTGGGATTCAATTTTGATCGGCAGATATTCGCCGGGTCGGTATTGACCTTGATTGATGAGCGTAACATTCTGCGCCGATGCGATGCCGCAAAAACAGCAGCCTACCATCACAACGTGAGTAAGAAAGATAAGACTAATGCGCATCATGGCAGCGGTGATGAGTCGCAAAGGGTTGCTCACATTTCCAGTTCGATCGCCAGCCTCAGCACCTCGGCCACGCTCCAGGCTTGGGCGCAGGCGCCAACCGGGCGGTGCGGCGGCTGGGCTTCGTAGATTTCTGATATCGAACCAATACACCCATCCTCCAGCGATTGCACCAAAGGCTCAAGCCATCGGCGCGATTGCTCCACCGATGCTTTTGATCGATGATTCACCTTCAGATTCGCTTCCAAAAATGCCCCGATCAACCACGGCCAGATCGTGCCGTTGTGATACGCCTTGTCCCGATCATACTGGCTGCCCGAATACCGTGCCTGATACTTGGGATGCCCCATCGCCAGCGTCCGCAGGCCGTAGGGTGTCAGCAATTCTCGACGCACCACCTCGACTACCGAGTGCTGCTGTTCTTCGGTCAATGGCGAATGCAAAAGCGACACCGCGAATATCTGGTTCGGCCGGCACGCGTCATCGCGACCCGTTTCATTCACCACATCCGCTAACCCGCGATAGGGACTGATCCAGAAAGTTTCTCGAAAACTGTTCTGCGTCTGATCGGCCTGCTGGTTATCGCCCATCAGCCGCAACGCGTGATACCAAAGTGCGTTGATTTCAACCGCTTTGCCGTGCCGGGGCGTAAAGACCACGCCGTTGGTTTTGGCATCCATCCACGTCAGTTGGCTGGCCGGGTCGCCTTGGGTGATCAGTCCATCTTCGGGGTCCATCTTAATGCCGTATCGCGTGCCCTGACGGTAGCCGTCGATGATTTCCTGACACGCCGGACGCAGGATCGACTCGAATGTTTCGTGATCGCGTGAATGTTTCAGATATTCAAAGCAGGCATGAATAAACCACAGGCTCGCATCGACCGTGTTGTAGGCGGGTTGATGCGAATAATCGTCAAACACGTTCGGGATCATGCCTTCGCTGACATATTTTGCGAACAGACACAACACCTGCCCGGCAGAGTGGTGTCGGTTCGTCGCCAGCAACAATCCCGGCAAGGAGATCATCGTGTCGCGTCCCCAGTCGCTGAACCACGGATAACCCGCAAGGATCGTCGATCCGCCCAAACCGTCTGCGGTCTTGCGCGCCACGACAAAATCATTCGCCGCCGCGATCAGGCGTTGCTGCGTCTGTGTCGGCGCATCGTGTCCGGGGATATTGGTCTGGCGACGCGCGTATTCCACGTCCCAATCAAACCGCTCGACCGCTTCCAATCCAGCCCAGAATGTAAATGTTTTCGGCTCATTGACGATCGCAAAGAAATGCCCCGGCGTAAACAGGTCTTCGGTGTTGTCCTGCCCGCGTTCGGCTTCGACCGGGTAGGTAAAGTTGTACCACCAGTCGCGATGTTCGATGAAGTTCATGCCGTCGCAGCGCATGAAAAGTTCGTTGCCGTACCGGCGCGTCACGCAGCCGCTTCGTGTCGCACGGACGTCGAAGGATTGATCGGCCTTGAGCAGCGAATGAAAATCCCTGAGCCCGACAAACGACTGCAGACGCAGTTCCACCGGCCCGGCGGGTCCGGGGTTGATCGTGTATCGGATCGCCACCACGTTGCGTTCCCAGCAGAGCAGCAACTCTTTGCGCAGCTCGATACCGTCCGATTCGTATTCCCAAACGGTGGTCAGCGATTTGGAAACATGCCGCAGGAATCGTTCCCCGCGCGGGATAATCGCATCATGAAAATGGCTAATCCCCAGCTCGATCGCCTGCCCCTCGCGATGCAAAGATTCATTGATCCGCGACAACGCGACGATCCTCCCCACCGGCGGCAACGTCGCCCCGACCAGCAGCCCGTGATACCGGCGCGTATTCGCACCCACGAGCGTCGATGAACTAAACGCCCCGGTCCCGTTAGCCGCCAGCCATTCCCGCCCGATCCACGGCTGCAACTCCCCGTAGGTTTCATAATCGTACTGCGACATGGTGATTAGATTGTAGCCGCAAAGAAGGAGGATGGCGATTTTGGTGTGGGGCTTGGGGGTTGGGGCTGGCGGAAATGATGAATGATTAGTGATGAATGGCAAAGGGCGGGATGCGTGGCTCGTGATTCGTGAAGACAGTCACTTGCCCACACGAACCATGAATCACGAACCACGAACCACGCTCCCCATCTGCACCACCTGCTCATCGGTTGCGAATCGAACGAAACTTCTGCCGCCGGGGTGGTGGTTGCCGCTGGACTTTAGTCCGCCGAAGGGCAGTGTGCCGGGGGAGAAGGTGGTGGGGAGATTTTGATACGCGTTGCCGACGATCAACGCATCGGCCAGCCGCATGAACCGGGCGCGGTTTGCGGTGAAAACGCTGGTGGTCAAACCAAAATCCGTCGCGTTGGCCAGTTCAATCGCATGATCTTCGGATCGATAGGCGACCATCGCTGCGATCGGTGCGAAAATCTCCTGCGTGAACAATGCGTGCTGCGGAGCATCGTCGGCATCCAATCGACATAACGCCGGTAAGACAAAATGCCCGCGTCGGTTATCCACCGAATCGACCTTCGCACCCTCGACAAGCCATTGCACGTCGCTGGATATCGCCTGCAAATAACGCTGCTGAGCTTGTTGAGAAATCAGCGGGCCGAGGCGGGTCGTATCGAGCAGCGGATCGCCGGGGACGTACGATAAAAGTTTGTCACGCAATCGTGCGATCAGATCGGCTTCAACGGATTGATCGACCAACACGCGCGACGTGCTGTTGCAGCGTTGGCCGGCGGTAAGACAGATCGCGTCGGCGATCGCGTTGGCAGCTTGATCGAGATTGGCATCGGCGCAAACGATGACGGCATTTTTGCCGCCGAGTTCGAGTGCGACATCCTTGGATAGATCATCGGCGGTGGCGCGGGCGATTGCCTGGCCGGCCGTGACCGATCCGGTGAAGCAGACGGATCGCACGCGCGGATCGGCGACGAGTTGCTGGCCTTGCGTTGCGGCGCCTTGGACGATTTCAAACACGCCTTGTGGAAAGCTGTCGCGCATGAGTTCGCCATAGGTTTCGCAGACGTTCATCGCGTGCGGAGAAGGTTTGAAAACGACAGTATTGCCTGCAAGCAGATAGGCGGTAATCGCGCCGTGGGCGAGATGGATCGGGAAATTAAACGGCCCGATCACGCCCGCGACCCCGCGTGGTCGGCGGCGGATAAGATTGGGGTGCAGGCTGTCGGTTTCAGTTTGATCGGCGAGATGTTTATTTGCGTCGTCGATCGCCAGATCAATTTTCGCGACGACCGCATCGAGTTCGCCGCGTGCTTCGGTGATGGGTTTTCCGGTTTCGAGCGCGATCCCGCGTGCCAGATCGCTTTTTTCGGCGGCGAGACGTTGTTGGGCATTTTTGAGGCAGGCGATGCGAGCTTCGATCGGTGTTTTGCGCCAGCCAACAAACGCCGCCTGCGCGGCTGTGACGGCTTGTGAAATATCGCCGTCCGGAAGTGTGGGTAATTCAATCGACAAATCGCCTGGTGAAAACCGCATGTCGATAGTTTACACGAAGTGAACGGGTTTGAGATCGGCACACGCAGCAACGCACAAATTACATCACACAAGCCGCAGGCGTCAGCCCGCGCGGCTATCGTATTGCGCGAACGGAACAGGTCGCGCACTGCTTCGGCACGCGCGAGCTTACGCCCGCGGCAGTTACTTCGGCGCGTCAAACAGCATCTGGGTCATTTGATAGGGTCGGTTGAGATTTTAACAAGGGTCGGATCACTTCGATCAATGCGGGTAGATGCGTGCCGACGATTCGCCAAACCACATCCATGTCCACGCCATCGTAGTCGTGGACAAGGATATTCCGCGTGGCAATGATTTCACGCCATGGAACGTCGGGATGTTATTTTTTGAAGATCAATATGGCGGGAGGCTTCGCCAACCAGTTCGATGCGACGCAGCACCGCATCAGCGAACATCGGATCGGTATCGAGGTGCGATCGAGGTGCGATCCGCTGCGTATCGCATCGCAGCTTCAGCAGAGATTAGCATGTCATGGAGATAGGCCTGCGTGACCTTCTCAAGGAGGCATAAATGATCTTTCTTGTCCGAAGGATACTCTCGCGTCGATACGGGTTCTGAACGAGGTTCCGCTGTACGATATCGACCGGACGCCCGAACAAACTCGCCAATTCGTCTTTCATCTCCAGATACTTTTCGATCGACATTTGTTCGCCGGGCAGTAAAGCGAACAACACATCAACGTCGCTTGTATCGGAGAAATCGTCGCGCAAGATCGACCCGAACAGCGCCAGTTCGCTGAGCTTGTGTCGCTGGGCGAATGCGCTGAGCGCAACTTGATCGATGATGGGTTTGCTCGCATTCATTACGGCAATTATAAATCAGTTCTCAATCTTCGGCGAACAATTTCAAATACGGATTATTCTCTGGCGTCACCACTTTTACGATCGCTTTTTTGATTTCCGGCGGGTTGACCGGACGGTCTGCGGCGCCGACTTCATTGGCGGCGAGCTTGTCGATCGTCGCATTGGCTCCGATCACCTTGCCGAAGGCGGTGTATTTGCCGTCCAGCGCTTTGGTGCGATCGTAGTTCAGGCAGATGAAGAACTGGCTGGACGCGGAATTGGCGGCTTCAGAGCGGGGCATCATGCCTTGGCGCTCCAGCGGATCGCCTTGACGGGCCATCGACAAAACGCCTTTTTTGTGCTGCCGATCATTGAACTCGGCGTCGATCATATACCCCGGTCCACCGGTGCCGGCGCGTTTCGGGTCGCGGCCAAGCGGGTCGCCGCCTTGGACGACGAAATCTTTGACGATTCGATGAAACACCTGTCCATCAAAATACCCTTCCTCTGCCAGCCGCATGAAGTTGGCGGCGGTGTTCGGGGCGACATCGTAATAAAAAGCCATCGTCAGCGGCCCGTCCGAGGTTTCCATCACCATATAACGAAGCGGCTCGACCCGCGTCACCAATGGGCCCGGCTGGGACCCGACACGTTTATCCGAGCGAATCTGCATCACCAGCGGCGTGCCGACGAAATCACGCAACTGCTTATCCGCAGGCACCGCATACAATATATAAGTGCCCTCGCGCGCGGCAGGGAAAAGGGTCTTCAAATCGACTTGCTTGTCCTTTGCAACCGATGTATCCCCCTGCGTATCAACGGCACGACCTAGAAAATCAACCAATACCAGTTTGACTGGGGCAGGTGCCGATACATTGATCGTCACCGGCTCGTCCGGCTGATACCAAAGCTTCGTCGGGGATAAAATCGAAAACAGAAACAACGTCGTGGCGATAATTTCAGACATGCGATCTCCAGAATGAATAACTGAGCCTGTAAATAATCAATGCTCGGAAAAACGAATTGGCCACAGAGTCACAGACACACAGAGAAAAGACAAGCCACGAATCGCACGAATCATGCACGAATATGAAACACCTGAGCTGCTTGGGTTGTCTCAAACAGATCAACGTTGTGCGGGCAACTCGTAGCACGGGCGTCCCCGCCCGGGGCATTTTTAGTCGGCGAAATCAGCGTTATTTGCGATTCCAAAACTCACTGCTCTTTGCGATCTCTGTGGCAACCATTACCGTGTCACACTTAGCCCGCGGCTGACAGTTGGCAGGCAGGCGGTGTCGGTGCAGACCTGATAGGTCAGCCGGAACGGGATCGTCGTGCCTTTGGCGGGTGGATTTTTTAGCGTCACCAGAATCCGCACACGCCCTTCCAACACCGCCTGTTCTTCATCGGAATAGGCGTAGCGTTTTTGCGTTGGTGGCGGAACGGCGATGTGCTCGATGATATCCATCGGCGATTCCAGGCTGGTGTCCGATGACAAATGAAACTCCGGCGCGATGACCAGTTCGACCATTACCTGACGTTCGCCTTTGAAGCCGGAGGAAATCTCCACCGCTTTAACGGCCTGCGCCTGCGGGGTTTCGAGCTTCATGCGAGCGCCGGGCACTGGTTCGCATCGTAGATCGCCGTGGTTTTGCACGAACTGCAAAGCAGCCTGCACGTGGGTGCTCATCGATTCCCCGTGATGGTTCGCCTGAATCGCAAACACCCCCAGCGCCTCGGCGGCGGCGTCGGTCATGCCCAGCGCATCACAAACCATTGCAGCCACGGCATTTCCGGATGGCAAGGGCGTATCCTGCCCGATCTTTTGACGAACGATCAGGTCTTTGGCAGCGGCGTCTGAGAAATAAAATCCGCCTTGATCGGGATCGCGAAATTTTTGCAGCATCAAGTCGGTTAGTCGACGTGCCTCATCCAGACACCACGTATCGTGTGTGATGCGATTGAGATCAATCAACGCTTGCGCCATGGCGGCGTAATCGTCGAGGAAGCCGTGATGTTTCGCTATATTGTCGCGGCTGGTGCGCCATAGTCCGCCATCGGGGGTCGCATGTTGGTTGGCGATGAAATGGACCGCCACTCGTGCGGCTTCGAGGTAGCGCACTTCGCCGAACAGGTCGCCGGCATGGGCGAGTGCGCGGATCATCATCGCATTCCAGTGTGTGATAATTTTGGTATCCAGCAACGGTTTTTTGCGCGTGAGGCGCTTCAGATAAAGTTTTTCGCGCATCTCGATGATGTCTGGTGCGCTTTCATCCGCCGGGCCATGGGGGAGATAGAGAACATTTTTGTCGGCTTTGCCATCGCCGTGGTGCGGATCGCCGAAGTTCGGGCCGCGATCCAACCCGTATACCACCGCAAATCGCGATGCTTCGCGCGGCGTCAACACCGATTCCAGCTCCGGCATTGTCCAGAGATAGTTCAGCCCCTCCTGCGCATCAACCTCGGCATCCCACGCTGTATAAAAAGCGCCTTCGGGGGAGGTCATCTCGCGCAGCACAAAATCGAAAATGCCGCGTGCGACGGTTTCGTAACGGGGTTCATTCAATACGCGTGACGCTTCGGCATAGATCCATCCGAGCATCGCGTTGTCGTACAGCATGATTTCAAAATGCGGGACGAGCCATTCGGCGTCGGTCGAATAACGATGAAATCCGCCGCCGAGATGATCGCGAATCCCGCCGTTGGCCATTGCATCGAGAGAATGTCGGAGGGGTTTTTCGACATCGCCGACGTCGTTCCCGACGGCACGCTGGTAGTTGATCCAGTGCAGCAGCAATTCGAGGAGCGTTTGGCGAGGAAACTTCGGCGCGCGACCGAATCCGCCATACTTGGGTTCGTAATCGTTGATCGATCGATGGATCAACGCTTCGACCCATCCGCTGGAGTAGGTGATCGGCTCGTCGGGTTCGCTGGGCTGGGCGAGTTCCTGTAGGATTTGCGTGATTTTGGTGGCGGTTTCTTCGACATCTTTGCGGCGTTTGTCGAAGGCATCAGACAAACCTTCGATGATTCCGGGAAAGCCGGGTCGGCCTTGCATCTCGGCGGGCGGAAAATAAGTGCCGCCAAAAAACGGCCTGAGGTCGGGCAATAGCCACACACTCATCGGCCAGCCGCCTTGGCGGGTCATCACCTGGACCGCAGTCATGTAAAGCTGATCGACATCGGGGCGTTCTTCGCGATCGACTTTGATATTGATGAAGTTTTCATTCATCAATGCCGCGATCGATTCGTTTTCAAAGCATTGCCGTTCCATCACATGGCACCAGTAACAGGTGCTGTACCCGATCGACAGAAAGATCGGTTTGTCCTGCCTGCGCGATGCTTCAAACGCTTCGTCGCCCCATGCGTACCAATCGACCGGATTGTGCTGGTGCTGTTGCAGATAAGGCGACGTTTCTTTGGACAATCGGTTGGTGTTGCTCATGGTGATGGATCGTAGGCAGTAAAACGTAACGGGTGCAAAACGCGGAGTTTATCGCGGTGAGGTGGCGTGTTAACCCAAAACTTCAACAAAACCGTCGTGCTCTCGGCTATTAATGAGTTTGGCGAGTTCTTCGGCGTGTTTGCGGTCGCGGGCGATGATGACAAATTCGTTTTCGCCTTGTTTGCCGTTCCAGACCGTCCACTTATTCCCGTGCCCGATCGCTACGCGCACCTTGCCACAGTTTTGGGGTATTGCCACTTGAGCCATGTTGCACCTCATGGGGCACTATATCCGAATAGTTAAAATGGTTCACCCGCGCACCAACGGGGCATAAATTGGCGAATCATACCGAGGGCTGATCGCGGCAACGCTGAAACGCAAACCCGCTATCGGATGACTTGAACTTTGTATGACGCTAATTTTTCATCGGCGGATAAAACCGTGAAGACATCAATAATCGCTGTTTCCGTCGGATTCGAGTAGATCGCGAACAGTCTTCGAAAGTTATGAATCACCTGTAGCCCACCAAATCACGATGTGGGTATCAAGCAAGAGTTTGATGCGCCCCATTCCTTAAGTTCGTCGTCCGATAATGGCGCATCGAATCGCGGTGACAACCGAACTTTCCCTTTGAGCGAACCAAATACGGCTTTGCGGTTTGACGTTGCGACGCCTGACAGTTTCGCTAACGGGCGTCCGTCACATTGGAAAACAAACTCATCGCCGTCACCGACGCGTCGGATAAGTTCCTCTAATGCTGGGCGGATTTGATATCGAGTTGAATTGTCATTTTGTCAGCCTCATTCAAGTCGTGTTGACTTGACGCATCGCTTGGTGTTTTCAAACCATAGTGATTATACGTGTATCATAGCAAGTGTATCATACAAAAACGGAGTTGCCGATAGGCACACATTTCGCCGATGAATGATTGTAATGATGACCCTGATCCGTCAATTCCTCCGATCCCGTGCCATGAAGCATGGGAAATCTGTCAATCTTTACCGAAAGTTCTGCCGTCCCGACGGGATAGAATACGCCGCGTTCCTTAAAAAGCATGGCAAATTTTACGCCATTGGCGAACACTGCTCGATCCTGACCAGTGCCAACATCACCGATCCGCATTACGTCCGGCTTGGTAATAATGTTCGCCTCAGCACCTGCACGCTGATCGGACATGATGGATCGGTGAATATGCTGAACCGGGCGTATGGATTAAAGCTGGATTCGGTCGGAAAGATTGATATCAGGGACAATGTGTTCGTCGGTTATCACGCGATCATCATGCCGAATGTGACGATCGGGCCCAACGCGATTGTCGCCGCCGGGGCGGTGGTGACGAAGGATGTCCCGCCTAACACGATTGTTGGCGGGGTTCCTGCTAAACCGATCGGAAAAGTGGATGAATACGTCGAGCGGATGAAAACCCAAACCGATGCCTATCCCTGGGCGGAGATGATTCGCAATCGACAAGGCGCGTACGATCCTAAAATCGAACCCGAACTCAAGCGCCTGCGCGTGTTACATTTCTATGGCCAGGCGAAGCAGGACGA
This sequence comes from Tepidisphaerales bacterium, assembly GCA_038210015.1. Taxonomy (GTDB): domain Bacteria; phylum Planctomycetota; class Phycisphaerae; order Tepidisphaerales; family Tepidisphaeraceae; genus BPJO01. The sequence goes on from JBBQXB010000001.1 coordinate 124,770, forward strand.
CAAATCCTGAATCGCAGATTCATTTAGAAAAAATAGATCGCAAATCGCTTAGTTAGCGGTTTGGGTGACCTGACGACGGATGCCACGGATGACCTTGAGCAGGCCATACGCTTGCAGGGGTGTGAAAAAAAGATGCACTTTCGTGCCTGACATACTGCGATTCAGAAGCGTGTCGTCATCGCCGCCGGCTTCATCGCGAAGGACCGCGACATGGTTAGGCCGCTGCGCCGCAGGTAACGTCGCAAGACGATCCAACGCACTACTGATCTCATGATGCGGGCCATCCAGGATCAACATTTCCGTCAGTCCGTTGCTCGCACGTTGAAATGCTTCCTCGCAAGATCCGACCGGCACGATCTGATACCCGGCGTTGGCCAGCATCTGAGACGCGACATCAGTCACGCGCGTTATAGCGGTTGTCTGAATCACAATTTCCTGAGACGGATGAAGTCTGTTCATGAGAATCTGCTCCTGATGGTTTCTTGACTCCACGCACACTATCCGCAACTCGGCCTGACTCAACACTATTTTGTCGAACTCAAACAATCTTAGCGCATCCTGAACAATTCGTTCGGGTTACCCCTGATTTTCACGTAAATCTCTAGGGGTGCGACATTTACGCGCCTATCCTTTCTTCAAAACCCGTTGCCGCTTAGCATATTTGTGCCCAAACGACCTTAACACGCACCGGAGATGTCATGGAAGAACTGATCCGACCGAATTGGCATATTGCGATGATCCATTTTCCGATCGCCTTGCTGGTGATCGGGGCGATGGTCGAACTTTTCTCATTTTTTGGCTGGCGAAAATCGACTTTTCGCATTTTTGGAAGATGGGCAATCCTGCTCGGTGCAATTATTGCAGTGCCCACGACATTTAGCGGTTTGTATGCGCTGACGGACGTTGTGCCCGGCGGATTATCGGCGTTGGAAAAAACCGATCCCGTCGCTGCCGAGGTGATTTGGGACCACCTCTGGATGAACGCCGTCGCCACCGCTGCCGCGATGCTGCTGGTCGTCAAGTGGATCGCATTTTCTGACGTCTGGCGCGACAGGCTATCGATCGTATTTAAGATTTTTCTATTATTGATCGTCGCGCTGGTGATCATCGGCGCTAAACATGGCGGAGAAATCGTCTACGCGCACCACGTCGGTCTGGAAAAAAACCCGCCCGCAACATTCCCCACCAGCCTCCCCGACATGCCGGTCGATCAACTTATAGATGAGGCTTTCAAAACCGAACAAATGCACGTTGTCATCGCCGGTTTCGCCGCTGCGATGGCGTGTGTTTGCCTGGGCTTGTCGATCCGCGCCATTGCTCAACCCGACGACTTGCGCGCTTACGAAGACGCCGCCAGCACCCACCGCATTGCAGCGGCGTTTTCAAGCGGCATCCCGGCGATGAACGACAATCGTAATGTCGATCCCCGCATGCTGCTCCTCGAGCGTCCCACCGATTCGATCAACCACACACCCCCGATCCGCACCGGACGATTTTGGTTGCTCGGGGTGTTGTTGCTTATCACGGCGTCGGCATCGGGGTTGCTGGTGTTGGCGGTCGATCAAGGGACGTGGGATTACGATGCACTTCGTAACGCGATCACCAAACCGATCGAAGAAACCGATCCTCAACTCACCCGTCGATACGCGCATGTGATCGTCGGTTTGGTGCTGGTGGGGGATTCAATTTTGCTGGCATTTGCGTCGATGGTCGCCCGCCGAAATAAATTGCTACTGGTCATCCTGTCGATCCCGATGATCGCGGCGTTGGCGATTCAAATCTGGCTTGGCGTACTGCTGATTCTTGAAGGCCCAAGCGGCGCGGTGACAGGCTTCTTGCACGCAATTTGACCGAAGCGATGATGCTTCGGTCACAAATATAAATGACTCATGGTATAACGGTTGATATGCGAATTAGGCGTTTACCGTCGTGGATGATCTGTTTCATTTTGCTTGCTTGCATAAGTGCCAGCGGCCTAATGGGTTGCGCTGCCAAAACGAAAATGTGTGTACAAATGTTCGGTGATAAAACAATCCAGACCGGCGCTGATCTTCAGGGCTGTACGATCGAATCGTTCAAGCTGCACAGCCCTTCAATGAATCGCGATATTGATGTCGTGATCGTGTTCCCACCAGCCTATCAACAAGATGCCGACAAGCGATTCGCGGTTTTGCACACCTTGCATGGCAGAAGTGCGCCGTACAAAGCCTGGTCTGATATGAAGTCCTTGCGCACAGCACTTTCAGACCAGCCGATGATCGTCACTTGCTTCAACGGGGATAAAGCTGGCTGGTACATCGATGCGACGCAAAAACCAGATTCGCAATTCACGACATTTTTTCTCGACGAGTTCATTCCCTTCGTCGATGCGACCTATCGCACGACCGGAAAACCCGCTCAACGGGGGGTCATGGGGTTTTCAATGGGTGGATGGGGTGCGTTTCATTACATGTTGACGCGTCCCGATGCTTTTGCCTCCGCCAGCAGCGCCAGCAGCGCAATGAATTACATCGCCAAACCGCCGAAAACCCTTGTGGAAGATTTAGAGGTGTTACTAGGCAAACGTGAAGAGCATCCCCGCGATTATGATCGACTCGTCCTCTGGTCACGTATCGAAGCAGCGGCAAGAAACGACGTCCAATTGCCCCATCTGATGATGACTTCCGGCACCGAGGATAAGAACATCGACGGAGGCCGCGCCTTCAAAGATCATCTGCTCGCCAACCACTTTCCTGTTGAATACGTCGAAAGCCCCGGCGAACACAAATGGGCCTACTGGAATAGTATCGCACCGCGCTTGATCGACTTTCATTGGCGCACATTTCAGGACGAGTATGTACCGAAAGACCTCGCTAAATAAAAATAGGAACATCCGATCACACGGTTTCGAGGTGTTTGACGGGAATGTAAAATTTTTGATACCGCTTGCCGCTGGTGTAAAGAACCCCGCCGGGGTCTTCCACCAGCACCGTGGCGCGTTGTGTCAGACGATTGACAATGCCTTCAAGTACGCGACCGTCGTACTCAAACCGCACGCGCTGGCCGGGACGGAATGGCGTGCTTTCGATCAGTTTCTGACGCCGGGTCACCATCGAATGTTTGTGAGACGTGTGCCCGAATAAATTTTGTGCGGCCTGCTGAAACCTTGCTTGAGAGCAACGGCTGTCCCCGAATGTTAAAAACTCCGCCAGATGCAGTAGTTCGTGTTCCATGATCCGCATCATCGCATCCAACCGATCGATGCAATCCAGCCCCACAACGGTTACGGTATCTTCTGGAGTGCGGAAGTTTTCAAAAAGCACGTTGTGAGAAATATCAATCGCGTATGAGAAGTGATTGGATTGTCGATTGCGATTCCGTGTCGTGATACCGCCGCTGGAGCGTAAGCGTCCGCTGAACCGCATGGGCATGGGCCAGGCATTGCCCCGGCGAAGGTTTTCGGAGAGTTGATGCGCGAAAAAATGCACGTCATACGCATCGAACAACGTCTTTAAATCATTGTCATGGCAGCGGATAAAATTGGGGGTTTGAATGTATCGCGAATGGTTGAGCAACTGCGCACGAATCGCTTGCCGCATCGCATCCTGCTGCGCTGGGTCGATGCGAGTTTGAAACAAATCACTCAACGTCATTTGCATATCTATAAGGCAGGTTTTCACAACGGAAACGCTCACACAAAAACGGTGTCATGTTGATCGTACGCGCGAAACATCTGCTTTGATTACGCGTCAGGTAGATTCTTCGCAAGTACGCTCAGAATGACAACTCACGCGCTATAGCAACCCCGTTTCCGCCAGCCAGGTGCGGGCGATCAGCATATGCCCTGCGGATGAAGGGTGAACGCCGTCGGGCGTCCAGTTGATGTCGGGACGCATGCGCCGCGCGTTGACGAATGCCGCATGCAACGGCACCAGCGCAGCCGCGGAAAACTCACGCTTCAACTCGTTCACCGCCCGCACATAAGGCTGCAATACTGCGTTTCCTTCCGCTGGCGAAGGTGGTTCGATTACGCTGGGTTGGCAAAGCACGATCTTGGTATTGGGTAACGCACCGTGAACCTGCCGCAGGATGACGTGATAAACTTCGACGAATTGTTCGATCGCAACGCCAGTGGGATTTTCACGATTCAATCCATGCCAGACATCATTGATGCCGATTTTGATCGACAGCACATCTGGCGCGTGATCGATCACGTCTTCCTTCCAGCGCTTGGCAAGGTCGGTCACTTTATTTCCGCTGATGCCTGTATTGATCACGCGGGGCGCGACGGAAGGATTTTTGGCATACAGATAATCGCGGATGATCCGCACATACCCACTGCCCACGCCTTCAGGATCGTTTCGACGGCCACAGTCGGTGATGCTATCGCCAATGAATAAAAAGGTCTGGCCGGGTTGTAAATCAAGTGGCATGACGACGTTTTACCCGTCCCGATACCACGCGTCTACTGCGCTGTCATTCAGAAAATAAATGCAGTGCAACCACAGATGGCACAGATGACACAGATAAAAAATTTGTCATTTTTAAATAACCCACATCCCCTAGCGAAGTCACCCTGAGGCGTTCAATCTGAGGTTTTTTTGCTAGTCAAGTAGATGCTTCGCGGTACCTCAGCATGACAGTGCGAGGAGTTAGAACCACTGATTATATCGTGCATATCTGACACACTCTGCATCATCTATTGGCCTATTCTTATCCTCTGATGATCCAGCCGATCAGTTCGCGGATCGACGCGGGTCGGCCTACCAGCAGAAAACCCGCACGAAATACCCGCCCGGCCACCCACACCAGCGCGACCATCATTAACCCGCTACCGATGATTGCGATCGCGATATGCCACCACGGCAGCGCGGGGGGGACGGCCAGGCGAAACATCGTCACCATCGGGGCACTTAGCGGGAAAAACGTGCCGAACTTGGCGATCGTTCCGTGCGGTTCGTTCATCATCGGGCCGACCATGAAAACCGGCAACACGACGATCAACATCATCGGTGTCACCAACGCCTGCGCTTCTTTAATGTTGGTCGCCGCTGCACCCGCGACGACAAACAAGCTGCCATACATCAGGCTGGCGACGATCGTGAAGAGTATGAACCACCCGATCAGCGATGGCGAAATCAACTGCAACACATCCATCCGGTAAGCCACTACGATCGCGCCGATCAGGTAGATCACGCCCAGCGTCAGCGATGTTCCGACGCCGCCGAGCAATTTGCCGAACATCAGTTGAAATGGCGTCACGCTGCCCAGCAGTACCTCGCCGATGCGGAGTTGTTTTTCTTCGATGATATTGGTCGTCAGCGGGCTGGCGCCGACCATCACGACGATCAACAACAGCATGATCATCACCAGCGGCAGCACGATAATGAGCAGTTCATTCTTTCGTGGCTCGAAGGTGATCGCACCGTTGACGTCTTGTGATGCCAGACCGCGCGGGACGACGAGCGTGCCAAACAATCGTGTCACCGCATCTAGCGTGGCCTGCGATTGATTCAATCGCGCCGCGGCGATGCGTGGTTGGAGTGTTTGCTGGATAAATTCGCGCAATTCGGTGTAGGTCGGTCGATTGGAAGTGTAGTAAACAAGACTTTCGGGGTCGTTGGTCGCTTCGATCATCGCAAATGGATCACGCGAGGCAGGCGACGGCGCAGCCTGGTCAGGATCGGTTGCAATCGCTGCGGTATTCATTTCCTTCGGGTTCAAAACATCCGGACCGATTTCGAGGATCGCAAACAGTTTGCCATCCCGCACCTGATCGGAAAGTTTCAGCCGCGTCTGCTGCAGGTCGCCGGTGGGGTCAATCTTGTCAAACGCGAATTTGGGCTTGGTCTGACGGTTTGTTTTTGGATCGTTGATCTTCGTCGTGTTGCGCCGTTCAGCAGCCCGTTCGAGCAAGGGAAACAGCTTTGCTCCATCGGTGCGATCAATCACTGCAACGGTGCGGGTATCAAGATCAACGATGTCCTGCGTCAGATTTTGCAACAAAATCCCGCCACCCATCAATAGCGGCATCAGGATGACACCCACGATAAAACCCTTGGTGCGCACGGCTGAGAGGTACTCGCGGATCGCGATGATTCGGGTCTTATTCATGTGCCACTCCCGCCAGAGATCATTGATGTGGGTTGGGCGATGCGCACGAAAATATCTTCGAGGCTGGGGTGCGAAATCTCGAATAACTCAACGCGACTCTGTTGCATCAAGCCTGAAAGAATCTGCTGCGGATCGGCCCCGGCGACGAGTTGCAGTTCCTGGTACTGACCAAAATCCGTTACCGATTCGATGCCGCCAATCAACTCCGTCTTCGCTTGGCTTGCCATCCGCACGCGCAGCGTATCTTTCGCGTATTGCGACTGGATTTGCGCCATCGTGCCATCCAGCACCTTTTTGCCTTTGAAGATCATCACGATCGTGTCGCACATTTTCTCAGCCACGGACATATCGTGCGTGGAAAAGAGAATCGTCGTACCCGATCGCTTCAGTTCGATGATCGCATCACGCAGCACGACCGCGTTGACTGGATCAAGCCCGCTGAACGGTTCATCGAGCAGCACCAGTTGTGGTTTGGCGATCAATACCGCGATCAGTTGGATTTTTTGCGTCTGGCCTTTGGAAAGCGTCTGGATGCGACGCCGGGCAAAGCCTTCGAGTTGCAGTTTTGCCAGCCAATCGTCGATCTCAGTGCGGGTGGGTTTGTGGCCTTTGAGTTGCGACAGGTAGGTTAGCACTTCATCGACGCGCATCGACTTATACAGCATGCGCTCTTCGGGCAGATATCCCACTCGATCGTTGGCAGGACCGTGGTGTTCGTCGCCGAGGATGATGACGCGGCCTGAGTCGGGCGCGTAGATGCGCATGATGATCCGTAACGTGGTCGTCTTACCCGAACCATTGGGACCGATGAATCCGCAAAGCGAAGCCTCCGGCACAATCAATGATAGATCATCGACGGCGACAAAATCGCCGAAAGTCTTACGGATGCGTTCGAGGATAATCGCGGCTGGCATAACGGATCACTCACCGCAGGGACGCGACAGTATCATCACTCAGCGGTCTGCGTCGAAACATCGTACAACATGCCGTCGCGAAAGAGTTCAACTTTGTTGATCAAGATCGGCTTGCGATTGAGGATCGAACCATTGCTGGTTGGGAAGTATTGTCCCTGACCATTATAGAAAGCGCGGAAGGGGATTTTTTCGATTTTTTTTGAATTGACTTGCGGCATGAACACGACGTATTCGCCATTCAACCAGACTTCTGTATCGGTCCAGGGTGTGTCAGACAGATTGATCAGATCGATGCGATCGAGGAAATATCCGATCTCCGCACGCGCTTTTGCCTGTCCGCCACGCGGGGCGTCGGCTTTATAAGGATGACGCTTTGCGGCATCGGCGGCGAACTCGGCGGGGGTTTTTTGCAACGCCGCATTATCGTTCGGCAATAATTCGGTACGACCCGCACAACCGGTCAATACCGCACAAACCGACGCGATCACAAAACTAGCTAACACACGCATGAGGAACTCCATTTCCTGTTAAACGCAAAACAATCGTCTCGGCCTGCAAACGATGTTCGTCTGAGGCAGCACTGTTTTAGATTATCACCTGTTGATTATCACCCATCGCGTGACGAATGAAAAGCCATACAATCCGGATATGAGTGAAACCGACCCCACCAAAGGCGATTATCTATCGAATAAAGCCCGGATGATTTTGCGGATTAACGCAACGTTGGCGTATACCAACCTCGTCCCGCGCGAAACCGGATCATCTGAGGCCGCCGACGTGCTGCACGCGGTGTCGCCGGCGGATTTGCTCGATGTGCCCGTGCAGCAATCAGACGATGCCGCCTGTTTGCTTTCAGGATTATGGCTTTGGCATGATTATCTGGACGAATCGCACACGATCAGCCAGTCGGTTGAAAACGAGACGGGCAGTTTTTGGCACGCGATCATGCACCGGCGTGAGGGGGATTTCGGCAATAGTAAGTATTGGTATGCCAAGTGTCGTAATCATCCGATGCTCGCTTCGATCGCAGCCCAAGCGAATCGGGTGATTGCCAATGCCGATGCGGATAAAACGTTGCTCCGCCTGACGATGCAAGGCTGGAATGGCCCGGCGTTTGTGGATTACGTTCAAAGCGTTCATGAAAGCCCGACCGACCCACGATACGCCGTCGCGATCGCGTTGCAGCAAGTCGAATGGCGTGGGCTGTTCGATCACTGCATCCGACAAGCGACCGGGAAGTGAAAAAGCCGGCAATTAAATTGTGGATAACCTGTGGGAAGACGTTTGAAAACTCGGTGGACAAGTGTGGCGGTCGCCATCGACTTTGCATGAAAGAGTATCCTGTTCAAGGCGCGTCGTGAAGGTACTTTTATCGCATAACAACCGAGTCAAGGCGTATTTTCAAGAGATACGCAATAAAGTGAAGTGCTGTATTTTCGTGAATGATCCCAATAGATTCACTCAATTCTAAGACCGCCCGGCGCGGTCTTTGAACCACAAAGCGGTGTGGATAATTGTCGCAGCGGTCTACCTCGGGCGTACGCTAATTCTCGCACTGTAACGTCTTGTCCGCACATTAAGTTACGCCACACGTGGACAGTCTTCGGTTGCATTACTTTGAAGCGTAAAGCAAATCAAGTATCTGAACACGAGCAAAATTTTCAAACGAATCTGACGAAAGCGAGCCCCATCCTGAGCAACATCGTACAAGATTGATATACTCAAACTGATATGGCGAAGCGAGGTTTAGTTCAAACGCCCGGTTCGGATAGAACGCCGATGTTATCCAAACCGATCCAGAAAGCGATCGCGGGTATCGTACCAGTGCGTCCGCGTAAATCATCGCGCGATAAATCGAGCAAAGATTCGCCGGTACTTCCTCCCCCTCCCGACGCGCCGGAATCTGGATCAGCCTCAGCCACGCATCGTGAACCTGTCGAACGACCTGCACCACCGCCACCTGATTTTTCATCCAAACCGCCATTATTTTTTGAATCGGGGTGGGAAGTCTGCTGGCAGCTTGGCGGCATCTATACGGTGCTGCGCACCAAAGCCCGCGCAATGCAAGAACGCTGGGGCGACCGGTATTACATGATCGGCCCGTACAATCCCAGCACCGCTGCTGGTGAGTTTGAAGAAATGCCGACCGAGGGCATCATCCGTCAGGCGTTGGATCGTCTTCGCGACATGGGTATTCCGTGTCACTATGGGCGTTGGCTTGTGCCCGGTCGTCCGAGGGTGATTTTGCTGGACTACCGCGCCCGGTTTAATCGGTTGGCCGACGACAAATTTTTGATGTGGCAGGATCACGGAATTGCGACCGACCCTTCGGATGGCGAAGTCAACGAAGTCGTCGCATTTGGGTTTACGGTGACCGAGTTTTTCCGTGCGATGACGCAGGTCGCGCCGGGCCAGAAAATGCTCGCCCATTTCCATGAATGGATGGGCGGCGTCGCCGTGCCGCGGATCGCGCATGAAAAATTACCCGTTAGCACCGTTTTCACGACGCACGCCACGTTGCTGGGTCGATATCTGGCATCAGATAATCCCTATTTCTACGATCATCTTCCTTACTTTAATGCTGATGAGCAGGCGGATAAATACCGCATCCTGCCGCGGCACATGATCGAAAAAGCCGCCTCGCACGCCTGCACGGTTTTCACAACGGTCAGCAATATCACCGCGTATGAAGCCGAAAAACTGCTCGGGCGCGTCGCGGACGTGATCGTTCCGAATGGACTGGATATCCGCCGGTTTGATGCACCGCACGAATTTCAGCACAAGCACAACGAGATCAAATCAAAGCTGCATAAGTTTGTGATGGGGCACTTTTTCCCCAGCTACAGTTTTGATCTGGATCGCACGCTTTATTTCTTCACCTCCGGCCGATACGAATACAAAAATAAAGGCATCGATCTATTCATCGAAGCCCTTTGGCGACTCAATCAGCGGCTGAAGCAAGTCGAAAACCCGCCAACCATCGTCACCTTCATTATTACTAAAGCGCCGGTCCGCAACGTCAACATTGATGCGCTGCAAGGCCAGGTGCGACTGAGCGAGTTGGAAAAGTATTGCGAAGGTTTGCAGGAAGAAATCGGAAGACGCATTTTCATGTCCGCATCAACCGGACGCGAACTTTTGCGTGGCGATCTGATCGACGAGGACGTTTCGATCCGTCTCAAACGTTTTACCAACGCCATTCGTACGCACCGCCAGCCGTTGATTGCTACGCACGATCTTGTCGATGATGCAGGCGATCCCACGCTCAAACACATCCGCCATCGTTGGTTAGTCAATAATGCTGATGACCCGGTGAAAGTGGTCTTTCATCCGCAGTTCGTTACCGCCACCAGTCCGTTGATCGGGTTGGATTACGAACAATTCGTTCGCGGGTGTCACTTGGGCATTTTCCCAAGCTATTACGAACCCTGGGGCTACACGCCGATGGAGTGTATCGCCAGCGGCGTGCCGACTGTTACGACCGATCTGTCAGGCTTCGGTAGCTATGTGAAAGATCATGTTGATCGCCCGCACGAACGCGGCATCACCGTCGTGCATCGACGCAATAAAACGTTCGAACAGGCTGCCGATGAGCTGGCGGATTACATGATGTATTTCGCGTCGCTTAATCGCCGCCAGAGAATCGAGTTGCGCAACAAGACCGAGGCGTTTTCAGACCAATTTGACTGGGAACAACTCGCCAAACATTACCACCGCGCCCACGATCTTGCGTTGCAGCGGACACTCGGCCCAAGCCAGCAACCCAAGGTGGACGTGCGATTGGTTTGATCGCATGATCACTGCCTACCACCACCCCGGTTACGCTGCCGATATCGGCCAGCACGTTATGCCGATGCGAAAGTTTCAGCTTGTCGCCGACGCGGTGAGACAGCTCGATTTCGCCCAATTACTGAAGCCCGATCCGATTACTGAAACTGATCTACTGCGCGTCCACGATCGCGCCTATGTGCAGGCGATCCAGATTGGCCAACCGCGCGAACTCGCTGAAAGCCAGAAGTTTCCGTGGTCGCCAGCGATTTACCCCAGCGTGCTGTTAACCTGCGGCGGAGTCTATGCCGCAGCCAATCGCGCAGTGTCTGACGGCATTGCCGCGTCAGTGTGCAGCGGATTTCACCACGCCTCCGCATCGCACGGCGAAGGATTTTGCACTTTTAATGGTTTGATCGTCGCGATTGATCGACTTCGCGCCGAAGGCAAAATTAAAACCGCCTGCGTGTTGGATATGGATCTGCATTACGGCAATGGCACGGCCCAACTGCTCACTGCAAGGCCTTACGCGTATCAACTTTCGATCTATGGCAATGATTATTGGGACAATATTCCCTACCGCGATGTGACAACCCTGCATCATCAAGACGGCGATAATCATCACTCTGCCGCACTTCCTGAAGGCTGCGATCGACCGACGCTGCTGCGAATCATGTCAGAAAATCTGCCGAGGATTTTAGCAGGCCAAAAACCTGATCTGCTGATCTATCAAGCCGGGGCTGATCCGTTCTGGAATGACCCGTATTCGCCGCTTAGTCTGGATCACGATGACCTACTTGAGCGTGACCGCGTGGTGTTTGATTTCGCAAAGAAAAACGCGATCCCTATCGCTTGGGTGTTGGCCGGGGGATACACCAAAGATGTAAGCCTAGTGGTTAAGGTTCACACGAACACCTTCCTCGCCGCGAACCAAGTATACCGGCGCTAAACTTCCGCAACCCACGATCTACATTCTTCCCCAAGCCGCGGGCGTAAGCCCGCGCGTTATCAATTCCAAGACACTTCCCCCCCAGCAATCCCAAATCAAAAACTCGTGGCACGCCGCTTGCGATGTCTTCACTGTCGGAGACACGCTATGACGATAAAGCCGCAGGATACGCGGAAATTCGCGATTGAATCCTTACCTCGCTTCGGCGAGCCGCAAGGATCGCGCCTCAATCCGGCAATTTCTGCGCTACCGATTCAAGGGCAGGATCGGTCGCCGACTTCGGACCAGAAACTCGAAACCGTTGCCCGCCAATTGGTGGGCTCGACATTCTTCGGCACGCTGCTTAAGCAGATGCACGACAGCCCGTTCAAAAGCGAAATCTTCTCCGGCGGTCGGGGCGAGCAGGCATTTTCGCCTCTGATGGATCAACAGATGATCGAGCGGATGAGCCGCGGCGCCGGCGACAAGCTAGTCAAAAAGATCGTAAAGCAATTTCATAAAACCGCCGCTGAAGCGGAGGACAAACGCAAATCCAATGGCGTTTTAGACGCCTACCGCAAGCAACAGGAGCCAGGCTATGTCAGTACCAATCGCCGAGCTTGAAAAATTGCTGACCTTAATTGTTGCAGAGCATCGCGTGCTTTCGGACGCGGTGCAGGCGCACCAGAACGCGATGCGTACTTTCAAAGTCGATCAACTCGCAACAGCGCAGGCAGCTTTGGAATTATCCCGCACAAAATTGCTAGGCTACGAAGCCAAACGTCGGATCGTCATCCAGCAGATCGCGCGATTGCATAAAATCCCAGTGACTGCGTCATTGCAACAGATCGCCGACGCCGCCCCGCAATATCGAAAAAACTTGCTGAAGCTTCGCGACGAGTTGAAGCTGATTACGGGGCAGATTTCACGCAAAACCACGATTTCGTCAAAAGTCGCCGGGGCGATGCTCGGACATCTGAACACGGTCGTTCGCGTGGTGGCCGGCGCGGTGCAACAGGCCGCGGTCTATACGAAACAAGGCATGCCGACAGTGTCGGCCCGCATCGGTGTGATGGAGGCCGTCGCTTAGCAAAAGGATTAGCGAAGTTGGGTTGGGAAAATCTTCCCACTTCACGAACCACGAAGCAGGAATCACGAGTCACGAACCCCGAATCACGATCAAATGTCTCTCACAGCAGCACTCAACCTCGCACGCAACGGACTGGCGATCAACCAGGCCGCAATCCAGACGACGGGCAATAACATTGCCAACGTCGGGAACCCGAATTACACGCGCCAAAGCCCGACGATCACCACCGCGAAGGATCAACAATGGCGCCCGGGCGTGTTCGTCGGAACCGGCGCGCAACTTGAGGGAATTCATCGCCAAATCGACGACGCACTTGAAGGCCGTGTGCGTAACAGTCTGTCCGATGCCGAAAACGCCGGCGCACAGCAGCAATGGTTAAGTCGCGTCGAATCGGTGTTTAACGAGTTGTCGGATCAGGACTTATCAACGCAGTTAAGCACGTTTTTCAATTCGTGGTCCGATCTTGCGAATAAACCGCAGGATTTGGGGCTTCGGCAGGTGGTCGTCCAGTCCGGCGTAAGCGTCGCGACCTGGTTCAATCAGATGAACGGTGAAATGCAGTCGCTGCGGGCCGATCTCGGAGAGAAGTTGAAGGCGTCCGCCCTCAAGGCTGATACATTGGCCGAACAAATCGCCGATCTGAACGGGCAGATCACGCGTAGTGAAGGCGGGGCAGTGGGTGCTGAGGCGATGGGGCTTCGCGATCAACGCGATACTCGCCTGAAAGATCTCGCCAGCCTCGTTGAAATCCGCACGATCGAACAACCCAACGGCGTGGTCAATGTCTACGTCGGGTCTGATCCGCTGGTTTTCGATACCCGCTCGCGCGGCGTGACGACCACCAACGAAACCATCGACGGCCGAGTCGTCACACAGGTTGTCTTCAAATCCAATGGCGGTGTGTTGCAATCGGATTCAGGTGAACTTGGCGGGTTGACCAAGGTGCGGGATGCGCTCGATCAAACCAACGCCGATCTGGATCAACTGGCGTCGTCTCTCAGCTTCGAACTAAACAAAATCCATTCGTCCGGGCAAGGCTTGGAAGGCTTTGCATCGGTCGTCGGATCGACCACAATCGCTGATACAACCGTCGCACTGACCGATCCCAAAACAGACCTCAAAGTAATGCCTAAAAGCGGCAGCTTTGTGGTGCATGTGAAGGATAAAGCCAGCGGTCTCAGCACCAGCACGCTGGTGCAGATTGATCTGGACGGCGCGGGTACGGATACGTCGCTTGACAGTTTGATCACACAGCTCGATGCGGTGGGCGGAATCACCGCTGCCAGCAACGGGGGGAGGTTGCAGATCACCGCTGACAACGCACCATCCAGCGAAATCAGCTTTTCGCAGGATAGTTCTGGTGTGCTTGCGGCGCTGGGCGTAAATACATTCTTCGCCGGTACCGAAGCCGGGACGATTCGCGTCAACCAGCAAATCTCAGACAAACCGCAACTGCTCGCAGCCGCCAAGAACGGCAATTCGGGTGACAACCAGGCGGCACGCCTGATCGCAAATCTGGAGACGGCCGGGTTGGCGTCTCTGGGCGGGGCAAGCCTCAAAAGCACGTACGAAGGCATGGTCAGCAACATCGCCACGCAAACCGCAACCGCCAGCGCCAGTGCAGAAGCCAGCGCGGTGGTCGTTGAAACGCTTCAAGCCCAGCGGGAGGCGCTCAGCGGCGTAAGTTTGGACGAAGAAGCAGTCAACCTGATGCGGTATCAACGCGCTTTTCAAGGTGCTGCACGCGTTGTAACGGTCGTGGATGAACTGATGGACACCATGCTGGCGATGGTTCGGTAACGGTTACGACTAAACGATTAAAAAAGTATGGCAATACTTCCAGCCAACATCGCACGGGTCAGCAATAACTTGCGAGCCAACACGTCGTTGAATCAGATTCAACGCACGCAGGCGCAACTGATCCGTACGCAAAACCAACTCGCCACCGGCCGTCGTCTCAATGCACCATCCGATGATCCCGGCCAATCAACGATCGCAGCGCAGATTCGCAAAACACTCGAAAAACGCGACGCCTATAATACCAATCTCCAGCAGGCAAAAAACGGTCTGAGCGAAGTCGATTCAACCCTCGGCGAAATCTCCGACCTTGCGCTACAAGCCCAGCAAGTCGCCAGTGCAAACGTCGGGGATCTGGTCACACAAGAAGAACGCGTCGCAGCGTCGGCGATCATCAAAAGCATCTATTCGCAGATGGTCACGCTTGGCAATCGCAGTTTTGAAGGCAGCTATATCTTCGCCGGTGATCGACTCGATCAGCCCCCGTTTGAAGAGTTTGCCGGCGGCGTGAAATTCAAAGGGTCGGCGACGACCCTTCGCAATGATTTCGACGAATCCACCACTGGCGATTTTCAGGTTAACGGTGCAGCGGTATGGGGCGCGTTATCGACCCGCATCGAATCCTCTGCCGATAACTCACCCTCACTGACCGGCGTCACCCGTCTGACCGATCTCAAAGGCACGACCGGCGAAGGCGTGACGCCCGGCGTCATCGCAATCAGCGACGGTACGTTCAGTGCGAACATCGACCTCAATAACGCCAACTCGATGCAGGATGTGATCGACGCGATCAACAACGCAGCTGTCGGCACGCTGACGGCGAGCTTTAACGCGTCGGGAGACGGCTTGCAGATTACCGGCGGGGCGGGGGATGAAATCACCATCCGCGATATCGGTGGCGGACGAACCGCTAACGATCTGGGTATCCGCACAAACCTTTCAGGTGGAACCGGCGCGCCGGTCATCGGAAGTGACATTCAGCCCAAAATTACGCCGCTGACGCCGATCGCATCACTAAACAACGGTCTTGGCATCGACACTGCAGGGCTGATTATCAGCAACGGAACAAAAACCGCGACGATCGATCTCAGCAGCGCGACAACGGTTGAAGATTTGCTCAATGCGATCAACGGCGCTGAAGTCGGCGTGCAGGCGGAGATCAAAGCCGATGGCAGCGGCCTGCGATTGCTCAATCCCACGCAGGGCAATGAGATGCGCGTCGGCGAAAATGGCGGCGGAACCGCGGCAGACCTGGGACTGCGATCTTTTGATACCAATAGCAAGCTCGGCGATCTCAACGCGGGCAAAGGCGTGCGAACCAAGGACGGTGCGGATTTCCGCATTACCGATTCAAATGGTGTTGCGTTTGATATTGATCTGACCACCGCGCAACAAGATGTGCAGGACGTTCTCGATGCGATCAACACCGCCGCGACGACCGCCGGCGCGGGGGTGACCGCCAGCTTCGCGGCGACCGGCAACGGGATCGTTTTGACCGATACCGCCGGCGGCGCGGGCACATTAAATCTTGCTGCACAAAACTTCTCACAAGCCGCCGCCGACCTGGGTCTGGATGCCCCCGTCACCGGCAACACGATTGAAGGTCGCGACGTGCATGAAGTGGTCGCACAAGGCGTATTCGCCAATATGAATAAGTTGCAGCGCGCGATGGCCGAGGGGGATCAGCAGGGGATCACCGAAGCGGCAGAGGCGATCCAGCAGGATTATGACCGGGTCGTGCGGATGCGTGGCGAGGTCGGGGCGCGCGTTCAAGAGATTGAATCGCGACAAACCCGCCTGGCCGACCAGAATGTTTCGACGACCGCGCTGTTATCTCAAATTGAAGACACCGATTTCACTGAGGCAATCACGAAGTTTCAACTTCTGCAGACCAGTTTGCAAGCCAGCCTGCAAACAACCGGGCAGGTGCTGAATCTGTCGCTGATAGATTTCCTGCGATGAAAACAACAGCCCTAAATTTTCGTGTTTGTGGCATGGTGATTGCTAATACGATATTCAGCATCTATTGCATCATGTTAAGAAGCAATAAATGCGGGTGAGGCGCAGAAAAGTGTGCGCAGGACGCGCAAAAGTTGCAGTGAAGTAAACATCGGTGGTGTGGATAACCGGTGTATGCGGCGTGGAAGGCCGCGACGGTCGCAGATGCGATCGTAAACGAAAGAGCGTGGAACGGGCGGAAACCCGTCACGCGACGATCCCGCGAGGATGCGAGATCGGCACGAAAGTGCGCAACCGGTGGTGTTCGGTGGACACGACGCCAAACGGTCACGCGATCGAAGGATCGATCGCGGCGCGTAGGTTGGACCCTAAGGCTTGCCGGGAATAGGCAGGCCGCGGACGGCAATCAAGCCCCCGCAAACACGAAACGGAGTTCGTATGGAGATCGTTACCTCACGATTCGGAACGCTGTCAGTCGAAGATGAACGGATCATCACGTTCACCAAGGGACTGCTCGGCTTCCCCGGTCGCAACAAGTTTGCCCTCATTCAAACCAGCGAGGAGAACTATTTCTTCTGGCTGCAAAGCATCGAGGACCCGAACCTCGCGTTCGTGGTGACCGACCCGACCACCTTTTTCAAGGATTACGAGGTCCCGCTGCGCGAAGAAACGCAATTGGAACTCGAACTGAACGACCCTCAGGCTTCACAGGTGTTCGTGATCTGTAACAAGATCGGCGAATGGCTGACCGGAAACCTGCTCGGGCCGATCGTGGTCAACGTCGTCAACTGCTTCGCAACTCAGGTTGTATTGACTGAGAAGAAGTGGAACACGCGACAGCCGTTGCTCAAGCTCCAGTCCGAAGTGCTCGCCAAGTCTGCTTAACGCATTCGCGGCGTCATTACGGTTCTGTTTTAGAAGGGATCGCGCGATCAAACCTACGAGCAGTTGTAGGCAAAAATCGCGGGCACACGACGGATCGTGTGCAAACTTCGGGATTGCCAGGTTGGTGATCCCGCCCACAAGGAGCAAGCAATGTTAGTTCTGTCACGTCAACGCGACGAAACCATCATGATCGGTGACGACATCGAAGTCACCGTGGTCGATATTCGCGGCGACAAAGTTCGGCTCGGCATTACCGCACCGAAGGAAGTCGCCGTCCACAGGAAGGAAGTCTACGAAGCGATCAAACGCGAGAACCGCGCTGCTGCCCAGGTAAAGCCTGAGGACATCACCGGAATCGGAAAAGTCGCACCGAAGCCTTCTACGGATCAAACAAAACCCCAGTCGTAAGGAACAGTAGATCTCCCCGCGACCCGAAGGTCGCTCGAAATGCACGCGTGAGCGGCATTTCAACGGGCAAAGGACGCCCGTCCTCAACATCAATCATGGAGGATTGACATGTCCCGCATCAATACAAATGTTTCAGCACTCACCGCTCAACGCGGCTTATCACGCTCGCAAAACGCCCTCAGCAGCACACTCGAGCGACTCAGCACCGGCTTAAAGATCAATCGCGGCGCCGATGATCCTGCAGGTCTTATCGCATCGGAATCACTCCGATCAGAGATCAGCGGCATCAAACAGGCCGTCGATAACTCCCAGCGTGCCAGCAATGTCATCGCAACCGCCGAAGCGGCGCTAAGCGAAGTCGCATCGCTGCTGCTGAATGTAAAAGACCTGGTGATCGAAGCCGCCAACTCCGGTGCGCTGTCTCGTCAGGAGATTGAAGCCAATCAGCTTCAGGTCGATTCGGCGATCGAATCAATCACCCGCATCTCCAATACAACCACCTTCGCCGGTCTACGATTGGTTGATGGCAGCCTCGACTACATCACGTCGGGTGTAACCAACTCGGCCTTCACCAGCCTGCAAATCAACCAAGCCAACTTCGGGTCGGCGGATTTCATCCCGGTTAATGTTGAGGTCATCACGTCGGCGCAACAAGCCGAGCTGCAGTTCCGAGCGTCGGCTGTCACGGGGACGGTCACGCTGGAAATCAACGGTGTAGAAGGCGTCGATACGCTCACCTTCGCATCCGGCACCGGCGCTGGCGCAATCGCTAGTGCGATCAACCGCATTCAGGATGTCACCGGCGTTCAGGCCGTTGCGATCAACGCGGCCAACATCAATTCCGGTGTGCAGTTCATCTCAACCGGTTTCGGCTCGCGGCAATTCGTCACGGTCCAAGCACAAGGCGGATCATTCAACACTGTCGATATCGACGGCAACGCCCGCACCCGCGATACCGGACGCGACGCACAGGCGACCATCAACGGCGCACTGACCGTCGGCGACGGATTGAAGGTCAAACTCAACACGAGCACGCTTGATCTGGAACTGGAACTGGACAAAAACTTTGGTCTCGGTGCCCAATCGTTCGCCATCACCGGCGGCGGGGCGTTGTTCCAACTCGGTTCAAAGGTCAATGCCAACCAGCAGGTCAACATCGGCATCCAATCGGTTGCCGCCAGCAAGCTGGGCGACAACGACATCGGTCACTTGAACGACATCATCGCCGGCGGAAGCGCTTCGTTGATTTCAGGCAACGCCGACGACGCCAGTAAGATTCTTGAAAAAGCGATCCAGCAAGTTGCCGTCATGCGTGGCCGATTGGGTGCGTTCGAGAAGAACACGCTGGAAACAAACATCAACTCGATGCAAATCGCGTTGGAGAATGTGACCGCCAGCGAATCAAGCATCCGCGATGCTGATTTTGCGTATGAAACCGCTCAGTTGACGCGTAATCAGATCCTCACCCAGGCCGGTACGAGCGTGCTCGCCACCGCCAACTCCACGCCGCAGCAGGTCTTGCGGTTACTGCAGTAAAGTCGGGCCGGTTCGAGTAATCGGATCAACAAGTAAGGAAGGACCTCAGCGGGGTCGGCATGTCCGACCCCGCTGAGTCATTTTGCGGTTGCATGTTCGATGGTTTGACGACCATGGCTTCACTCTTCTTTAGCCGTAGGGCTTGCCCGGCGTTTGACTTCTAATACACCACCATCTTCACTAAACACCGAAAAGGGAACGTCAATAATATTCGACGTCGATGCGTCCGCTGGCAGCGCGTTACGCGTTAATATCGTCTCACCCTAACAGATGGTGATGAGAGAATATTATGGAGGTCTCCTTTTTTCTGATTCGCGCGGACCGTGTATGGGCAGATTCCTCAGTTACGGGTTAAAACAATTCCGGCGTCTATTTGTCGGGTTGCTTGTATTTGCTCGCACTGGCGATCGCTTTGTCGATCGCTTTTACTTTTTTACCGCGGGCGTTGGGTTTGTCTTTGGGAACGCGCTCGCGGCCGAAGGCGTCGGTGGTGGTTTCGATTTTACTCTCGCGGTTTTTATCGGTGACGTGCGACGCCTTGCCTTCGGTTACTTCCAGTGCGTGAGCGACGCGCGATCTGGCATAATTGGTGTATTCGGCGCTTTGGTCGATCCCGACAAATCGGCGGCCTTTTAAGGCGGCGCTGACGCAGGTCGTGCCGCTGCCGTTGAAGGGGTCGAGCACGATGTCGCCTTCATTACTCGATGCGGTGATGATGCGATCCAGCACGCCCATCGGCATCTGACAGCCATGCCAACCTTCGCGCTCGTGGAATGTCCCGCAGACGCGGCTGATGTACCAGGTGTCGCAATCGGGTTCAAAATAGGCGTGCGGCGCGGTTTCCTGCGGACGCAAAAACCAAGTGTCATCAGGCAATTTACCCTTTGAATTGGCGCGGAGGTCTTTGTATACCGTCTGCCGGGCGCTGGCGACGCGTACGGCGTCGGCGTTGAAGGTGATGTTGGTCAGACCCGCTTCGGGTTTTTCTTTGCTAAAATAGAGAATGTGCGTGTGTGATTTTGCGAACATTTTTTTGGTCTGCTGGCCGAACGTGTAATGCCAGATAATCCAGTTCCGCATGTGGAAACCGATCTTGCGGCGTGCGATCACCGCCAGATCAGCGGCGAATTCATCCCCGATCGCTAGGTAAAAGCTGCCGGTCGGTTTGAGCGCGCGATAGATCGCCCGCATCCATTTTTCAGACCAATCGACGTACTCATCCACGCTCTTTTTGTCGTCGTAGTTGTGATACAGATACCCGATGTTGAATGGCGGATCGGCGAAAACCAGATCAACCCAGCCTTCTGGCAGGTCATTCAGCAGTTGGATGCTGTCGCCGGTGACGATCTGATTGATCGGCAGGCCTTGATCGGGCGTCCAAGGCTTATCCGCATCCTGCGCGGAGGGGACGAACCCGTTTTTGTACGCCAGCTTTTGTGCTTCTCCAATTTCCATACAATCATTCCCTGTGAATCCAGCCATTTTGCGTATTTGCGATGTCAACTGCAACCGAGCGCGCGAAGCATTTCGCGTGATCGAAGATTATGCGCGTTTTGCACTCAATCACAGCGGTTTATGCGAATCGCTTAAAACGCTGCGTCATGATTTTCAACGCGCCACCGCGATGATCCAACAACAGTCATTGCCATATCGCGATACATCCCGCGATGTCGGCACGCACATTACAACCGAAACCGAGCAAAAGCGCGAATCTATTTCGTCCGTCGTGATCGCAGCGTGCAAACGGCTTGGCGAAGCACTACGAACGATCGAGGAATATACAAAAATTCCGACACTTTCCGTCGAGGGAATAGCGACCGCGGGCCAGATCGAAACATTGCGATATTGCTTTTACGAGATTGAAAAGACGATTCTGCTGACACTGACCCCCGGGCGCGAACGGATGCGGGATGTGCGTCTGTATGTGTTGCTGACCGAATCGCTTTGCAAACAGCCGTGGCAGGATGTCGCACGTCAGGTAATTGATGGCGGGGCGGATTGCATTCAGTTACGGGAAAAGAATCTGGATAGCGGGGCGCTAATCAAGCGTGCGGAAGAATTCGTTAAGATATGCCGTGATAGGGGCGTCATTTCGATCATCAATGATCGGGCTGATATCGGTTATTTGTCGGGTGCCGACGGCGTACACCTTGGGCAAACCGATTTGCCACCAGCACTTGCGCGAAAAATAGTCGGAACTGATTCTATCGTTGGCGTTAGCACGCATCGCATTGAACAGGCACGTCAGGCGCTCACCGAAGGGGCGGATTATATTGGTGTCGGTCCCATTTTTCCAAGCCAAACCAAACCCAAATCGCAGCTCGCGGGATTACCCTATGCCGAGGCGATTTGTAAAGAATTGTCGATCAAAGCTATTGCGATTTCTGGGATAAATAGGCAGAATCTTCCACAACTGCTTCAGACGGGCATTACCGCCGTCGCGGTTAGTTCATCGGTGATCGCGTCCGATAACCCTAGGCAAGCGGCTTTTGAACTAAAGCAGATGCTTGAATAGGTTGTGCGATGCGAGCAGCGGTTTGATGGGTTTGCTTTATGGCGATTCATCAAACTATTTAGATGCAGCACTGATACTCGAAATGGATTGCCGATCAGATGGCTTGGTGTTCAAGGGCCGTCATAATCATCACGGACGATACAGATGTCACGGGTTGCAAAAGCTGAACCGGCTTTTGCGATATCGGACCTTTTCCCGGGTTGATTTTTTCGACCCCGGATGAATCGGTGTGGTAGGTCTTTAGTGTCGCTGGGTGATCGGTGTTTCGATCAGAGCGACAACCCCGCGTTGAACCCGCGGCGGACGCACAACTCGGTTCAAGTCAGAAATTGGAGTCTCATCGTGATTTGCAACATGCACACTCTCGCTAAATCGTTACTGGGCATTACCCTTCTCGCCGGCGTTTCGCAGGCGGCCACCAGTTGGACAACGCCTGCTGGATCAGGCGTCAACATCGATTATTCCGCGGGACAGACCGACAACGGTTTGTTCACCCCCGACAGCCCGACGGTTGGCGGCAGCGACAGCTTCCTGTTCTTTCCCGCAGGTTTTGAAGCGAGCACCGAATCATCGAGCATGATCGGCGATACGTTATCGTTCGTCGTCACAGCCAAACCCGGCCAGACCCTCAAGCACATTTCCGCCGGTTTGAATGGCGACTGGTCGCTACTGGGACTCGGTAGCGTGAACGGTACGGCGAATCTGAAAGTCACCAACCTCACCACATTTTCGGTGCTGAATCAAAGCCTCAGCTTTTCGCCTGCGTTCCCCAATTCGGATGAAGAAGGCACTTTCACTGGTTTCGGCGAATTAAATCTCCCCGCTGGCTGGGTTAATGCCAAGATCGAACTCACCGCGAATCTGGGCGTGTCCGCAACTAATCCTCAGGACAACGGCTTTACCGGCGCGATTCAAATGAAGGGCGCGGATGTCACGATCCAAGCCGCTCCGGTTCCCCTCCCCGGCGCGCTCGCAGCCGCACCGTTTGCGATGGGTCTGGCGTGGTATGCCCGTCGTCGGATGACGAAATAATTTCTACAATGATATCGTGATTTGAAACAACACACACGGCTGGCTCTTTGGAGTCAGCCCTGTATGTTGTTTGTTTCGACACTGTGCGTTATCGCATCCGACTCAATGGCGGCTGGACGATTGGGGTTGGTGTTACCCGATCGAATGGCGGCAGCGGTCGGGGGATATTTCGATAGGTCGATGACAGCCGGTTGAGTTCGCTGGTGTTGATGACCACCCACACGCCACGCGATCGCAGCGATTCGACCGATTCTCCAACCCAGCCATCGACCGTAGATGCACCCCCGGCGATATTTACATCAAATACGCTGCGATAGATCAGCCGATCAGACGGGACGACATAAAAGAAAGCCTGCGCGTCGCCGATCAACGCAACTTTGTCGCCGGAGGTGCGGGCGGCTTTGGTTTCGTCGGTTTCGATGATCGACAGATCGGATAATCGAAACAATCCTTGTTGTCCTAATGCGATGGTCGGCGATAGCCAATTCCAGATCAGGCTCACGCCGATCACCGCTTGCACACAGGCTGCGAAGAACGCCGCGCTCCAGTGAATCGGCAGTAACGCGATCGCGATTCCCATCAGCGGGACGATCGGCGTGATAAATCGCGGGATCACATGCGTCGCGCCAAGCCAGATCATCACCATCCCGGTGACGCACACCCCCAGCACAACACCTTCACGACGCATTTTACAAAACATCAACCCCGCAATCGCTACGCAACCGATTGGTAATGACAGCCAGCCGAATTGTGGATCGGCGAAGGTCCGCCACCAGCCATTTGCGGCCCGCGCCCTGATGGATGTTTCGCCCTCGATCGGACGATGCGCAACCTGATAACGCTCAACCTGATCGTCCGAAAAATGAGCTTGCCCGAAGATGGAAGTACCCAGCGGAAAAACCGGATTGCCCGTCCAAGCGTAATTGCGAATCAACCACGGCGACAACGTCGCGATCGTCACGCCGGCGACGATGAGTGCGTTTCGATAGCGTTTGCCAATAATCTCCACCGCGCACGCCAAACCCACGACCACGCCTGCGGTCATCGGGATCGCGGTATATTTCATCCCGCCGGCCAGTCCGGCGCATATCCCCACGATCAGCATTGCACGCCAACCGGGTTGTCTGAGTGAAATCATTACCCACCCCACCGCCAGCGTCGTGTAGAGCATCACCCCGGTTTCGACGTACGCCACCACCGATAGTTGAAACACCCACGGCACACACGCCACCAATAACGCCGCACTCCAGGCGCGCATGGATGAACTGCCGAGTGTGATCGCGATTTGCGCTACTGCAATGATCGTCAGCACGCCATGCGCAAGGGTTAAAAGCTGGCACAGGTACATCCCCGCCCAAGGCCCGCCACGCAGCGTCATCGCGGCCAGGTAGTGCATCTCCATCCCCATCGGGAAATAACTGAATGCATTGTGCTGCAGCGGGATAATCTGCACGGCGTCGAACCATTCGCGCGGGATTTGCAGGTGATAACTGATCGCATCATACGGATGCGGATCAAGCGGCTTCCACAAAAACCCCGGCGGGATCGACGCTGCGACCAACGCCAATGCCAGAAAGATCGCAAATGGAACCAACCACCAAATTACCGCGCTGCTAAAGTTGTTAGCCAACTTCGGGCGGACATCTTTAATCGGCAACGCGAAGCATAAAAGAACCAAGCCGGCGAAGACGATGCACGCCGCAGCATAGAGATTGAAGAAACCCGCAAGCCCAAGGGCAAGCGTCATCAATCCCATGATTCCAAGCCCGATCGCGGTCGCTGTGACGTATCGCATCGGCGATTTCCCAACGATCCACAATCCCCACCCACACGCGGCTGCGAGATAAAGAAACAGGATCGCGCCATCGGTGAACAGCCCGATGAAGACATCGACAAAAAAAACACCGCTGAGCAACGCGATAAACAATCCGCCAACCATCATGCTTACCCCGATCGCGATCTGGGGAAGGTAATTCTTTTGCATCTGCGGCGCGAGGGGATGCTCAAGCGTTTTCATCGCGTGGCGGCTCCAGCTTGAACAGTTTTTCGATCGCATGAATATACGCCTGCCCGCTTTCATGCGGGATCGGCGATCGCAATTGGCTGACCGGATCGTGCAGCATCTTTTGAACCACCCGATGCAGCAATTCTTCGATTTGCTGTTTTTGCTGATTGTCGAGCTGCATTTTTACACCGGAGCGTTCTAATTCCGCTCGTGCAATATCGTGATAGCGTTGATACAGCGCATCGATCATCGGGCCAATTTCGCGCTGACGATGCCAGACGAGAAACGCATCGACCTGCGCATTGACGATATGCCGGGCGTCGATCACGGATTGGCCGCGCGTGTCGAATGTACGGGCGACGACTTCCTGCAGGTCGTCCAGATTGTAGAGATAGACGTTATCCAGATCGCCGACGGACGGTTCGATGTCGCGGGGGACAGCGATGTCGATCATAAAAATCGGTCGATACCGGCGCGGCCTTAATAGCGGTTCAAATCTCGCGCGCGTTACCAGCGAATGCGGATGTCCGGTTGATGAGACGACGACATCGGCCTGGATCAGCAGTTGATCCAATTCCATCGACGAGACGCCGACCCCGCCAAATTGTTCTGCTACGCGCGTGGCGCGGCCGAGATCGCGTGATGCAACGAGCAGTTGTTTTGGTCTCAGCGAGACGAATTGTCGCAACACCAGTTGCGACATTTTTCCCGTGCCCATGCAAAGCACTGTTTTATCAGCAAAGGTATCGAATATGCGTTTGGCGTAATCGACCGCCACGCTCGCGACGCTCACCCGTCCTTCTGCCAGGTGCGTTTGCGACAACACTTCTTTGCCAACCGTAAGCGCACGTTGGAAAAGCGGGTTGAGGATTGCCCCTGTCGCGGCGGCGAGGCGAGACGCTTCATACGCTTGGCGCACCTGCCCGATGATCTGCGTTTCGCCCAGTACCATCGAATCAAGGCTCGACGCCACTGCAAACAAATGTTCAATCACCGCGCGGCCACGCATTTCATATAGGTGGGATGCGAATTGATCGTTTGGTAGATCGTGAAAACGCCGTAAAAAATCGACGATCACTTGACGATCAATCTCCGCCGAACCCGCCAGATACAACTCAACGCGATTGCAGGTGCTGAGAATCACCACCTCACAGCCGTCGATCTGCTGCCGCAATGCGTCGATCGCAACCTGCGCCCGCGAAGGCGCAAACGCCACCCGCTCACGCACGTCCAGCGGCGCGGTGGTGTGGTTCAGACCGATTAACAAAAGACGTTGCATGATCGTAGTTCGTGATTCGTGGCTCGTGATTCGTGATCTGCATTTTCACGAACCACGAATCCCGAACCACGCTTATTGCTACCTCACCATCTGCACGACCCCGATTGTCCCGAGCAGTAGCACGAAACCGACGATGCTGAGCAAAGCCGTTCGCCTGCCACGAAAACTGGGGTTGATCGGGCTGTGCAGGACCAAGGCGTACAACACATACGCCGCCGTTGATAACAAGACTTTAGGCTGCAAGAACCAGGTGTCGCCAAGTTTTGATGCCGTTTGCATGGCGCGAACCACGCCGGTGATCAGGCCTAGTGTCAGCAATGCAAACCCGATAGTGACGGCGGTGTAGGTGAGATTTTCAAATCGTTCCAAACTACCGAATCGGGCATCGACCGTGGAGTGTTTGTTGCGCAATTTTGCGTTGAGCATCAGATACATCACGCCACTGGCCGCCGCCAGCGCCATCGCGATCGGTCCGGTATAGACTGCGAATCGGTGCGTGTTCGCCCATAGAGTGTGCGTGTATTCGTGCGGCATCGTTTTACCGAAAACCGCCGCCGCGATCAGCAGCAATGCCACGATCGGCGAAAGCACCCAGTCTATACGGCCGATCGTCTTGCGACGTTGCAGATAAAGCGACACCAATGCCGTCAGAATCGCAAGCCATAATAAAGCATCAAAATTATCATCCAGCGGCAACCAGCTTTGTCGTTGAATCGCGTGCCAGACCAATGCGGTCGTACTTAGCGCGGTTCCCAGCATCGCTAGGGCAATGACGGTCGGGCGGTTTGCAGATCGTGCGATTGAGACAAAAACGCTTGCCAGAAACAGCAAGGATGCGGTGATGGCGAGGATGAGTTGACCGGTGGTCGGCTCAGGCATCTCGTAGCTCAGGGTGTTTTTCGATCAGCCAGTTCCGCAATGCATCAATCCCGCCGGTATCCAGCATGTCCATCGCGTCGTTCTGCGCCAATGATCTGAAAATGACAGCCCGCTGATCTTGTGATAGCGACGCGCGATCGCGGAT
Organism: Tepidisphaerales bacterium; assembly: GCA_038210015.1. Classification (GTDB taxonomy): domain Bacteria; phylum Planctomycetota; class Phycisphaerae; order Tepidisphaerales; family Tepidisphaeraceae; genus BPJO01. Next base: position 152,003 of record JBBQXB010000001.1, read on the forward strand.
CCACGGACGCAGGTGCCGCATCGCATCGGCCATTTTTGTCCACCGTGGGTCCCAGCGATGTTGCAACGCGTCGCGGATCGTCGCAGCCAGCGCCGCACTCGCTGCTGATACCGTCACCAACACGTTGTGGTCCTGATATTTTGCCGGCGTGACAAAATCGCCGGGGTTGTCTTCGTCGGCATCGGCGCGGTTGATCAGCAGATGCCGTGACTTGGCGTCTGAGCAAACGCGATCGTTTACGTCCGGCCGATTCGTCGCGGCGTAGACCAGCGTGTAACCATCCAATAACGATGTGTCGTAAATCTGATGAAGCAGTTTTACGACCGGCGGAAAATCGGCGATAAACTTCGGCGAAACGCACGTGATGTCCGTCGCACCCGCGTCGACCAATCCACCCGCCTTGCGCGCAGCGACCCGTCCGCCGCCGACGATTAAAATTTTTCGGTGCGTCACATCGAGCAAAATTGGATATCCGTGCCCCATAGCGTTTAGGATTCTACCCATTTCCCCCAACAGAATCACGCCTACGCGTCGCAACAATTAAATAGCCGCAGATAGACGCAGATGAACGCGGATAAATGACAGTAAAATGGCACGGCTCATTTGTATTTGTCTGCGTGCATCTGCGGCTCATGCAAGCATTTGATCCGCGCTCATCGGTGTATATCGGAGCCTAAATCTTCTTTTATCGCGCGGTAGGATAACCGACGCATCAACATTGCATTATACTTCCCCGCGATGACCATCCGCATTCTCGCACTCGGCGATGTCGTCGGCCGACCGGGCCGACAAGTAATCCACGACCGCTTACCCCAATTGGTACGCGAAAAAAAAATCGACATGGTGATCGCCAACGCCGAAAACATCGCAGGCGGATCGGGCATCACCGCAAATCTGTTCCACAAACTTCGCTCCTACGGCGTCGATGTTTGCACGCTCGGCGATCACGCCCTCCGCAAAAGCGATATCGCCAACACCCTCAGCACCTCCGAACGCATCATCCGTCCGGCCAATTTCCCATCCAGTGCACCGGGTAAAACTTATACCGTCATCACCAGTAATAACGGCGTGCAGGTCGCGGTGTTCAGCGTGATGGGTCGCATTTTCATGAATCTGCCCTGCGACGATCCGTTCGCTGCTGCCGATAAAGTGCTGAAAGATGTCGCGCCGCAGATCAAGGTGAAGGTGGCCGAGATTCATGCCGAAGCGACGAGTGAGAAAGTCGCATTAGGGCATTATCTGGACGGCAGGGCGAGTCTGATTTTCGGCACACATACGCATATCCCCACCGCCGACGCCCGCATCCTCACCGGCGGCAGCGCCTACATCACCGACGTCGGCATGTGCGGCCCGTACGACAGCGTGCTCGGCCGTCGCAAAGATCGCGTTTTGCAATACATGACCTCCGCAATGCCCGCCCCATTTGATGTCGCCACCGACGATGTCCGCATGTGCGGCGTGTTCAGCGAAATCGACACCACCACCGGCCGCGCGTTGTCAGTCGAACGCATCGAAGTCCAAGGCAACGATTCCGAACAAGCCTACGACGCCGATGATCGCAGCAACGTGAAAGAATAAGTGGTAGTTGCCAGATGCGGTAAGTGATCAATGAAGAATGATGAGTAAAATCCCCCGATCTGCGATCACAATTCCGAATGACGAATTTTGAATGACGAATGAAGGATCACATGAGCAATCCCCGTATCACGATCCGCCTGTTTTCTTTCACGACACACTCATCACGCTACAGTTCATCACGCCACAGAAGTTGAATCGCGAGCAAGCTGGCGGCTTAACGGGCGCCCAACCCCTACTTTACGAAAGGCGAATTAAACGTCGAAGCGTAACGCGACGATGGCGATACGGGACATCGCCGCTAGCGTTCGGTAGGTTTGGTTTACCAGAAGTAATCCCCGAAAGACCCCAGACGACGATGTCGTACACCCATCTTACCGAGTAGGAACGATTCTACATCTTGCAAGACAAACGATTGATCCAAACCGATTTCATACTTATTCGTAAGCAGTGGCATTGACTCGCGAGTGAATGATTCGGATTGTATTCGCAGTGTTTTTGCATTTGTCGGCTGAACCCGCATAATCACGATCCCCGACGCGGCTGGCGCGTGTCGGTCCATTTGTTGTTTGCAAAAGTCTACGCATGAACACACGCCTCGCGATCATCATTCGGACTTTTTTGATCGGACTGATCGTTGGCGGTCCGCTGGTTCGCGCCGATTTCGATCAACAGCAGTTCGCTGCCGATCTTCACGCTATGTCAAATGTGCAATCGCGTGCGATCGGGTCCGTCGGATATGACACGGCTCGTGATTATCTACGAGATCAGATCAAAGCCTTGCCGGGCGTGGAATTAAAGGAGCATCATTTTGATTTGATGGTTCCGAAAACGACCGAAAATACGCTCACCGTGGCAGGTCAATCGGTGGCGGTTTATCCGTTTTTCCCTGCGAGCATTCGACTCAATACCACACCTGTCGAGGGCATCAGCGGCAAACTGGTTTACTGCGGCAACGCAACGTATGGCGAGATCCAGCCTAAGACATTGGCGGGGAATATCGCGGTTATTGAAGCGTCGGCAAAAGAAGATTGGAAAACCGTCAGCTATTTCGGCGCACAGGCGATCATCATTTTGCCCGGCAAAGAGGTGACGAACCAGTCGCTGCGCAGCCACGAGGTGTGGATCCCAATCAACGTGCCGCGGTTTTATCTCGCCGACCAAGCGATGGCCGAGCAGTTACGAGCAAAAAGTGTTACCGAAAACGCGACCCTAAAGGTGCAAGCCGATTGGGTACGCGCCCAGGCGACGAATCTCTATGCCTACGTCCCGGCGCAAAACCCGCTTGCTCCGAGCGACGAGCGCGGTAACGACGGCAAGGCGTGGGCAAGTTTGCTAGTCGTTACATCGTATGATGCCAGCGGTCTGGTGCCCGATTATTCGCAGGCCGCCGGTCAGGCGGTGCAACCGGCCGCGGCGCTGGCGATGCTTCGCGATTACGCGAAAAATCCACCTAAACGGCCGGTTTTGATCGCATTTGTCGGAGCCGATTCGCTGAACTTCAAAGGCACGCGTGAAATGCTGATGGCGTTCGCGGATGCGCCGCAGAAGTGGCGTGATCGGATCGACGAGGAAATCACGCCGCAGATTACTGAAACCGATGCGTTGATCGCCACTGCGCGGTCGTTGAATCGCGATCCGACGAAGCTAAACGTCGCCAACAACCGCGAGTTGATCGATCGGATCGTCAAATTGATCGAAACCGATATCGCGTTGGAACAAGACGAGTTGTTTCGCCTGCGGGTGTTGCCAGCGGATCAAGTCGATGAAGCGAAAAAAGACCGGATGGCGTTGCTCGAATCGCGGCAATTGCGACTCGGACAGCTTAAGTTTCGTTTCGGCACCAAACCAAAAGAATTGGCGGGGGATTTTGAAGCCGACGCCAAAAATTATCTCGATCGCGTGCTGATTCGCCTTGGTGATAAGGACGGGCAGGAAGGTCTGAAGCAGCAGTGGGCGAAGCGTCGTAGTGAATTGCAGACGCGGATCGATTTATATGAATGGCTGGCGAACAGGCTGAATGAATCGTCGCCACAGGCCCGGCGTCAACGCAGCGGCAATCCGAACGCTCGATACAACAATGATCGTCTGATCGAGTTGATGGTCGGTCTAGACATCAGCGATCAAGGCCAGCGCATCGGGCCGATGTACTGGGGTCGTTGGGCCTGGTCCACATCCATCACGCTGATTCAGGAACACCGCGAGTGGTTTGAAAAACAACTCACGCTTCTCAAAGCCAAAGATGGTGCGGTAGACTGGTTTAAGCCCATCGCGGGGTTGATTGATTTTGAGCCTCTGAAACTCACGCGCTCGCCGATTTCATATTTGATGTCTCCGGTCGGTTTGTCATCGGAGTTGGGTTTGGCGTGGGGCGTTCCGGCGCTAAGCATGACGACGCTGGAAGACCTGCGTGCGCGACGCGATACGCCCGCCGATACGCTGGATCAAGTCAATCTCGATGTCGTTAAAAAGCAGGCAGCGGCGGTGCACGCACTATTTCGCGCTGCGTGGGATGATCCCAAATTTTTGGGCGGCCCCGAATATCGACGCAACACAAACCAGTTTGACGGTCAGGTGGTATCAACTGCATCGGGCAAGCCGATTCCTGATCTGCCGCGTGAAGGATTTCTCGCGACCTACACCTATATCAATGGTGCCCGGAAAATCCCGCAAATTCGTGGCATGCCCTATACGGTTGGCGTGCGCCGGCTTGAAGTCACCGATTGCGACGCCGAAGGCCGTTACTATTTTGAAGGACTTCCCAAGCTCAGCGATCTAAAGCAGATGATCGCAAAGGTCTATCGTCTCAACCCCGGTTCGGGTGAGATCATCGCCTGCACGGATCTTGGCAAGCAGGCGGGGGATATCAAGCAGACGGTGAATCTGGATCAGGACGTGACGCCGGTGAAGTCGGTCGTCTTTAATGCTCAAGAGTTCACGATCGGCGGATTGTATGATCCGCGATTTTTGCAAAGCCTCGCTGAAGTGCAGTTGATGGATGCCCGTCGCAACGCCGAGCCGCAGCGGTTCGATGCGATGCTGTCCGGGCAGATGATGGCAGGGGCGCTGGAACCGGGGTCGCGGGCTTATCTGCTGTTCCGCTATGGTCGAATCGGGAATCGCATCGTGCTGCTCAACATGCCCGAAGAAGGTGAGGCGGGCAAGCGTAAAGGCTTGCGCGGCGAAGGGTTAGGATATCCCGTCGAAGAACTCAGCCACCTCGGCCCGCTGGCGATGGTGACGGCCAAGGATTTTTGGTACCTCAACGATTCGCGGATTGAAAAGTATCGCAAGGCCGGCGTAACCAGCGAGCTTATCGATTCCATGCACAAAAACGCATGGGAACAACTTAAAACCGCAAAAACGAATTTGGAAAGCAACGACGCCAGCGGCATGATGAAAAATGCCACCGGCGCCTGGGCCGACGAAGCACGCGTGTATGACGCGACCCAGAAGATGGCGAACGATGTAATCTACGCCGCGATCTTTCTACTGCTGTTGGCCGTCCCGTTCAGCTTTTGTATGGAGCGTCTGGTCGTCGGTGCGAGCAACATCTACAAGCAGATTGCCTACGCCGGCGTCGTATTTGTTATGATGGCCGCGGCGCTGTGGATTTTTCATCCTGCCTTCAAGATCAGCTCCAGCCCCTTAATCATTATTCTGGCGTTCGCGATCATTCTGATGTCGTTGGTCGTGATCAGTGTCGTTTACTCGCGGTTTGATACCGAGCTAAAGCGTATCCGCTCGGGTCGTGGTAGCGCTGAAGGCGCGAGCTTCGCCCGTGCCAGCGTGTTGATGAGTGCGGTGATGCTCGGTATCGCGAACATGCGCCGCCGCAAGTTTAGAACAGCGTTGACGAGTATCACCGTCGTGCTCATCACATTTGCGGTGCTTTGTTTCACCTCGGCAAGTCGTTATCAAAGCACGATCTCTTTGCCGACCGGGGTCGATTCTGAATACCCCGGGCTTTTGCTTCGCCAACGCGGTTTCCGCAACATGCCTTATGAGGCAATCGATAGTTTGCAGGCGGCCTATCCCGGTCATAAGTTTGTCGAACGCTGGTGGACGCTCGACGCCGGGGACGACAAAAATCGCGTTCACATCGTTGTCCCAACGCCAGCCGGTGAATTACCCCGCGTGCTGGCGATGCAGGCGTTTCTTGGTTTGTCTCCCGGCGAAAGTGATCTCAGCCAGATCGAGCAGGTTATCACCCACTTTGATCGTCTAGAAAACGGCGAAACCAACATCATCTATCTGTCGCAATCGACACTCGATCAGTTGAAGGTGAAAATCGGCGACACGGTTGAGCTGGGCGGCATCCCGCTTCAAATTGCGGGTTCTTATGATGCCAATGATTTTGATCAGCGCGTGCGGATGTTATCCGGCGCGTCGCTTGCGCCGTTGAAATACAGTTCGGGCGCGCTCGATGCCAGCGGCAGAAAGCTGACCGATAGCAATGTTGACACGCTCGATCTGGACGCCAGTTCGTCCGCCGCCGAAGCCGATGCGAGCTATGAACATCTTTCTGGCAGTCAGTTCGGAATCATCCCCGCTGTGATCTCTCAAAAATTGGAATACACCTCTTTGCGTTCGATTGGCGTGCGGCTCGCAACCGATGCCGACAAACCCAACGAACGCGATGCCAAAGTTAAAGAGGTGGTCGATGACATCACCAAGCGCTTCGCGATGGCAACCTTTGCCGGTTATACCGACGGCGTAAAACTCGTCTCTGCCAGCAACCTGTCATCTATTGGCGGGGGCGCGAATGTCGCGATTCCGTTGGCGATCGGTGGGTTGATTATCTTTAACACGATGATGGGTTCGATCGCAGAACGCCGTCGCGAAATCCACATCTACACATCACTTGGGCTAGCCCCGATGCACGTCGGCGCGTTGTTTGTCGCAGAAGCGTTGACCTACGGGCTGATTGGATCGGTCTTTGGTTACATCATCGGGCAAGGCGTCGGAACGGCGATGCTGAAACTCGGATGGCTTGGCAATGTGACGCTCAATTATTCAGGATCGAGCGCAATGCTCACGCTGGGATTGATCCTGCTGATCGTGTTGCTATCTGCACTGGTTCCGGCACGACTTGCCAGCAAGATCGCCGCTCCGAGTATCGAACGAAGCTGGCGCGTGCCGACCCCGCAAGGCGATCAGATCATCGCCGGTTTGCCCTTCACGATTAACCAGACCGCCGCCGAGGGCGTGATCGGGTATCTCGCCGAGTTTTTTGAAGCGCATCAGGAAGGGTCGATCGGCAAGTTCTCAGCCGGCAAGATAGAAGGATTCGTCGGCACGAGCGAAGACGGAAAACCGACGCGCGGACTAAAAACCGTCATCTGGCTGACACCGTTTGATCTAGGTGTGCGACAACATTTACTCTTGCTGATTCATCCCGGTGAGTTTGATGAGATTTATGAGGTGCAAGTCGTCCTGCAACGTCTCAGCGGCGACGACGGTAGCTGGTGGCGAATGAACCGCAGTTTCCTGACCGAGCTGCGCAAGCAATTCCTCCAATGGCGTAGCCTCAGCCCACAGCGAATGAAAGATTACGTCGACGAAAGCCGCCAGATGTTCACCAACATCCCGACCGAGGTCGTCGCAACAGATACCAGCGAGGAAGTGCGGTTGGCATAGGAAGAAATAATTAGCCATAGAGGCGCAGAGGTACAGAGAGAAGCAAATGATCCAGCAATTCACTCGCATTTCGTGCATAAATGGATGTGACTTTTGGACGAGTGATTCGCGTGCATTCACCGATTTATGAATGACTCTCTGTGCCTCGGTGTCTCTGTGGCAAAATGGTTTTAGGCACCCAAGATCGAAAATAGCACAATGACAGTTGATAAAGAGTTACAACAATTTCGCGACCTGATGAAACCGCCTGATACGTGGGTGGATGCGTTCGGTCTTAAAGCGATGATCGGCGGGCTGTTCGTGGGGTTGATTATGACCCCGGCGAGCATGTATATGCAGCTCGTCACCGGGTCTGACATCGGCTCGGCGGCGCAGTGGGTGACGATCATCCTGTTCATGGAGGTCGCACGTCGATCCTTCACACAACTCTCCCGCCCGGAAATCTACATCCTCTACTACATGGCCGGTGCGACGCTGGTGCATTCGGGGTTGGGACAGGGGTTGTTATGGCAGCAATTCGTCGTGCAATCGGAGGAGATGCGCAAGTTCGGTATCGCCGACAAAATACCCAGTTGGTACGCGCCGCAATCCCCAGATGTATTGGGAACGCGATCATTTTTCCACCCCGGTTGGTACACCCCGATCGGTTTGATGGCGTTGAGCATGCTGCTAAGCCGTCTGGATAACTTTGGTCTGGGTTACATCATGTATCGCCTGACCAGCGACGTCGAAAAGCTGCCTTTCCCGATGGCACCGGTCGGTGCGGCGGGTGTGACGGCGCTGGCGGATGCTTCAAGCGGCCAAGAAACTTGGCGCTGGCGCGTCTTCAGCTTTGGCGCGGTGCTAGGCATGGCGTTTGCCGTGGTCTATCTGGCGTTGCCTGCGGTCAGTAGTGCGTTTTTACCGGAAAAAATCTCGATCTTTCCGATCCCGTTCAAAGACTTGACCGAAAACACCGAAAAAATCCTCCCAGCAGTCCCGATGATGCTCAGCTTCGATCTGGGGCTTGTGATCCTTGGGATGGTCCTGCCATTCTGGGCGATGGTCGGGGCATTTGCCGGGCTGATTATCAGCGTGATCGTCAACCCGATTCTCTACAACGTCGGCGTATTGCAAAACTGGGCGCCGGGCATGGGCGCGATTCGGACCGTCAACAGCAATACGCTCGACTTCTATTTCAGTTTCGGACTCGGCCTGACACTCGCGATCGCGGTAATCGGTTTCTGGCAGGTGTTCCGCAGCCTGATGGACGCCCGCAAGATGAAGGGCAACGTCACCACCGGCGAAAAATCCGGCCTGCAGGCGCTGCTCAAGCCCCCGCCGGGTCGAGGCGATATCAACCTCTGGGTCGCGGTCGGCATCTATTTCTTCACGATGACCGCCACGATCCTGATGGCGTGGTGGCTATTGCATCTTGCGCACAGGGACGGCGTGGGCTCGCCGGTAACGTGGGTGCTGCTGGGCGTGTTTGTTTTCTACGGGTTCATCTATACGCCGATCATCAGCTATGTGTCGGCGCGGATGGAAGGCATCATCGGCAACTCGGTCAACATTCCGTTCGTCCGCGAAGCCACCTTCATCCTCACCGGCTATCAAGGCGCAGCGATCTGGTTCGCGCCGTTCCCTGCCCACAATTACGGGAACATGACGCTTTATTTCCGTAAAACAGAACTGGTCGGCACGAAAATCATCTCGATGTTCAAGGCCGAGATGTTTGTCCTGCCGATCGTGTTTGTTTCCACCATCATCTTCAGCCAATTCATCTGGAATATCGCGCCGGTGCCAAGTCAATCCTTCCCTTACACCGAAGTCTTCTGGGAAGCCCACGCCTATCGACAAGGCCTGATGATGAGCGCCACCCTGCCTGGCGGGGAGAGCAGCGCGTTTCAACAGGCGTTCAAGCCGTGGATCATCGCAGGCGGGTTCGGCATCGCGATGGTGATGTTCGGCTCGTTGAGTTATTTCGGCTTACCGATTCTGCTGGTATACGGATTGATTCGCGGGCTGGATCAGGCGTCGCCGCACGTGATTATTCCGCAGTTCATCGGCGCATTGCTTGGCCGGTATTACTTCGCGAAAAAGTTCGGCGACATGTGGAAGCAGTACATCATCGTTTTCTTCGCCGGTTATTCGTGCGGCATCGGGTTGATGATGATGCTGTCGTTGGGTCTGGTGTTTATCAGCAAGAGCGTGTTTCAATCGCCGTACTAGTTGATGGTGTGTCAGTTGATAGTTGATCGCAAATTGTTAGTTGTTAGTAGTTGATAGGAAAATGCGCCTGATGCCCACTGATCAACTATCAACTAAAAACCATCAACTGATTGCCTGGCACGGCTGGCGTTTCGTCGTGCCGGACGCGTGGAATCCAGTAAAGGTGGATGGTGATTACGATCAAGGTGTGATGCTGTTAGCGGACATGCACAACGCCAAACTTGGTATTCGTTGGCGAACGCAAAAACGAGGTGATCCCGCAAAGATCGCCGATACATTGCTGCTCGCCGAGGTCGGAAAACTCGCCACCAGCGAAGCGACTGACTTTGCGATGCCCGATCCTACAGCGTGGAAATTATCGCGCCTCTATACCGAACCCGAACCCCCGGGGCGCGATATATGGGTCGGGCATAGCACGATCACCGGGAGAATGATTGAGATCGTTCATCACGTGAAAACGCGAACCAACGATCTGATTGCAACGGTTCTGCCGTCTGTGACGGATACGCCAGCCGATCAATCGCAGGCGTGGGCGATATTTGATTTGTCGTGCAAATCGCCAGCCGGATGGGCGTTGCAGTGGTTCCGGTTAAATGCAGGCGACTTAACGCTTGCGTTTCACAAAAAGCGCCAGTCTGTTCGTGCGAGACAGGTCGGTCCGGCGTCACTTGCGTTGTCGCGAATGAAATTGGACAAATGGATCGGACAACTCGATAAGGCTCATAGCAAGATTTATCAGGAGATTGATGATTTGTCCGATACGACGCTCGAAATCCCCTCTCGCACGCTGAACGGACGCGCCGGGAAACTGCATCGTAAGAAACGATTGTTTTGGGCAATCACGTTTGCAAAGGAAATGAAAGCGATCGGGTTTCACGATGAGGTGCGCAATCGGTTGATCCTCGCCGCCGGGGATGATGAATCGGTGATGCGCCAGATGCTACAAACGATGGGATGGACGAAGAGTTTGTGACTGCGTGTCTGAGGATATGAGTAACCTTCTGCAACCGAAATCAGAAAAATATGGGCCACAAAGACACAGAGACACAGAGAAAACCTAAAAATCACTCCCGGGAGTTACACTAGTTCGCGAATGGAAACGAAACAAGAGTCCAAGTAATTGAAATCACTGCTCGACTTTTTTGTCTCCGTGTCTCTGTGGCCAATTCAGTATTTGAAAGCAGCGTTGATTAAGTTCAAATGTTTTTTCGATCTAAAAAACCTCGCCTGTCCGCAGAAGAAGCGCTCGATGCCAAGCCGATGCGCCTCGTCGAAGCGGAAATGCAGCCACTGCCTGACAACGGCGGGATGCTCAAGGTGCAGGTGCGTCAACCCAAATGGGGCCGCACGATTTTTCGTCTCCCAGAACACGCCACCAAAAGCTATGAATTTGATAACATCGGCGTATTCGTCTGGGAAAACATCGACGGAAAAACCAGCGTTCAGCAGATCATCAAACGTCTTGCGAACCGGTATGATCTAAACTTGCGCGAAGCGCAGGTACCGACACTGAAATTTTTAGAAATGCTGATTAAAAAAGGACTCGTTGGCGTGCCGATGGAGAAGAAAAAGAGTTAGGATTAGCTTGCGAAACATAGACGATCGAACCGCAAACCCACATGGCTAAAAAAGACGACATTCGCCGACAGATCAACCTGCCCCTCAGCAAGGCGATCGAGATTTCATGGAAATCGATCCGCATGCGACTCAGCCGCAGTATGTTGGTCACCAGTTCGATCATCCTGGCGCTGGCGTTTTTGTGTTCGATTATGACCACCGAAACACTAATCGACGGCCTGCGGTCCTGGACACAGAACACACCCAATACCGACGCCTACAAAGCGCTCAAAACCAAACGCGACAAGCTCGATGCCGACATCAAGGCATTGGAAGTTGATCTTCGTAAAGCGTCCCAATACGCCACCAAACCCAAGGACGGCGCACAGCCGTTTGATCCGGTTAAAGCCTTTAACGGCGACGACTGGGACGCGATCCGCGAACGCATCGGTCGGCCATTGCCACTGGCGGGGGGGGATTTGAACAAACTGCTGACCGCCGAGCCGGGGATGATGAAAACCCTCGAATTGCTGATCAAAGATTCGGAGGAACTGAAGACGATCCGCGCCGAATTGAATCGTCCTGAAGAACTCAAAGCCCAGATGTCCAGCAACGGCGTGCCGACTGAGCAGGCGGAAATCGAAGGCAACCGCATTCAGACCCGCTGGATCATCGCGCTGGCGTTGATGGTGGCGTTTGTCGGCATTCTCAACGCGATGCTGATGAGCGTGACCGAACGCTTCCGCGAAATTGGCACGATGAAGTGCCTGGGCGCGCTCGACGGATTCATCGTTAAATTATTCCTGCTCGAAAGCCTGTTCCAAGGCACTGTCGGCACGGTGCTGGGCATCCTGCTGGGCCTGCTCGTCAGCTTCGGGATGGCGACATTAAGCTACGGACAATCGACCTATTTGAATGTGCCGTGGAATGAGATTGGCACGAATGTGCTGATTACGCTGGTGGTCGGCATGGCGTTAAGCGTTGGCGGCGCGATCCTGCCCGCATTGCAGGCCGCCCGCATGGAACCGATCGCCGCGATGCGCGTTGAGGCGTGATCCTCGTCCCCAATTCTTATCACAAACCCTCATAGCAAAGACTTGGAACCGCAGATTTCGCAGATGGCGCAGATTAAAAATTGCATCTTATCACCAGACACGGATTTTGGATGATGCGTGCGCTCGTAGCTGCGACGCCTGCTGCGAAATATACGTCATCTGCGGTACGACGTTTAGATATTGTCATTGCTTCGCCCGGCGGGCGAACTTGATTTCGACTTGGCCTTGCTCGGGGGCGTTTTCCAGCTTGGCGTTGGGTCGGGCGATTGCGACGCGGTTGGCGATGTCTTTTACATTCGATTCAAGGAACCGCGCTTTAACCGTTTCCAACCGATATAAGCCCAACTCAATCGCTGACGCTTTGGCGCGGCGATCGGCGTAGCGCTGGGCACCGGGGCGCAGTAAGCCGAGCATGTCGTCCAAACCCTCTTCGGTTTCCGCCAGTTCGGTCGATACCCGCTGCAAATCGGTCAGCGTCTGATCCGCCAGCGGCTTGTTTTGACTCGCCATCGCGATGCGAAGCGTTGATGACAACGCAACGCGGCGTTTTTGCAGATCAAACTTTCGCTCCCTTAATCTCGACGCGATCGCTTCAGCATCCTCACGCGAAGGATTCGCCCGCTGATCGCTTAGCACCATGTCGGCGGTTCCCAGCGAATGCGTCAATGCGATCTGCAGCGTCTCATCCTGCTTCAGCCGTTCGATCATTTGTTTGATCTGCGTTTCCTGATCGGCGGTCAGCAACGATTCGCCTGGGGAAAACGCGACGGTGACGGGGGTGAGATCTTTTTCCTTGGATAGATCAATACCAATTATTCCCGCAAGTCCCGACGCTGCTTTCAACGGTGCCGCCGCTACCGCTTTGATGACTTGGCCTGTGATCGCGCCCACCGCCGATCCAACAACCGCGCCGACGTCGAGTTTTCCGGCTTCGATTGGGGCGGTCACTGGGATTGAGATCGCGCCATCTGAATCTTCGACCGCGACAATCGCTGCATCAAGCGAAAACGGTAACGCCATAAACCGCTGAATCTTTCCGTCAGGCGAATCGGTCACACGTAGATCATTAAACGTCGGGGCGAGTTTAGCTTTGAACGTATCGCCGCCTTGCATGCGCACATCGGTTGAAAAATCGAACGTGCCGTTGCCGATCTCGATCCCCATCTGCTGGGCGATGCCTTTGACCGAGCGCAGGTCGAAAGCGCTAAGGGACGATTTGATCCAGCCTTGAGGTTTCGGGTAGGCCGTCACCACGCCGCTGGCGGTAAACTGGGCGAAAAGCTCTCGCTCTTCTGCGGATGAACCGTCTTCGTTGACCATCGGCGTTTTAGCTGAGCCTGCCAGCACCGAAAATTTCACCGGGATCGGCTCGGTCAGCGCGCGGGTGTTCAGTCCTGTGACCTCGACATCCAATTCATTAAACGGCAGCACGGTGACCGGTTTGCCGACGCGATCTTCGATCACGATGTCACAACCGCTGACGGTCAGCGAACCGACCGCAACGCCACCAACGGTTTTGCCCGCCGTCGAAGGCGGCACTTCAACCGGCGGTGCGGGGGCATCGGCAACCAAATCATTTTGTGCGGGTATATCGACAGGTACTGTCGCAGGAATCGCCTCAACTGGCAGCTTATACATCATCCCCAGCGCGTGAATGCCATCTTTGTCGCGGTAGATATGGGCGGCGGGTTTGGTGATTTCAAGCGAGCGAAGATTGATCGTCATCGGCTCGAGCGAAATGCGCAACTGCTCGCCACGGATTTCCTCCACACCCGCCAGTGGTTTCTCAACGCCTGTTTGGGTGAGTGCTGTGTTTTTGATTGTGAATGATCCGCCGATATCGCGCGTCAGATCAATGCCGAACAGACCTCGACGCGTGAAAAAGAGTTGCGCATCCAGATCGGTTGTGAATCGCCCATCCGACAATCCCTGACCGTCGATATGCTCAGCGAGTTGCGGTATCAGCGACGTGACTTCACTGCCGTGGATGCCGGTGACATCGAGATTCAATTTGACAATGGGTTCGCGCGCGAACGGGCGCAGCGTCGATTTGGCTTTTACCGATTCGACCAGCCGATCGAGCTTGGTCGCCAGCACCAGATCAAACGCCGGGCGTTCCTCCGGTTTGGTACCCAGTAATTCAATTCCCGCGCCGGTCAATGACAACTCACGCAACGTGATCGGGTAGGCCAGTTGTTTGGTCTGCACACTCAGTTGCTCTGCCCCGATATCCAGTTTGCCGATCGTCACTAGTGGCGACTGCATCCGCGACGCCTGCATTAGTTTTTCGACATCGACCGCTTCGCCAACCAATTGCTGTTGTTCGACGGGCTTGGCGTCGTTTGCACCTGCATCAACCGGCGACGCAGCGGCTATAAGCATCGGGACGACAAACCCGCGATCATCCTCAAACACGCGTATAGCAAACCCGCGCGTGACGATCTCTTTAATCGCGATCACTTTGTCGGGCTTATCCAGATCGAACTGATCGATCACGATGCTGGCGGAGTCGAGTTTTAATGCCGGATCATCACGCAAGCCGTCGTGCAATAAGACGTTGCGGGCTTGCAGCGAAAGGCTTGATCCGCCTTTTGGGTTGTGTTTCAAACTTATATCCGCTTCGGCATTTAGCGAGGCGGTGTTGGTGCTGGTGGTGATGCCGCGCGGTAGATAGGACTTGAATGCGTCGCCACCGAGATTTTTCCCGGTCACGGTGACTTGAATGCCTTGCTGCGTGGGCGATGCTTGCAGCGACCCGCTGGCTTTTAATTCACCGATCGCACCGGGCATGGATACCGCGGCTGTAAATGGCGCGGGCGGTGCATCGGCACCAAGCACCGCATTTTGCAATGTGAACGATACCGTCGGCTGCAGTTTCGCAGCGGGTTTGACGGCATTGTCGATGAAATTGATCGTCGCACTGTCCAACTTCAACTCGCCCAACTTTGCGATGATTGGCAAATCAATCGTAACCCGCGACGGGATCGGCGGGAGCGTCGGATCAACCGGCGGCGGGGGCGGTGCATTGGGCGGTGTGATGAGTTTCATCCCCGCAACGCTCAATCGTCCTGCCGAATCGCGTTCGACGCGTAAGACCGGTTTGTCGACTGTCAAAATACCGGCGGATGCGGTTTTGCCGTCGAAACCGGCTTTCGTTAACGCCAACGCATTCAGTTTGATCCAATCGCCGCTTTGATCGACAAGCGAAATATCGCGTAGCGTGAGACTGGCCGACAACGCGTCGTTTTGCATCCGTGCGTCGCCGCCGATTGTGAAATCGAGCTTGCCAGAATCGAGCAGCGGGTCGATGCCAAAAGTGTTGAGCAGCGGTCTCAATCCCGCGAGTGTCACGCCCGTTGCTCCGCCGGTGAGTTGAAACGCGATCGCTTCGCCGGTCGGTGCGACCGTGCCTGCGATGTTGAATGTCTCTACATTTCCGGGTGACATCAGCGACACCGCGATTTTACCGGGCTGAACGTCTTTGGCTTTTTGATCGAGCGTCAGATTCTCAATCGCGACATCGACATCCACGAGTTGATATGACATCGCCGGTTTGACTGCGGCGTCATTGACGCTGATGGAAACATCTTTCCACGTCAGGCTGTCGATTTGCACAAGGGGCAATTTCAATTTCGCTGCGGGTTGCGTGGTTGAGGTTGATGGCGCACCGACAGCTGTTTTAGCGGGCTGCGGGGGTTGGATTTTACTGGGATCAAGCGTGAAGCCGAGCGTGGTGATCGCGCCGTCGCTGGCGCGGGTGATTTCAAACTTCGGCCCGCGGATATCGATAGTGCCAAATGCGATTTTCGATCCGTCATACGCCAATCGCACGTTGTTGATATCGACGCTGGAAAACGCGAACCACTCCTGATCGTCGCCTACGAGTTTGACATCGGTTAGTTTCAAACCGGCCGTTAGTTTTTCGTCCGCGGGATCAATCGTGGTTTTGATATTGGCGGTAAAGCGTGCGTTATGCATCGCCCGGCGGACTCCGAAAGGGGCGAGATAAGCATCCAACGCCGCGCCGGTGATATTGCCGATATCAATTTTCAAATCGACCGATTTCACCGGCGTGGCAGCGCGAATATCGCCGGTAATCGAAATACTGTCTGCCAATCCCGGCGATGTAGCGTGGAACGCAAGCGTGCTTGGAAGATCGGCATCTTTCGGATCGGTACTGATGTTGGTCAGTTCAATTTTGTCGATGTCAAATGACATTTTCTGTTTTTGGGGGATCGCGAAATCGACAAATTCAAAACCGGTGTCACGGATCAGAAGTGATCGCAGTGAGAAGACCGGCAATTGCGAAGGTATCGCGATGTCTTGGGATGATGCGGGTTGAGTCGTTTTAGATTCGGGCTTCTGTACGACTGTCGATGGTTCGGCACCGAGTGCGATGCCGGCGAAGCCCGGTCGGCCTTGCTCGTCGCGCCACGCATAGGCGCGAACGCCATCCACAACAACCGAATCAATTCGCACTTCGCCAGGCGAGGCGGTCGGAATGTCAATCGCCACACGCTTGGCGGATGCGGCGTATTGCGAATCGGCGGTTAGATAAATCTCTTCTAAATCCAGTTTGACCGCGACGGCGGTGATCGGGTCATCGGCCTTGCGGGTGGTGGGACCATTTGCGGGCGTTATCTTCAGCTTGCCGTTCGCAGTTGCAGAGATGTCGTCAGCGGTTGGGGTGACGCCGAAGGCAGCCAGATAAGTCCGCAATGGCTGAAGATTTAGTCCGATCATCCGCACTTTTACATCGGCGCTGACCAGATTGTTGCGTGCCGTCGCGTCGCCATCGACATAAAGCGCGCCGAGTAATTCAGGCGAGTTAAGCTGGACCGAAAAGTTGGTCGGACGTTCATTTGATCCAATGTCGCTCAGGATTAAGTTCAGATAAAGCCGTACATCGGTTGTGGGTGAGACGGCACGGTCGATCAATCGTGCTTGCCCGCCTTGTAGACGCAATGCCTTGATCGAAAACGGCGGTTCAAGCGGGATGCTAAGCGGCTGGGTGGTGGCGGTCGGATCGGGCTTGGGCATGAAACGTTCGAGCAGCGGGATCGACCCGTCGGAAAGCCGTTCGACATTCACGAGCGCTTCCTCCGCCTCGGCGCGATCGACATCCAAGCGACCTTGCAGTAATCCCCACTGAGATACCGCCGCGCGACAATACCGGACAACCAGCACCGGTTCTCCGCCGGATTTAGGGGTAAATCGAAGATTCCAAATGCCGACATCGGCGCTGAGGAGACTGAAATCAAGTGAATCATATTCTGCGTTCAGATCATACATCCCCGCGACTTGCCGCATGACTGTCGGTAGCAACAGTGGCACCAGCGCTCGAAACGCGACGACGCAGAGGATAAACGTCACCAGCGCAACGATGATACGCCTGCGCCATTTTTGCCCGCGTGTGCGGGTTGGCTTGGTGGGTTTGGCGTCGTCCTTGGGTGCGGGGGCTGGAGTCGTATCTGGCCGCGTTTCAATGTTGGGCGTATCGCTCATGGCTTGTTGCTCGGTTGCGTGGTTTGCATGGGTGCGGGGAGGACGACGGGCGCGGGGGCGTTGGCGGTTTCGAGCGCGGCACGACGCTGGCGCGCCGTCGCGAGCGGATCGTAACCCGCCGGGGCAAGCCCGCGCGCGTGAAGCCAATCAAACGCCCGCACACGCGATGCGGGGGATGAATCTTCGAGAAAAAGACGGTTCTCTACGATCAATCGGTTGTTCAGATCGGTCGTCCCGTTGGACTGACCGATCAGGGATTTAAGCGAATCAATTTGACGTCCAACCTCGCCGGCGTAACTGGACATCGCGGCGTAGACGCCCGCCGAAAGCGGATTGGCGACATCATTCTCCGCCGCACCGAGCGCTGCGATAGTCATGCGTTCGAGGAGCCATGCGACATTGGCATGGTCAAACTTTTGCAAGCCCGGGGACGATTCAACGACTGATTTCGCGAGTCGCTGCACCAAAGGATTATCAGCGACCAGGACGACCGATTCGGTCAGCGTCGCGCCGCTTTGACCCGCTAGGTACGCCATCGCGCCGCGCGGTTCATCGCCTGTTTGCGCTAGCGCGGATAACGCCGTGCTCATCGCGAGTTCTTCTGCTGAATCAGTGGTGATCGCCAGCTTCGCGCGAACGGCGTCTGCTGATTCCAATGCTCCTGTTTTAACCGTTGCGATTGTCTCCGTTTTTGCATCGGCAGAGAGTTGCGTTTGAATCGCCAGATCGATGACCACGCCTTTTGCATCACTATTGTTGAATGCGATGGGGATCGCGAGCAGATACCGGTCCGAATCGCTTTCAAAAGTGCGATCAAGCACGAGCATTTCGGTTTCGGTTTCGATCCGTGTTTGTTGTAAAATAGGATTGCCGTAGTTGTCCTCTGCGGAGGTGGGCGGGTTCGCCATCGAAACGGGGATGGGGATCAAATCTTCACTGACTACTGAGAGCTGATACGATTTTCCATCGTTTAGGCGGCTGATGCGGATAGTGAGTCCTGACCGCGTAGGCGCTAGAATCGGCTCGGATGGGCGCGGCACGTCGATGACAAGCTCTGCGGTCGATCCAACCGCCACCCCGCCGGTGGCGTCGATGAGTTCGGCGCGTCGGTCGGGATCGCCTAGAACAGAGTCGATCTCAAAATCCACAGGTACAGATCGGCCTAGCAAACCCGGTGTCAGGCGTGCTGAAGGCGTGACAGGCGTGCCGCCACGTGATGCGATGATCAGCCGGGCGTTGCGGGCGATTCGTTCAAAACCGTCGGCGGGCAGTTTTTCCACCGCCAGAGCGCGTGCATTCAAGCTCCAGATTTGATCGAGTTGTTTGTCGTCGATCGTTCGCGCCTGCGGTCCGGACAACGCTGAACCGGCGTAGTGATGTAATTCGACAGTCGCCTCAGGTGCGGTTAGCGGCGGGCGATCGCCTTTGTTGTTGGACTGGCATCCGATCATCGGCGTCGCGAGTGCGGCGATCGAAATCAGTCGGGTCAATATGAACCATTTCCGAGGCATGATAAATCTCCAGAAATGATTGTAGTCCCACTCCCCCGGAAGCGGGAAATTGGTCCAGATATTTCATCAGCAACCATTGCACGATCAAGCAATCGCGTTGCAGGTTATTTCGCGTTTAGTTTTTCGAGATATTTCGCAGGATTTTTTTCAAACGATTTGATGCAGTCGTTGCAGCAGAAGCGCACCAGGGTTGTCCCTACAACTACATTGGTGGCATCGTCGCCGAGGCTGTCGCCGGAGACGACGCAGGTTTTTAGCGGATACGTAGGAAGCTGCTTTGCGATGATTGCTGCGTCCAGTTTTTTCACCACGTCTGCGTAGTTGGTGTTGGCTTTTTTGATACATCCTTTGCAGCACAGGCGAATCAGTCGATTGTTGACGACCAGATTGACCGGTTCGCCCATTGTGCCGAGCTTTTCGCCGGTGACGGGGCAATTGTCCAGCGGATAATCTTTAAGCTGCGAAGTGATGATTTTTTCGTCGATTTTTGCCAGAACAGGCGCAGGATCTTTCTTAAATTGCGCAAGCGACTGCTCATCCGCGAAACGCAGTTCCCGGCCTTGGTGGGTGTAGATCACCGGTTTTTCACCCAATGCAGCACCTGTCACTGGGTCAGTCGCAAACGGATAGACATCCGCAAGGCAAACAGGCGCGCAGAGCACTAACAACAAGCAAAACAGGGGGATACTTCGCATAAGAGTGAATTGTAGGCATTCTCGCAACTGAAATCGATATGAACTATCACATTATTAGGCTTCGCGGCATATGGCCTAATGGCAGCACGCCCTACAGGGTGTAGCGCGCTCCATGGCTTGCTCGCACGGTAGAAAGCACTCATTCACGGGTCACGTCTAAGCAAAATGAGTATCGCCGGGTATTTCTGCGTTTAATCCCAGCGAAACACGCCCTTGCGCCACGCATAAGCGTAGGCCACCATTAGGATCGCGATAAAGACCGTGATTTGGATCAATAGCAAGGGTCCGTGGTCGGTATTTTGCGAGTACCACGCCAGTAGGCTGGTCCATGGGAACAAAAACACGATACCGACATCGAACACCAGATAGATCATCGCGACGATATAGAAGCGGACATTGAACCGCCGCCGCGTGTCGCCGATGGGATTCATGCCCGATTCGTATGGCGCTGATTTACCCGGACCGGTGCGGGACGGGCCGATGAATAGAGACATCACCACCGTCGTTGCGGCAAATCCCAATCCGACCGCGATCATAATCGCAACCGGCGCCCAGCCAATCCGCGCAGGACTGGCGAGTTCATTCACGGCAAGCATCGAAGCAATTTCCATCACGCCCACTAGTTTAAGCAACCGCTACACGGATGCAATTGTCAAAGTGAACCTCTGAACAATCTCAAGCTCGTCACACTTGTCATGGTGAGGTACTCCGAAGCATTTACTTGACGTACAAATTGAGGCGGTTTTGACGATCCAACGAGAGCCTTCGGGGTACCTCAGGACGACATTCGTGGTGGGTCAGGTTATTCAGAGTATCCATAGAAATATCTCCACCGATCTTCGTTGCTGCTATTCCCGCATCTGACGTAGCGCGATGCCTTCGCGGACGTGGCGAAGCATCCCTTTACGCGTGCCGATGCGTTGCGATAGGTAAATCCCGCGATGCCCGCTAAATAAGTACGCCAGGAAGCAGGCGATCGCGAAGTACAGCACATGTGCGCTTCCGAATAGCTCGATGCCGAGCAGCGTACACGCCAGCGGAGTGTTGGTTGCGCCGGCAAAGACCGCGATCAGACCGATGGCAGCGAATAGATCGACCGGCGCGCCCAAAAGCCACGCCAGCGTGTTGCCGAGTGTCGCGCCGATGAAAAACAATGGCGTCACCTCGCCGCCTTTGAATCCGCAGCTTAGCGTGATCGCGGTGAACAGGATTTTCCACCACCAGCTCATCGCATCGGCGCCGCCGGGTTGAAAGGCGTTGAGGATTGATATGCCGCCGGGTTGCTGTGAATAAACGCCCAATCCCAGGTAATCGCGTGTGCCCAGCAGATGGGTCAGACCGATCACGATCCCCGCGCCGATCACGGGTCTTAACCAATAGACCCGGCAGAGTTTTTGCCAGACGTGCGACAGCCCGTGCGTCAGTTCAGCGAACAATACACTCGCCAGCCCGAAGGCAATCGCAGCGATCGCAACTTTGCCTGCGATGATCCATTCAAACGCCGATGCGCCGACAGCCACAGGGTATGAGGTGTGATGAATGCCCCAGGCGAGGCATGAAAAATGCCCGACGATCGCAGCGATCAGGCAGGGGATGATCGCTTCGTAATTCATTCGTCCGATCGCGAGGACTTCGATCGCAAAGATCGCGCCGGCAAGCGGCGTGCCGAACACCCCGGCAAACCCCGCTGCCATGCCGACCATCAGCAATTTGCGGGTGTTGTCAGGAGAAAACTTCAACCATCGGCCGATCGTTCCCGCGACGCTCCCGCCGATCTGGATGGCCGTCCCTTCGCGACCCGCTGATCCGCCGAACAGGTGCGTTACCACCGTGCCGATCAATACCAGCGGCGCCATCCGCAACGGTACGCCGACGGTAGGATTATGGATCTCATCCATGATGAGGTTGTTCCCCCGATCCGATTCACCGCCGATGCGCCGATAAGTTACGACGATCACAACCCCCGCAAGCGGCAGCAGATACAACAGCCACGGTTGTGAAAATCGCGTTTGCGTCGCCCATTCCAAAGACCACAAAAACAGCGCGCAAGCCGACCCGATCACCGCCGCCACCGGCGTCGCGATCAACATCCACCGCAACACGTACCACGCCAACTGCAGATGATCGCGCACATTCCACCGAAACGGCATCAGGGTTTCTCCGATAGAGTCAGGAACATTCGCCACATAAACAAAAGGCAAAGATAACCGCAGATTACGCAGATGGCGCAGATTAAGAAATGCAAGCTGCTTATTTCTGGGAGACACACATAAATGCGTTAGGCGTCAACTCTGTCATGCTGAGGTACTCCGAAGTATCTACTTGACTCGCAAATAATGCCTCGAATTTCAGGCCTCGGTTAGACCCTTCGCACACCTCAAGCTGACAATTTGCGCGAACAGATAATTGTTTAGATATTCCATTTCTTCGTCTGCGAAATCTGCGGTTACAAAGTCTTCTCGCTGTGCCTCCGTGTCTCTGTGGTTTATTCTCTTTTTGCAATCTAGACAATCAGCTCGATCCACGCTGCAGGTAGACTTCTTCGTAGGGTTGCACGACGACGAACCCGTCGCCTTGGAACATCATCTGCATCGATTCGCCCGATCCGCGTCCGATGAAGGTTTTGAGGCTGACATCGGTCTTAAACTCCGGCGTCAGGTTGCCGCTCCAGGCGATGGTGGCGTTCGGATCGGTAAACACGGGTTGCTGCGGCGTGACGCGAAGGGTGAGCGGATCATAGTGCGTGGTGATCGCCAGCAGTCCGGTTCCTTCAAGTCGCACGTTAAACAATCCGCCGGACAGCATCGCTGCCACTTTCCTTAACATGCGGATATCGAACGATAAGGATTGTTCAAACGCCAACACGTCATTGCCGTTGACGCAGATCGCTTCATTTTGCAGATTGAGGATCGAAACTTTTTTCCCCGCGTCGGCCAGATACAGCTTGCCAGCGCCGGAGGCTTTGGTCAGCTTTGCGCCTTCACCGGTGAGGGCTTTTTTGAAGAAATTGCCGAGGCCCTGCTCAAACACGCCTTCCCGCTCGAATTTAATCTCGCCGAGATAGGCGACCATCGATCCGGTTTTGGTCCAGATCATGCCATTCAGATTGATTTCGAGCAGCCGCTCGGTTTCCAACTCAAAAAGACCCTGATTTTTGTCTTCCTGCTGCGATTGGTTAACAAACTCTGCCAGTGAATATCGACCCATGAGATGCTCCCTTAAAAAGTATTTCCCGAAGCTTATGAAGATGAGACTTAAGCCGCCAGTGCAAATTGGGTAGTATTTGCGGCATGACCATTCTTCCGATCGTGGCGGTATGCGGCGTGATTCTGTTAATCGCGTATGTGACCTATGGCCGGCTCATCGTGCGGTGGCTGGGCGTTGATCCTAGTCGCGTGACGCCTGCGGTGGAGATGGAGGACGGGAATGATTACGTTCCCGCGCCGCCGGGCGTGGTACTGGGCGGGCATTTTACCGCAATCGCGGCTGCGGGTCCGGTGGTGGGACCGATTCTGGCGGGGCTGGCATTTGGATGGTTGCCGGCGCTGATCTGGATCATGCTGGGTGCGATTCTGATTGGCGGCGTACATGATACAGGCGCGTTGTTCGCGTCGATCCGTCACAAGGCGGCATCCATCACGCAGGTCGTCCGCGAAAATATGTCGCGATCGGCTTACCTGATGTTTTTGATATTCGTCTGGATCGCGTTGGTGTATGTCATCATCGCGTTTGCGGATGTGACGGCCAGCACGTTTGGAATCTTTGCAAAAATCCCCGTGCTAGTGGAGGGCCAACCCACAACAATTTCTCTCAACGGCGGGGCGGTCGCGATCGGGGCGACAGCGTATTTACTGCTGAGCATCGTGCTGGGATTGCTATTAAAATATACGAAGATGAAGTGGTGGATCGGCTTGATCGGCGCGGTGGTATTGCTATCCCTGACGATCTGGAAAGCACCCGATCTGGCGACGTGGCTTTCAACTCACGGACTGCCTTTCATGAACACTGCGGGGAATACGGTTGATGAAACCGGCACGTTAATCAAACGATGGGATCAGTGGCTATTGGTCTATTGTTTCATCGCGAGTGTGACGCCGATGTGGTTGTTATTGCAGCCGCGAGGGGTGATCGGTGCGGCGTTTCTATATGCGACACTTTTCTTTGGCGTCGTCGGGGCGGTCGTCGGCGGATTCACCGGGGCGGAATCACTTAAAATCACCTGGCCAGCATTCAGCGGATTCTTTGCCGATCCGATCTCCACGCCTGCGATGGCAGGCGCGTGGTTGTTCCCGTTCTTATTCATCACCATCGCCTGCGGTGCGTGCAGCGGATTCCACTCGATCGTCGCCAGCGGTACGACCAGCAAGCAGGTTCGCACTGAAAAAGACATCAAACCAATCGCCTACGGGTCGATGTTGCTTGAGGCGATGGTCGCGATCTTTGCGCTATCGTGTGTGATGGTGATGACGCCGGGATCAACTGGAAGTCCTGATGCGATTTATGCGCGCGGGATCGGCAATTTTATGCACATGATTGGCATCGACATGAAGTTTGCGATTGCGTTTGGCTTGCTGGCGTTCAGCAGTTTTGTGTTTGATACGCTGGATGTCTGCACCCGGCTTGGCCGGTATGTGTTGCAGGAAATCACAGGATTAAAAGGTTGGGTCGGTGGGGCGGTCGCGACCATCCTGACGCTGGTACTGCCGAGTATATACCTGGCATACATGCCGCCTAAATCATTTATGACTTTCTGGGTGCTTTTTGGAACCAGCAACCAATTGCTTGCCGCGTTGACGCTGATCGGCGTCAGCGTCTGGCTATGGCGAACCGGTCGTCCGGTCTGGTTCGCGCTCGCACCGGCGATTTTCATGCTCGGCACCACCTGCACGGCGCTGGTGATGAACTTCTTCTCGTTTCTGAATAAGCAATCCATTTCCCCCAGCACAATGAATCTCACCAACATGGCGATCGCGGTGGTGCTGTTCGGATTGTCGATTTTCGTGGCGTTTGAAGCATTGCGGGTGTATTTGCAATCCCGACACGTACCCGTCGCTAGCACGAGTGTCTCGTAAGTGCGGGAGTGTGTTATAATAGTGGCTGCAACGGTGCGAGAATCTGGTAAAATATATTCAGGAGATTCGCGATGTCGCATACTATCAACCTCAAAAAAGCACGCGAGCATCTTGAAGAATTGGTTCTTGCGCTCAAACCCGGCGACGAGATCATCCTCACACAGGATGGTAAGACGGTTGGAAAAATCGTGAATAACGTTGGGGATAATAATTGTCGTCCGGGTTTGGGAGTCGGATTGCTGAGCATCATCAATGACGATGACAGTCACTTGGAAGACTTCAAGGATTACATGTGAAATTGCTTTTGGATACCCATTCCTATCTCTGGTTTACATTGCGACAACCTGGGCTGAGTTCGAACGCGATTGCACAAATTCAAGCATCCGCTAATACCAAGTTCATCAGCCCAGCGAGTTACTGGGAGATTGCCATCAAGATCAGTCGCAAACAATATCAACTGACCACCTCTTTCAAGGCGTTTTGGCAAACAACAACCGTCAAAAATGGCATCTCAATCCTTCCCATCACCGTGGAACACGCAGCGATTGTTAGCCAGCTCCCGTTTCATCACAAGGACCCATTTGATAGGCTAATTGTTGCCCAAGCATTGCACGAGGATATGACGTTGGTGAGTATTGATGACGTGCTCGACCTCCACAATGTTCATCGCATTTATTAGCCACTACTTAGCGCGAGGAAATCGATATGCCCACCGTCACCGAACCCCTTCCCGGTACGCTGCAAGGCGCGTTGGAAATCGGACAGGAAGAAATCGATGCCGTCACCAAGGTGCTGCAGCGAAAGATCATGTTCCGATTCCTTAATTCGCCTGACATTAGCGAATCGGCGATTCTCGAAAAGCAATTCAGAGACCGTCTCGGCGTGCCGTATGCGTTGGCGGTGGGTGGCGGGGGAACTTGCGCGTTGATCGCGGCGTTGGTGGGACTCGGCATCGGATCAGGCGATGAAGTCATCATTCCCGGCTACACCTACATCGCGACCGCAGCGGCGTGTCTGAACGTTGGCGCGATCCCGATCCTTTGCGAAGTCGATGATTCACTCACCATTGATCCGGCGCGCATCGAAGAACTGATCACGCCTTACACCAAAGCCATCATCCCCGTTCATATGCGCGGCGCGGTATGCGACATGGATCGCGTGATGGCAATCGCGAAAAAGCATAATTTGAAGGTGCTGGAAGATTGCGCCCAAGGCAACGGCGGTTTTTACAAAGGCCGCGAGGTCGGTTCGATCGGCGATGCCGGGGCGTTTTCGATGCAGCACTTCAAGATCATCACCGCCGGCGAAGGCGGCATGGTGACTTGTCATGACGATCGCGTTTATCGTCGTGCCGCGATGAAACACGACAGCGCAATGCAATACTGGCAGCCAGACGGTAACTGGGAGATGTTCGCCGGGGAGAACTTCCGCATGGATGAGCTTCGCGCCGCGCTTGCGTTGGCGCAGCTAAAGAAGATGCCGATGCTGCTGGCCGGTTGTCGTCGGGCCAAATCGCATTTGCGTGAGCTGACGTCGCATCTAAACGGCATTCGTCAGCAAACGCTGCACGACGCTGCCGGGGATTGCGGGATCGTCTTTCCGTTCTTTCTTGAGACGCGCGAACTCGCCAAACAATTCAGCGACCTCTTGGCCGCCGAGGGGGTGCCAAATCAGACGATTTACAATAAGCAGATCCCCGACCGGCACATTTATGCGGCGTGGGATTATGTGTTGGAAAAAAAGACGCACGACCACACCGGCTGGCCTTGGACGGCCGCGCATCGCCCGATCGAATACCACCGTGACATGCTCCCTCAAACGCTCGATGTGCTAGGCCGCTGCATCTCAATTGGTTTGAACCGCCGATGGGAATCGCATCACACGTCGCTGGTGGCGCAGGCGATTGAAAAGGTGCATCGGGCGGTATTTGGGTGAACGGGCTGTTTGCATCGCGACCGCGGACTTATCCCGCCAGCCGTGGTCGACACTTACATCTATATTTAAAGAAAAATGGCTGCATTCAAGCCGAATCTTTCAGACAGCAGTTTGATATGCGGCTTCGATAAACCGCGCAGGCCGCTGAGGAACATCGACACGGTCGATACGCTTGCTTTGATCATGTGGCCGATGTCCACCTGTGATAAATTGTTGGCCTCCATGATGGCTCGGATCGCGTCGGGACCGGTTATTTTGGGGTCGGTGGGGTTGTGGTGTTCGTCTTCGTATTTGCTCGTCAGCAAGATCAATGTGTCCAGATAGTCGGCAGAACCGGAATCGATTTTACGACCGATCAATTCGCCAATAATTTCTGTCGCGCGTTCATGCTCGGCGTCGCTGCGAATGGGGCGCAGCGGGAAACGATGGATGAGTTGCAGATATTTGTCTTGAACGCGACGAGCGGATGTTTTAGTCCGTGCCATGATTAACCTATATTTGCTTTTTCCACTTTTGCTGATCGTATTCGGCGTGCGTCATCACATGCGTGACGAAGATAGTGCGACGGTTGTAATCAATTAGCGTGACAATCCGATATTTATTGCCACCAAGGTCAAATATTGTCGCAGTACGCTTTGATGCGGTATCACAGGCAACATCGGTCTGCCCGAAAGTTGCCTTGACCTGCTGAAACGTATTCCAATCGGCGTTCCGTGCGATCCTAAACCAGTCATCAAATGCCTTCGCGTGCTTTTGATAAACCGCACT
The DNA here is from genome assembly GCA_038210015.1 of Tepidisphaerales bacterium. Taxonomy (GTDB): domain Bacteria; phylum Planctomycetota; class Phycisphaerae; order Tepidisphaerales; family Tepidisphaeraceae; genus BPJO01. Next base: position 179,527 of record JBBQXB010000001.1, read on the forward strand.
GGACAGATAGAACGTCTTGAGCTTTCTTCGGCTGATGACATTCACGACTTCACATTATGCGAATTATAAATAGAAAAAGCAATACGTAAATGAGTCTCCAGTCCTCGCGTTGCGTAACGGTGGCCATGCCGTGCGAAAGTTCTCCAAGTTCAACATCTCGTCTAAGATAAGGTGTATGAACGTATCCCAGGTACATGATGTTGATCGCACTGAAGACAAACCCTTCTCCCAATGGTTTCACTTGCCATGGCAGGAGCGGTCGGCGTTTGTGCATGAGATGGTGCGGGAAATTTCGATACAGAACAGTCCCCTTGAGATGGCCAACGCCTATATCGCGCGGATGCGCGTGATCTGGCCTTCGCATCAGCGGGTGTCGCTTAGCCGGCGCGGGTTGGACTATCCATACTTTCGCATCACCAACGTGCTGGATTTAGATCCGTGGAAACAACGCGATCAACTGCCTTTGCTCAAAGGCGGATTCCTTGCGGATTTAATCTATGGCGAACAAGCGATCATCGATCAGAACCTCCATATCGCCGATGACGACCCTGCTAAAACCTATTTGCACGGCATGAAATCGATCGTCGCATTGCCTCTTTTCGATCAGGGCAAGGCGTTAAACATGGTCGTGCTGGCGCGGACCGATCAGGGTTTTAGTGAAACTTATCTGCCCGAGCACCTGTGGCTGAGCAATCTATTTGGCCGAGCGATGGCGAATCTGGTTTTGAAAGAAGAATTGCGCGAAGCCTACGATCGCGTGGACAACGAATTGAAAGTGGTCGCCGATATTCAGCGATCGCTGTTGCCGACCGAATTGCCGAAAATCGCGGGTCTGGATATCGCTGCCTACTACCAGACTGCTAAAAATGCGGGCGGGGATTATTACGATTTTTTTGAATTACCCGACGGAAAGCTGGGGATTTTGATCGCCGATGTCTCCGGCCATGGCACGCCGGCGGCGGTGGTGATGGCGGTCACGCACTCAATCGCCCACACCCATAACGGCGACCCCGATCCGCCGAGCAAACTGCTCAACTTCATCAATCACCATCTTTCTGCCCGCTATACCAACGGCACGGGCACCTTCGTCACCGCGTTTTATGGCATTTATGATCCTGCCACGCGTGAACTGCGCTTTGCCAACGCCGGTCATAACCCGCCGAGATTAAAACGTGGCACAGGCGGGCCTAACGGAATCGTCGAAGGTGCCGCGAATTTGCCGCTTGGGATCGATCCTGATGAGGTCTACATCGACGATGTGCAAACTCTTACGCCCGGCGACATCCTCGTTCTGTATACCGACGGAATCACAGAAGCGCGTGGAATAGACAACGAACTATTCGGCACGGATCGCCTTGATGAAGTCATCAACCAATCCGAGCATTCGTCGCAGGAATTGATCGATGAAACCTTGATCCGTGTCGAGCGGTTTTCACTCCATCAACCCCCCAACGACGACCGCACGATGCTGGTGATTCAGGTCAGTTAATACCAATGCGCATCGCCACGCGTACAATCGGCGTGACGAATGAAAAAGACATTTTACATCATCGACGGCCACGCTCACATCTTTCGCGCTTACTTCGCGCCGTTTCGTGATCTGACATCGCCCACCGGCGAACCGACCAAAGCAACTTACGTCTTCACCCAGATGCTGATCAATCTGATCGAGCTGCGCAAGCCCGATTATCTGGCGATAGTGATTGATGCCGGCGGGGAGGATGTTTTCCGTAAAGTGATTTACCCCGAATACAAAGCCAACCGCCCGCCTGTACCCGCCGACTTTCATCCGCAGGAGGATCGGATCCTAAGGATCATAAAAGATGCTGGTTTACCGTTGTATGAAAAGCCCGGTTTCGAAGCCGACGACCTGATCGCCACGATGGCAGAGCAGCTTTGCGACAAAGGGTTTGATGTTTATCTGGTCAGCAAAGACAAGGACTTACGGCAACTGTTGACCGACTGCATACACATGTACGACGTGCAGGCCGACGAGGTGATTGATATCCCGAAAATGGTCGCCAAGCTCGGCTACGGACCCGATCTTGCGGTGCAAGTGCAGACCTTGATGGGCGATGCGATCGACAATGTGCCTGGCATTCCCGGCGTCGGCGAAAAAACAGCCGTTAAATTGCTCAACACCTATGGATCGGTCGAAGGGATCCTCCAAAACATTGACAAAATGACGCCCAAAATGCGCGAAAACTTTATCGCGCATCGCGACGGTCTGGAAATGTCGCGGCAGCTGGTCACGCTGCAGAGGGATGTAACGTTTGACTGGTCGATCGAAGAATGCGCCTTCACCGGATTAAAATCTGAACCGCTGAAAAAGCACCTGATTGAATTGAACTTTCGCGGTTTGCTGTCGAAAGTCGCGGGGCTGGAAAAACAATCGGAGGTAAAAAAGGCTGCTCCGAAACAATCGATTGAAGGCGGGTTGTTTGATACGTTTGATTCATCCGCAACGTCGGCAACGTCTGATATCGCCCCCCATCAAACGTTGGAGGTGAAATATAACACCAGCGAAGGTGTGCCATACATCTGCGTCGACACGATCGACAAACTAAACGACTTGGCAACGCAACTCCGTGCGCGAGCACACTTTGCGTTTGATACCGAGACGGACAATATCAATGCCGTTGATGCGAATGTCGTCGGCATGAGTTTTTCGTTTGTTGAAGGCACGGGATATTACGTCCCGCTTCGCGGGCCGCTGGGGTCGAATCTGCTGGATGAATCGGTGGTGATGGCAGCTTTGAAACCGATACTGGAAGACGAATCGATCGGTAAGATCGGACACAACATCAAATACGATTTGCTTGCGATGCGCGCCTTGGGCGTCACGATTCGCGGCGTGCGGATGGATACGATGGTGGCAGCGTTTCTGCTCGATGCTTCGCGCATGCAGTACGGCATCGACCGGCTGGCACTGGAGCTATTTCATTTCAAAAAAATCCCGACCAACGATTTGATCGGTACGGGAAAAAAGCAGATCACGATGGATCAGGTCAACCTGCAAACTATCACGCAGTACGCCAGCGAAGACGCAGATATCACCTTCCGCTTGTCACAACTATTTGCCAAACAGCTCGAAGCGCTGCCTGCGATTCGAAAGCTGCACGATGAAGTCGAAACGCCGTTGATTGAGGTGCTGACACAGATGGAATATCGCGGGATCGCGATTGATCCTGCGGTGCTTAAAGAACAATCGCAAGCGCTCGGCGAGCGGATCGAAACACTGCGCGACCAAATTTTCAAAGCCGCCGGGCAGACGTTTAATATCGATTCGCCCAAGCAACTGGCGGAGTTGCTGTTTGTGAAAATTGGGTTGAAATCCGGGAAAAAAACCAAGACCGGTTTCAGCACCGACATCGAAGTGCTCGAACGATTAGCCGGTGAGCATCCGGTGCCGAAATTGGTGTTGCAGTATCGTCAATTGGTGAAATTGAAGGGCACATATCTCGATGCCTTGACCGATCACCGATCTACGCGCGACGGCAAAATTCACACCAGTTTTAATCAGACCGGCGCAGCGACCGGGCGCTTGTCATCATCCGATCCGAACTTGCAAAATATCCCGATCCGCACTGATGAAGGCCGCCGAATCAGACTGGCGTTTGTGCCGACTGATCCTGCAAAAAATGTGCTGTTGACCGCCGACTATTCACAGGTCGAATTGCGGATGCTGGCGCATCTGTCGGAAGAACCGGCATTGATGAAGGCGTTTGCTGAAGGGATCGACATTCATACGACGGTCGCTTCGGAGGTGTTTGCCGTGCCGCTGGAGCAGGTGAGTCGCGACCAACGCAATCAAGCGAAGATCATCAATTTCGGGATCATCTACGGCGTCACCGCGCAGGGTTTGGCTAGGCGAATCGACGGCATGACCATCCCTGCCGCCGCGGATTTGATCACAGCCTACCACAAGCGGTTTCCGCGGATCGCGCAGTTTATGGATGAATGCGTGCAAAAAGCCAAAGCCGATGGATATGTCGAAACGATCATCGGCCGGCGTCGACCGTTGCCGGATATCAATTCCGGCGTCATCAACATCCGCAACATGAATGAAAGGATGGCGATCAACAGCGTGGTGCAAGGCAGCGCCGCCGATTTGATCAAAGTTGCGATGGTCAACATCCACCGTGCGATCGACCAAGAATCCAGACCATTATCGATGCTGCTGCAAGTTCATGACGAGTTGGTGTTTGAAACTCCTGCGGACCAAGCAGAATTACAGGTCGCGTTCGTGCGTCAGATGATGACCACCGCGATGCAGCTTAAAGTCCCGCTTGAAGTCGAATCCGGCTGGGGCAAAAATTGGCAGGAAGTAAAGTGAGCGTAGCGGTTGCGGGACGATTGCGCAGTAGGAACCTCTGAATAACCGACTTTAACAATACGAATGAGCCACGGAGCACACACAGAGTACAGAGGGTAGCGTTGATCCCGCATCGTGAAAATCAAGCACGGATAACTTCGTAACGCGTTTTTGTTCACTACGAATCGTGCGATACTTACGGGAATTATGTAGTACCGGCGTCTCGCTCGTGAGCGTTTTGTGGACGCTGACTGCAATTGCAATTCTCTGTGTCCGCTGTGATCTGTGTGGCTATCTTGTCGCGATGCAGATGGAACCCTTCAGTTGTTCAGAAGTCTCAGTAAAGTATTCCTATGCTTGAACCCGCCCACGCCAAACATCGTCAACGCCGTTTGCTCGATCGGCTTGCTGCAAGTGGGCAGGACGCGATTCTTATCACCCAGCCGCAGCATGTTTATTACCTGACGGGGCATCGGCCTGCGTGGCGACACCTGCCGGCATTCATTCTCCGAGATGATGGACGATCAACTTTGATCTGCGCCAATTCCCCCACAGCCAACGTTGCTGCTGACACCGTTATCAGTTACCCCGCCAATCTCGGTGCAACGCTTCGGCAGGATCAGGCGAGCGCGATTGCGGGCATCATTTCCGAACAGTTGATCGGATCGCATTCCGTCGGGTTTGATGCGAGCGAAACTGCTTCAATGCTGGATTTGCATACGGCGGGTTGCCGCTGCATTGATGATGATCTGTGCCAGTTACGCCGCGCCAAAGATCCCGACGAATTGCAATTGATGCAGCGTGCGATCGACGCGACAAAAGCGATGTATCACCGTGCACGCCAGATCATCGAACCGGGCATTACGGAGATCGACGTTTTCAATCAACTGCACGCCGCTGCGGTTGAATCGACCTGCGAACCGATGACCGCATTACTCGGCAACGATTTCGCCTGCGGTGCGGGAGGCGGGCCGCCTCGAGCGGGTCGCAAAGCACAGGATGGCGAACTCTATATCCTCGATCTTGGTCCGACCTATCGTGGCTATTTCGCCGACAACGCCCGCGTGATTTGCGTGAATCGCAAGCCGACCGATGCGCAATATAAGGCATGGCAGGCAATTGTTGATGTTTTTCCAATCATCGAATCGCTCGCCAAACCCGGCGTTCGTTGCCGCGATTTGTATGCCGCGATTGACGAGCATTTTCAAAGCCAGTTCGGTCGCAAACAGTTTCACCATCTTGGGCATGGTGTCGGGCTTCAGGCGCATGAGTTTCCGCATCTGAACCCGCATTGGGACGATACATTGATCGAAGGGGAAATTTTCACCGCCGAGCCGGGGTTTTACGCGGATGAGCTGCACGCCGGGCTACGGATTGAAAACCAGTACGTCGTCACCGCATCGGGAGTGCGCAATCTGACGCCATTTGCGATGGAAATGACCTGATCGAATCGTCGAACGACGATTTATTCGGTATATCTATGGTTTGTGACACAAAAGGATTCGCAATTTGTTGAACCTTCCTCGCCAAGGGATGCGGAATCGCCGATCGTGGTTCGGGATTTTAATTACTATCGTTCCCTCGCTAATGAGCAGGAAAAGAAGGGCGAGTTTGTCGAGATCGGTCCGGCTGGCACGCTCAAGCGATTGTGGCGGTGGTTTGCCTGGTCGGCAGGGTTGATCGGCGTGGCGGCGTTGTTTGTGTTGTTGTTTTATCGCTTCACCAACAGCTTTCGCATTGCGTTGGTGGTGGTGGTCGGGATGCTGGCGTATATGTTTGTCGCATCGAAGCTGGCAGAAGGCCGGTTTGATAAACGGAACGGCGATTGAGATGAGCATGACCTACGACACATTCGAGCGATATCGCCAGCGCGGGATCGACGCCCGCCGCGCCGGCCAGTGGGATAGCGCAAAGGTGTATCTGCTCGAAGCGGCCCGCGCGATTCTTGAGTTAGCGAAACAATCGCAGACCGCCGAACTAAAAAATGCCCGCCAAGAGACCGCAACGCGATTATTAGAATTGGCGCGTGATTGCGATGATGCGAAGCGGACGAATCGGCGCCAACCCAATCGCACCGCGTCCGCCAGCAACGCGGAGCAAGCGCAGGAAGGGACAACGCAGGGCAGCGACTGGATCGTAAAGGAAAAACCGTCGATCCGGTTTAACGATGTCGCGGGATTGGATGACGTGAAGGAGGAGATCAGGTTAAAGATGATCTACCCTTTTGCGCATGCGGATCTGGCAGAAAAATTCGATATCCGCGCCGGCGGCGGGATTTTACTTTACGGACCGCCCGGCACAGGCAAGACGATGCTCGCCAAAGCGACCGCTGGGGAATTGGACGCGACCTTCTTTCGCATCTCGCCTGCCGACATTCTCAGCAAATGGGTCGGTGAGGCCGAACAGAATGTCAAAAAATTATTTGATGCCGCGTCGAATGAGCCTCGCGCAGTGGTTTTTATCGACGAAATTGAAGCATTGATCCCCGCCCGTCGCGATGAAGGATCGAGCGTGATGCAGCGTGTCGTGCCGCAGATTTTGCAGGGCATGGAAGGATTCGACAAAAAAAAGAACAGCCCGATTCTGTTTCTCGGGGCAACGAACGTGCCGTGGCAACTCGATCCTGCGGTATTAAGACCAGGACGTTTTGACGAAAAGATTTACATCCCACTGCCCGATCTCCCCGCGCGCGTGCGGCTGCTCGAACTGTATCTGGGCAAGCGGCCAATCACCGATGATGTTGATTTTGAGATGCTGGCGCAAAAGCTGGACGGGTATAGCGGCGCGGATATTAAATACATCGCCGACCGCAGTGCGCTATTGCCATTTTTGCAGGCGGTCGCGGGATCAAAGGAGCAGGAGATCACCTGCGCCGTGGTCGAGCAAGTGATATCCGAAACCCCCCGTAGTGTGACGGCAGCGATAATTCAGCGGTTTGATGAATGGGCGAAATCTCTATAAGTCAAGCAGTTGTGCGCCATGGATGTATGGAAAGCTGCGTTTGTTTAATGTTGCGATCTGATGCTCCCCTGCAATAGCCGTCGCAGCGATTTGCATGTCGTGCATTCCGCATGTTCTGCCCTTTGATCGTGTATCTGCAGTAATAAACGCATGAACCCTGGCGATAGTCAACCCAAATGATAAAATTTGGTAACGGAACAAAATCTGTTCGACAACTGCAGAACGTTTGTCGCGCATGGTTGAATCTGCGCGATGTACGCCCATCAGCAATTCAGAAGCCGTAATTGCAGCGATGTAAAATGTTGACTTTGGGTGCGATTGATGCAGGGTATTGAGGGCAAACTTACCGCGCTCGGCTGCGATAAAAATCGATGTATCGACTATGATTCCCATGGATCACTCGGTATCTCACAGTGTTGTTCGCGAACAACCTCCTCCAAATCATCCGCAAATCTATCGTCTGCAGTTGGCAGGGGGGGGAGCTTTTGCAAGTGCTCACCTGTGAGAGCGGGAGTCGCGATCTCAGTATTTGCCGAAGACAGCATCGCAACACATATGCCGGATCGTTCTATTTCAAACGATTCATTCTGGTACTTCACTCGGTTGAGCAGATCTGAGAAGTTCCTCGCCGCTTCGGTGGCGGTGATGCGGGTGGGCTTGGTTAGGTTCGGCGTTGCCATCAATCAGATTATCGGATAATCTGATTATCAGATCAAGGAAAACGTGGCGGATATTCAAGAAATTTTGCATAACTCCTTTGCATTGCAAGAGTTCCGACTCATGCAGCGCGAAGTGATTGAAGACGTTTTGAATGGCAAAGACGTGCTTTGCGTGATGCCGACCGGTGCGGGCAAGTCACTTTGCTATCAGTTGCCTGCGGTCGCGGGTGGGGGATTGACGCTGGTGGTGTCGCCTTTGATTTCGTTGATGGAGGACCAGGTTCGCCAGCTCCACGCGCGAAAGATCCCGGCGGCGTTCCTCAATTCATCCCAAAACGCAGCCCAACAACGGGATGTGATTCGCGAAGTGATTGAATCTGGTTTTGATGGGCTGCTGTATGTCGCGCCCGAACGATTCTGGGCGACCAGTTTCACCGAATCGATGCAACAACTGAATGTCAAACTGATGGCGATCGACGAAGCGCACTGCGTCAGCCAATGGGGACACGATTTTCGTCCCGAATATTCCCGCCTCGGCGAAGTCCGCCAGCTTCTCAAAAACCCGCCTTGCATCGCGTTGACCGCCACCGCTACCGATGATGTTCGCGAAGACATCATTCATATCCTCGGTTTGAATGAGCCAAGCATCGTCGTGACAGGATTCGATCGGCCTAATCTTGGATATGCAGCCCGATGCGTCGATCGAACCGGGGAAAAGGACGACATCCTACGTTCCTTATTAGAAGCCGAGCCGGGAAGTGCGATCATCTACTGCTCCACGCGCAAGCGCGTCGATGCGACAGCGGGCGATCTTAAAAAGCGGTATAAAGATCGCCTCGTCGTTGGTTATCACGCCGGGATGGATCAGCCCGACCGGTTGCGGTCACAGCAGCAATTCATGCAGACGCCCGGCGCGATCGCGGTGGCGACCAACGCTTTTGGGATGGGCATCAACAAGCCCGATATCCGGCTGGTGGTGCATTACGATCTTACCGGCACGCTCGAAGCCTACTACCAGGAAGCTGGCCGCGCCGGACGCGACGGCAATCCATCCAGATGCGTGCTGATGTACCACTTCGGCGATCGAATGACGCAGGAGTTTTTCATCGACAAACTCGGCCAAGGCAACGACCGCGTTGATCCCGCCCGCATCGCGGAGATGAAATCTCACGCCACCGCCAAACTTGATCTGATGGTGCGATACGCACGGATCGCGCGATGCCGGCGGCAGCAGATTCTCGATTATTTCGGGGATCTATCCCAAGTCGTCGATTGCGCCTGCGATATCTGTCGCGGCGATCTTGAACAAGGCGAAGTCAGCGATGATGTCACCCGGGTTGTCCGCCAAATCCTCGCAGGTGTCGCACGTCTGCAAGGCCGGTTCGGAACGGGGATGCTCACCGACGTACTGACTGGCACATCCAGCGAACGCACCCAGCGTTGGGATCTTGAAAAACTCACCGTGTTCGGCTTGCTCAAAGACCATACCGCCAAGAATGTTCAACGGATGATCCATCGCGTCATCGAAGCCGGTCTGATCCGCCAGCGCGATCCAGACAACGAACGGCGCCCGATTGTTGAACTGACTGATATCGGCATCGAGGTGATGAAAGCCGCGATGAAGCCGCCGGGCATACTGGCGAATCTGATTCAACAACGTCGCGCCACCCGCAAACCGCGAACGCGCGTTGTCGAAGTGGTAGATGAAGCCTATCAACCCGATCCAGAAACGCTGGCGTTATTTGAGAAACTCCGCGCCGCCCGCGCCGAGTTGGCCGCTGAGCATGAACTACCCGCCTACATCATCTGTAACGACGCGACGTTGCAATTGATCGCCCAGAAACAGCCCACCACGCCCGAGGAATTAGAACTCATCAAAGGGATGGGTCCTCACAAGGTGCGCATGTACGGCGCGAAATTGCTCGGTATTTTTTCATCCACTTAAGCCGCGCAGAAGCGGATCGGTTCTTCGAATAACTGACTTCGATCAGACTGTTCAAAGCGACAAAGCACACAGCGAAGGCGTTGGCCACGAATCGCACGAATCACGCACGTATGTGATGCGAGTGAAGAAGCCTGGGCTGTTTTGTCGGTTTGTAAAAGGAAGTGACTGGAAAACCGCACCACGAGAAACAGGAAGCAATACGGAGAGGACATCCATGCGCGCGTCGTGCCTCTTCGCGTGCCTCACATCCTCGTGGTGATCGATATGCAATTCGCTGCGCGGGCGGGTAGGATTGCAGATGTATGGAAACCATCGGTCTTATCATTGGGGTTGCGATCGGGTCAGCGATTGGGGTGATTGTCGGATGGCTGATCGCGGATCGAAAATCAAAAACCGCCTACGCTGAGATGCAGACAGAGTTCGCGGTCGCGTCTGAGCGGGCACGCGATGCGTTAGAGGAAGTCCAAACCGCGCGCACCACGATTCAAGAAATGCGTGGCGATCAGTCTGTCCTGCAGCAAGATCGGGCCTCGCTTGAAGCAAGACTTGCAGGCGAAAAACAACAACTCGCCGAAGCTCGCGATCTTGCAAACAAATCGCAGACACTGATGAAAGAAACGCACGAGGAGCTGAAATCCGTTTTGCAGGAACGCTCGACCCTCAGCGCCAATCTGTCAGCGGAAAAAGTGCAACTTGTCGAAGTGCGCGATCTGGCGACCCGCGTGCAGACGGCACTCAAATCAGCCCAGGAAGAATTGAATACGGTGCTGCAGGAGCGGTCGAAACTGAATGCCAATCTCGAAGCCGAGAAAAAATCTCTGGCCGACCAGCGGGAGCAGTTGTCCATGCTTTCATCGCGACTTCGCGAAGCCTTTGCCGAATTGTCGGGCGAGGCGCTGAAGCAGAACACGAGCCAATTTATGATTCTCGCTGAGCAGAAGTTCAAAACTCTGCAAACCGAGGCAGCGGGTTCGCTTGAGCAGAAAAAAGCCGAAATGGCGCAACTCCTCCAGCCGATGCAGCAAGTGCTCGGGCAGTACAAGGAAAAGCTCGACTTTATCGAAAAAGCCCGCACGGATGCCTACACCAATATCAGTCGTGAGCTTGCATCGGTCGCTGCGACCCAGCAAAATCTGTCGAAAGAAACGACCCAGCTTGTCCAGGCGTTGCGTAAGCCGCAGGGGCGAGGCCGATGGGGCGAACTAACGCTTAAACGCTTGTTTGAACTCGCTGGAATGGCGCAGCACGTGACATTCGATGAACAGGTGTCGGTCAACACCGAGGCCGGGCAACTGCGTCCGGATTGTGTCGTCAATCTGCCTGAGGATCGGCAGGTGATTGTCGATAGTAAGTGCGTGATTGATGCATTCCTCGATGGCAGCACCTGCGATGACGAGACATTGCGCCGGGGACATTTTGCCAGGCACGCCAGACAGGTGCGGTCGCGCGTTGGCGAACTGTCCAGCAAGGCCTATTGGGAACAATTCGACAAATCGACCGATTATGTGGTGCTTTTCCTTCCCGGAGAAGCATTCCTCTATGCCGCGGTAGAGTGCGATCCGGAATTGATCGAATACGCGTTGAATCAGCGTGTGATCATCGCGTCGCCAACCACGCTCCTGGGGCTGTTGAAAGTGATCGAACATGCGTGGAAACAAAAGAGCATCGAAGCAAATGCAACTGAGATACGCGACCTTGGCGCCACCCTTTACGAGCGTGTCAGTAAGATGGCGGAGCATTTCCAGAAGTTAGGCGACTCGATCAATAAAGTCAGTGACCAGTATAATAAGACAGTTGGCTCGCTTGAGCGTAGTGTGCTTCCGGCGGCGCGGCGGATGAGCGAGATGGGTGTCAACAACAAAGGCGCCGAGTTGAATGAGTTGGAAAAAACCACAGTCCCGGTACGTGATCTGGCGGTCAGATCATGGCAGGTATTGCCCGAACCGGCCCCACAGGAATAGTTACAAACATGTCTGTCACCTTAAATGAGATTCTCGCTGCCCGAGATCGGATTCGCGGCAGGGTGTATCACTCGCCGTGTGTGCGGTCGAATCATCTTTCGTCTCTGCTCGCTGCCGATACCTATGTCAAACTCGACAATCTACAGCAGACCGGCAGCTTCAAAGAACGCGGTGCGTGCAACCGGCTTTTGCAACTGTCAGCGGATGAAAAGAAACGCGGCGTGATCTGCGCCTCGGCTGGCAATCACGCGCAAGGCGTGGCGTATCACGCCAAACTCCTGAATATTTCTGTGATTGTCGTCATGCCCAAGTGGGCGCCGCTGGTGAAAGTAAGTAATTGCCGAGCATTGGGTGCAGAGGTGATCCTGCACGGCGAAGGCTATGACGACGCGCGCTCGCAGGCTGTGGAGCTAGCGGAAACCAACGGGCGTATTTACATCCCCGGATTTGATGACCCGCATATCATCGCCGGGGCAGGAACAGTCGCGCTGGAGATACTCGGCGATGTGCCACAGACCGATGCGATCTTCATCCCCACCGGCGGCGGCGGTCTATTGGCGGGCATGACCGTCGCGACCAAGGCGCTGCGTCCCAATGTCGATCTCTATGCGGTCGAATCGCTCAACGCACCGACACTACAGGCATCTCTGGCAGCGGGGTGTGTGACAAAGGTTGAAACGCGTCCGACACTCGCCGACGGGCTTGGCGTAGCCGAGTACGGAAAACTGCCGTTTAAGCTGGTCAAGGATCAACTCAAGCAGTTGATTCTGGTTGATGAACCCGCGATCGCATCTGCGATTTTACGATTACTGGAAGTCGAAAAAACGCTCGTCGAAGGCGCTGGCGCGATCTCGTTGGCGGGGGCGCTGGCGGTGAAAGATCAACTCAAGGGCAAGACCGTTGTGCTGGTGCTTTGCGGCGGAAATATCGACGTAACGGTGCTGTCACGCATCATTGATCGAGGCCTGCGCGTCGATGGCAGATTGTGCAGGATGGTCGTGCAGATTTCTGATCGACCGGGCAGCCTCGCGACATTGCTCAAGACAGTCGCCGCGACCGGCGCAAGTATTAAAGAGGTATCACACGACCGGCATTTCGGCTCGGCGGATGTCGCGCGGGTGACGGTCAACGTGGTCATGGAAACGCAGGGTTTCGGTCATATCGAAAGCGTGAAAACTGAGCTGATTCGCGTCGGATATGATGTGGTTGTGGATGAATGAATGGGTCATTTGAACAGCCCGAATTGTCATGCTGACGTACTCCGACGCATCTACGTGAATTGCAAAACACTGTCGGATCTCGACGCTTCAAGTAGACCCTTGGGAATGCCTCAGGGCTGACATTCGTGAGCGAGTCCGGTTATGCAGAAGTCCCGAATGAATGATCGCCCTGCTATTTTGCGGGCTGGGTCGCGGGGATGATCGTGGCACGGAAAGCGTCTATCCGCTTTGTTTTCTCCGCGTCGGACAGCGTATCGGGCAGATCAATCGACTTACCCGTCAGATCACCGATCCGCACGATCGCGGCCTGTCGCAATGCCGGTTCATCCAACAGCAACGTGTCACATAGAAACGGCAGATCCTTCCGCAGATCGGCGACGCGTTGGTCGGGTAGTGGCGTGTGGGCGCGAATCATCGTATCGACCGTTGCCTTGGGATCGGCTGCCAATTTTGAGTGATCCATCCGCATGAGAATGATGGCTGCGGGCGCGCCGAGTTGGGTAAGCTGCTCCTCAGCCAAGACGCGATCGGCAAACTCTGGGCTGCTCAATTTTTGCACCAGATCGCTGACCCGATCGCGCAGCTTCGGATCGATCTTCACCTCATTTGCCAGCACCTGCCACGCGGTCACCGGGTCACTTAGTCGCAGCAGATTCGCGGCTTGAAGGTCTTGTAAGATTGGCAGCAGATATTTCTGCATCTCCCGCGGGTGGTCGCGGCGCATCGTTTCGAAGCTGCTGCCTGAAATCTGCACGTTGACGTCCGGCCCGCCTTCCACGTCTGAGACGTAGCGCGCCGTCAGCCGGATCGGGTCGTCGTTTTCATCCGCGAACTGTCGCGACTGAATTAATGTGATCGACGACAGTCCCTTGTCGCTTTCACTATCGCGGCTAATCTGAAGATAGTCTGCGCCGGTGATGATTTGCGTATAAGTCGCGATCAGATCAGGTTTTGACAAGTCAACATGCTTGATATGCATCATCAAGGCCTGCGGCGCACCCACGGTGACGTGCATTTTGCCCGGCCAATTGGTGGCGTCGATCGCAACTGAACCATTTGTCGGTTCTAGCAGCGGTTTGACGTGCAGATGACCGTCCTCCAAGGTCAAGGATACAATTTTTTCGATCGGCAACGGATCGCGGCGCGGCAAGGTTGAAAACTCCTGATCGACCAGTTCCCGATGCTCAGCGCGGAGTTGCTCGAGTGTCGATTGAGTGGCCGGTGCAGACGTCGGTGCGGACGGATCCTGCAACGCAAGCATCGCGGCTAACCAAGCGGTGATGAGACAGGACATGAGATGAGTATAACCGCGTCAAGCGACGTGTGCGGTTTTTTTGCTATATGGGGTTTGGGGCTTTAGGGCTTAGGCCTTGGGGCTTCGATGTCTGCCACTTAGCCCGATCCCGTCAATCGCCAAACAGGCAAACTCAAAATATCCACGCACAGCTCTCAATTCCTTTCACGACACACTCATCACGCCACAGACTATGCCGCGGCGCGTTGGGGTTCTTCGTGTTGCATCAAGTTTCGGCAAAGTTGTTCGAGCGACCGGGCGGTGGTTTCGTAGCTGAATTGTGATGCGGCACGCGCTTTGAACAGTTCGCCGGTTTCGTTGCGGATCGTCGGTTCGCGGACGAGCCGTGAGATGCGGTCGAGATAGGCCGGGGCGTCGGCGACAGTTTGGTCGTTTCCGAGCAATTCTTCTGCGCGTTGCGGGTCGGCGGGATGTCCTTGTAATGCAACAACCGCGCGTCCGGCGCTCATCGCTGCCAGCATTGATGGAATGGATGGGCTAACGAACGGCGTGAGATACAGATCCGCCATCCGTAAAAACTCTGCAAGGTCTTTGCGTTTTCCGACAAATCCGATCCGCTTGGATAAACCGGCTGAATCGAACCGGCGTTTGATCAGCGTGGCATCGGTTTCGCCTATGACAAGTAGAACAGTCTGCGGGTTTTGTCGAAGCGCCTGCACGACCGTATCCAGAAATGCTTCATCGAATTGCCCATCGGCATCGGGCGCGGTAGCGAGAATGACCGAGTGATCGGGAATGCCGTACGCGCTGCGTTGCGTCGCCGAGGGTTCGCCGGTCAGGGGTTCGACACCTTCCTGCATGAAATGCACACTGGTGTTTTGTTTGCGCCAGTGGCTTTCATCCGCTTTTTGCACATTGGCATCCAGATAAATCGCGGCGTCGATCGCACCGGCGAGCATCGGCGTGCGGCGAACGAGGTTGATCTTCGCCTTGGCGACCTGCCAATTCGCAACAACGGCGGCGATCGGGTCGGCGAGCGTCGCATCAACGATCAGCACGTCGATCTGATCCTTATAAATCTGCTGGCCGAGGTCCTTCGCGGCGTGGGCAATATCCTGATCCAACGGCGCAAGCCACGTGCTGGCTTTGCGGCGGTTCAGCGTTTCGATCGTTTCCTTCCCGCGTTTGGCGCTGGCGGGCGTGAACGGTCCTTGCGCGAACGACAATTTTTCGCGGCGCACGTTCGATTCGGTGCTATAGATGCAGAGTTTGAAATCCTTTTGATCGAGATGTTTCGATACGCCCAGCAGCAAACGCGCAGCGGCATCGTCGTCGCCGAGTGAACTGGTCAGATACCCGATTTTTAGTTGCGAATTGGTCCAGTCGCACCCACCCGGCGGAAACCACCCGATGCCCTGCGCCGCTTGGTTGTATTGCTCGGCAACGAGCTGCGCATTGCCGGTATCGCGGGTGAATTGATTGTTGAATTGTGCATCCTGACTGACGCCGGACTGGATCGCTTCCATGCCCAGCGCAATTTCGCGACGATTGATCGCTGCCGCACCGAATTTGATGACCGGGCCGGCACGTTGGTCGCTTAATCCCAAAAATCCCAGGACCGCTAGGAATTGGAACAGCACTTTCTGATCGGCATAGTCGATCGCTTCGAGCGCTTCGAGCAGGTAAGTATGCGACCGGCGCAGATCGAGCATCGCCCGGGCGTGGTTCGCGAGGAACTTCTCTGCGGCGTTGTTCGATTCCTGATAGACTTCCAGCAACGCTGAATCAATCAGTTCGCCTTTATTTACCCGTTCAACTAATTCCAACAATGACGGCATAGCAGCTCCTTCAGCAAGTACGACTATCCGGTTTATCGGGGATATGCCTGCCCGGGTTGAGAAGATAGGTAATCTGCAGCAGTCTACGTACCTAAATAGGTGTGTGTTTGAGCAGGTTTGGGACGCTTAAACGATTCTTCAAGCCATTTCGTCATTATGCCGATCATTATCGGACGACATGATTGCGCCCTCTTCCATCCGCGCCTCGTTTGTATTTGCGTTGCTCGTCTGCGCATTCGCGGCGTTATTGGGGCGTGTGGGGTATCTACAATCGTGGGGCGCACAAAAAAATATCGCCCGCGCCGAGCGCCAGCAATTTCAACGTGAACCGTTATATGCACGTCGGGGCAGTATTTTTGATCGCAACGGCATGCTGATGGCCGGGACGGTGCAGAGTCAGTCGTTGTTTGTCGATCCAAAGTTCATGGCCGAGCAATTCGCCGCCGAAGGCCGCGAACCACTATTGGCGATGGATGAGGCGGTTCACAAACTCTGCTATTTCATCGACCGTAACCCGCTTGAAATCTCCCAGCTCCTCGGCGATCGCGCGACCAGCCGATTCGTTCGGCTTGCGGACAATCTCGACGAACGCACGATCAAAGAAATCGACAAACTTGATCTGCCCGGCGTCGGTTTCACGCCTTCCAATGTCCGCTATTACCCGATGGGATCGGTCGCGGCGCATGTACTTGGCGGCGTCAATGACGATGGTGGATTGGAAGGCATTGAGCTGAAGTTTAATCGCCTGCTCGCCGGGCGGGACGGGTCAAAACGTACGCTGAAAGACGCGCGGCGTCGCCCGATTTCGGTCGATGCCGACGATTACGTCCCCGCACAGCATGGCCAGCATCTACTCCTCACGATCGATGCAAATATCCAAACCATCGTCGAGCAGGAACTCGCCCACGCCTGCGAAAAATATAAAGCCAAGTCCGGCGAATGCGTCGTCATTGATCCGTGGACGGGCGATATCCTGGCACTGGCGAATTATCCGACCTTCAACCCGCAAGTATTGTCCGAAGCCACACCCGAACGTCGCCTCAATCGTGCGGTGGTTGTTCCGTATGAACCCGGTTCAACAATTAAGCCTTTCATCGTCGGCCCGGCGCTGTCGGCAAAAATCACTCGCCCCAGCGAAGTTTTCCCGATCAACGGCCCGGCTTGGCCGGCGGGGTACGGGCATCGCACGATCCGCGATGTGCACGGCTATTCGCGACTTGCGCTGTGGGATGTGCTGGTTAAATCATCCAACATCGGCATGTGTATGCTCGGACAGCGCATGGGCAATGGCGGACTCTATTCGGCGTTGACGGGATTCAATTTCGGCAAACGCACCGGCATCGAGTTGCCCGGCGAAGATCCGGGGCTGGTCAATCCGCTTAAAAAATGGAATCGTTTCAGCACCGAATCGATTGCCCAAGGTTACGAAATGCGCGTCACACCCGTGCAACTGGCGCGCGGGATGACCGCCTATGCCAACGGCGGGCGAATGGTCGAGCCGCGTATTGTCAAAGGCACGGTCGGCGAAAATGGTGTGATCGATCAGGCGATCCGCACGCCGCTGAGCAAAATGCCGCAGGTGATTGATGCCGAATCATCCCAGCAGGTTCGGCGCATTCTCTGCGACGTACTCGTTCGGGGCACGGCCCAAAAAGCGCGGTCCAGCACCTACAATTTATTTGGCAAAACCGGCACCGCCCACAGCGCCGTCAACGGCAGCTACAACGAAGCCAACTACACCAGCAGTTTTGTCGGCGGCGGCCCGTTTGAAAACCCGCGGCTGGTCTTGTCGATGGTCATCCACGATCCCGACAAATCCCTCGCCCACTACGGCGGCACCGTCGCCGCCCCGGCAGCGGGGAACGTGCTGGATCGCGTACTGGCGTATCTGCAAATCGCGCCGTCCCCCGATCTGCCGCTTCCCGCACCGAATGTGCAGGACGTGCTGTACGCATTCGACGCCAAAGTCTACCGCCGCAAGGAAACCACCGCGTCAGCGGGGGAATAAGTATGAAAGAAAAGTATGCGATTGAAAAAGCGATCGGATTAAAAAAACTTACACCCACGTGGGCAAAAGCGGAAATATTTATCGGTTTGGCGTGTGTCTGGGCGTCGTTGCATCCGTCTTTTCTCCGATCGGCGGGCGCCACTTCATTTTTGGCATCATTCTTGTTGTTCGTACTCGGTGCCTATCTCGCGATGGCAGGTTCGCGCAGCCACCTCTATCAGTCGTCAAACATTCTGGCTGAGTTTCTGTGGAAAGAGATCGAAAAATCTCGCAAGCCGTAACTCCACTTGTCTTGAAAATGCACCGCCGAGCCGCAGAGAGCGGAGATGCACTTGCCTATTTCTTCGTGGCACGGCTTTTCAAGCCGTGTTCGGTTTGGCGATAGAACACGGCAAAAAAACTCTGCCCCTAGCGCGTTACTATTTCAATTATGGATGTCTCTCCGCGCCCTCAGCGACTCCGCGGTGAATCTTGTTTTGAAACCACAATAATCTCCTTATTCGATCAACGACGAATCCCCATAGCTGAAAAATCGGTATCGTTCCGCGATCGCTGCGACGTACATGCGCCGCTGCTCGTCCAGGCCGATCATCGATGCCACCAGCGCGATCAACGTACTTTTTGGCAGGTGGAAATTGGTGATCAACGCGTCCAAGTGTTTCCACGCATATGCCGGATAGATGAATATCCCCGTCTCGTCATCGCGAGGTGACATTTGGCCCGGCGGCTGCGATTCCAGCACGCGCGCCGCCGTCGTGCCGACGGCGATCACGCGGCGTTTTTCCCGCTTGGCGCGGTTGATCGCTTCACAGCAGGCGTCATCCAGCGAATACCTCTCAACGTGCATCGTGTGCGATTCAAGTGTGTCAACCGTCACTGGCTTAAACGTGCCCAGCCCGACGTGTAGCGTCACCTCGGCGCGTTCGATGCCGCGTTGGTCGAGTTGATCCATCACCGATTGATCAAAATGCAACCCCGCCGTCGGCGCGGCCACCGAACCTGACGCCTTGGCGTAGATCGTTTGATACCGATCGCGATCCGATTCATCCCGCGCATCGGCGAATTTATCCCGCTGAATATAAGGCGGCAGCGGCATGCGCCCGATCCGCTCTAATAACGCGATCGCGTCCTCGGCGGTATCCACCCGCAACGTGAATTGCCCCTGGGCGCCTTGAGAAATAATTCTTACTTCCCCCTCCCCTTGAGTGAGGGGGAAGCGG
>JBBQXB010000002.1:0-113875 GCA_038210015.1 Tepidisphaerales bacterium
CGTCGCGTCCGCGTGCGCGACGCTTCATCAAGTACTTGCCCTGCTCTGCGACGATCGCGAGCTTCGGCGCCTTGCGGCTGCCACGGGGGAACTCGACGATCGAATCGATCACGCCGATATCAAAATGTGACAGCACGACGGCCAATTCCTCGGCGCTGAACTTCTCCCTGCCATCGGGCGAGCGAGGCTCGTTGGGGTTTGAAATTGCGACTGAACCGGGATGATCCATATATAAGGCGTACCTTTGATGCAGTTTATCCCACGATGCGGCAGAAACCAACAAAGGTGTTTCAACCATAAAAAAGCGTGCTTCGCGGGATGGATGGGGTTGTGTTAATATAAGCCTTACCCACCGCGAATAGTGTGAGACTATGAGACATTTTGATTGTGTTGTGATCGGCTCGGGACCCGCAGGGCAAAAAGCAGCGATTCAGGCTGCGAAGTTAGGTCGTAAAGTTTGTGTCATTGAGAAAAACGCAGCGCTCGGCGGGGCGGCGATCAATACCGGTACAATCCCGTCCAAAGCGCTGCGCGAAGCGGTTCTCCATCTCACAGGTGCGTCCAAACGCGGGCTATTCGGCGAAAACTCGCGCGTGAAAAGAACGATCACCATCGACGATCTGATTTTCGTCTCCCAGCGGGTGATTCATCACGAACTGGACTTGGTGCGCGAATACTTCGATCGCAATGACATCGAATTAATATGGGGATCGGCGCAATTTGAATCGCCGAACATGATTACCGTGACCAAAGGGACTGAATCGGAGCGCATCACCGCCGACAAGTTTTTCATCGGTATCGGGACGAAACCCGCCAAGCCGCAGAATATCCCTTTTGATGACAAGACGATTTTTTGCTCGGACGGGATGTTGAAAATCGGCGTGTTACCCAAATCGATGATCGTCGTAGGTGGAGGCGTGATCGGGACCGAATACGCCTGCATGATGGCGGCGTTGGGGGTCAAGGTGACGCTGGTGGAAGGTCGCAATGAGGTGTTGGGATTTTTGGATCGAGAGATCGGCGAAGCGTTGATGTACGGGATGCGTCGGATGGGCATTACGCTGCGATTAGGTGAAAAAGTAGCGAAAATTGACCGGGTCGAACCCGGAACCGTCCCCGGCACGAATGGCGGATACAACGAACCGCTGGTTCATGCGATCTTGGAATCGGGCAAAACATTACGGGCTGCGACGTTGCTTTATTCGGTGGGCAGGCAGGGGACGACGGGCTTACTCGCAGTTGAAAAAGCCGGAATCGAAGCCGACGACCGCCAGCGTTTGCACGTCAACGAAGCCTACCAAACCAATGTGCCGCATATTTATGCGATGGGCGATGTGATCGGTTTTCCGGCGTTAGCGTCCACCGCGATGGAGCAAGGCCGACTCGCCGCCTGTCACGCCTACGGCCAACCCACCAATTCTGTTCCTGAACTATTTCCGCTGGGCATTTACGCGATCCCCGAAGTCAGCATGGTCGGCAAGACCGAAGCACAACTGACCGATGCCGGCATTCCGTATGAGGCCGGGATTGCTGAATATCGTGAACTGGCGCGCGGACAATTGCTCGGCGACGAAGACGGATTGCTCAAACTACTGATCCATCAAGAGACGCACGAAATTCTTGGCGTTCATGCGATCGGATCGGGCGCGACCGAGCTGATCCACATCGGTCAGGCGGTGATGGCCTTCAAAGGTACGGTCGATTACTTCATCAACAATGTCTTTAATTATCCGACGCTGGCCGAGGCGTATAAAGTCGCGGCGCTGAACGGTTTGAACAAGATACGTCACGTTTGAACTGACGGTTGTCACTCGCGGACGCATATTTTTTTGTCGGATTCCTTTGACTTGACCGTCAATACGATACGATGTTGTGCGTCGCGAATTGTTTGTCGCGGCATGGCTTTTTGCAAGGGTAAACGAAGATGACCACAACCGCCGCGGTGAATCCATTTGATCCGCCTCTGACCGAGCGTGTCCGCAACGGAAATGCCGGAAAAAACAACATCAATCCGCACACCTTTACCGCCAGTGACTGGTCGGTCGAGGATTCTGCGAAGTTGTATAACATCAACGGCTGGGGTCAGGAATATTTTTCGATCAACGCCGAGGGCTGTGTGCAGGTTCACCCGACCGGGGACAAAACCAAGACAATCGACCTGAAAAAGTTGGTCGACGATCTGCGGTCACGCGATATTCACGCGCCGGTGTTGATCCGTTTCACCGATATTCTGAAGCACCGGGTCGATCGCATTCACGACGCGTTTGAAAAAGCGATCCGGGATCATGAGTTCAAAGGTGCGTATCAATGCCTGTATCCGATCAAGGTGAATCAGCAGCGGCATGTCGTTGAGGAAATCCACCACTTCGGCAAAGCTCATAAGTTCGGACTTGAAGCCGGCAGCAAGCCGGAATTGCTTGCGGTCATGGCGATCGTCGACGACGACGCCACACCAATCGTTTGCAATGGTTTTAAGGATGATGAGTTCATCGAAGCAGTCATCCTGGCGACCAAAATCGGCAGAACTGTCATTCCAGTAGTGGAAAAATTTACTGAACTGGAAGCGATCGTAAAGTTTGCCAAGATTCACAACGTAAGGCCTCGCATTGGCGTTCGTGTGAAACTAAGCACCAAAGGTGCGGGTCGCTGGCAGGAATCGGGCGGCGTGCGGTCGAAATTCGGCCTGTTTATCAGCGAAGTCATCGACGCGGTGAACTACCTCAAAGCCGAAGGCATGGCCGACTGCCTGAACATGCTGCACTTCCACCTCGGCAGCCAGATTAACAACATCCGCAACATCAAAGCCGCGATCACCGAACTGGCGCGGGTCTATACCGAACTCTGCCGAATCGGTGCGGGTTTGCAGTTGATCGACGTTGGAGGCGGGCTGGGCGTCGATTATGACGGGTCGAAAACCAACTTCGCTTCCTCAATCAACTACGGCCTGCAGGAATACGCCAACGATATCGTCTTCCACATCAAAGAAGTCTGCGATAACGCCGGTGTTGCGCATCCGACGATCCTGTCTGAATCAGGCCGGGCAATGGTCGCGTATCATTCGGTCTTGATCTTCAACGTGATCGGATGGAGCGGGTTTGGTCGGTTTGATATCAACACGGATCTATCGCCAGAAGAGCGCACCAAATTGCCCCAGCCGGTGCAAACTTTGCTCGATACTTTTCTAGGGGTGAGCGAAAATAACGTCACTGAATATTTTCACGATGCGCAAGTCGCGATTGAGGCGGTGCTGAATCTGTTCTCGCTGGGATATTGCACGCTCGAACACCGCTCGCTGGCTGAGAAATTATTTTTCGGGATTAGCTCTAAAATCCTCAACATTGTTCGAAAGATGGATTACCTACCCGAAGAGTTTGAAGGCCTTGAAGCAACGCTTTCAGACACTTATTTTTGCAATTTTAGCCTGTTCCAGTCGATGCCCGACAGTTGGGCGATCGATCATCTGTTCCCGATCATGCCAATCCATCGTTTGAATGAAATCCCAAATTGTCGAGGGATTTTGGCGGATATCACCTGCGATTCCGATGGGAAGATCGATCACTTTATTGATCGACGGGACGTGAAGAGCGTGCTTGAACTGCACGCTTACAAGGGTGAGGATTATTACATCGGCGCGTTTCTGGTCGGTGCGTATCAGGAAATACTCGGCGACCTGCATAACCTGCTCGGCGACACCCATGCCGTGCATATCACGATTGACGATGCCGGAAATTACAGCGTCGATGAAGTCATCAAAGGCGACACCGTGCGGGAAGTGCTGAACTATGTTCAATACTCCGGCGACGAATTGCTGCGTGCGATGCGTAAAACGGTCGAAAAAGGCGTAAAAGACCAGAAGCTCAGTCTGGAAGAATCGCGCGTATTGCTGCGGTTTTATGAAAACGGGCTGGATGGCTATACCTACTTGGAATAGGGATAGTTGGATCGCCAATTTTTAGCGAGTCCTCTGAATAACCCGACCCATCCACGGATTTCACCTTGTGGTACCTCGGAGGGCTCGTTGGATCGTGAATATCGCGTCAATTTTCACGACAAATAGATGCTTCGGAATACTTCAGCATGACAAGTGTGATGAGCTTGAGGTTGTTCAGAGGTTCCTAGCAGAATTGCGGGCTGGTATAGTTGGTTTTTCGCGAGCTGTGCAGCGGAGAAGCGTAATCGATTGGAATGGGTTGCGACATGACCTATCCATTAATCAGCCGGTTTGGTCGTCGGCTCTTCTTCTGAGGGGAGTGCCATTCGCATTTTCACACGCATTTCCAAAGTGTTTTTAACTTCGTCAAAGCTTTTGTATTTGTGTGCATCCACATCCGTCGTCATGTCTTCCATCACTGCAGCGAGTGCTTTGCGGAAAGTAAGCACATCGTCAACCGAGGCCGGGTCGTACATCTCGACCAGATTCACCTTCCACTTGCCATCCACCCGTTTCAGCACGACGGGTTCGAGGCTGTCGCGCGTGACCAGCGTAGCGGTGTCATCTTCGATTTTGACTTCGGCTTTTTCCAGTGCTGCAAGCGTATCCTGCGTCGGATCGGCAAGGTCTTTTGCGGCCGCTGGATAGGCTTTGATGCAGGCGGTGCGAAACTTCTTTTCAGTCGCGGCGTAGGTGATCTGGTTTTCTAGAAGCTGATTGTGCTTTTCAGTTGCGATGACCGAATTCTTCAAAACCTGCAAATCGCCATCCGCCAGTGCTTTGGTGTAGGTGCGGAAGGCATTTTTGGGTGTTGAATAGTCGGCAGCGGCTTGCGAAAGCGTTGTCATCGACAATCCGCAACACAACGATAGAGCAACCGTCAGCCGCTTGGTAGTCATTTTATTCATCGAGCAATCTCCGCATTCTGGTAATCAGTCTATCCATGAACGTTACCGATCGCGAATGGGTGCGTTGACGGGATGGCACAATTCACGCATGGAACGTGTGTGCAAAATGCGGATGGCAGGACGATGAGCGCGAATTGATTTACGATTCCTTCGGAATCTGCCGCGCGAGTGTGATGGCTTTTTCGATCCCGTTAAGGCTATGGATCGCTTTTTCGGCCAGCGAGTATTCGGGATTGAGATCCAACGCTTGTCGGAACTGGCGTTTGGCTTCGAGATACCGGCCTTGGGCGCGAAGGACATATCCCAGATTTAGTAGTGCCTCGTCACGATTATCATCGCCAAGTGCGATTGCCTGACGGAAGCATTTTTCAGCCTGTTTGAACTGCCCATGGCTGGAGAGATTTGAACCGCGCAGAATCCAGAACCAGGCTTGCTCAGCGGCGGCTTCGTCCTCGGTCGCCAATTCGAACCAGCGCTCTGCTTCGACGTGATTGCCCGCATCCTTGTACAAGTGCGCAAGGGTGAGTTGAAGCACCCAATCGGGCCCCGGTGACAATTCAATGGCTTTGAGAAGTGCACGCTCGGCTTCGTCGGTCAAGCCCATGACGCGGAGAGAATCGCCGAACAAAAACCAAGCGTAATCGTCATCGGGTCGGCGTTCGAGGTAGGGACCAAGTAGCTCTGCGACGAGAGGTTCGCGCTCCTGCTCATGCGCCATCTTGGCTTGGCGGAGTAACTCTTCGAGCCAATCGTCGTGCTGCTCTGTCATTCAACTGTATTATTCGACCAAATGATGGAGGAGGCAAGTAAAATCCTGCAAAATCATCGTAGGATTGACCGAAACTAAGCATTTTATACAAACCAAATAATCGGTTTAATTTAGGTAAGTGCTGACGATTCGGTTAACTTAATATCTATGGACGGTTTGCATGGAGCATGAATAAAGGTCAAAGTTGCTCCAAACCATTTGTTGAAATACAGTTATAGACACAAATAGGAGTTGGCAACATGCGAAAAACACTAATAGCGACTGCAACAGTCCTGCTGGCGGCGGGTCTGGTCTGGGCGGCGGGGCGACCCGGGATCGTGCGTACAAAGGACGGTAGCGTGTACGACGGAATGGTCGAAGAAAAAGACGACACCGTAACGATCAATGTACGCGGCATCCAAACCGCGGTCCCACGCGAACGAATCGACACCATCACCTATGGCGAGTTTGAAGACCGCTGGAATGAGGCCTACGCGAAGCTCGCCGCCAATGACGTGAAAGGCCGCATCCAAGCAGGTCGACGCGCCTTTGACGAGCGTCGGTATGACCTGGCCGAAAAAGCGTTGAAAGACGCCCAGGCGATTGATCCCAACGACCCCGAAGCTTCCGAACTGTTGAAGTTGACCCAGAACCAGCGTCGTCTTGAAAAATCCACTACGGGTTCCGAGACAACGGGCAACTCGGGTACGGGAACGCCTCCAGTCGGGGGTACAACCGCCGGATGGAAAACGCTCGACGCCGAACAGATCGACAAGATCAAACGGATCGAGCTTTCCGATTCGGACAGAAAAGCCACGGTTCGCTTCCTCAATAACGTGCTGAAGAAATACCATGATTCAGACCCGAATATTGGTATGAACTTCACCGAGTTCTCACGGCAACCGTCCAACGTCAAAGCCCTGATGATCATCAAAAACGGCGGCGACCTCGCGAAGGATGTCGAGATCACCAATGATCCTGAAACGATGCTCAATTTCCGCAAAGACGTGTTGCCCCTCGTTCAACAAGGCTGTGCCACAAGCGCCTGTCATGGCGGAAATAATGATGCTTCCAAAGCCTTTGCAATGATCACTCCATCGGCCAACTCCGCCGAGGTTTATACCAACTATTATGTGCTGCATAAGTTCAAGAAAAATGTCAGCGAAAGTGCGGTCGAAGGTATGTTCAACGCGACCTACGCGTCAATGATTGATCGCGTGCACCCAGACAGTTCGTTATTGCTGCAGTACGGATTGCCTGAGCAAAATGCCGATCACAAGCACCCCAAAGTGCGTGGCTATAACGGAATCTTCAATCGCGCCAAGGAAGATCCGAAATATAAGACGATCTCAAATTGGTTGTCGTCACTGAACCGTCTTGAGCCGGAATACAAGATCGATTTCAAACTTGAACGTAAAGATGCCGCCGGCGCAAGCCCGACAACTTCGCCCGCGGGTGAAGCCGTCAAAGGCGCTCTTGAAGGCGTTAAAAATCTGGTCAAGTAAAAGTCATCCTGCGTGCAGATTCATTCATGGCATATCCTCGGCATCGCGACTGTTGGCGTGCTGGGCGTGTGGCTGATTGATCGCGTGGTCAGGCGCTATCGCATCCGACGATTCAGACGACACGCATCGCAATTCCATCTGCGTTACAGCCCGGTGGATCGGTTCAACCTCGCGCCGCGTATCGCTTCATCGTTACCTGATCCCGCCGCTGCCGACGTGCGGGTTCGCGACCTGATGTACCGCACGCATGACGGGCATCACGAATATGTTTTTACCGTAGACTACCTTACAGGCACAATCGGGGGCACGCAGCGGCAAACGGTCGTGGGGGCAATTCGTGAGCCGCGCGGACGCGCGTGCGATTTGACTGGCTTGTTACAGCTGGCGGATCCGGCGCTGCTGTGGCAGGCGCAATACGAATCGCTATTGGTGGATAGTAGGAACCTTTGAACAACTTCACGCGCCTCTTCTTGGTCATGCTGAGGTACTCCGAAGCATCTACTGGATTTGCAAAATTGAGGCGTTTTTGGCGATTCAGCTAGACTCTTCGGAACACCTCAGAGTCTGTGAATTAATTCAGAAAGAGACTTAAAATACCTCGTTATTGAGTGATTAAGCGGGGTTCAAAACAATTAATTCAAAGGCTTTGAGGGTGACAGTCGCGAGTGGGTAGTGTTGTTCGAGTTCCCAACGAAAATAAAGCGTCCGAGTCGGATGAAGATTCGGATGGATGATTTCCAATCCGCATTTTCACCCGCTCGGACGCATGGTAGATCGATTCTGTGATCGAGACGTAGCCTTACCCTGGGCGACGAATCGTGACCATTTTTTCGCCTTCGCGATTCAGCAGATCAATTCGCACGCCTTTTTTGAAGTCGGCGTTTTTGAGGGCTTTACGCGCATCGTCCGCCGATTGGATTTCTGTTTCGCCGATGCGGGTGATCAGATCGCCGGGTTGGATGCCGACCCGCGCTGCCGCCGATGCGGGGTTGACGTTTCGCACCAATGCGCCTTTCGCGTCTGCCGCCAGTCCCGCAGCCTCAAGTTCTGGGGCGGTGGGGGTGGTGATTGCAACACCGATACCTGAAATGATGGGTCCGGCTTCGCGAGCAGAGGCGAGGATGGTTTTATCATCGGGTTGCTCTGCGAGCTTGACCGTCACATCTTCGGTCTTCTTATCGCGCCACACCTTCAGTTTCACTTCTTCACCCGGCGGGCTTAACGCGATGCGATTCCGCAAGTCGTTCATGGTGCTAATCGGCTTACCGTTGATTGCGGTGATGATATCGCCCACCTGTAAAATCGTGAAAGCAGGGCTGTCGCGCAACACGCCGCGTACTAACACGCCCGATTCGCCTTCAAAACCAATCGAGGTCAGGTTGTCTTTGATTTCAGAGGTGGCTTGTTTTACGTCGGCGATTTGAACGCCCAGATATCCGCGAACAACTTTGCCTTCAGTCCTTAAGGCCTTGTATACGGCCTGCACTTGGTTTGACGGGATGGCAAAACCGATGCCTGAGAAGCTCCCGGATCGGGTTGCGATCGCGGTGTTGATGCCGATCACTTCACCTTTAAGGCTCACCAAAGGTCCGCCGCTGTTGCCGGGGTTGATCGGGGCATCGACCTGGATGAAGTTTTCGTAAGCGAAGCTGGAACTGATGACGCCCGCCTGACGATTTAATGCCGAAACGATGCCGTGGCTCATCGAACCGACATATCCGAATGGCGAACCAAACGCGACGATCAGATCGCCTTTTTCGACCTGATCGCTATCGCCCCACGTGGCGGCGATCAGCCGGTCGGCTTTGATTTTAATGACCGCCAGATCGGTCTTGGGATCTGTGCCGACGACGGTGGCGTTTTCGATCTGCCTGCCGTCCTGCATCACGATGGTTACTTTACTGGCATCTTCAACGACGTGATTGTTGGTGACGATAAAGCCTTCGCCATTTCCGACATCCATGATGACGCCGGAACCTGTGGCGCGTTGCTCGAATTCGCGTTCGGGCTGATCCGGTTGCCCGTCGCCGTCACGGTCGAAGAATCGGCGGAACATGTCGTTATTCATGTCCGGCATTCCAGCAACGCCGGAAGATTTCTTTTCGACCTGTACCTGCACGACAGACTGTTCGAGCGCTTTGTTTACTTTTTTGAACGCCGACGACAGGTCGTTGAGCGTCGCGAGTTGTTCGCGTGCCATTTCTACCTGCTGCTCGGCGCGCCCAAATTGCACGTCTTTAACCAGCGACGAACCGACCGTGAAAGTCATCGCGCCAACCGCACCGATGACCGCCATCGACAAAATACGTTTTACTTTGTTCATAAATTTCTCCAAAACTGACGCCTTAGAACGCTTTATCCACAGCCTGGAACTTTTCGCGCTCCTCGGCTGGCATTTCATAGCAATGCGATGGATCAGGATACTGTTCTTCGCGAACCAGTGTGATAAATCTGCGTGCGGTGTCCTGAATCGATCCGATTTCCATGGTAGGCACGAACTTTGGTTTTCGTGGGGTTAATCCCAATAAATCCTGCAAAACGACGACGTGTGCGTGACACGCCGGACCCGCTCCGCAACCAATAATTGGCAGGTCGATCAACTGGGCAATTTTTTCGCTAACCTCAGGCGGAACGGCTTCCAAAAGAATCGCCGACGCGCCTGCATCAGCACATAGTTCAGCCAATCGGACGATCTGGCAAGCCTCTGTCGCGGTGCGTCCCTGGAACTTATATCCACCCATCAAACCGACTGCTTGTGGCCTTAAGCCCAGATGCGCCACGATCGCCACACCCGCATCGGATAGTCTGCGGATCAATGGCGTACTTTCTTCCCCGGCCTCGAGTTTCACGCAATCACACTGTGATTTTTGGATCATTTTCACGACATTCCGCACGCCCTGTGCCACGCTGGCATGATACGAACCGAACGGCATATCGCCCATCACCAAAGCTTTTTTTGCGCCACGCTTCACCGCAGCGGTGATTTCGATCATGAAATCGAGCGAAACTGGCAAGGTTGAATCATGGCCAAGAATCACGCTGGAGGCGGAATCTCCGACCAGCAGCATCGGTACGCCAGCCGCGTCGAGATGCTGTGCGGTGGTGAAGTCATAGCAAGTGAGCATCGCGATGCGCTCCCCGCTGGTTCGGGCCGCACGTAGATCATTAAGCGTAAAAGGTCGGTCTTTGGTCATACAGTTCGATTCATTGTATCCCATTTTGATCGCTTAGGACGGAATGCTCGCGATTCGCGTCCGGTAAAACTAATTGTTTCGTCGGACCAGTTCTTAGCCTGCGTTAATTCTGCGTGGACTTTGCTGCGGATGATCTGGCGTCTATCTTATGTCGATGCGAATTTCACTCTACCGATTGATGACTGTCTTGCTGCTAACCGCCGGGCTTGCCCGGGCAGCGGAATTGCAAAGCAAAATTGAGTACACGAAAGAAACCCTCGACAACGGTTTGCGGGTGATTTACGCCCCGCTAAAAACCGCGCCGGTGGTGCACGTGCGGGTTATGTATAACGTTGGTTCGCGCGATGAGCGGCCTGATCGGCAGGGATTTGCGCACATGTTCGAGCACATGATGTTTCGCGGCAGCCGTCACGTCCTGCCGGAACAGCACATGAAACTCATCGGGGCAGTCGGTGGCGACAGCAACGCTTTCACCAGTTTTGATCAAACGACCTACACCAATACATTGCCCAGCAACAACACGGAGATGGCGCTTTATCTCGAAGCCGACCGCATGGCGAGCTTCAAAGTCAACGACGATATTTTCAAAACCGAGCGCAAAGTCGTGGCTGAGGAATGGCGCATGCGTTACGCGAATCAACCGCTGGGGCCGGCATTTCAAGACCTGCTGAAAACCGCCTTCACAACCCATAGTTATCGCTGGACGCCGATTGGCGACATGGGGCAACTTTCTCAGGCAACCTCCAGCGAATTACAGACATTTTTCAATACCTATTACGTTCCTAACAATGCCTGTCTGGTGGTTGCCGGTGATTTTGATCTTGAGCAAACGCGCGCATGGGTTAAAAAGTATTACGGCTGGATCCCAAAAGGTCCTGACGTCCCGCGTAACGCGCCCGCCGAGCCAAAACAGACGCAGGTTCGTCGGATGGTCGTCACCAAGCCGAACGTTCCGTTGACGAATATCTACATCGCGTTCAAATCGCCGGAATATCGAAATGATGACCACGACGCGTTGAACGTGCTCAGCGACATCCTCGCGTCCGGCAGAACGGGTCGGCTTGATCGGGCGCTGGTTTATAACGATAAACCGGTCTGTGTCGGTGCCAGCGCCGGCAATTACCAATTGCAGGATCCGTCCGTTTTTGCGATCACCGCAGTCGTTCAACAAGGCGAAAACGCCGACGCCGTGGAAACGGAAATCGTGCGCGTCATCAACGAAATCAAGGAAAAAGGCGTTACGCAGGAGGAACTCGACAAGGTTCGCACGCAACTCAAACAGCAGATCATCCGCCAACGACAGGAATGTGACGACATCGCCCGTCAACTTGGTGAAGAAGAAGTGTTCGGCGGGGACGCGGCGCGTGTGAACGACTATTTCGCACAGCTCGATGCGCTCAAGCCCGAACATATCCAGCGTGTCGCCCAGACCTATCTCGACACCAATGCGATGACTGTGTTGCGCTACGAACAAGGCGCCCCTACGACGCAAACAGCGCAACAGGCGGCGGAGCTTGCTACTCAGGTCGCTGAGGCGGGTGTCGCCGAGTCAAAAGAAGTGGTCACGCCTCGGGTTGCGGATTTTCCCGAAAATTACCCCGCCGAGCCGCCTGTGAATCGTGAAGCATTGAAGATCACTTTCAACAAAGGTGTTGAATCGACCGTTGATGGCGTGAAAGTTATCACGATGACCGACAATCGCCTGCCATTGGTCAATGCGTCGTTGATCTTTCGATCGGGTTCACATGTCGAACCTAAAGGCAAAGAAGGCGTCGCCGACCTGACCGCCCAGATGATGCGGCGGGGCAGCGGCGATGTCTCTTTCATGCAAATATCCCAAGATTTGGAATCGCGCGGGATTGCAATCGAAGTGTCGGATAACGGCGACAACACCCGGCTGAACATCGCCTGCACCAGTGACCAGTTGGAGTACGCGATTACACAGGCGAATCTGATTCTTACCCAGCCTGCATTTCCTGCCGAAGAGCTAGAGAAATTAAAGCGTCAGGCGATCGGTGGATTAACCCAGTCGCTCACGCGGCCGGGTACGGTCGTATCGCGCGTGTTCACCGAAAACCTGTTCGAGGGTGCGCCACAAAGCCGTCAGAACACGCCTGAATCGCTTGCGTCGATCAACCTTGACGACATCAAACAGTGGTACGCGCAGGTTTACTCGCGCGATCAGGCGATGCTCATCATCAGCGGCGATCTGACTCCGCAACAAGGTGAGACGGTCGCGTCGCAACTACTCAAAGGATTCGATAACGCCAAACCCGCGATCAAGCCGGATTACTCGATGGCAGATCGTCAGGCGAAGCGCCAGATTATTCTGGTCGATAATCCGCAGGGTAAGCAGGCGACGATCCGCATCGGCGTCCGCGCGTATGATATTCAAAATGCCGACAAGTTTGCCGGCAGCGTTGCGGGTCAAATCCTGTCCAGCGGGATCGATTCGCGGCTTGGCAAGTATGTGCGGGCTGAAAAAGGCCTGACCTATGGCGTTTACGCCTACTTCCGTCCCACGCGATCCACAGGCGAGTTTAGCGGATCAGTCGATACCAATCCCGCAACCGCCGCCGCCGCGGTCCAGGCGATGTTCAAGGTCTTCGGCGATATGCGGAAGGATCTGGTCGCCACGGAAGAACTGGCAGAGGCCAAAACTCGCGTCGCAGGCGGGATGGCGATGGAAGTGCAGACGATCGCCCAGCAAGCGAGCCGCCGGGTCGATCAAATCCTCAACGGCTATCCGGTCGATTATTACGATCAATTGCCGGTGAAAATCAACGAAGTCACCGCCGAGCAGGTGCGCGATGTGATGCAGAAGTATGTCAAAGACGACCATATGCTCATCATTGTCGTCGCGCCTGCGGCTGACGTGAAAGAACAACTGCAAACCCTCGGCGACGTAACGGTCATCCCAATGCCGGTTAATCAGATGGGTAAGTAATATGTGTGTCGCAAACAATTCTGGATGCTGTTCGCTTGGCGCACCGCATCGAAATCGCGATGCTTGTAACGAACAATTTTTAAGGAGTTCACTTTTGAAACTTTTGACTGTACTTTCTGCGTCTGTTTTGCTTACGTCGATCTCGTTCGCGCAAATGGTGGCCGAGCCGTTGCAAGCCCCTGTCCCGGCGACCGCCCCGACGACCAACCCCGCCGAAGCCGCCGCCGCGAAGGATGCGCTGCTCAAGTACAATACCGCGGTTGAAAACGCAGATGTCCCGGCGTTGATCGCCAGCATCGACGCCAAAACCGATCTGCAAAAACGAGCGTTGGCATTGATGGGTCGTCTCACCACCGCAAGCCACGATCTTTATCTCGCCACCGTCGATAAGTACGGCGCGAAATCGCTTGAAACCGAAGGGGTCAATAAAGATCAATTCCAAGGCGCATTCCCGGCATTGCCTGTCGAAGAATTGCAAGTCAAAGTCAGCGGCGACACCGCAGCATTGACGACGCAGGACAATCAGCCATTGCCGTTCACGCTGGTTAAAAAGGACGGGGTCTGGAAATTGGATGCCGGTTTCCTTCCTCCATTCACCGAACAGCAATTGGCGGACCAATCGCTAGTTCTGGACGCCGCGATCAAAGCGATGAGTGACACCAAAGCGGACGTCACCGCTGGCACGATCAAGTCGCCTGATGAGGTGCTGGTATTGATGCAGCATCGGGCGCAGAAAGCGATTCGCGCCGTCCAGATGAAGCAAATGGAAGACGCGATGAAAGGTGCCGCAACGCAACCTGGTGCAGGTGCCGCGCCGGGACCGATCAATCCGCAAGTCCCAGACGACATCATGGCACCGCAGTAACGCTGTTTATCCCAGCCGATTGGGATAGCTTAAATATCGAAGTGGGCACCCGGATGACGATCAATTCTGGGTGCCCCTTTGTTTTTCGACGGCGGAATAAAACGATGGCACAAACCAAACAGCAAATTCAATCGCATCTGGCGGCGGCGGGAGCGCAGCCGCGGCATCGGTTTGGTCAAAACTTTATGATCGACCAGAACCTCGTCCGATTGATCGCCGACGCTGCTCATCTGACGTCTTGCGATACGGTCATTGAAGTCGGCCCTGGCACGGGCACACTGACTGAAGAACTGCTCTCTCGTTCCGGTAAAGTCATTGCCGTAGAGATCGACCGCGATTTGGCGGTACATCTGCAAGGATTATTTGGTGAAAATGAAAAGTTCACACTGATCGAAGGTGATGCACTGGATGGAAAACACGCGATCAACTCTGATTTGAAAACAATGCTGGCGACTTCCGGATCGACCAAACTGGTTGCGAATCTGCCGTACAATATCGCGTCGCCGTTGGTGATTGATTTATTGATCGAAGGCGTAGGGGAGTTGGTGTTTACCGTGCAAAAAGAGGTGGCCGAGCGGTTGAAAGGCGGGCCGGAGTCAAGTGATTACGGGCCGTTGACGGTGATGGTGCAGATGCTTGGACGGGTGGAGGTTCTGCGCACGCTGTCCCCGCAGGCGTTTTGGCCGCCGCCGAAGATTGAATCTGCACTGGTGCGGATCGTCAGGCAGGATCGACTCGGGGAGCAATCCCGGGCATTCGGGCTGTTCGTGCAGAAATTATTTTCATTCCGGCGTAAAACAATTCGCAAAGCGTTGGACATGATGGATTTGCCCGCCGACACGATGCTCAAAGCGATGCTGATTGATCCCGCCAGGCGTGCCGAGGAGTTTCTGCCCGAAGTCCTGTTTGAACTATTCACACGCTCGCGGGCGACTAGCACTTAGAAATCAATCCATTTCGATGAGCAGACAAAAGCGCAAGTGACTTCAACTTACTTCGGCGCATAAAAAATGGCTTGGCGGGTGATGGAGAGGGGGGGACTCCATCGGGGATACCGCCAAGCCACCCGTATAGTAGCCTTCGTTTTATAAAAATCAAATCGCGAATCTGTTTTGATAGCCAACGCGTAAAAAGTCGAATTCATCATCCCTTGACATAGCGAATATTCACGCTAAATTGCCGAACTCTCGTCAGCGAGATGGGGGTGTAGCTCAATTGGTTAGAGCACCGGCCTGTCGAGCCGGATGTTGCGGGTTCGAGCCCCGTCGCCCTCGCTTAAACAACCTCCTGCAATATGCAGGGGGTTGTGTCGTTTCTGGATCAAGTTCCACGCTAAAAGAATGTGCGGAATTACGTGTGATCAATATGTGTAGGGCACGCTATTGCGTGCGGCGAATTGTGGCACGCAATAGCGTGCCCTGCGAGATGACTCGCGCGGAATCATGCACAGCCATTTAGCAAATGTTGGCCACGCTAGGACGGAGGGTTTGATGACGCTCGATATCGCACTCAAAGAATGGCAAGCGGTCTGCCACGCGATCCACACCGGCCGTCAGATCATCCTTTTACGAAAAGGGGGAATCCACGAAACCGAAGGGCGATTTGAGATTCAAAACCGCGATTTTTTGCTATTTCCAACCTATCTGCACCAAAAAATCGACTGGGTGAAACCGAATGACCGCCAACATGTGCAACATCGCGATGACGAACCTGATCGGGTGGAGATCAACACCCGAGTTTGCGTCACTGACATCGTTCGTGTGCGCTCCCGGCAGCAGATGGACGCGATCGACTACGCCCACCTCTATCTGCCGCCAATGATTGATATGCGGTTTAATTACAAGCCGCAGAATCCGCTTTATCTGCTAATCATTCGTGCCTACCGGTTGGACGTCGTGAACATCGCCAGCGTACCGTTGTATGCGGGATGTAAATCGTGGGTTCCGTTGGAATCGCCGATTGATATTTCGCAGGCTCGCGCGGTGCTGTCCGTTGCAGATTTTGAACGGCAGCGACGTAAGCTTCTCTCCACGCTTGAATCAATTAGTTGATGTAATTCGCGCCTCGGTGTCATTTGTGGTTAGCCCCCTTACGACGTTGGAAAAAGATCAACACTTTCTAATCGAATTTTTAGGCTGCGGGTAGTTCAGATGGGTAATAATAGAGGTATGGAAGCAACCCCTGTTAATGTTCGTAGGGTGACGTCGGTTGAGAATGATCTGGACGCCGATTTGGCGCGCGTTGAGGTTGTCGCCAAATTGATGGATTCTCAATTCGAGATCGCGGGTATCAAATTTGGTGCCGATGCGTTAATTGGCCTGATACCTGTGGCCGGCGACGCGATCTCATTTGGCATTGGACTTTATCCCATACTGATCGCGCGAAAGCACGGATTGGGCAGGGTCGTGATCGGACGGATGATGATGAACCTAGGCATCGATTTTGTCGTCGGGCTTGTCCCTGTCGTCGGTGACGTAGCGGACGTGGTTCATAAAGCGAATCTTAAAAATGTCGAAGTGCTCCGCAAAGCTGTCGCGAAACGTACTTCCCTTCGCGACCAATAATTGGAGCTTCTGAACAACCTCGCACTCATCTTCCATGCAATGCTGAGGTACTCCGAAGCATCGACTTGAACCGCAATTACCAATGCGCTACGTCTGATTTTGCGGCAAGGCGTTACGCATTGCTCATTCAAATGGCGGCATCTTGGCGAGTTTGCGTTGCAGCGAACGACGATGGATGCCCAGCTTCCGTGATGCCTGGCTGATGTTATTTCCACACTCGGACAGCACGCGTTGAATATGTTCCCATTCCACCCGTGCTAAACTTGGCTGATTGTCGGGGACTTGGGGCGGTAGTTCGCCGTCACGGTCGAAGGCTGCCAGAATTTGATCGGCATCGGCGGGTTTGGTCAGATAGTCCATCGCGCCACGATGAACGGCTTCCACCGCGCTGGCGATGGATCCGAAGCCAGTCAGGATCACCACATCCATGTCCGGGTCTATGGCAATCAGGTCATTCAGCAGATCCAAGCCCGATTTGTTGGGCATTTTTAAGTCCAGCACCGCCCGCTGGGGCTTGTGATGTTTTGCTAGATCAATTGCTTCATTGGGAGTCGGTGCATCAAGCGTTTCATACCCGCGATTTTGGAAAGCCCGCACCAACCGACGACGAAAAATTGCGTCATCATCACAGACCAAAATTTTCGGCAAGCTTTTATTGATAGGAGGCAACGGGGAAGGAGAAGAATATGCGGTCGGAGGCGTCATGGTTTCCTGCTTTCACAAGTGCGATTTGTCACACCAGTGCGGCATTTTAACCACACCGACATAAAAAGACAAGATTGTCCCTAAAAAACCTTTTCGACGAAATTTTGAACCGTGTTTACCGAAGAAGGAACAAAGTCACAGCCTATTTTCATTTG
The DNA here is from genome assembly GCA_038210015.1 of Tepidisphaerales bacterium. Lineage (GTDB taxonomy): Bacteria > Planctomycetota > Phycisphaerae > Tepidisphaerales > Tepidisphaeraceae > BPJO01. Next base: position 17,523 of record JBBQXB010000002.1, read on the forward strand.
TATCATCTGGGTCATCGGTTGTTTACGCATCGCGTCACGTCCGAATGACCTAAAACTTATCAACTCACGCCTGTCTGCAATTTGGCACCACAAATCATATGGAATTACCGATATTTATGATGGATGACACAAATCAATCCATTTGCGGGCGCGATCGCCCAATCCCCACAGGCCGCTCGATTGGCGGCGATTGATCGCGATACGCAGCTGCGCAAATCCGCCGAGCGAAATCGCACGGACGGGTATACCGATCAAAATACCGATGAGTTTGTCGAAAGCGCCGATGCCGTCGATCGTGTGGGTGATGACACCCAGCATCACGATGCATCCCCCAAAAAGCGAAACAAAAAAACCAAAAAGCAAAGCGATTCAGACGATGAAACCCCGCATCTGGACATCCGCGCCTAAGCGTTAAATCGTTGTTGCGTGAAGTGATGCAGAAAGATTCCGCACGCCACCACGACGTTTAACGAATCGGTATTCAACTGCATCGGGATCGTGATTTTATGATCGCAGAGATTCGCGATGTCAGCCTCAAGTCCTGGTCCTTCATTTCCCAACAGTAAGGCACAACGCGCAGGGGCTGTGATCGTGTGCAACGGCTTTGCATCGCGGTCTAACACGGTTGCAAACAAACAGATGCCCTGCGATTGCATGGCCTGCATTTCGGCTCGGATATTGCTCGTCTGGATCAATCGCAATGCAAAGATTGTCCCCATCGAGGTGCGGACGGTCTGCCGAGTGAAGGGGTCGCGACATTGCTCGCCCAGCACAACCGCATCCACACCAAACGCCGCCGCCACGCGGAAAATAGCGCCGAGGTTCGCTGGGTCGGTGATTTCTGGCAAGACCAGTATCATCGATTTGCGGGGCATGTCCGACTTTGAAAAAACGCTTGTTTCAAGCGGTTTGCGTACACCCAATCCCATGACGCCGGAGTGAAATTTGAACCCGACGATCTGTTGAATTAACTCGATCGGCGCGGTCAGCAATTCAGTCCCTGCCTGCAAAAACGGCGCGATTCGGTCGGCTTTGCGATCGATGCACAACACCTTTTCGCACGCGTAATCGCTGGCGAGCAGGCGGAGGGTGACGTTTTCTCCCTCCGCGATGAAATGCGTAGCCGATTCGCGTTTGTCGGCGTGCGTGACATCGACAAACGGGGCGACACGCGAGTCGGAAAGCGTCTGAATGGTCGTTATCACGATTGATTACTTTAGCGCACGATGGCCGATGTCTTTGCGGTAGTGCATGCCGTCGAAATGGATTTTCGACATCGCTTCGTAACAGCGTTGCTGGGCGTCTTTTAACGTATCGCCGATCGCGCTAACCGCCAGCACTCTGCCACCGGCGGTGACGAGTTTTCCGTTGTCAATCGCGGTGCCCGAATGAAAGACTTTGACATTCGCCATTGCATCTGCCGCTTCAATGCCGCTGATGACATCGCCGACGCGATTTTTACCCGGATAGCCCTCGCTGGACGCCACCACGCACATCGCCGGGCGACTATCCCATTCGAGTGTAATCTGATCGAGATGCCCGTCGACAACCGCGAGCATCACCTCCAGCAAATCAGTTTTGAGTCGCATCAAAAGCGGCTGGGTTTCCGGGTCGCCGAAGCGGCAGTTAAACTCCAGCACGCGCGGGCCGCCGGTGGTCATCATCATTCCGGCGTACAAAATGCCCTTGTATTCGATGCCTTCGCGAAGCAATCCATCCAGCATCGGTACAAATACTTCACGTTCGATCTGCTTAAGTGCTGATTCTGATACCGCAGGCGTCGGCGTGTAGGCACCCATGCCGCCGGTCATTGGTCCGGTGTCACCCTCGTCGATCGTCTTGTGATCCTGGCTGGTTTCCATCAGATAGATGCTTCTGCGGTCGATGAACGCGAGGATCGAGCATTCCTGTCCGGTCATGAACTCTTCGATAACGATTTTTGCACCCGCGTCGCCGAAGACGCGTTGGCGCATTGATTGGTCGATCGCGGTCATCGCGTCGGCCTCGCGGTAGCAGATCGTAACGCCTTTTCCTTTTGCCAATCCCGTTGCTTTGATAACGATCGGTGTGCCCCGGCGTTTGACGTATTCCTCAGCCGCTGCGGGGTCGGTGAAAGTGCGCGATTCGGCCGTCGCAACCGCCTGTTGACGCATCATCTGTTTGGCAAAGGCTTTATCGCCTTCCAGCTTCGCCGCCGCCTGATTCGGGCCAAAGACTTTGAAACCGGCTTTTTGCAGCCGATCGGTCAACCCCAGCGCAAGCGGATCTTCCGGTCCAATGATCACCAGCCCGGCGTTGATATCGCGGGCGAGCTTTTCGATTTTGTCAAAATCGGTCACGTCGATATTCACGCAATCGGCATATTGTCCGATCCCCGGACTGCCCGGGGCGGCGACAATTTTGCTGACTTTCGGGGATTGGTGCAATTTCCACGCAATCGCGTGCTCACGTCCGCCGGAACCGATCAGAAGGATATTCATTGCTTAAACGCTCCAAAAGGATAGGGGTATCGCGCCAGACGTTAAGAATCAAACAGTTGCAAGAATTATGCTGGCGATTTTTTGCATCCACTGTGACTATAATGCCGTAACATCGATTTAAGAATCATCCGCTTGCTTGCGACGGTCGCGGTGGGGCGGGTTGAATCAGAAAATGAGGATACAGATGAAATCGTTCAAAACATTCGGATTTGTTGGTGCGTTGGTCGGCGTGATGGTCATTGCAGCGTTGAGCCGCGCGGACGTCGAAGGGTTAAAGGGCAAAGCTGCACCTGATTTCGCACTCAAAACACTGGATGGCAAAGACGTGAAGTTGTCGGATCAGAAGGGCAAAGTCGTTTTGCTGGATTTCTGGGCGACCTGGTGTCCGCCTTGCATCAAGGCGTTGCCTCACCTGCAAGCGACGTCTGCCAATAAGGAACTCACTGACAGGGGCTTGGTCGTCTGGGGCGTCAATGCCGCAGAAGCAAATGCCAAGGTCGAAGCCTTTCTGAAAAAGAACAACTACACTTTCAGCGTGCCAATGGATGCCAAGCAAGCCGCGATGAAAGCCTACGGCATCGAAGGCATTCCCACGCAAGTTGTCGTCGGCAAAGACGGCAAGGTTGTCTATGTTGGTGTTGGATACGCAGGCGAGGAAGGCGACAAGAATCTTGATGCTGCCATCGAAGAAGCACTGTCCGCGAAATAGTCGGCAATGAGTTGCTTTAGAAAGTAAACAAAGGCACGGGTGAATTGTCGCCCGTGCCTTTTTATTGCCCCATCGATGAAGGGTTATCCGATCGACGCACTGCGCCACCATACGTGGTGTTTTTCATCCAACTCATCTGCCGACGGATAAGCGTAAAGCCTGGTGCCGGTCTGATCGGCGAGGAAAAACCCACGCCGAATCGTACGGTAAAACGCCACCAGAGGCGGATTGCGATCTACCGTCTTGGACATCTTTCTTCCCGGCGCCGCCGCCAACTGGTGCAGGCAGTCTTCGATGTGAGCCGGATCGCGGTAGGGCAGATACCCCGCTAATCGTCCGTCTACATCGCGATCAATGAGGCTGTCTGCAAACAGCAATCGCGGCACGCTCACCGGGTTCTGCGGGTTGGTCATAAACTTCCCAAACGCTCCCGGTGCCAAAGATGACACCGCGCGCGGATAAATCGGGCATAACTCGACATACATATTCATCCCCGGCGAATCGTCCGCATCCACATACTCCTGACCTTCCAACGACAGTACGCGACCGTCACGCGTGGTCAGATAAAGCTTGCCGAACGCACTCAATGGTACATGTTCCATGACACGGTAGGCAGAGACGTATTTGCTGCGTCGTGGCGTGCCATCGGCGTGGGGTACACAGCGTTCGAGTGATTTTGGCAATTTGAGATAGTCGCTGACGAGCGACGGATCGATCTCAAAAAACATCACGTTGCCGCTGGTGCGTTTTTGCGTCCCGACGGCCATGTAATTGCCGAATTGTTCGGCGGGTAGTTGCGAAGCAACGAGTGCCTCACTTCGATAGCACATGAGATAAAGATGGGTATTCATTTCAAACTCCGATCTGGTAATTTTTTCTATTTCAAGAAAGACTTAGTTGCCCATTCCAAGCCATTGGCTGATGACCGGTGCGAATTTGACGATCAAACCAGCGAAAACAATGCTGACCATGCTCATCAATTTGATCAGGATGTTGAGAGACGGTCCTGCGGTATCTTTGAAGGGGTCCCCGACCGTATCACCGACGACAGCGGCTTTGTGGGGTAGCGATCCTTTGCCGCCGTGATGTCCGGCTTCGATGAACTTCTTTGCGTTGTCCCATGCGCCGCCTGCGTTGGCCATGAAAACCGCCATCGCAAATCCGCCGCACAAGCCGCCAACTAGCAGACCCAGCACGCCTGATACGTTCAAAAGCAGTCCAACGATCACCGGCACAACGATCGCCAGCAGAGAAGGCAGGATCATTTCCCGCTGCGCGCCTGCGGTACTGATCGCAACACAGCGGGCATAATCGGGCCGATCCGTGCCTTCCATGATGCCGGGTTTCTCAGCGAACTGCCGCCGCACTTCCTGCACCATCGCGTAAGCCGCTCGACCAACCGCTTTCATCGTCATCGCGCTGAAAACAAAGACCATCAATACACCGAGAAACACGCCAACCAGCACCTTCGGCGACATCAATGTGACGTTGTAGAAAGACATGAACTCAGATAATCCTGCTTTGTCAATTTCATGGATAGGTACACCAGTGTTAGCTCGTAATATCAGATTATTGTCGGCATCAATCGCGACGATGTCTTTGGCGCGCTCGCCAAGTTCATTGATGATCAGCGGCATCGGGTGGCCGGCTTTGTTGTTTAATCCTTTGACGTAGATCGCAGTGTCCCCGGCGGCCTCAAATGCGCTGAGGGTGTAATATTCCTGCGTCTGCGGGGTCAGCTTCGTGTCGTTTGGTGTGGGAAGGAAAATCGCCCACTTCTTGTTTGAATTAATGCCGACATCTTTGACGATCCACGGTTGTGATTTTTCAGCCGGTTGCACATATGCAACGGAGGCCTCACGGTGAATGCCGACACGCACTTCTTCAACATAACTCGCCAGCAGCGCCAGTGCGGTTAAGGCCGCCGATCCGATTGCAAAACCCTTGCCGATCGCTGCGGTGGTGTTGCCAAGTGAATCGAGTGCGTCGGTGCGATGCCGGACTTCCTTGGGCAATCCTGCCATTTCAGCATTGCCGCCTGCGTTGTCGGCGATCGGGCCGTAGGCGTCGGTGGCGAGTGTGATGCCAAGCGTCGAAAGCATCGCGACCGCTGCGATGCCGACGCCATACAGACCTTTGACTAAATCACCGATTTCTGTGCCAAATCCTCCGGTCAGGCCGAACGCCGTCAGCGTGCCAACGCATACGGCAACGATCGGTATCCACGTCGAGAGCATCCCTTCAGCCAATCCGCCGATGATGACCGTTGCCGGCCCGGTCAGCGATTGCTCGGCGATGTTGCGTGTGGGTCCGTATTCCGCAGCCGTTGCCCACTCAGTGCCTTTGCCGATCACAATTCCAAGCACGATGCCCACCACGATCGCGCCAAAGATTCCCCATGGATTTGGGATGCCCAAAAAATGCACGATTGCCGCCGCCGCGACAACGATGAGGATGCTCGCGAGGTATATGCCACGGTTTAGCGCACCGAGCAGTTGTTTCATCGTGGCATTTTCGTTCGTACGAACGACGAGAATTCCGAGGATCGAAAGAATAATCCCCGCCGCGGCCAATAAGATCGGTGCCGAAAGCAGGGCGAAGGTTTGCGTCGGATTCAATCGCGTGACACTCGCGACCGCGACGCCTAACGCCGCGGTTGCCAGGATCGACCCGGCATAGCTTTCGTAAAGATCTGCGCCCATGCCGGCAACATCGCCGACGTTATCGCCGACGTTATCGGCGATGGTCGCGGGGTTGCGTGGGTCGTCTTCTGGGATACCGGCTTCGACTTTGCCGACCAGATCCGCCCCGACATCCGCAGCCTTGGTGTAGATGCCGCCGCCGACACGCGCGAAAAGTGCCTGCGTCGATGCGCCCATGCCAAAACAAAGCATGACCACGGTAATGGTTTCAAGATTCATCGGCTCGCCGCCGAAGACTTTGTGATGATAGAGATAGAGGTAAACGAACCATGCGGTGATGTCGATCAGCGCTAGTCCGACGACGGTCAATCCCATGACCGCACCGGCGCGGAATGCGATGGTCAGCCCGCGGTTAAGCGATTCGCTGGCGCCTTGTGCGGTTCGAGATGAAGCCGCCGTTGCGGTTTTCATCCCGACGAACCCCGCCAGTCCACTGAACAATCCGCCGGTGATGAACGCGAAGGGGACGAGTCGGTGTTGCACGCCCAGCCCAAACGCCATGAACGCAAGCGCCCCCGACAGTAAGATAAACACGATCCCGACGACCAGATATTGACGCCGCAGATAGGCGTATGCGCCTTCGCGCACGTACCCGGCGATTTCCTGCATTCGTGCGTTACCCGGATTGGCCGCGATGATCGACCTGTAAAAGATAAATGCCATGATCAGCGACAAAAAACCCGCGATCGGGGCAGTCCACCACCAGATCGGAATCGACCGCTCGACCACACCCGCCGCCGCCAGCGATCCGATCGCCGGGGTCAGCCCGAAATCATGCAGTGCATGAAAAACCATGGAAACAACTCCTTCAAAGCGTCCCGCATGTCTTGGGCGACAATATAAGGACTAATTAGTCTTTATTATGTGTGGTCGGTAGAGTTGGATCAATGCCCCTGCCGTTAAATGCACTATGTGTCGCAGCGGCGAAGTGTCGCAGGCGCGAATCCCATTTTCACCGCGAAGACCCTAAGGGCGCGAAGATTCACGAAGCAGGAATTGAATCTGACTGCTTCGTTTGGTTCCTCTGAATAAACTGACCCACCCACGCATGCCACCCTGAGAGCCCGCGAATTTAATTGTTTTGCCCCCCGTTTATTCAGTCAATAACAAGGTTTTTTAGGGGTCTTTTTGAATTAATTCACAGGCTCTGAGGTACTCCGAAGGGTCTCGCGGAATGGTCAAAACCGCATCAATTTGCACGTCAAGTAGATGCTTCGGGGTACCTCTGCATGACACGTTTAATGAGCTTGAGGGTGTTCAGAGCTTCCGTTTATCTTTCAAACAAAATTGATATCGGAGGCACGGAGAGCGATCTTGAATGCCGAGTTGTTCTCCGCGATCTCCGTGCCTCCGTGGTGAATACTTGATTCACCATAAGAACAAACGGATTACAGCAAACAAATCGGGACGCGACTATTGGCCACGATGAGCGTCGAGTTCTTTTTTCACCAGCAGCATGTTGAACGCACCCACTGCAAGCAGGATGAATCCCAAAATCCCCATCCCGATCGGCAGGATGACCCGCGCCTGACGCAACGCAGATGATTCAGGTTGGAGAAAGAATAGCCCGGTCATCACTATGAAACTTGCGCCGACGACCAGGCAAGGCGGGATCATCGTCCTGCGGAACTCGATCGAGCCGGTCAGCGATTTTTTTTTCTTTTTGGCAACCGGTTTACGCGAGGCGTAATTGACAGGCTGAACGGTTGAAGATGTTGCGTCTGGCGCACGCGAAATAATTGGTGCTGCCGGGCGCGACGAGCGCGCCTGTGGGCTGGTTTGCGGGGGGTTAGCAGCGGGTGACGAACCGATCACCGGTGACATGGGACGCGACGGACGTGTTGTGGATGTCGGCGTCTGCGCGGGGGCAGCGGGGACGGGTTGTGCCGGGGATGACGGTCGTGCGGGTCGTGACGTTTTTTCCGCTGGTGCGGACGCTGGATCAAGAGACACTTCTGCCGCCTGCGATTCGTCAACCTGAGTTTCGGATTCGATCGATTCGTGCGTGTCATCGGCTTCGTGTCCGCCTGACAAGGCGTTTAATGCATCGGCGAGTTTGTCTTTATCGTGTCGGCTCATCTGTTCCTTTCACGCAACAACACCATGATTGTACCGGTTTTACCACAACGTCCAAGAACATCTCATCTTAGGATACTGATCGCAATGATTTGCCGTATCTATAAACGGCATGCCCGATAAAACCGTACGGCTTGATGCAGATTCACACGCGCTGTCGAAATCAAACGAAGTCTTTGGGCAAATTGAATTGGCGGGGTACAGAATGCGAGTCAGAATAGACTGGCAACGCCGACGTGCATTTCGGGCATCATCCGGAATAACCGTCTGCGGGTCGCGTGCCAAAACTGAAGAGAAAATGGCTGAGAATCTGCGAATCAGTGGTGTGGAACACCCTTTGCCTTGTCCGACGGATCGGAAGTGTTGTTTAGAAAAGTCGTACACGGGAGCAAAAATGAGCGAAGTTGATTTTCAAAATAAACTGGGCGAACTGATGGGTGAAATCTCGACCTTGCCGGCCGCCGAACGGGCGAAAATGGAGAAACTCGCCGACGAAACGCGCCAGCGTCACGAAAAATTAAGGGCTACCGTTAGCTCATTGCAGGAATCGCTGGATTACCTGCGGCTGAGCATCAAGTACCTGGTGTTTGATCTTGAAGCGACCCGCCGCGAGAACAATTACCTGCGTCGGATGCTTGAAGAAGCGACGGACGCTTGAATAAGTGCCTACGAATCAGCACGAAACTCGCGCCATAGTTTGAGAAGCGTGAGTCAAAAGACCCGCCACGGGCTGCACGATGCAGCCCGTGGCGTTTGATTTAATTGCGTCAATAGTTGCATCGCCCGTGCCGATCCTCACAATCACTCGCTTCATGCCAAAAAACACGGGCAAGATAATTAAGTTCATCCTCCGTTGGACGATCGCGGTCGTCGGCGTTGCGTGGGTGGTTAGCAACATCCATCTCAAAGACCGCATTAATGTTCTTGACGACAACGATCTTCCGGTTGAAGTCGTACTTGTCCAAGGCGACGAATCATCTCAACAATTTAACTACACCGACCCTAAAACCCGCACGACGCAAACCGCCTCACGCGATCGGGTCATCAACGGTCCTGATAAAAAAAGCGTTGAACTGCTTGAAGGGGGCAAGGTTGATTTGCTGGGTATGCGGCTGGTCGGTGACATCGATAAAAACCCCGCCATTCGCGATTTGCTGGTGCGGGATAAACAGACCGGCAAAGGTCGATTCGTCTCGCCTGCTGATGTGAAGGATTATCACCTCGATATTCCTCAGCCGCGCGTGGAAGTCGGCGCGATGACGATGCTCCGTAATGCGGATGGTTTGATGCTGGTCGCGGCGTTGGCGGTCATGCCGCTGACATTTCTATTCACGACGATCCGTTGGCACCAGTTGCTGAAGATTTTGGGTATTTCGATCCCGTTGACCCGCACCTTTGTGATCAACATGGTGGGCAGTTTTTATAACACCTTCATGCTCGGATCGACCGGCGGCGACGTTCTGAAAGCCTACTACGCCGCCAAGCAAGCGCCGACGCGCCGAACCGCTGCGGTGATGAGCGTGATCGTCGATCGAGCGATCGGGTTGCTTGCGCTGGTGATCCTCGGCGGATCCATGGCGTCGTATCACTACGCGACGGCGCAAGACCCATCTGATCCGGTCAGCCAACGCTGTTTGCAAGTCGCGATTGGCGCTCTGGTACTGCTGATCGGTGCGCTGGGGTTTTCGATTGTGGTGTATTGGCGCGGATTGCGGAAGGTTTTACGTCTAAATGCGCTGGTCGCCCGCGTGCCGATGCAGACGCAGGTGCAGAAGATCATCGAAGTCGTGCGGATTTACCGCCAGCGCCCGATGTTGATCTTTGGCACGATTATGATGACTTTTCCAGTGCATCTCACCGTTGTCATCTCAGCAATGTTGGCGGGCAAGGCGTTCGATCTGCCGATCTCAACCGGATACTACTTTATCGTCGTACCGGTGGTGGTGTTGGTCGGCGCGATCCCACTTAGCCCGCAAGGCGCAGGGGTGATGGAAGCATTTGCATTTTATCTAACCCGAAGCGAAGGCGCGACCGTCAATCAGGCGTTGGCGCTCACGATGTCGATCAGGCTGGTCGGGATGTTTTGGAATCTGCTCGGCGGCGTTTTTGTTCTCAAGGGCGGGTATCACACGCCGACAGAAAAAGAGCAGTCGGACCTAGAAGCGACACCGGCAGCGGGTTTGGAATCAGTTTAAGATGTTTTGTTTCCCGCGAAAGAACACCCCGCGAGCGGCGGGGATAAACCTGTTAGGAACCGGAGTATTCACACGCGCTGGTGCAGGTTTCGTTGACGATGATCGTCGAAAGCAGGGGCAGTTGCGGCTTGATGTGATCCCACAACCACTTACTGATCATCTCGGCGGTAGGGTTTTCCAGTCCGGGGATTTCATTCAGGCAATAGTGATCGAGTTGTTGAACGATTGGATCGCAGATTTTTTTGATATCGCCGTAGTCGATCAAAAAACCTTTGGCAGGATCGACTTCGCCTTCAACTATGACATCAAATCGGAACGAGTGTCCGTGCAGCCGTCGGCACTTGTGCCCGTCGGGAAAGGTCGGCAACCAGTGTGCGGCTTCGAATCGGAATGTCTTGGAAAGCTTTAATCTCATCGAAACGGCGGATCATAACGAGAATCGACATCGTATAATAGTCGCGATGCTATGTACCCCGGCGGTTGCCATACATTTCGACGTGCAGACGGGGGCAATATCGAAAACCTGTGCGTTTGCAGATCTCGCCGATCCAATCCGCACGGGAACGCAAGGTATCAACCTCTGTGCCTTCAGGCATCAATAAAATATCGCTTGGTTGCCAGCCACGAAGCTGTGACAATAAGCGGTCAATTTCATCCAGATCAGTATGATTGCTGACGACGAATTTAACCTGAAAATCAGGGGAGGAATTGATGAATTGCTGAATAACCGGCACGTTGAGGCGATTTTTTTCGTGCGCGATCGCAAATCTTCCGCCATCGCGATCGTGAGGCGTTGAATTGGATAATTTCGGCGACAACGACGCCAGATCAATCGGCATCGCTTTATAGACCGTGGCGGCGGTTTCGACGGTCAGGTGATGGCCTAACTCCTTCAGCGCCACCGCCAAATCAACAATATCCGGCATGATCATTGGTTCGCCGCCCGTGAGCACGACGTGGGCGGGCGCGGACGCCCCTGACAGTCGCGACACTTCGCCTACAATTTTGGCAATATTCCAGTCATCCCCCTCAGGCGACCACGACGCATAAGGCGTATCGCACCAAACGCACCGCAGATTGCAGCCGCTGGCGCGCACAAACACCGATGGCACGCCAATCAGCTTGCCTTCGCCTTGAATGGAATAAAACAACTCTGATATGCGCATCGGTCTGCGTCCATTTATACTCGCTTCTACACGTAGCGCAAATCATCGCACGCTTGCAGCGAGTTCCGTCGCCTGTCCGTGCGGCCAAGCTGACAGATTTAATGGTAAGGCTGTCATGATGACAGATGGCCGCAAACCGTGCTCCTGCTGTTAAGTCTTTTTAATTCAAGGACTTAAGAACGCGGGTTGTTTCTGGCATACAATTTGTTAACTGTTTACGCGCGTCGATCCGTGGCGGTAGGCTTCGGACGACATCTTTTGGAGAATTATTATGGCAAAAATCATTGGTATCGATCTGGGTACGACTAACTCGGTGGTTGCGATCATGGAAGGCGATCAGCCGAAAGTGTTGATCAACCGTTCGGGTTCGCGCATCACGCCGTCGGTCGTTGGATTTACGGATAAAGGCGAAGTGCTGGTCGGTCAGACCGCCAAGCATCAGCAGGTCACGAATCCGCAAAACACGGTCTTTTCGATCAAGCGATTCATGGGACGTCGTCATAGCGAAGTCGCCAGTGAAGAAAAGATGGTCCCGTACGAAGTGCTCGGCGGGCAGGAAGAATACGTCAAGGTCAAAGTTCGCGGCAAAGAATATACCCCCGAACAGGTCTCGGCATTCATCCTCCAAGACCTGAAAAAAACCGCTGAGGATTACCTCGGCGAAGCCGTCACCGAAGCGGTTATCACAGTTCCGGCCTATTTCAATGACGCGCAACGCCAAGCGACCAAAAACGCCGGTGAAATCGCCGGTTTGAAAGTGCTACGCGTGTTGCCCGAACCCACCGCTGCGGCGCTAGCGTATGGGCTGGATCGCAAGAAGAATGAAAAAATCCTGGTGTTCGATCTGGGCGGCGGCACGTTTGACGTGTCGGTGCTGGATGTCGGCGACGGGATTTTTGAAGTGTTATCCATCTCCGGCGATACCCACCTCGGCGGCGACGATTTTGATGAAGAACTCATCAACTATCTCGCTGAAGAGTTCCGCAAGAAAGAAGGTATCGATCTTCGCAAAGATCCAATGGCGCTTCAACGCCTGAAAGAAGCTTCTGAGAAAGCCAAGATCGAGTTGTCCGGCGCGCTGGAAACGACCATCAATCTGCCGTTCATCACCGCCGATCAATCCGGGCCAAAGCATCTTCAGGAAACGTTGACGCGTACCAAGTTTGAGCAGCTTATTCAGCCGCTGGTCGAACGCACCCGCCAGCCCGTGCTGAACGCATTGAAAGATGCCAAGCTCGAAGCCAAAGCGATCGACGAAGTGGTTCTCGTCGGTGGATCAACCCGTGTGCCTTTGGTGCAGCGATTGGTCAAAGACCTGTTCGCGGGCAAGGAGCCTAACAAGAGCGTCAACCCCGACGAAGTTGTCGCGGTGGGTGCTGCCATTCAAGGCGGCATCGCCAAGGGTGATGTCAAAGATATTCTGGTGCTTGACGCGACTCCGCTTAGCTTGGGTGTCGAAACGCTCGGCGGCGTGATGACCACGTTGATCGCACGCAATACGACCATCCCGACTAGTAAATCTGAATCGTTCTCAACCGCTGCGGACAATCAAACTGCGGTGACGATCAACGTCCTGCAAGGCGAACGTCCGATGGCGAAGGATAATCGTCTGCTGGGCACGTTTAATCTGGAAGGCATCGCACCCGCGCAGCGCGGCATGCCGCAGATTGAGGTGGCGTTTAATATTGACGTCAACGGCATTCTGCACGTGACTGCCAAAGATAAAAGCACCAATAAGGAATCGAAAGTCACGATTCAAAACTCCGGAGGCCTCAGCAAGGAAGAGGTCGAGAAGATGAAGCGGGAAGCAGAATCGCACGCCGATGAAGATAAGAAGCGTCGCGAAACAATCGACGCCAAAAACCAAGGCGAATCGCTGGCTTACAGTTCTGAAAAGAGCTTGAAAGAGCACGGAGAGAAAGTGGACGCGACTGTGCGTGCCGACATCGAACGTGCGATTTCTGAACTGCGCGATGCCCTTAAAGGTGACGATGGCGAGATCATCAAGGTGAAGATCGAGACCCTCACCACCGTCAGCCAGAAGCTCGGCGAAGCGATCTACAAAGACGCCGCCGCCGCTGCGGGTGCCCCCGGCGCTGAAGCTGGCGATTCGGATGCACCCGAGGCAAAGTCCGATCGCGCTACCAAGTCCAAGAAAGACGACGACGTGATCGACGCTGAGTATGAAGTGAAAGAATAAGGCCGCAACTCAAAGTGAATCGGGCATTAAAGGTAAACCCTTTCAATCCCTGTGGAATGATGTTGTTTTGGGAAGACGTGCAAACGTCTTCCCGAAACGCGTATTAGGGAATGGATAGGTCGCAGATGTGGTTGTCACGTTATTGAGTAACGCGTTGATCCATTGACAAAACCGCGTCCGCAAATGAATCTGGATCACTCCATGCCCGACCCTCTGATAACCGACGCCGACCACTTGAAGGAACTACCTGCTGAATTAAGCGGGCGACTGAATGGCGAACTCAACGGCGAAACCATTCTCGCGTGGAGCGAGTTTGATTTGGATCCTTCCAATAGCATTCGACAATCATTTGTGGTGCTGACTCAAAACCGCCTGATTGAAATCGCTGGGACTGACAAACGGGTTTCAGCGGTCGATAAAATCACCAGCGCGAAGATCAATGAAGGCTTAGGAATGGATCGGCTGGTCGTAATGACCGACGCCGGACCGATTGATTTTCGGTATTCGCGAAAATTGCGTCGCGATGCCGTGCGATTGCACCGGCATTTATCCCGCTTGTTACCGAATCAGGATGGCAAGCCACGGGATTTACGCCCGGACTGGTTGGAAAAAGTCGAACGTCAGGTCGAGCAACAACAGAAGTGCGCCAAATGCGGGCACATGATTCCGAGTTATGCCGATCGCGTTTGTCCGAGATGCTCGCAAAGCCGCAAGATTCTCTGGCGATTGCTCGGCGTCGCCAAACCGTATCGCACACTGGTTTTATCTGCTGTCGCGCTGACGCTTGTCCATGCTGCCTTCACCGCACTACCGGGCATTGTCCAAAAGCACATCATCGACGATGCGATTGGATCGACGAAGATGGATGTCGCTGCCCGTGTGTCCAGCCTGCTATTCTGGGCGGGTTGTTTCTTTTTCGTCATCGTCTTCAGCGAAGCCCTGGGCGGCGGACGCATGGCGATCCTGTCGAGGGTCGGCACGAGTGTCGCCCGCGATCTGCGCCATCAGGTCTACACACATTTACATAGTCTGTCATTGCGATTCTTCGCCAAACGTCGCACTGGATCGTTGATCACGCGCGTGACGAATGATACGGATCGGCTGTGGGATTTTATCGTTTTCAGTTCGGTCAACGTCGTGCGCGATTTGTTGATGATTTTCGTCTCGGTCGGCGTAATGTTTTATTACAACTGGCTGTTGGCGCTGATTGCGTTGTCGCCTTTACCGGTCATCGCGATGGTGACTTGGTGGCGGGGCAGGACGATGCACAAGATGTTCGGACGATTGTGGACTTACTGGTCGCGGATGAGCGCAGTGGTGGGTGACGCGATGGGCGGCGTGCGTGTCGTTAAAGCCTTTGCTGGCGAACAACGCGAAATCGACCGATTTGACCGTAGAAACAACACCTACACCGATAAAGAGCAGCAGGTCAACCGGATGTGGTTCACACTGCAACCGGTTGTCAGCGGCGTCACGCGGTTAAGTCTGCTGATGATCTGGGTCGTCGGCGGATATCTAGTCATTAAACACCCCAGCGACCAAAATACGCTGGGCACGCTGTTCGCCTTCACGTTTTTCGTCGGGATGTTTTTTGGGCCGATCAGCGAACTCGCCAACAGTGCCCGAATGGTCACCCGCGCCGCATCCAGCGCGCAGCGGGTATTTGAAGTGCTCGACACCCCGCCGGAAGTCTATAGCCGGGCCGATGCGATTAAAAAAGAGACGCTCGAAGGACGTGTCGAGTTTAGAAATGTCGGCTTCAGCTACGAAGGCGCCCAGCCAGCATTGATCGATGTCAGCATCCAGATCGCGCCCGGAGAAATGACCGGCCTGTGCGGGCATTCGGGCGCGGGCAAAAGCACCTTCGTCAATCTGATCTGTCGATTCTACGATGTGATCGACGGGCAGATTCTAATTGATGGCGTGGATGTCCGCGATTACGATTTGCACTGGTTGCGACAGCAGATCGGCGTGGTGCTGCAGGAACCGTATCTGTTTCACGGAACAATCGCCGAGAACGTGCGATACGGCAGGCCCGAAGCGACCGATTACGAAGTCATGCAGGCCGCTCGTGCCGCCAATGCGCATGATTTTATCGTCGGTTTCCCCGATGGTTACGACACAATGGTCGGTGAGCGCGGCCAGTCCCTGTCCGGCGGCGAACGACAACGCATCAGCATCGCCCGTGCGATCCTTCATAACCCCAAAATCCTGATTCTTGACGAAGCCACCTCGTCTCTGGACAGCGAAACCGAAAAACAAATCCAAGAAGCGATGGATCGACTGGTCGCAGGCCGGACGACGATCGCAATTGCCCATCGGCTTTCAACCCTGCAACAAGCGAATCGGCTGGTCGTTCTGGATAAAGGCAGAATCGCAGAACAAGGCAGTCATGAGGAATTGCGCGAAAAACCGGACGGCGTTTACGCGAAGTTGTATAAAACACAGACTGAAATGAATAAGCGGATCGCGATTAAGTAAGTGAGTATTCGTGTGAAATATTGCCCGTTGCTTGTCATGCTGAGGTAGTCCGAAGCATCTACTTGCGCATGCGAATTGCCCCCGTTGGATTGCAAAATTGACCCTTCGGAGTATCTCATGGTGATAATGCAGGGTTGTCTGAGGTGGTAAAAAAAGCGAGTTAAATCATGCAACTGTTAATGGAAACCGACAAAACGCTGACCCTTAAACGCGATGGGCAGGACGACGTGAAGGATGTGCGGCTTCGCCGGGCGTTTCCGTGGAGCAAAGCGGAAGAATTCGTTTCGATCCGCGATGAAAAGGGCAAGGAACTGGAAATGATCGCCAGGCTTGCCGATTTGCCCGCAGACCAGCGGCAGATCGTCGATGCATGGCTGGCGGGAAATTCGTTCATTCCAATTGTAAAACGCGTGATTCGCGTCAATACAGACTTCGGGTATCAACAGTGGCACGTCGAAACCGACCGCGGCCCGCTAAGCTTTCGCGTGCAGGAACGGGAGGATATTCGCTTCCTTCCCGATGGGCGATTCAGCATCAAGGATGTGGAAGGCAATATCTATGCGATGCCGCCTTTGGATCAATTGGATCAAAAGAGTTTGAAAGCCGTCGAGCCAGTGCTTTGACAAATGCGGCTGATTCCGTATTATTGTTTGGCTCTAAACTAGTGAAGTTGAGTCTGAAAACGTACAGAACGAGGAATTGATCGTGGCCCATTCATTGTCCGCAAAGAAGCGTATCCGTCAGAACGAAAAGCATCGCGCCCGCAACCGCGCCCGCAAGGATATCATCAAGGATGAAACCAAGGCATTCAACGCCGCGTTGACCCTCGGGGATGCCGATGTCGCAACCAAGGCGCTGGGCGAACTGGTTAGCACGCTCGATCGCGTGAAACACAAGAGCACCGTTCATCCAAACACCGCTGCGCGCAAGCGATCGCGTTTGACCAAAAAGTTGAACGTGCTCAAATCCAAGAGTGGCAGCAAGGCGTAATTTTTCACGCCGGATTCTTCGCCACTGACCCATACATGAGACAGGAGTCAGGAAACATTTGACAGGAGATCGGCGCAAGTGTGCGTTCTTCTGAAATCTGTCTCCTGACTCCTGTTTTTTTGGATTATCCCATGAGCCTGCCCGCCCCAACGTCAAACGTCATGGAAGCGATCGTCTCGCTAGCCAAGCGTCGTGGTTTTGTCTACCAGTCCAGCGAAATCTATGGTGGCCTGCGCGGGTTCTGGGATTACGGCCCGCTTGGCGTGTTGCTCAAAAACAACATCCGCGATTCGTGGTGGCGTGCGATGGTCGAATGCCCGCCGATCGGTCCGGACGGGTCGATCGTTGATATGGTCGGGCTGGATAGTTCGATCATCCAGCATCCCAAAACCTGGGAAGCCAGCGGCCATACCGCGACCTTTGCCGATCCGATGCGTCGCTGCACAAAGTGCGGGCATATCGTTCGTGCCGATCACTACTGGGACATCCTGGCAACCCAATCCAAATGGTTCGCCGAACTGATGGCCGCCACCGATAATGCGACCAAGGTTGATGCCGACACCTTGATTCGCTGGGTGAAAAATAAAGCCCGCAAATCCGCTCCGAATCTCGCTGCGATTCAACAAACCACGGTCGCCACACCTGCCTCTGCCGATGCGAAATCGGTGGTTCACGCATTGGCAGATAATCAAGAGCCTTGCATCCTATGCGGTGCGCCGCTTGGCGAGCCTGAGCAGTTCAATCTGATGATGGTTTCCTACGCCGGTTTACAGCAAACGGCTGAAAACCTTGTCTACCTGCGTCCCGAAACCGCACAGGGTATTTTCCTCAATTTCAAAAACGTCGCCGATACGACCCGTGTGAAGGTGCCGTTTGGCGTGGCGCAGATTGGCAAATCATTTCGCAATGAAGTGACGCCGCGTAATTTCATCTTCCGAAGTCGCGAGTTTGAGCAGATGGAGATGGAGTTTTTCTGCCCGCCGCACGATGCGTTAAAATGGTACGAGTTTTGGAAATCCGAGCGGATGAAATGGTGGCTGAGCCTTGGCATCAAGCCGGAGAATCTGAAGTTCCGCGATCACGAACAGGACGAATTGTCGCATTATTCCAAGGCGACGGTTGACATCGAATATCGCTATCCCTTCACAGCCCCGGATTTTGGTGAACTGGAAGGCATTGCCCATCGCGGCGATTATGATCTGACGCAGCATCAGAAACATTCGGGTGCGAAGCTCGATTATTTCGATCAGGATTTGCAACTAAAATTAAAAGAACAGGGCGCATCGCCAGAAGAGATCAAGGCAAAGAGCCGATACATCCCAAACGTGATCGAACCTGCATCCGGGCTGACGCGTGCAGTGTTGGTGTTATTGTGTGAAGCTTATCGCTACGATGAAACGCGTCCGAGCAAGGAATATTTTGCATTCAAACCGGCAGTGGCGCCGGTGAAGGCCGGGATTTTCCCATTGGTGAACAAGGACGGTATGCCGGAAATCGCTGAGAAGTTGTATCTGGATTTGCGGACGAAGTTTACTTGCGAGTACGATCCGAAGCAGTCGATCGGCAAGCGATACGCCCGTATGGACGAAATCGGCACGCCGTTCTGCATTACCATTGATGGGGAAACAACCAGCCAGCAGGTGGTGACGATTCGCAACCGCGATACCCAGCAACAAGACAAGGTGAATTTGACGCAGGTGGAAGCCTATCTGCGTGAGCGGCTATAAATTACCCTTTATTTGGATAGAATTCGCTTGGTGACTATTGTAAAAGCCGGAACGTGGTTAACATACTCCGTTCTTGGAGAACCGGAATTAGCATGACGCAGGACTCGTTTTCGGATCAATCAAAAGAAAAGTTCCGCCTCGAAGCGGACACTGAACTGGACCAACAGGTCGCCTCGGCGATGGAGGGGGTGTCGGTGCAGGATCTGCTCGATACCGCACCAGTTGCCGAAGGGCGTCAGCGGATTCGCGGGATTCAAACCGGGGTCATCCACTCGATCCAGATTCAAAAAGGCGAAATCCTCGTTGAACTTGACGGTAAGAATCAAGGCGTCGCGCCACTCACGCAGTTTGAAACAGAACCGCGTATCGGCGACGTGATGGAGTTTTTCGTCGATCGCTTTGACGAACATGAAGGCATCTACAAATTACTAAAAAAAGGTGCCGCCGCATCGCATGTGGATATGGAATCGATCCAGAACGGGATGATTCTGGAAGGCACCGTGACTGCGATGAATAAAGGCGGGTTGGAGTTGTCGATCGGCAATCTCCGCGCCTTCATGCCTGCCGGTCAGGTTGATCTGCAGTTTCACAAGGATATCTCAGTTTTCATCGGCGAAAAGATGAAAGTCGCGGTTCAGAAGATCGACCGCAAAGCAAAAAATCTGATCGTTAGCCGCAGGCAAGTGCTGGAACAGGAACGCAAGGAACTGCAAAAAACCCTGTTCGAGGAGTTGGCCGAAGGGCAAACCCGACGCGGCACGGTTCGGTCGGTCATGGACTACGGCGCGTTTGTCGATATTGGCGGGGCAGACGGTCTGATCCACGTCAGCGAACTGACGCATCGTCGTGGCGTTAAGGCAACGGATGTCATTAACGTCGGCGATCTGGTCGATGTTAAAGTCACGAAATTTGAGCGCGAAACCGGAAAAATCAGCCTCAGCCTCAAGCAACTGATGGCCGATCCGTGGCAGGGCGCTGAAATGAAGTATTCCGTCGGCATGCCCGTCACAGGTCGTGTCGCGAAGATCGAAAAATTCGGCGCGTTCATCGAAATCGAAGAAGGTCTCGAAGGTCTGCTGCCCGTTAGCGAAGTAAGCTGGCAACGCGTCAACACGGTCGGCGACGTGTTGAAAGTGGACGACATCGTAAAGTTGTCGGTCATCGGCATTGACCCGCACGCCCGCAAACTCACGTTTAGCCTGAAACAAGCCGGACCTGATCCGTGGAAAACCGCGGCTGAAAAGTATCACCGCAACGATGTCGTCAGCGGCAAGGTTCAGCGGGTTGTCGATTTCGGGGCATTCATCGAACTCGAAGCCGGACTTGAAGGTTTGGTTCATATCTCCGAGCTGTCCGATCGCCGCGTGCGTAGCGCCAGCGATATCGTCAAGCCCGGCGAAACAACCGATGTTCGCATCCTTGAAATTGATCCTGAGAAACGACGAATCTCGCTATCGATCAAACAGGTCAGCGCGCCGGTTGCAATGCCCGAACCCGAACCCACAACCCCCGCCACGCCACAAAAACCACGCAAAGCCAAGCAATTGCGCGGCGGACTGGAATCGGGCTGGTTCAAGTAATCGCGGTTCCCAATCGTGTGCAGTATTTGTAACTGCGGATTTGTAGCTGCGACGCCTGCGTCGCCAGTTCGTGACGCGCATATGCCGAAATTGGCGACGCAGGCGTCGCGACTATAAACGCATCAACCTCATTAAAATTAGAACGCGAACAACGGTTGATTAAGCCACCAGAATCGCGAGATCATCACGCCGGCGGTGGCGCCGACAATCGCAATCAGAACCGATGCGGCAAGTATGCTTTTTTTGTCGGTGCGGACAAATAGCAACCGGATCAATGCGATCAAACCAATGACCCCGCAAGGAATTCCAAACGACAACAATCCGAGCAGCGCCGCGACAACCGACAGCGCCAGAATCGCGTGCGCCCATGCCACGCCCGGCGTGGCAACCGGGGATGAAATCATCGCGGTCTCTTCATTTGCCGCCACAACGGGGGATTGGATTTGAGGCGTCGCGGGTCGCTGCGGTTTGGGGGCAAGCGAGTTGACCTGCGCGCAGCCATACGCGCTGCAGCCGCGATTCTCACGCCAGCAATCCATGTGAAAGTTTAATCCGCAAGACGGGCACTTATGCGTGCGTTCGGTTTTCTCGACAGGCCATTGGCAGACGCCGCAGATGATTTCCTGTTTTTCAGGCGTTGCGATCACCTGCACCCCGGTGACCGTTCCGGCTGATTCTTCTGAAAGTGAATTGCCTTGGTCCGGTACTTCGATCGACTTGTTACACCCCCCGCAAGTGACGGCCATTCCAGCGGTATCAGACGCCGACCAGAGTCGTTGCCCGCAGACACATTTGA
The DNA here is from genome assembly GCA_038210015.1 of Tepidisphaerales bacterium. Classification (GTDB taxonomy): domain Bacteria; phylum Planctomycetota; class Phycisphaerae; order Tepidisphaerales; family Tepidisphaeraceae; genus BPJO01. The sequence goes on from JBBQXB010000002.1 coordinate 38,625, forward strand.
AGATGATGCCCCGATCGCGATTGGTGATCGATCGCGGCAATTTCAACGGCATTGTTCTAAAAAACCAGGCGCGGACGTGACCGATTCGCATTCGCGCGCCATCGTGCAATAATTCAGAACTGCTGACTGTCCTGCCGTCCACGCGCGTACCGTTACGGCTGTTAAAATCGATCAGCACATAGCTGCCGTCGCCGATTTGTTCGATACGGGCGTGATGGCGTGAAACGGTGGGGTGGGCGATGACAATATCATTCTTGGCGTCGCGACCGATCGTTCGCGTGCCGGAGAGTTCGAAGGTTCGGACCTCGCCGAGGTCGATGAAGATAATGCCCATCGCGTTGATTCCCGCGTGCCTGCGTTATTGTTCTCGCCACCGGGGATAGTTTTGGATCGCCATTTGAAGTGTGTTGTCGTACATGGCAGCGTTTTTGGTTACGACCGATTCCTTCCGCAATTGCATGCCCATGTCCCGCCGCATTTTGTTGAGTTGTTCGCTTCGGAGTGCTTCGTTCATTTTCCGTTGAACCAGCTCTTCCTCAAACGCCATCGTGCGGCCAAGCTTTTTATCGGTGACTTTGGCGAAATAATAGTCGTCTTTTACCCGCACAATCGGCGTGATCTTGCCAACCTCTGTTTCCCATACCGCTTTGTCCACCTCGTCCAGCAAATAGGCGTTACGATCGATCGGGCCGAGTTGGCCATTGGTTTTTTTGAGCGTCTCGTCCTGATTAAACTCCGCGATTTTCTCGATCTCCTCGCCTCTGATCGCGCGGGCATGCAAATCTTCAATCTTCGCCTTTGCGGCATCATCGCTGCCGATGTCTTTGGCGGATGCTTTGATCAGGATGAACGAGGCATTGTCACGAACGGTAAACAGCGTTTCGCGGTTTGCTTCGTAATACTTGCGGAGCGCGTCGGCAGTGACCTGCACGCGGGGAAACAGTTTTTTGCCGTAATAGACGCGCACAAGATTGATCCGATACTGTTCCTTCTGTGCGTCTTCAAAGGTTCGGCCTTGCTCGCGGAATGTTGCCCGCGCGGTTTCGATTGATCCCTTGTTGGCGGTGATGACGTTCGATCGCCACGCCTCGGTCATGCGTTCGGCGGTCTTTTTGTCTTCGCCGTTGGTATTTCTGTCGGCAGCGGCGAACTCCACCTCCGCGCCGATCATCTCATCCACCTGTTTGCCAATTTCCTGCGCGGCAGCGACTTTGAACTTCGGCGGATCAAGGTCCTTCGCTCGCGCCGCCAGCACCGGCGCGATGGTCCGCAAAACATGATCGGCGTAAATCGGGTTGCCGTTCACCTCTGCGATCACGCCGCCGATATTGATAAATTGCCCCGTGGCAAATGAGGTCGAGACATCGGTGAAAGGGGTGGTCGTCGGCGCGGTCGCGGGTTTGATCTGCTCTGCGACGATGCGTTGGGCTTCGGCGGCGTGCTGCTTATCCAGACTGGTTGGACTGTTTTCCTGTACAGGTTGGGGCGTCGGACCCGGCGGCAGTGCACCGCCGCGATCATTGGCACGATAGAATTGGTCCGCACCCAGCGGGCGCGGCTCCGGATCGCTGTTGCAGCCAGCAACCGCAGACAAAGCAACCAGACAGGCGGTGGACAATGAGAAGTGTCGAAACATGCCAGAAGTGTATCGTGAGAAGGGCTGATGCGACATACCCCGTGTCGGTTCAAACTCTGAAAATTGCACCCATCTTACGTCCGAGGATCACGCTGACGCCCAGTATTGTGGTCGCCAGAAAAACCATCGCCCATACGCCCAGTGCGCTGGCGAGATATTTACCCGTGCCGATGAGCTGAAAAAGTTCGTAAATGGTTTTGGTAATCGGGAAATAATCCGCCCGCTGCGCCAGCATCAGCGAATCGCTGACTTCGAGCATGGAAAATGCGAATGCCAGCATCGCCCCGGCGACCAGATTCGCGACAATCAGCGGTACGGTGATTCGCCGTAACGTTGTCCACGCACTTGCGCCGAGATTGGATGATGCTTCTTCAAGCGTCACGCTGGTTTGCTGCAAACCCGCCACCGCACTTCGGACCATGTAAGGCAATCGACGTACCGCATAGGCGATGACCAGGAACAAAGTTGGATTGGTTCGCACGTCAAAAAGCGATTTCAGCCATTCTGATTCCTTCACCATCTGCGTATTTGCCGCCCATGTGCTGATCGCCAGATATCCGAACGCCATGACAATGCCCGGAACCGCCAGAGGCAGCATCGCCATCGCATCGAGCAGTCCGCGAAGCGGGATCGTCGATCTAACCACCACAAACGCCACCGCGATACCGATGCCCAGATTCAGCAACACCGACAGACTAGAAAAAAGCAGGCTATTGCGGATCGAGCTGACGGTCATGTCATGGCCGAGGGCTTCTTGAAAGTGTCCGAAAGTGAGTTCGGTTGGGAAAACAGTTTGATACCAGCTTCCCGCGGGGCTGAAGGCGGTCAGAAGAACTCCGATATGCGGCAACAACGCGATAAAACAGACGGCGGCAAAAGTCAGCGGAATGACAATCGCACGCCAGCCCGTCGCAGGCGTGACCGATGATGCGGTGGCGGCTTTCGATTGCATCGCAAAACTTTTTCGGCCAAACGCGAACTTGCCAATCGCGTACAGCGTCACACTTGTGACGAGCATCACAAACACCAACGCGTACGGAAATGAGCTGGTGCCTATATCTTTCAATCCATCAAACACCTGAACCGGCGTACAGCGGTTGTATTGCATAATCAGCGGCGTGCCGAGTTCGGTAAAACTCCAGATTAATACGATCGTTCCGCCTGCGAATAGTCCGGGCATAATCAGTGGGAGTGTGATTCGGCGGAACTTTGTGAATCCGCTGCAACCTAGATTTTCCGCCGCCTGTTCCATCGCCGGGTCGATGTTCGCCAATGCCGCAGCCACATTCAGATACAGAATCGGATACAAGCCCAACGCCTGCAAAATGATCACCCCCCAGTATTGACCCGAACCGATCCAGTCAATCGACAGACCGAACAACGAATTGACCGCCCCGTATTGGCCGAACATTTGTTGGAATCCGATCGCGCCGACAAACGGCGGGAGGATCATCGGGACCAATAGCAATCCTTGAAATAGCCCCTTGCCGGCGAACTGGTATTTGTTCGCCATCCACGCCAGTGGGACAGCGATGCAACAGACCAACGTCGTCGTGCCGATCGCGATTTTGAAACTGTTGATCAGCCCTTCGACGTAGATCGGATTCTGAAACACGCCATACAAATATCGCAGCGTCGGCGTGCCGTCGGTATCAAAAAACCCCTTCTGCACGATCCGAAACAATGGCCAGAGGAACGTAACCGCAAAGATCGCGGTGAGGACGAAGAATAGGAACCAGGCGGTCGATCGTTTCATGGACGACACCTCGGCGTGTCTGCTTTTTGAGGGTTAAAAAACTCACAGAGACACAGACGCACAGACAGGAGGATCAATCCATAACAATGCAGCATGCACGCATTGTCGTTCGGTGTCGCGAAGGTATCTGTAGCACCAGTTGCACGCTGCGTTTTGATTTCCTCTGTGCCTCTGTGTCTCTGTGGCACATCAGTCCAGCAGTTGGTTTGAGCCGAAAATGTTATGTATGTACGCATAAGATGTACGGTTTACTCAATTTGCTGATCCAAGTTGCCCGGTGGTCGTCCCGTGCAATTCGCCGGTTGCGATCGTGTGATAGGTATCGCGGAAGGCTTTGGTCCATTCGCGCATGTAGTCGATCGTTTCGTAATTTTTGCGGATATCCGGTGCGGTGCGCCAGTTAAGCGGGACGGTCGATGTCACGCCGTCTTTGGTCAAGCGCACGGTCGGTAGCGGGCCGAGAACGGGATCGTATTCGTGGTGATCGGCGCGCTGATGCACGGCCTGCCATGCGTTTTTTAGCTCTGCCGCGCTGTCCATGCACATCGCCCGCACGATGTCGCGAAGGACGGAAAAATGCGATCCCGTCCATCGTGGGTAGTAGACGAATTGTTTGGAAACAGAATACGGATCGATCATCGGGTCGGCCAGATCATCGACCGAGTGCTTGAGATGTTGTTCGTGCTGGGTTTGGATGAATGGCTGGGTCGAAGGGTAGAAGGTTCGGCGGATCGGCAATCGACGAAGCGCGTATTTTTCCGGTCCGATCAATTCGCCTTGCTCGTTTTTGGTGCCCGGTTCGTAGCACCAGAGTCGCTGGCCTTCTTCAGAGAGAATGAATTGGATGAAGCGGATCGCGACCAGTCTGGTTTCTGCCCGCTGAGCTTCGGGAGCATGCCCGCCTGCGCCGCGTAGGAGCGAGATCGGATCGCACGAGACGCTCGTCCCGCCGATTGGGGTGATGAACTTCATCCGTTCGCTACCATCGGGTGCGCGGGATGCCTCGGCCTGGAATCGTCCGTAAAAATCGATCGCCATCCCTGCGGCGGCGTCGCCCATGCTGACATCAATCGGCACTTTGCTGGCGCTGTCGGTGAAATAGCGCGCGTTAGCACCGATTTTCTGGATCAGATGCAAACCGTTTTCAAATCCTTTTTCGAGGGCGGCCTGGTAGTCACGAAGATCGGCGGGCACGTCGCCGCGCTGATAGGTTTTACCTTGTGATTTGATGTACTCGGCGATGCGTTGCTCATTGGCGGCGATTTGCTCGTTGGCGAATCCCGCCTTTGACGCTGCATCGTGCATCTGTTGATGGACGAGCATTTCAAATGCTTTGGCGATCGATCCGCTCTTGGTCGGGTCGGCCAGACCGATCTGTCCGTAATATCGGTAGTCTGCCAGATCCGACCACTGCTTGGGCGGGGTGGCGATGTGTAAATCGTTTAAGCGGTCGATGTTGTAAATGATGCCGAAGGTGCTGACGACATTTCCAATCACCGAATCATTGCGCCAGACTTCGCCGCTGACTTGCTTGGGGATCAGATCAACGCCATTTTCGAGGAATAGTTCTTGCGGCAAGGAGTCAATGACTTTGACGGTGAAGCCGGCTTTATAGGCGTTGGTGTGATCGAATTCGCCGCCGCCGAAAAACAGGTCGATTTGCGAGCTGATGGCGTCGGGTGAATCGGTGTCTCGATAGGCTTGATGCACTTGTTTTGTGCTGTCGTTGGTGGGGACGGGTTTGGTCAGATCGTCGGTCGCAAGCCCCGGCCAATCGTTGCCATTGGCGATCCACCAGGCGCGGGTGGCAGCGGTGTATTCGCTGGCGAGATAACGGCCTATTTCAGTCGTGCCGCCGATGTTACGCCAGTCGATCTTCACCGGCTTGCCGTAATTTTTTTTGTGCCAGCGAGAGAAGGCTTGCGCGAATTCGTACCGGATTGCCTCATTGTGCGGCGAGACAATAACGATGACCGGATCGCCCTCGCGCCAATCGCCTTGCGGTGGCGGCTTGCGAAAGACAAACGGGATCGCAACGATTAGCGCCAGGATGCCGAGAATGATCAGGTTTTTAACCATCAAATATTTAGCTAGACGCAGATGCAAGCAGATCGACGCAGATATAATCTATAAAGTCGTTGTTACACGACTAAGCAACGAGTGTAAAAAAGTTTGGACGCACTGGATTTGTGTCATGCCGGGTACTCCGAAATATCTACTTGGATCGCGAATTCACCTTTCACATTTCGGATATTCATCGGTGCTCATCGGTGTCCATCCGTGGCTTACTAGGATTTTAAGATGACCACATCACTTGGCTCGACCCATATCTTTACATCGGCGACTTTATCGTCGCGGACGACCAGTTTAGGATTAAGTTCAAAGGCACGCAGGTCGAGTTTTTGGTCGGTTCCGACGCTAACAATGTGTTGCGCGACTTCGCCAAGGTAGATCGTGTCGTGAACGCGCGCATTAAACTGATTTACAATCAAATCTGCAGGTGTTCCGATTCGGATGGTTTCTGGCCTGATCGAGAGAGCAACTTTATCTGCGATGGTCACATCATTTGGCACGACGGCGGCCAACACTGCGCCAATGACGGTTTCAACCGTCACATGATTTTCTTCAATTTTCGTCACCGTCCCTGCAATAAAATTGGTTTCGCCCATGAAGTTGGCGACAAAGCGATTTTTGGGTTTGAGATACAAGTCTTGCGGCTTGCCGATTTGTTCGATCCGGCCTTGATTTAATACCGCCATGCGATCGGCGATGCTGAGGGCCTCTTTTTGATCGTGGGTGACGTAGATCGCGGTCAAACCGCTGGCCCGGCAGATTCGACGGATTTCGGTACGCATTTCCAAGCGTAATTTGGCGTCGAGATTGGAAAGCGGTTCGTCGAGCAGCAGGCAATCGGGTTTGACCACCAGCGCCCGTGCCAACGCGACGCGTTGCTGCTGGCCGCCTGACATTTCGTTCGGTTTTTTGTGGGCGAACTCGCTGAGTTGGACGAGTTGGACGACTTCTTCGACGCGCCGATCGGCTTCGTCCTTCGCGATTTTTCGGATTTCCAGCCCGAACCGGATGTTCTGCCTCGCGTTCATGTGAGGCCAGAGCGCGTAGCTTTGAAAACACATCACGGCATTGCGATGTTCGGTGCTCAACGCCGTGACATCGCGATCGCCAAAATAGACCCGACCAGAGGTGGGTTCGTGCAGGCCGGCGATGATTCTTAGCAGGGTTGATTTACCACAGCCGCTTGGTCCTAGCAGGAAAAACACCTCGCCAGCGTCGATTTTAAGATCGACGGCATCCAGCGCGGTTTGCTGCCCGAAACGTTTGGTGACCTGCTCAAGTCGAACGGATGTCATGCTGGGATCAAATCTTAGCGTAGTGCGTCAGTATGCAAAGTGCAGCGGCATCTATTAACACAGCATTAACAACCAGAGCATGACCAACAAAAAATAAAGTCGAATTAATACCAGATTTACGGGCTTCTAGCGCGGAGTTGCAATGATATCCAACGTCATAAGGAGTACGACCCATGCAGACAACGAAAACCCCAACATCTCGCAATCGCTTTGAAAAAGTGAATCTGCTGAACCTGCTCGATCCGCAATGGCTTGAAAACAGTCAGGCACGCAATCTGGTTCGTATGATGCGCGAAGCCAATGCGGAGTCTCAAAGGGTCGAAAGTGAGCCTCGCAATCAAATCAAGATATTCGCGGCAGCTTGAGCGTCATATGGACTGACGGAGTTGTCATATGCTGGATGTCGTTTCGCTTGAGCCTGAAGGCACACTGCCAGAATCCACCGATCGCAAGATAGTGTTCGTCACCGGATCGGCAGGGAATATCGGTCGGTATTTCGCGAAAAACAACGCTGACCGTTATCAACTGCGGCTTCTCATTCATGGTAATGACGCGGAGGAACGTGCGAGTTTGGGTCAGTTTGGCACGGTCGTATCGGGGGACATCACCGATCTGGATTCGCTGAAACCACATTTCAAAGACGTTCACACGGTATTGCATCTTGCAGGTCAGGCGTCGCCTAGCGCAGACTGGGCGAGTTTGCTAAAGTTAAACATCATCGGAACTTACAACGTTTTTTTGCTCGCCAAAGAGTTTAAGTGCAGCCGGGTGATTTACGCGTCGAGTATCCATGCGGTGTCGGGTTATCCTGCGGACGTACAGGTCAAACCAAGTGATCCGGTCAACCCCGGCGATTTGTATGGCGTGACCAAATGCTTCGGCGAAGCGCTCGCCAGATATATCGCCGAACAGGAAGGGCTGAGCAGCATCGCACTTCGTATCGGTGCATTTCAGCCTCGCAGCGCCGCCAAAGGTGATGCAGGGATTGATATGCTCGACGCGTTTGTTTCACATCGCGATCTCGATCAACTGATTAGAAAGTGCATTGATGCGCGGCATCTGAAGTTCGCGATTTTTAACGGTCTGAGTGACAACCGTTTTAAACGACTCGACATCACTAACGCGCGGCAAATTTTAGGATACGCGCCACAGGATGACACAACTGAATTGAACGACCAACTTGCCGCGCTAAAGCTCGACGATCGGGTTTCTGCCCATAATGTTTCCGATGACAACCAAAGCAGCGGCTTTCGCGAGCAGCAACTTGAAGTCCGTGAAACCTAATCCACAGCTACATAAAATAACGTCGGCTACGTTGCGTCATTTATTTCGCATAGCTTCCAAGTACCTGCCATGACGGCCTTGATTGCGCTGATGGATGAAATCGATAAGGCGTTTGACACGCGGGTTCATGCCGTTCATCGCATCAAACTCGGCTAGGGTTACGCTGAAGGGTTTTTCGCGACCAAAGAATAATCTGCGGGCTGCGTCTTCGAGTGCTTCGATCTCCTCATCGGAAAAGCCGTGACGCTTCAAACCCAATGCATTGAGTGCCCGCACGCGGTCGGCGCCGTCCACTTTTACATAAGGCGGCACGTCATGGTGAATGCGCGAATAACCGGCGATATAAGCATATTCGCCGATTGTGACGAAGTGATGAATGCCGACGCCGCCCATCATCGCCACGCCATCAAAACACTTCACGTGCCCTGCGACCATCACGTTGTTACCGATGATGCACTTATCTCCAAAATGCGCGTCGTGTCCGATATGGCAGTTGACCATCAGTAGGTTGTTCGATCCGACCGTTGTAACGCCAACGCCGGTTTCCGTACCGCACTGAATCGTCACCGCTTCGCGGATTTGGTTGTTGTCACCCATCAGGACGCGAGTGGGTCCGCCACGATATTTCAAATCCTGAGGCGGCGTGCCGAGGACGGCGTTGGGGTAGAAAGTGTTGTTTTTACCGATGAGGGAATGCCCTAGGATCGTGACGTTATTGTAAAGCTTGCAGCCGGTATCGATGACGACATCGGGACCGATGACACAGAACGGTCCGATCTCAACGTCGCTGGCGAGCGTGGCTTTGGGATCGACACAGGCTAGTGGATGGATATTGGGCATCGTTTTTCGTGGCTGATGGAACGTCAATTATTCATGACGTCGGGGTTCACGCGGGTTCTGCATCGACGAGCATAAATTTAATATCCGCTTCGGCGGCTACTTTGTCCTGAACGTATGCACGACACCGCACATGACCCGTCCTGCTTTTCACACGCACGGCGATTGCTTCCAAGAGCAATTGATCGCCGGGCACGACCGGATTTCGCATTTTCACCCTATCCATACTTAACAGCACGGCAAGTTTTCCGGTGTGTTCAAGTTTTTGGCTGAGCAATATCCCGCCGAGTTGCGCGAGCGCTTCGACGATCAACACACCGGGCATAATTGGCGTGCCGGGGTAATGGCCTTGGAAGAAGATGTCGTTATTGGTGACATTCTTGATTCCGATCGCGCGCGTGTCGCCGACAATTTCTAAAACGCGATCCACCAGTAGCATGGGAAAGCGGTGGGGCAAAATGCCTTGGATTTTACGGATATCCAACGCAGCGTTGTCGCGGGTCAGCAGATTTTCACGCCAGACATTGTCGGCGTGTTGGATCAGTTTCCGCGCCATCAGGTGATTCAGTTCGTGTCCGGATTTATGCGCGACCAGCCTGCCGAAAATCGGGCGACCGACGAGTGTGAGATCGCCGATCAGATCAAGAATTTTGTGTCGGACGCATTCGTCGGGAAAGCGAAACTCATTTTCAAGCGGACCGGTAGGGGAAATAACCAGCAGGTCTTTGGTGGTTAAGTGCTCGCCAAATCCGCGTTTGCGCAGTTCTGCGGCTTCATGCTCAAAGACGAAAGTTCTCGCCGGGGCGAGTTCTTTCATAAAATCATCGCGACCCAGATGAAACGCGAAGACCTGCCTACCGATCGGTGCGCCGGCTTCAAAGTCGTAAATGATTTCCAGCCGGTCGGTCGGTCCGGGCAAGGCCGCGAGCGTTGCGTCGCCGAAGGTGACTTGCAACGGTTTTTTGATAATCAGCGGATCAATTTCGCGGTCTTGGACTGTAAGCCCCGCCCCTTGCAGCACTTGCATGAAATCGACACTCGATCCGTCGCCCATCGGGATTTCGCCGGTGTTTGATTCGGATACGGTGACGGTTGCGTTGTCGATGCCTAAACCTGTTAACGCTGCGAGGCAATGCTCGACGGTTTCGATCTGCAGCGTGCCGTTTTTCAGGCAGGTACGCCGCGGGCGTTTGACGACGTTGTGAACCATTGCCGGGATGGTCGCGACTTTTTCGCCATGCCTACGGACAAAAGTGATGCCAGCGCCCACATCTGCGGGCGTGAAGGTGACTTCTGCGGGTTCGCCGGAGAAGAGGCCTCGTCCGCGAAAACGAACTTCTTTCGCGATCGTATTTTGAGGGCGTAAATTCAAAGCAAAGACAGTATATCGAAAATACGGTGCAGATGAATAGTCCCCAGCGCGCATCAGATGGCGTTGCGACGGTTTTAGAGCGCCAAAGAAGTCATATACTGGACGAATTGCGGGATTGTCTGCTCGGGTTCGGGTGCTTCTGCCCGCCAGCGTTTTTCGGTTTCAAGTGAATACCACCCACTATAACCAGCATTTTTGAGCGCCCGGAGGCATGGTAAGACGGGTAAATTGCCTTCGCCCATCAACGTTGGAACGTTGCGGTCGCCGATTCTTTGAGAATCCTTGACGTGAATGTGCTTTATATATTCGCCGAGCTTATGGGCTGTGTCTTCAGGGGATTCCCCCTTGCGGAACGGGTGTTCGATATCCCACAAGACCCCAACTTCGTCGGGTTTGAAGGCTTCCAAAACAGGTAACATTTCGCTGCTGGTACACCAGTCATCGTGCGTTTCCCAAACGATCTGGCATTCGTTGGCGGATGCGATTTTGCTCAGTTGCTTCAAGTGCCGTCTGGCAAGGTCTTGCGCTTCAGGTCTGGATGATTCGTCGGGCACTCGGCCGCCAAACACACGCAGGTATTTCGTTTGGGTCAATCGCGCGAGTTGCGCATAACGCTGCGTCTCATCTAAGAAGCTGGTCCAGCGGTCGGCGTCGGATGTAATGAGTGTGGTCGAAAGATTCAGACAAGGCATCCGCAAATTTCGTTCGCTAAGCAGCCTGAGCGTCTCTGCGAGTTCGGTGGTGAATAATGATAGTCGGGTAATATCAATCTCGCTGGCGATGCCGCGAAAGTCGATGCCGGCAATCCCGTGCTGTGCGCAGGCATCGATGATCTGTTGAAAAGTCCACGTGGGACAAACGAGCGTGGAGATGCACAACTTCATAACCGATACGCTAACCGTGGCGAGGCATTCGATCAATCACACGATATACTTTGATGATGCGTTTAGATGTCCTGCCCAGCCCCGCGACAATGGATCCGATGCGGATTTTAGCATTGGCAGATCAAGCCTACGCCGATTTTTGCGCAGCGGGAACGGACGTTGAACAAATTGATTTGGGGTTGGCGGTCTGCTCGCCTCATTTGTCGAGGGTTTTTGATGCGAACCGGATTTTTCTAGCGCGGGTCCCGCGTGGTATGCAAGCCGAGCAACTCTGGCAATCAGCGCAGGATTGTTATGCCAAACGCAATTCGAGATGCTGGCGTGTGATGTTGTCGCGATTGGCGGCGGATGACGAAAAATTGCCGCTTGTGGAAGTGCTAAAGCGACAGGGTTGGCGCGAAAAACGCTGTGATATTTTGCGATTGGAACAAGCCTCGGCTCGCCACGAGCACACGTACAAGATTATTTCTGCCCGCGCCGCAATGCGTTTATACGAACCATTCGCCCGTGAAGCGGCAGCAAGCATTCAGCCGCAACTTGCCGACGCTTCGATCGCACGATTAGACGATCCACAATACGAAGCGTTGGTCGCGATTGTCGATGGAAAAATTGTTGCGCGGGCCGCGTTGATGACCTCCGGCGAAGTCGGTTTGATCGAGCAGGTACACGTTCTTGAAGCCCATCGCGGGCAGGGCTATGCCAGGGCGGTGGTGCAGGCCGCGATTGATCTGGCAGGCAGGGCGATGTTTAAGCACGTGATGCTCGCCTGCGAACCCAACAACATGATTGCACAGAATCTTTATGCTTCGCTGGGTTTCAAAAAACTCGGTGATGAAGTTTCATTCTGCGATCCCGACACTTTCTCATAGAGCTGCCGATGCAACTCAAGCATTTTGGATTGCGTGAGATGATCGTACACTTCCGCCCGCGCACGGTCTTTTAACTTCCACGCCAGCGTCGCATCAGACATCAGATCGACAATCCGATGCGCGATCGCGCGGGGTGTCGTTGAATTGACGAGCAACGCGGTATGGCGGTCTTCCAAAAGCTCGCATATTTGTTGGGTGACGGTCGCCACGATCGGTTTGCCTGACGCCATCGACATCGCGATCGGCAACATGGGTACATAGCCAGCCGGTGTCAGGAGAATCGCATCGGCGGCGGCAAACACAGATGCAACATTGCATGTGTCGGCAATATGATAGATGCCAGGATTAAGTGTGCGCCCGACCAATTCCCTCACACGCGAAACTGCCGTTCCGCTGCCCCACAGGAGCAGTTTGTACTGGGGGTGAACGACATTCAGAATCGATAACGCCCAGACCGCGGCAGCGTGGCCGGACTGAGGCGTGATCTCGAGTGGGCAAAAGAGCACGGTATCGGCGTTTGAAAATCCGAATCCTAACCGTAAATCGTTGTCTCGCGTTGTTGGGACAGATGCGAGATTTACGCCGGGACGAATGAGATGCGTGCGATCAAAGTCGAATCCCCGCGTGACGATCGCCCGGCGGATGGTGTCGTTGGTGCAAACAATATCCAGCGAGCGATACGCAGCGATCGCCCGACACCAGCTGGTCAGCGTGCGCGTGGGGCGGGTGGTTGGCGTAAAGATGATCGGCACGCCGGAGGCGATAGTCGCCGCCGCCAGCGCAGTACCGCCGAAGGCATGGATCACCGACGCATTCTGTAGTTTTTTTCGCAATTTCAACGTGTCGATTAACACAGAAACAGGCGAATCGGCTCGCAGCACAATGCGCGTCGCGCCACGGTCAGTCAGCGCCTTGGCGATGCGATTGGTTTCATCGTTGGCGTCGGCGGAGATAATCAGCACACGATTCATACTGACACCAGCGTAACAATTGACCGCGCGCGTGTCATGCCTAACATCGTGGGAATGATCCCCGTATTGAGATTATCCGTCCCGCAAGAGAATGCCCGCATCGAAGCGATTATCGCGCGTTTGCGACTCGATCCGAAGGACATGGCGTTGTCGCGCGGGCACCGTGCGGGAATGACAGACACCGTGCGCGATATCCTTGAACAGGTGGCCGACAAAGGTGATGCGGCGTTGGTCGATATCGCGCGAAAATTTGACGATCCCGATTTTGCACCCGATCAACTTCGCGTCAGCATCGATGAAATGGCGGCGGCGGCGAAACGCATCGACGCCGATTTGCTGGCGGCATTGAGGCGATCAATCGCACAGGTGCGTGAGTATCAATCGCATGTCATGCCCAAACCGACAGCCGCATTGCAACGCGGCGCGTTGGAAATGGGGATGCGCTGGACGCCGCTTGATTCGGTCGGCGTTTATTTCCCTGGCGGCAAGGCGGCGTATCCGTCATCGCTCATCATGCTCGCGGTGCCGGCGCAGACAGCCGGGGTGAAGCGGGTCGTGGTTTGCACGCCGGGAAGTCGATTCGGAAAATCGGATGTCGTGCTGGCAGCCGCGCACGAAGTGGGCATCACCGAAATGTACCGCGTCGGTGGGGCGGCGGCGGTTGCAGCGATGGCGTTTGGAACGGAAACCATCGCGCCGGTTGATAAGATCGTCGGCCCGGGCAATTCGTATGTGCAGATCGCCAAGCGATTGGTTGCAGGGTGCGTGGGCATCGATGGATATCTCGGTCCGAGTGAGATTCTGACGATCGCCGATGAATCGGCACGGGCGGATTTTGTCGCATCCGACCTGATAGCCCAGGCCGAACACGATCCGGGGTCGTGCTTTTTGCTGACGACATCGCAAGCCTTCGCCGATGCCGTCTTGGAGCAGATCAACCAGCAGTTGAAGTCGCTGCAGCGGGTGGAACCGATCACCCGCGCCCTACGCGATGACAGCATGATCGTGATCGATCCGTCGATGCAGACTTTGATTGAATTAGCCAATCGCATCGCCTGCGAGCACGTCAATTTACAGACTCAGGCCAATGACAGCGTGTTGTCACAGTTGCGGCATGTCGGGGCGGTCTATGTCGGTGCGCACTCTCCGGTGGCTGCGGGGGATTACGTTGCCGGGCCTAGCCATTGCCTGCCGACCAATACGACGGCAAGGTTTTCGTCCGGCATCAGCGTTTACGAGTTTATAAAGCGTTCCAGCGTCGTGCGATACGATCAGGCCAGCATCGTCGCCGACGCCCCGGCGATCATCTCGCTTGCCAACGCCGAGCAACTCGACGCCCACGCCGCCAGCGTGCGCGTGCGAACGCACTGATCGTTAATGTTGCCGAAGCGTACCCATAGCAAGACGCGAGGCGATTAGTCGGATACACTATCTGCCATGAATACACGCTACCTCTCTGCACTGGTTGTGAGCAGCCTATTTACGTCCGTGGCAGTGGCCGAAGATGAAGCAGCATGGAGCTACTCTTTAACGCCGTATGCCACCTATAGCTTGGAATCGGATCTCAACGATGACAATTCTCTGTCAGTACTGCGAACAGGAGCCGATTTTTTCGCGGGATCGAAATTGAGCGAATCGCTGCGCGTCGGGATCGCGGTGGGCGGTGAGTACGATCGGTATAATTTTTCGGATGACGCGTTTCCTGACGAGTTTTTGCTTTTTACGTTGCGGCCGTCGGTCACGATGTACGTGAACGAAAACCTAGGCGTCAACGGTGGATTGCTGTTGGGCTTAGGCGGCGAACCCGATGCGGATGTGGCTGATTCGCTGGTCTATGGCGCATTCATCGGATTCAACTACCAGATCGCCAAAGGCGTGTGGGTTGGGACGGGCATTGCCGTCAGTTCCCAGCTTTCTGATGATCCGATCATCGTGCCGCTGTTAAATATCGAATGGGCGATCGCCGACCAATGGCGATTGAGTGCGTCGGGGTTGTCGGCCACGCTGACTTATCAGATTGACAAGCAATGGTCGGTCTTCGCCAATGCCAAGCTGGAGCTGCGTGAGTACCGTCTCAGCGACAATGCCCTGCTTCCCGAAGGCGTGTTAAGTGATGATTCGCTACCGGTGGGGGTGGGCGTCTCCTATTCCCCGAATGCGAATGTCACGGTTTCGGTCAGCGGCGGCGTGATCGCGTGGCGTCAGGTGCAACTCTACGACGCCAGCGATAACAAGGTGTTCGAAGACACCGCCGATCTCACCGCCTACGCCTCGGCGAACGTGAAATTGGCGTGGTAAATGCCGGCGATCGGCTTATAATTTACCTTCAGGTGAAATAATGCCTTTGACGATCTCCGAAAGTGTTTTGAATGACACAGGTTATGACGGGCCAGCCTTTTTGGTTGAAATTGCCTGTCAGCTTTACGCTGCGCAAAAAATCTCGCGTCCCGCTGCACGTCGATTAGCCAATCTTTCACAAGGAGCGTTTGAAGAAGAGTTGATGAAGCGGAACATTCCCGTCTATCAAATTGTCGATGAGGTTGGCTTCGATGATTTGAAGCGCTTCCGTGAAGGAAAAATTTAGTGCGGCTGGTTATCAGTGACTCATCGCCGCTGTACGCGCTTTACAATATTGAACTGCTGCAACGCTTGCAGGGGATGGACTTTGAGATTCATGTTCCGTCTGCGGTGTGGCGCGAACTGACGCAGCCTGAATCCACACGCGTTCCCATCCCAGTGCCAACGCTGCATTTTCTGATCGTCCACCAAGTGGAAGCTCATCGCGAACTTGAAATGCTTGAAGCGATATTGGACAAAGGCGAATCCGAAGCGAGCATTCTCGCCGAACAGTTGAACGCAGACTCCATACTCATTGACGAAACACGCGGTCGAGCTGAAGCAGAGCGTCGCGGGCTGCGTGTCATCGGATTGGTAGGTATTCTGAAAATAATGAAGCGCGCAGGAAACATCCCTAAAGTGCGCCCGTATCTCTTAAAATTACGCGACGAGTATAATTTTTGGATATCACAAAAACTGATCGATTCCGCTGACCAACCATGATCTCCCTCCACCCCCAATCCAACGCAGCGATCGCGATCGTCAGCCGGTTGTGTGAAGGGCATGCGCGGCATGAGGAAACGAATATTGGCGAATTGCTCAAAATATCGGGTGCGGATGAAAAAATGACCTGGGCGGTCATGGCGGAACTGGTGCGGGCGGGAATAGTGATTGAGGGGTTTGATGAGGGCGGTTATCTGATCACCCGCGAACCGCCTGCAATTACGCTGCTGGATGTGGTCACGCCGTTCGAGGCGTTGTTGCAGAATGATGCCACCCTGATCACGCGGGCAATGCGGCCTATGATCCTCGAACATTTCCGATCCATCACCTTCGCCGCCTGCGCGACCGATTGCCCATCCGATGCCAAGCCCGGCGACGCTGCCGCAGAACCCGCCAACTGTCCGCGGTCGATCCTGGCGGCGGAAATGGATAATCGCGATGCGGCGAATTGAGTAAGCGCTAAAATCGAGACTCATCATGGGTATCGCAGCCTGTGCGACAGGCTCAATTGCATTGCGTGCGGTTCGTCAGCTTGATTTGCCGTCCCAATCCCCCGATCATCACACGGCTTATGAGCAAGGCGATCATTCTTCAGCACGTTCCGTACGAAGGCCCTGGCAGGATCGTTCCGGTCTTCCGTGATTTTGGCATCCCCACCGAGGTGCGGCATCTCTACAAAGGCGACGAAGTGCCGACCGATCTGGACGAGCTGCGCGTGCTGGTGGTCATGGGCGGGCCGATGGGCGTCAGCGATATTGGCAAAACGGAATACGCCTATATGCAACACGAAGCCCATCTGTTAAAGCGCCTCATCGAACTGGATCGACCGGTGCTTGGCATTTGCTTAGGTGCGCAGCTAATCGCGCATGCGGGCGGGGCAAAGGTCTATCCGAATGTGAAGATGGCATCCCCATCCGGTCCTGGGCAACCCCCCAAGCCGGCCGAACCGACCGAGGCATTGCCAGAAATCGGATGGGCACCGGTGAGCTTTCCATTCCCCGGCGGAACCGAGCCGATCGTCTACGGCGCGATCGAAGGATCGCCGATGTTTCACTGGCATTTTGACACGTTCGATCTGCCCAAATTACCCCCGCCCGCCAACGCGCCGCCGCCCCCTGCGCCGCCACCCCCGACCGGGAATGCGTTGCTAAGCAGCACGCGAACGTGTCGGAATCAGGCGTTTCGATTTAAGAATCGCCTGTTCGGCTTTCAGTATCATATCGAGCTGGATCGGGACGGGATCGAAGCGATCACCGCGGGCAATCGGCAGCAAGCGATCGACGTTCTGGGCAGCGATGCCGAGCAGATTATCCGCAAAGGCACCGAGCAGCACTACGCCAGATACGAGCGGGTGACGAATAAAATTCTGCAAAATTTCGTACAATTTTTGAAAGCGTATTAAGTTACCGAGGCGGTGCTGTAACCGACGCGCCGAACCATGTAATCCTCGTAGAACGTGATCATCCAGGCGGTAGTGTCACCGGCGCATGTGAGCGGTGCCAGCCGTCTTTTAGTGGCGTAAAAAGCGCCGAAGCCAATTATTTTCATCAGACTGATGCGCTTGGACTGGGTTTTTGCTATATTTAGCAGGCTATGACGGCGCGAGTCATCATCCTATTGGTGGTTATGACAGCGATGGTTGCCAGCCGGCAGCCTGCTGTGGGTGCAGCTGCGCCGATGGATAGCGATACGCGTCGCGTGCGAACGAGTTGGATTGACCGGCTTGAAGTCGGGTTATCGAAATCGTTGTCGCGCTCTGCGTTATTTCAAAGACTGGCGTTGACCGCATCGCCGAGTTTGCCTTCCCACCCGCTGGAATTAGACACCCACCCGGTTCGCCATGAGGTGTTGGATGTTTTCCGGTATTGCCTTCCCCCGCCGATTGCCTGAATCACGCCTGTTTTGTTGTGTCCGTGCGCTCACTGAGCGCTAATTTCTCATCTTTAGTTAACGCATTCGCGCGACATTGATCGCGCCCATTCGGATTTATCACATGATTTTCGGCAAGACCATCACCAAGATTTTCGGCTCGCGCAACGACCGGCTAGTCAAACGCTACCGCAAACTCGTACAAGACGTGAACAGCTTTGAAAGCAAGATCAGCCAGCTTTCTGACAGCGATCTACGCGGCAGGACGTTACAGATCAAAGACGATCTGCTGCACAAAAAGATTCGCACCACAGAAGTATTGTCCGAATGTCTGGCGATCATGCGTGAATCGATGGATCGCAATATCGGCATCCGCAATGTCTTTAATCCCGAAAACAATTTCAATCCCGATCAATTGAAAACGGATAAAGCCTTCGACGCCTTTGCAGCGATCGAAGACAAAATCATTCAAGGGTCCGCCGACTGGAAAACGGTTGAAATCCCGCTTGAGGTTTATCAAGCGGTGCGGGAAATCTATCCCGATTCTCGGCCGCCATTCCGGGCCCGTTGTTTTGATGTGCAGTTGATTGGTGGTTTGGCGTTGTACGAAGGCAAGATCGCGGAAATGGCGACCGGTGAAGGTAAAACCTTTGTTGCGCCGCTGGCCTGTCTGCTGCGGGCGTTGGAGGGGTATCGTTGTCATGTCGTAACGGTGAACGACTATCTGGTGCGCCGCGATGCGCTATGGGTGCGTCCGGCGTTTGAGGCGTTGGGTCTGTCGGTCGGGTTCATCCAATCGGATATGGATCCGGGTGGCGAATCCCGCCGCAAGCAGTACGAATGCAACATTACTTACGGCACGAATAGCGAGTTCGGGTTCGACTATCTCCGCGACAACATGAAAGAGCGCGTCGATATGCAAGTGCAGGGCCCGCTTGATTTTGCGATCGTCGACGAGGTCGATTCGATCCTGATCGACGAAGCCCGCACGCCTTTGATTATCTCCGGCGACGCGGTGGATGATCCGCAGAAATACGTTGCGTCTGATGCGGTTGCGCGAAAGATCATCGAACTGCACAAGCCTTTTGGTGCGATCGAAAAAGATTGCGAAAACTTGAAGCGCTCGATCAAAGCCGCGCTCGGGGACGCCGACAAAGCTCCGAATAAAGAAGAAAAAGCCGCCGCCCTGAAGCGTGCCGAAGATGCTGAGATCAAGTTGGAGGAAACTGATGCCAAGAAAGCCGGTCTCACGCCTTATTACGAAGTGGAACTGGATCGCAAGAGTGTGCATCTGACGCACGAAGGCATCGCCGCTGCACAGGAAGCGGCCGGTGTCGGCAGCTTCTATGTCGGCGAGAATGTCGAATGGCCTCACCTGATGGATCAATCGTTGCGTGCGCATGTAGTCTACGAGCGCGATAAAGATTACGTCGTCGAACGCGGGACCGGCCCGCGTGCAACCGGTGAACTCGAAGTCGTCATCGTCGATGAATACACCGGTCGAAAAATGGTCGGCAGGCAGTGGTCGGATGGTTTGCACCAGGCGGTCGAAGCTAAAGAACGCGTACCGATTAAGAAGGAAACCCAGACGCTGGCGACGATCACGCTGCAAAACTTTTTCAAGCTGTACAAGTTCCTCGGCGGCATGACCGGCACCGCCATGACCGAAAGCGAAGAATTCAACAAAATCTACAAGCTCGAAGTCGTTTCCATCCCCACCAACCGTGCGATCGCCAGGCAGGATCACGATGATCGTGTCTATCGTACCGAGCAGGAAAAATGGGAATCGTTGGTGGAAGAAATCAAAGCCTTCTCCGATGCCGGACGTCCCGTACTGGTCGGTACGACCAGTGTTGAAAAAAGCGAGCGACTGAGCAAATTCCTGACGCAAAAGTACGGCGTCAAGCACGAAGTCCTAAACGCCAAACAGCACGAGCGCGAAGCCAACATCGTCGCCGTGGCGGGGCATTCGCACCAGAACAACAGGGGCGAACGTGTCGGCAATGTCACCATCGCCACCAACATGGCCGGTCGAGGCACGGACATCAAACTGTCGCCGGAAACGTGGTTTGATGTCGAATACAAAGACAGTGTCTATCACCTCAAACAACGCGGCACGGACAAAGCGATCGAAGTGAAATCTGACAGCCCGTTGATGAATGTCTATCAACTCAAGCCCACAACTACCGCCGTCGGCGGGTTGCACGTGATCGGTACCGAGCGCCACACCAGCCGGCGAATCGACAACCAGTTGCGTGGGCGGTCGGGTCGTCAGGGCGATCCCGGATCATCGCGGTTTTATTGCTCGCTGCAGGACGATCTGCTCAAGATGTTCATGGGTGAATGGACGATTAACGTTTTCAAAAAAATCGGCATGGAGTACGGCGAGGCGATTGAATCTAAAATGCTCACGCGCGGTATTGAGCGCGCCCAGAAAAAGGTCGAAGAACGAAACTATCTGGCCCGCAAAAATCTACTCGATTACGACGAAGTGATGGATCGACAGCGCCTCACTTTCTATGGGATGCGGCAGCAGGTGCTTGAAGGTATGCACATCGAAAATGTCATTTGGGACATGATCGGCAAGGCGATCGAAGACGCGGTTGATAAGTATGTCACGCAGGATTACATCGCAGCCAACATTTCTGAATGGGCGCGATCCAATTTCCATGTTGTGATCGATCCGGCTGAGATGAAAGGCCTGCGCCGGTTTGTTGATGTTGAAGATTACATCAAAAACCAGGCAAAACTCGAAGTCGAAACGACAATCTCGCAAACGCTTGGTGAATACCTCGGCGAAAGCCCCGAAGACCCGACGCAGTGGGATCTCAAGAGTTTATCCAAGATGGCAGCCAACGAGTATCACGCTGATCTCAAAGAATCAGAAATCAAAAAGTTGGATGCTGCCGAGTTGGAACAGATTCTGAAAGATTCGGCGTTGGCGCACATCGCATCGCAAGACGTTGAAGGCATCAAGGCGCTTCTCGAACCGAATTACGCCGCCAATGCACTGTGCGAATGGGCGGAGGAGAAGTTCGGCGTCAAAGCAACCGTCGATGAGATCATGGCCGATCAGGACCGGCAGATTTTCAGGACGCCGGAACAGATCGTATCGGTGATCGAAGAGCGTGCGCGGGATGCGTATAAACGCCGCGAAATCGAATACCCCGTCGATCATATGCTGGGCACGATGGGATCGGCGGAGGTATCGCAAATCGACAACCCTTACGCTGCAGATTATGTGCGAACCTGGTCGCGGTTTAAGTACAACTATGATTTAGGTTTGGAACACATTCAGCAGACCCCGCTTCGACAAATCCGCGATGAACTCATCGGCCAGCAGGAACTGTTTCTGGCTGAGGGAAAGCTTGAAAAAGAAGTCGATACGATTCTCGCATTCGGTCCGGATTTAACGTTGGTCGCCAATGCGTTCAACGAACGATTTGGGCAGAAGATCGTCGCCAAAGATCTGGATCCGCTCACGGCAGTCACGCGCAAAGGGACGAAGGAAATCGACGAAGATAAAAGCGGCACGATCACCACGCGGGATATCGTGCTGCGGCGGGCGCGGGGCATTTTACGAGATGAGCTGACCCGTCTTGAACAGTATGTACTGATCAATATTTTCGATCAGGCATGGAAGGATCATCTCTACGCGATGGACGTTCTCAAAGGCGGCATCGGATTGCAGGGTTATGCCGAACGCGACCCACGCGTGATTTATAAGAAAGAAGGTTACAAGTTCTTCGATCAGATGTTGCAGGGCATTCGCGACAAGGTGACGGATCTGATCTTCCGCGTTCGAGTGGAAGGCAAAGAAGTGACCGCCAAGAGTGCGTACAACATCCGCAGCACCGAGCACCAGGTGAGCGATACCTACGATGTGGGTAGCAACGCCCGCGAAACCGCTGCGGCGCTGGACACCCCCGGCGAAGCTTCACCGGAAACCGCCACCGATCCGACACCGGTGAAAACGATCGTCCGCGAGGCACCAAAGGTTGGCCGCAATGATCCGTGCCCGTGCGGGTCGGGTAAGAAGTATAAGAATTGCCACGGCCTCAGTGAGTAGTCGCGTAGTGCAGAGATATTCAAAGCCGATCACTCAGCGTCGGGCTGGGTGGTCGGTTGGGTCGCGGGTTGCGTGGCGGGTGGGGTGATGGATATCTGGCCGCGGATGACCGGCGCAGGCGTGCCCATCAGGACTTCTGGCGCCGGTTGCGTGGCCGGTGCGCGAGGCGCGACGAAGCCTTGACGGATACTCACCGCCTCGCCCAACTTTACTTCTGGCGCGGGTTGTGTGGACGGTGGGGTGATGCAAACATCGCCGCGGGTGATCCTCACAGGCTCGCCTGCGAGGACTTCGACCGCCGGTTGTGTGGCGGGCATCGCCTGCATCTTGCCCATCACTTCGGCGTTGGCACGTCGATCACAGCCGACCATCGCAAGCGTGGCCGATAACGCCATCGACGCAATCGCCAGTGGCGACCATCTGCGCCAACCACTGATCGCCGGTTCGGTGGTCAATGTCTGTCCCGACGCGGTGCGCGCAAACTGTACGCAGATTTTTTCCGAAGAATTGACTAATCGCTCGGCCTCATCGCGGGACATCGCGGATAGATTATGAACATGCTTGCCGCAAGCGTCACAAAAGCGCTTCTGTGCGTCGCCGGTCATCTTCGACCAGTCGGTGTCGCAGGGAGTGGGGATATGTACTTGCTCGAGCGTGAATGATCGGGTTTGCATGGCGTCTCCTGTGTATGCATCTTTAGACGCCATTGCCCGCGGAAAGTTCCCAGTCAAAGAAAATAATAGCCACCGATGGCACGGATAGGCACCGATATGCGTGCGTACCGATGGCAATTCATCGGTGTACATCCGTGCCCCATCGGTGGCTATATTCTATTTCCGCGTCACTGTCGCGATCACGTCGCAACAGCCGCGCACCTTTTGCCCGACCTTGACCTTGATGTCGGGGCTAAGCCATTGTGGGATCACGAGTTCCGTACGCGATCCGAATTTGATCATCCCGATCCGTTGCCCGCGGGTGACTTGCGTACCCTCCGTGGCGGTGTTGATGATCCGCCGGGCGATCAGTCCGACGATCTGCTTCACGATCGCGATCGGTTTGCCGGTAGCGTCGCCTAGCAGGATCGTGTTGGATTCGTTGTCGTTGCTGGCTTCATCGTGCTTGAGCGCGTTGATGAACTTGCCTTCCTTGTAGATCGTCTTAAGCACTTTCGCATCGCACGGGGCGCGATTGACGTGAACATTGAAGACTGACAAAAAGATGCCCACGCGGATCGCCGGTCCGCCGAGCAATTCATCGTGGTCGATGGGAGTGATATCGCTGACCAATCCGTCGGCGGGGGAGACCCATGTGTCGGCATCGCCGGGGATGTCGCGATTCGGATCGCGAAAGAACGCCATCAACCACACCCACACTGCAAGCGGCGCGATCGCCAATGCGGGATGAATGATCCCAAGCCCAAAGCCGATCAACGCCAGCGCGATCGTGCCGACAATCATTTCCCACAAACCATGACGGGTGAAACGGAGCATCGCGCGAAGGTAGATCGAACGCCGATGCCTGTCAAATCACACGCTCCGTACTTGAAGGGGAGGGCAGGGGTGGGGGGTGGCTTGGCTCGCGCAGGGACGTTCGGATGTCGTCTATGTTTCGCGTGAATGCTTTCTTGTTCGCGAGGCGGCGGGCACGGAATTGTCAGAGCGATTTTGCGTGGCGTCATACCCCTCCCTCAAGGGGCGGGGAGGGCTACACCAGCTTCGTGATACGGATAACCGCTTCGTCTGCGGTCAGATTCGTCACTTCCAACTCCGCTGTCATCGCCTGGCGATACAGCGGTTCACGGGCAGCGAGCAACGTGCGAACTTCATCAAGACTGCCGCTAAGATTCGTCAACGCCGGGCGCGATTCTGCGGTCGCGGGATCGGCTTCGATGCGATTCAGCAACGTTTCGGGTTCACATCGCAGATAGACCCGCGCGTGGGTGCTTGCGATCAGCGCCTGGCGGTTGGTTTCGCGGAGGATGATCCCGCCGCCGCAACTGATGACGGCGTTGTCGCGATTGAGCAAATCGGCCAGCACTTCTGATTCCAGATCGCGAAATGCCGCTTCGCCGTCGGTTGCGAAGATTTCTTTGATCGATTTACCCGCTTTGCGGACGATTTCTTCATCGGCATCGACAAAATCACACCACAATTTATCCGCCAGCTTTCGGCCAACCGTTGTTTTGCCGCTCCCGCGATAGCCCAGTAGAACAATTCCCATGCGATGCGCGATTATCGCGCCGGAGTGATAAGTAACAAGATGCCTTGAGATGTTTCTTTCAAGGCATGTTCATACTCGTGTGGTTCGATATACTGCACCGTCATGCAAGATCAGCCCCTTCCTTACAAACGCGTGTTGTTAAAAATCTCCGGCGAAGGCTTCTGCCATGAAGGCGGGTTCGGCATTGAGGCCGACTATCTGGAGATCATCGCCAAAGAATGCGTCGAAGTTGCGAAGATGGGCGTTGAGTTAGCGGTGGTCGTAGGCGGCGGCAACTTTATCCGCGGCAAAACCTTCGCCGAGGATGGCCATATCCCCCGCGCCACCGCCGACTACATGGGCATGCTGGCGACCGTCCTTAACGCGTTGGCATTGCAAGAAACAATGGAGAAGTTCGGCCAGCCCACCCGCGTCATGAGCGCGATCAGCGTTCACAGCGTCTGCGAGCCTTGGATTCGCCGCCGGGCAGTGCATCATCTGGAATCGAAAAACGTCATCATTCTTGCCGCCGGGACAGGCAACCCATTCTTCACCACCGACACTTGCGCCGCACTCCGCGCCAGCGAGATCAAAGCCGACGTGCTGATGAAAGCCACCAAGGTCGACGGCATCTACGACAAAGACCCCAAGAAGCACGCCGATGCCAAATTGTTTACCGAGGTCAGCTTCGATCAGGTCATCCGCGATGAGCTGCGCGTGATGGATCAGGCCGCCTTCGTGTTGTGCAAGGAACGCGAGATTCCGCTGGTGGTTTTCAATCTCAAAACACCCGGAAACATCGCGAGGGTCTTGCGTGGCGAGAAAATAGGCACGAAGATCAACCCTTAGGATTTTAGATTTGCGATTTTCGGTTTCAGATTAGTTGCTGACATCTTCATTCGCAATTCGAAAGTCGCAAATCTGCAATTAACTGAAACTGGAGCACTCATGCCCGCTGACGATATCTTGATGGACTGCGAAGAACAGATGGAAAAAGCCCTCGAACACCTGCGGCACGAGCTTAGCGGCGTGCGGACGGGCCGGGCTTCGCCGGCGCTGGTGGAAAACGTCCAAGTTGACTATTACGGCTCGCCCACCAGCATCAAAGCCATCGCGATCATCCAAATCCCCGAAGCCACGCAAATCCTGATTAAACCCTTCAACCCCGCCGACCTCAAAGCCATCGACCGTGCGATCAGCGACAGCAAGCTGAATCTCCCCACCTCCAGCGACGGTAAGGCGATCAGGCTGAATCTCCCCCCGATGAGCCAAGAGCGGCGCATCCAGATGGCGGGATCGATCAAGATCATGGGCGAGCACGCCAAGATCACCATCCGCAACGCCCGCCGTGATGCTAACAAGGTCGTCGATGCCGAGGAAAAAGGCCGACTGCTGACCGAGGATGATTCGAAAAAGGTTAAAGAAGATATCCAAGAATTGACCAAAACCTACGAAGGTAAGTCCGACGAAGCGCTGGAGAAGAAGAAGAACGAGATTTTGACGGTGTAACAATCGGGGCATGCCGCCGTCGAAGCGGTGGCGACCGTTTAATGGTCATGCGCCGAGGCATGATTGCGGTAGGAAGTCGGGCTTGTGTCCGTCGCTTTCTTGAATCGCAGCGAAAAGTAGAACTGTGAATCGTAGCCCACATGATGGCTGATCTCTTTGATGCTCAGCCCCGTCATCACCAGCAATTGCTTGGCGCGTTCCATGCGTTGACGCTCGATGTAAACCATCGGCGACACCCCCATCAACTCGCGAAACCGATGCCCCAGCCGCGATACGCTCAACCCCGCGATCTCAGACAGATTTTCCAACGTCAATCGCTTTTCTAAATTCCGTATCACATGATCCATCACCTTGCGCAGCCGTTGATCCACACAGTGCGCCGATCGGTTGGGATTTAGCTGTTCGCACAGCAGTAACAGCGCCTCCAGCGCGTTGAACGCGACCCGATCCCTCAAAGGTCCGCTGGACATCGCAGACTGATGCACACGCCGGAAGCACGTTGATACCTCTTGTTGCATCGCATCCGGCACACTGATCCGCATCATCCCCGGCTCGATCTCAGGCCAATCCAGTAAATCCAACCAATCGGCGCGCGGCTGGAAGTGCGACCACAAAAACTCCCAGTGCAACTTGGATAACTCCACGCTGTAATCCTGAAAAATCCCCGGTGCGATCAGAACTAGATCGTACGGCTTGACAAGATGCTCCCGCCCGTCCGATGTGCCGAAGCGCCCCAGACCTGCCAGCGTGTAGACGAGCAAATAATCGCTTGTTCCTTTCGGGCGATAGGCGAAATACCCCGATCGCTCAATAAAGTGGCCGGTCATCAAAGTCTGCACAGCACGGTGCGGGGTGATCTCACGTGGGACTGACATAGCAGGATATTATATCACTTGAAGATTAAAATAGATGGCCTATCTGGTAGCAGTATGAGACAATTTGCCGCAACACAAGGAGTTCATGCACATGTTGATTGAATCACGCATATTGTCCGAATCCCAGATCGCCGCCTATCGTAAAGACGGGTTTGTCATCGTTAAGGGGTTATATTCGCCCGATGAGGTGGCATTGATTCGCGACACCTTCATGAAGATGAACGAAAACGGCCCGGTCGAGGGCTTGAGCGAGATGAAGCGCAATAAGACTGACGGATCGGTGGGAGGCTATGATGTTGCCGACCCACTTTCCTTCTATCCGCGAATGATGCACCCGCACAAGCACGCCGATAAACCGGTCGGGCCGCTCTCAATGAAGTATATGCTCGACCGCCGGGTGGAATCTGTATTGGCGGAGTTGATGGGCGAAAAGCCCTACGCCTGCCAGAGCATGTTTTACTTCAAACCGCCGGGCGCGAGGGGGCAGGATTTTCATCAGGACAACTTCTACCTCCGCGTCAAACCGGGCACTTGCTTGGCTGCTTGGACGGCGCTGGATCGCTGCGACGCAGACAACGGCGGGATGATGTGCGTGCCCGATACTGGCGACTACGCGATCCAATGCCCCGAAAAATCAGATTCCCGCCTCTACTTCACCACCGAGCACGTCGCGATCCCTGAGGGCAAAACCGCGATCCTTCCGATCATGGAACCCGGCGACGTGCTGTTCTTCAACGGCAGCACGATCCACGGCAGCGGCCCGAACACCAGCGCCGACCGCTTCCGCCGATCCTTCATCTGCCACTACGTCCCGCAAAGCACGACCGAGATGAGCCACTTCTACAAAGTGTATGATTTCGATGGTAATGTTTTGACCGACATCCAGCCCAACAACGAAGGCGGCCCCTGCGGCACTCCGCAGGCGATTACGGCACCGCATTGATATGGTGGTGGGGCTTGGGGCTTAGCGATTGAGGATTGGTTGGTATGCTTTTCCCCTAATCCTTAAACAAGAGGGAAGTTGCGAGTTGCCCGATGCGCGTTGCGAGACACGCAGGCTGAAACCTTATTCTCCGCCCACGACCGCCGACCCACGAATCACGACCCACGAATCACGACCCACGACTTCCAGTTCCCGACCAACGCCCCCCGTCTCATTCATTCACTCCCACTCAATCGTCGCGGGCGGCTTGCTGCTGATATCGTAGACGACGCGGTTTACGCCGCGCACTTCGTTGATGATGCGGTTGCTCATCGTCGCCAGCACGTCGTAGGGCAGGCGCGACCAGTCGGCGGTCATGAAATCTTGGCTCTCAACCGCTCGCACTGCGATCACGCTGTCGTAGCTGCGGGCGTCGCCCATCACACCGACCGTGCCGATCGGTAGCAGCACTGCGAAGACCTGACTTGTCTTGCGATAGAGATTGGCAGCGACGAGTTCTTCCAGAACAATCTCATCGGCATCGCGCAGCACGCGGAGGCGTTCGTCGGTGATGTCGCCCATGATGCGCACCGCTAATCCGGGACCGGGGAACGGGTGTCGCCAGACGATTTGGTCGGGCAAGCCCAGCGCTTCGCCGACCTTGCGGACCTCATCCTTGAACAATTCACGCAGCGGCTCAACCAATTCAAATCCCAATTCCTCAGGCAGACCGCCGACGTTGTGGTGCAGCTTGATGTTGGCAGCGGTGCCGGCGTAGCCGTGACCGGATTCGATCACGTCGGGGTAGAGCGTGCCCTGGGCGAGAAACTTGGCATCGCCGATGCTTTCGGCTTCGCGTTTGAAGGCTTCGATGAATTCCTTGCCGATGATCTTGCGCTTTTGCTGCGGGTCTTTCACGTCGCGCAACGCATCGAGAAACTCACGCGTGGCGTCGTTGGTGCGTAGGTCGATATGGAAGTGATCGCGGAAAGTCGTTTCAACGAGTGTGCGTTCGCCTTTGCGCAGCAGGCCGTTGTCGACGAAGATGCAGGTGAGCTGGTCGCCGATCGCTTTGTGCAACAGTGCGGCTGCGACGGAGGAATCGACGCCGCCGGAAAGCCCGCAGATGACGCGGTTTTTCCCGACTTGCTTGCGTACGCGGTCGATGGAGAAGTCGATGAAGTTGCCCATCGTCCAACTGCCGTCGCATTTGCAGATTTCGTAGAGGAAATTGTGGAAGATGACGTCGCCGCGTGGCGTGTGGGTGACTTCGGGGTGGAATTGCACGCCGTAGAAAGGCTTGGTCTTGTGACGCGTGGCTGCGATGGGGCAGGTTGGCGTGGTGGCGAGTGCGATGAAGTCGTCGCCGAGGCTGTTGACCTGATCGCCGTGGGACATCCAGACGGTGGTTTCTTGGGGCAGCCCGCGGACGAAGGGATCATCGCAAGTGACGTGGAGGTGGGCGCGGCCGTATTCTCGGGAGCGTGCGGCTTGAACGTCGCCGCCGAGGATTTGCGCCGCCAGTTGCATGCCGTAGCAAATGCCCATGACCGGCACCCCCAGATCAAACAGTCTCGGATCGCATCGCGGGGCGTTGGCTTCGTACACGCTGGATGGCCCGCCCGAGAGGATGATGCCTTTGGGGTTAAGCTTTTGGAGTTGCTCGATGGTGATGTCCGGGCGAACGAGTTCGCTATAGACGCCTTTCTCGCGCACGCGCCTGGCGATGAGCTGGGAATACTGGGAACCGAAGTCGAGGATCGGAATGACTTGTTCGTGGGTCATACGACAGAGATACAGGAATCTGGCCGAGAATGCAAAGCAGATAGATTCCCGGAAGATCGGGGAGAAGAATGGGAACACTGATTGCACAGATGGGTTTGGATGTACACGGACGCGGACGGAAGGTGGTCGCGGGATATATTACGTACGCCACCGGAACCCATGGACGCTCAGGACGCAATGAGCGATGCGGCAAGTTTGATCCATTTACTCATTAAGTGCAGGCGTGTCCTGAGGCGTGTGACAATCAGTTTGTGCCCAAAAATGCAGTTATATCACGGTATCTTTTTGAGCCATGGGCGCATCAGGGGCATATTATCAAACGGCATGGCGTTAAAGATGGATTGATATACATAAAACACGACATTTGTATACGAGCCCGCGCATAGCATCTGTGTGCCAATACGTCTGCAGAATAGATGCCAGACGCTCAATCTTCACCATCGGAGGAAAATGATCGACAGCAGAAATGCCGCCAACAGAATGACCGTCGTGATCGTAATCCATCGTGGAACTGAACTGATACGGTGGTCATCGTCAAAGTCGGTGATGTAATGACCGCACCGCGGACAGCGCACGGCATCAAGGTGGATCAGCATTTTGCAATTCGGGCATGGCGACTCGACCTCGATGTCGGCAGAATCGTCGTCGGATTCCCAATCGTCTAACGAATCGTCGTCCTGCAGAGTCATGCCATCAGAATAACATGAACTGCAAACTTGCGAAGCGGGTGGGTTATTGCGTATGGTTTGTTACAGGAGCAACACGCTATGGTTCAGGGATTTCCACTGCTGACAGAAATGGTTCAGACGACCGTTCGGAATGAAATGGTCGAAGTCACCGCACGAATACAAAAAGCGATCGACCGCCAGCGATTCAAAAGCGGGATGGTTGTGGCGTACGTGTCGCACACCACTGCGGGCATCACGATCAATGAAAACGCCGATCCTACGGTCAAGATTGACATGCTCGCCAAGCTCGAGGCGCTTGTTCCGCAGAACGAACGCTATTACCAGCATGACGAAGGCAACAGCGACGCGCATCTGAAAGCGTCAATGATAGGTCATTCCGTCACGCTATTGATCGAGCAGGGCAAGCTGCAACTCGGTCGTTGGCAGGGCGTTTATCTGTGCGAGTTTGACGGACCGCGCGAACGTCGGCTGCTGATTAAGATGATCGAGCTGGATCATCACGGCGAAACCGATTGATCGAATCAGGTCGTGACCAGTTGCGGCCCGTTGGATCCGCTTTCACGCGAACTGAAGACCGCGTAGGCGCTGGTGGTGGATACGCCCGCCAGCGCGAAGGTGATGCTTGTCTGCCCATTGGCAATCGCTGAGTTGACGTAACTGGTGACATCTATTTCATGCCACGCCGGCGTTGTGACATTCACAGACCCAAGTGCAGCGGTGGTGGTGGCGGGGCGATTATTGTAGTTGACGCTGTTTTCATTCCATGTGTCTTGTGCGCCAAACACCTCGACATCCAGACTTCCACCATTGGAATGGGCTTGTCCGTAAAGACGCAGCGTGACGGTGTTGAGATTCTGCCCTGCAAGACTGGCGAGATTAAATCTGACATATCCCAATCGCGTGGTTGAGGTCGATGCGACTTTGACATTAATGCTGTTATCCGAGCCGTAATTGGTCGTCGGACTGCCACCGAGCACATAGGCGTCGGCGACGGAATTAAGAGTTGTGCCGGACGATTGATTGGCTGGCGTTGTGACGCTGGATTCGTTGCTGGCGGTTGTTGCATCGCCGGTGGCGTTGTATGCGATCACACGATAGGTGTAGTTGGTGCTGGCAGCGGCGGTGTTGTCGGTGTAGGTCGTTACATTCGCGCCGACGGTCGTCAGCGTGGCGTAAGACCCGTTTCCGATTTTGCGTTCGATGCGAAATCCGATTTCGATGCTGGCGTTGTCGGTCCACGTTAAACCGATACTGGTTTGTGAGTTGGCGGTGGCGTTGAGACCTGATGCCGCTGCCGGCACTTGCGGCTGGGCACCGTTGACGGTGTACGCCAATTCCGGTCCGTTCGATCCGCTTTCACGCGAGTTGAAAACGGCATAGGCACTGGTGGTCGATACACCCGCCAGCGCAAAGGTGATACTGGTTTGCCCGTTCGCGAGTGCAGCTTTCACATAATTACTAACATTGATTTCATGCCAGTTGGCAGTCGAGACGTTGATCGACCCGAGTGCGCCGGTGGTGAGATTCGGGCGATTGTTGTAGTTAATGCTGTTTTCGTTCCAAGCATCTTCTGCGCCAAATACCTCCACATCGAGGCTGCCGCCGGTTGAATGAGCCTGGCCATACAGACGCAGCGTGATCGTGTTGAGATTCTGCCCAGCGAGGCTTGCGAGGTTAAACCGCACATAACCCATGCGAGTGGTTGAAGTCGATGCGACTTTCACATTGATGCTGGCGTCCGAACCGTAGTTGGTGGTCGGACTGCCTCCAAGCACATAGGCATCAGCGACGGAATTGAGGGTTGACCCGGATGATGGGTTGCCCGGGGTCGTGACACTGGCGGTATTGCTGGCGGCGGAATCGACCGCTGCGGTCGCGAACACGCGATAGGAGTAAGTCGTACCCGCCGTCGCGGTGGCGTCGGTGTAGCTGCTGGCATTTGCGCCAAGATTGGTCAGCAATTGCCATGCACCCGTACCGGTTTTGCGTTCGACGCGATAGCCGGTTTCGCTATTGGCGTTGTCTGTCCATGCCAACCCGACGTTGGTTTGAGAGTACGCGGTCGCGACCAGATTGCTGGGCGCTGCCGGTGCGACGGGTTGCGTTTGCGAACCCGTATCTCCGTACCCGCGATAGAGCGCGGTGGTGGCCTGCGAGTTGCTCTTGGCGCTGGTCGCCAGACCGACATAGACCGTTGAGTTCATACTGACGGTAACGGTCTGGAACGCGGTCCAGTTAACGCCATCCGTTGACGTGAAAGTGTTGAAGGTATTGCCGACGCGTTGGATGCGGACATACGCGTTAGACGTATTCGCTGTGCCGGTGCCTGACGCGCTGGTCGTGCCATTGGTGCTGGCGCGCCAGTTCAATCGGAACCCGGACGGGCGCACTTTGATATTGACGTGTTTCGAGCCTGTCGCAAGCGTTTCGCGCACCATCAGCCCGGCCATGGTGTCGTTATCGACCGCAGTTAATCCTGCGATGCGGACCGACACATCGAAGTTACCGGTGCGCTGTTCCTGCAGGAAGTTAAAGCTGTCGTAGGTGCCCCAGATATCCAGGCCGCCGACGTTGACATTGTAATCGCTGCCGGGCGTGACGGTTGTGACTGATCCGCTTGGCGTGGGGTTTCCGATGTCGGTGCTGGTTAGCACGACAACGCCGGGCTGCGCTGCGGGTGTCGTGACGTTCGCATCATTGCTTGCCGAGCTATCACCGGAGGCATTGATTGCGATCACGCGATAGGTGTAACTGGTGCTGGCAGAGACGGTGTTGTCGGTGTAGGTCGCGACGTTGGCGCTTACGTTTCCGACAGGCTGGAACGCGCCCGCGCCAGTCTTTCGTTCGATGCGGAAGCCGGTTTCATTGTTGCTGGCATCCGTCCAGTTGACCGTCACGCTGTTAGCAGCGTTAGCGGTCGCCGATGCGGCGGTCGGTGCAGTCGGCAAGGTGCCGCCGGTGCCGCTACGGAACGCGCTGGCGGTACTTGATTGGGCGCTTTCCTGTGACTGATACGTAATGGCAGCGACTTTGTAGTAACTGGTCGCGTTGCCGGGGGCAGCGGTGTCGTTGTAATCGCTGGCGATGGTTTCAGCGATCATGCTATAAACGCCGCCGGCTGAGGTGGCGCGATAGACGCGATACCCCGTGACGTTGCCCTCGGTGCTATCGGTCCAATTAAGGCTAATGCCCGACCCCGAGCCGGTGGCCGCCAGCCCCGCGGGGGCAAGCGGTGCGCTGACGGGTTTCACATTCGTCAGCAGGTAGATGTTGTCCTGATAATCGAAGTTTGCGTAACTGACGCCCGAATAATCCTGCGCAAGAATGTAAGTATTGGGAACAATCTGCCCGTTCTTATCACGCACTTGATAGAAGCGGATGCCGTGGCCAGGGTTGTTCTTGTCGTTCGGGGTGTTGAAGACATCGGTCGAATAGTAGCCATCGACCTTGAACCCAAACTGGCTAACACTATTGGGATTGAATGTCGCTGCCGCCAGTTGCGTGGTGGAGTTATCCAGACGTGGCAAAAGCGACTGGCTGTCGATCTGCGCGTGGGCGAAAATTTTAGTCGAGTTTGGCTTTCCGGTACCGGAATTGATGTTGGTGGGGTTGTACCAGTTGATCTGCGACTTGGTGGAATAATCGACGTTGTATTGCTGGTGATAGGCCGCCAACTGCTGGACACCAACGGGTAGACCTGCATCGGCGCGTTGCCACAGTTCGCTGAGGATTTCGTCGCCGGCGCGGGTGGCGTTGCCTGCGGTGTTAACCGTGCCGGTGTTGATGGCATATCCGAACGCGTCGATCGTTCGCTGCAGCGTGGGTTCTTGGCTGCCGCCGGTCGGTGCGTCTTCGGAGTGTGATTGCCACAGACCCGACAACTTGACCTGCTTGGCGGCCTCATCCGCGTCGTTGCTGTTAATGGTGAGTGTGGCGGTTCGGACGACATTGCCCTTGGTCGTGCGTTCATAGACGAAGCGGACAACGACGTCGACAAACGCGCCCGGCGTCAGCGTACGGGCGCCGCCGCCAGAATCGATCACAAAATCGGTATTGCTGATCGTGATACTGGAGATGTCGAGATTCTGGTTACCCGTGTTTCGCACGCGCAGCGTCGATCGGTCGTGAAACTCATTCGGCAAAAATGCGTTTACACCGTTCGGGCTGATGCGGCTCATTACCAAGAAGTCGGCGGCGGGGACGTTGTCGCGGTTTTCCACACCGATTTCCGCGCCCGCAGCGGCGGGTTGGACATTGCGGATGATCGCAACCAGATCGTTCTGGTCGAACGAAAGATTGTATTCTTCAAACGCGACAACATAGGCGTTGGGCGTGACGACGCCGTTGGCGTCTTTCAGTTGGTAAAAGCGGACTTTTTTCTGACGGCTCGCGTTGGTTTCCCATGTGTTCAATACGTTTTCGCTGAAAACATCGCGGTTCAGCGGGTTGGTCGTGCTGCCAAGCGTGAAGTTGCTGTAGATGCCAAATGCCTGCGATCCAGGATCGAACGTGAATTGCCCGTCCGCCAGCGGCGCGATGCTTTGGTTATCGACGGCATCGACTTGCGCCAGCGGATTTTTCGTTTGGTTGTTGCCGGCCTCGTACCAGCCGAAGGTGGTTTTAGATACTTGGTTCGCAAATACGCCTAGCACTTCGACTGTCACTGGCCCGGTGCTTGCTTTAACAAGGCGCGGTGCGATCACTTCGTCTACGCTGGTTGCGGTATCGACGGGGAAATCCGTGGTGGCGGGATCGTTATCGCCGACATTCACGCCAATCTGATAGAGATCAAAAATGCGTTGCAGCGACGGTTCCAAAGACCCACCCGTACCGGACATGCCGACTGCGCGCAGCGTGACTTGCGACACGCCTTGGCTTGTCGTCACGTTCAATGTCGCGCTGCGAATGCCGG
Organism: Tepidisphaerales bacterium; assembly: GCA_038210015.1. GTDB lineage: Bacteria > Planctomycetota > Phycisphaerae > Tepidisphaerales > Tepidisphaeraceae > BPJO01. The sequence goes on from JBBQXB010000002.1 coordinate 73,491, forward strand.
TGGTCGTGGCTTTGAACGTGATATAAAGATCGACGCGCTCATTTGGATTCAGCGTGATTGGCGTGTTGATGACATTGCCGAACGCGTCGCGCACGGAAAATTCACTGGCATTGGTTCCGGTGATCGACAACCCCGTCAGCGTGAGCACGCCGTTGCCGGTATTGGTCAGACGGACGTTTTGGGCTTTACTGGCAGCGCTGGTGTTTGTTTGATCCGATAGATAAACCTTGCCACGGCTGAGCGTTGCCTGTCCCACGCCGGCAGGCGTCGTGCCGGTGTTGGCTGAGAGCAGGGTGATGCGTGCCTGCGTGCCGGGGACGGCGGCTTGATCGCCGAACTCGATGACGTAGAGATCGCCGTTGTTCGGGTTCTGCACCACATCCAGCGGATTCACGAAACCATTCAGTCCGACATAATTCGTATGCACCGCGCTGATCCCACCATTGGCGGCGACATCCAGCACGATCAGATCGTCGCCGCCTGAATAGCGGACGCCGATGATCGACTTGTTGAGCGCGCCGCCGAAGGCACTGCCGGAATATTCGATCATGCCGTTGGGGCTGTAGTTTTTCCCGTAGTTGTAGATGAATCCGCCCCAGTTGCTGTCGGGTTGCGTGCCGACGGTGTATTGGCTGACTTCGCCGGGGTCTGTGCCTGCGGTGGGGTTGCCGCCGTTGAGGACATATTCGCCGCGCAGCGGATTCGGGTGTCCGTAGTATTTTCCGGATTGAACACGGAACAGATAATCGTTTTGCGTTGCGACATTGGTCAAGGCCGCCACACCACCGCCACCGGGCGTATTGCCACCGGCAGCCGATCCGTTGGTCGCAGAATAAAGCGAACCATTGCTATGCCACAGCACATCAAATGCGCTGCGCAGACCGGTTGCATAAATCTTAACCGGTGCGTTGGCGGCAAACGGATTGTAATTGTTTGCGCCCAGACCTTCGGTGCGGACATTGACCGTTCCGGCACCGATGGCAGCGACATCAACTTGCAGGATCGACGCGCTGAGCAGCACTTCGGCTTTGTTGCCCCATGCGTTATCCGGTGCGCCCATCGCGCTCATCGAGGATTGGCTGATGTAAAGTTTGCCGTCGGGACCGAACGACATTTGATAATTCTGGTGGTCGCGTACCGAGCGCGGCAGACCCGTGACGAGGTCCTGGCCGTTTTGAAGGCTCGATCCGGTGAGTTTAGTGATCTTGCCGCTCCACTGAGTGGCGGCTCCGAGATTTTCAGCGACGTATTCTTTGAGTTCCAGACCCGCAAAATCAGAGTGGCTGACATACGCAATCAGATTGCCTGCGGTGCTGGCGGGATCAAAGATGATGCTGGTCGCGGATCGACGGCCGCCTTCGCGGTTCTGGATCGTCAGGATTTCAGTCGCGTTGCCGAGCGTGCCATCCGATGCGACATTATAGCGGATGATCTTGCCGTCGATCGTCGTCGTGTAAAGCTTACCATCGGGTCCGAAAACCAGCGACGTATGACGTTTGCCCTGAGATGCCGCTTGGGAGGTTTTGGTAAAGCTGACCGAGGTATCAACCGTCGCGCCCTGCGTGCCGGTGGTGAACGTGCTGGTATACGGAATGAACGATTTACCCTGCGTATCCTTCGCGCCATTGGTGACTTCAAACACATAAGTCGTATTGGCTGCCAGCGGGGTGGTAGGCGTGAAAACGATCGCGTCGCCGCCACCTGAGGTGTTGATGACGCCCAAAACGCTTTGACTGTCGCTTTGGCGATATAATCGCACGGTGCTGCCATTGAGGGTTGATGAATCAATCCCCGCGCCCGATGTCGGCAGCACGACGTCGGCAGCGACGAAAACATCGCGGCTGACATTGCTTTCACCATTCGCCGGACGGGTGCCGCTGACCGACGGACGATTCGCCAGCGATTCGCCGGCGAGAATTTCAAAACTGTCGAACGTTGCGGTGATCGGCCCGACGTTATTTTTATGACTGGTCAGCAATCCCGCGCGGCTGGTGGAATTAAAAAACGCCGACTGGTTTCCGGCGGGAATCGTGTATTCCAACGCCATTTTCTGGAACGTCGCGCCGTTGACAGAATAATAAGCCTGCACTTTTCCGGTCGCGGCGTCGCCGACGATGCGGACATCCAGCGTGTTGATCGCAGCAAAACTGCCGATGCTAATACGCGTCAATGAATCCGCCAGCGCACTACTGCCGCCGATTTCGGATTTGAATTGCAATACCTGCCCGGCGTCACTTCGGATCGCGACGAGTTTGATGAAATTGTCCTGATCCGGGCCGAAATAGATGCCCGCCTGCTCGTATGAGTCGTTCAGATAATTCAGACCGACGCCGTTGCCGTCGCCTAGCAACCTGGCGGTGATGACAAAGCCGCTGGTCGTGCCATCGAATTGCGTTTCCAGCGCGTTAGCTTGCGTGTTATCCGATCCGGCGTTGCTGCCCGCGGCGCTGGTGCCGGTGGTGGTCAGCTTGAGAACGCCGGCGTTGACATCAATATCGATCAGATTCTGTTGATATTCAGTCCCGAATTTATTGGCTTGAAGGCGGGTCAGACCAATGCCCTGCCCGTCTTTATCGACGATGGTGTTGGCGATGTTCTGATTAAAATCCAACCGGAACGGTAACGGCTGGATTGTATCGACGGCTAGATGCCGACGCTCCTCAAGCTGTTCGAGGTCGTTGCGGGTCCACTTCATTTTGCGAAACGTCACAGGTGCGTTCGGTACGGCATTCTTCACGGCATTTACTCCCTCGACCACGCCGGTTTTAACTTTAGGGCGGATCGGTATTCCAAACTGGCGGACATTCAAACTAACGATTATAGCGATTCTGATGACTAGGAGGCATTGTATTGCCCCAAGCCGCTATACGAGTTACATTCAAAGACGCCTCGCACCGGCAAACATTGCACGGCGTATCATTTGCATCGGCAAGCTAGCAAGATGGATTAACAATCTCATGAACGTAGTACTGGTGATGTTCCGAGAAAATGGCGAAAGACGCAGTTTTTCGCTGACACGCGATATCACGGTGGTCGGCCGCCGCGAGGATGCCGATTTCCGCATCCCGTTAACGGACGTCAGCCGCAAGCATTGTCGTCTGATAAAAGATGGTAACCAGTTGGTAATTGAGGACTTAGGTTCCGCCAACGGTACATTCCATAACGGCCAGCGCGTGCAAGGCGACGCCGAGATTTCCGCCGGCGACACCCTTCAAATCGGCCCGGTTCAATTTGTCGTACAAATCGACGGCGTCCCCAGCGAAGAAGACCTGATGGGCGATGCAGTGCAAGCTTCGTCGTCTGATACGCATGTCAGTATAACCCCACCACCGGCGTTCACTCCGCCACCCGGTCCACCACCAATGCCCCCTGCGGTGGCGCAGGCATCTGGAACGGATGAATTAGACGTCATTGCAGATGTCGATGCGCTGGAAGATGTAGAACCCGATCTGGCGTTCGATAACATTTCCGCTGACTCGGTCGCCGATGAGGAAGACATCATCATCGACCTCGGCGACGCCGAAGAATCTGAAAAGCACTAACGCGTTTCACAATCACAAACGATTGTCCCCATTCGAAGCGCGAGCAAAGCTCGCGTCTTAACGGCTAAATGGGGACAGATATAGTGGCAGTGCTCCAAAACAACAATGATTTACATCCGTTAAAACCCCGCTGGTTTTGCCGGCGGCGGGGGGACGTTGGCACCGACATCCATCGACGGCCCGCCTTCGGCGCGACGATAATCTCCGTTGGCGGGATCCCTAAAAAGCTTCTGGGGGTCTTGGATGACCTGGCAATCCTTGCCCATATAGTCTTTGTCCGGTTCACGCACGTAAATATTGTTTTCAAACGTGCCCTGCAGATTGTCACTGGGGCGGTCCATAATGTTTCCGCGAACGATCAGGCCCGTGGGCATCGTCGCGCCTTTGCCGCGCTGGCCGAAAATGCTGGCAGCATAATTGACCTGTTGAGAGTTGTTGACGAAGGTATTATTGATGAACTGAATGTTTTTGATGTCCCTCCCGCCGGTGACGCCCGAATTCCACATCGCGACGCTGACTGGCGTCTTTCCTCCACCATCAAATACGTTGTTCCGGAATACGATATCCTGCGCATTTCGATTGATCGCGATCGTGTTCTGGATGAAGTTGCCTTCGAGCACCAGATTCGCACAGCCCTCGTAGACATTGATGCCGCTGGAGTGCATGCCGTAGTGATCGAGAACGATATTACCGCTGAGCACGCCATCCTTAGCTTCGTAGTGGCGGATGCCGCTGCCGGAGTTTTTGCGTAAATAATTGTTGCGGACGACGTAATCATTAACACGGCTAAGGAAGATGCCGGTCGTCCATGCGGGGCACTGATAAACGTAGCAGTTCTCCACGATGATCTTGTCGCAGTGATTCAATCCGATACCCGCATGTCCGCTGACGAAACGGATCTCGCAGTCGGCGACGCGGATATTGTTGGATCGCGGCTTGGACTGGCTGACCGACACCCCGCCACCGCCGCCGGAATAACGTTGGATCAGGAAACTCTTGATTTGAACGTGCGATGCACCTTTATCAATTGAAATGCCGGTAAGGAAGTCGGGGAAGCCGATATTGTCAGGCTGACCGTTGTTCAGTCGTTCGGGCAGGAGAAAAATGCGTGATTGCTTGTCGTTGGTGGCGACCACCGCCCATTCGCCAGGCCGATCGATCAGCTTGACCGAATTATAAATGGCGTATTTGGTGACGGGGTAAGTGGTCTGAGTAAATAGCGGCGCGGTGATCTGATTCTTGGCTGGATCGTAACCCTTGACCTCGCCGAAATAGACGTGATTGTTCCCGCCATGTACGCCAATAAACGCCCCATCGTATGCCGCTGCATCTTTATTGGTCAGATTAGTTGCATCGGTAATGAGAGTGATTTTTTCGTCCTTACGAACGTCAAGCTTGATTTTGCTTTCCAGAAAATCGGCCGGTAGGTCAGGATAGAAAGGATCAGAGGGTTTGGGGAACTGACTGATCGGGAGCAACTGCCGATCTCCGTCCGAGAGGATGATTCGTTGCCACGGTGCCTGCTTGTCGCGGGGCTGTTGTCGGTGCCCGACGAACTCTCCATGCTTGGCGTTAGGTGTCAGATCGACATTGATGTCTGCATAAAAAATGTCTTTCCAAAGCGGATTGCCCCCGGCCTGTTCGGCGGAGGTGCAACGCTGCCAGCCTTCGACGATTCGTCCGCCATCAAGGATGGCTTTTCCCTCGCCAAAATTACCCGCCGAGTTACCGTCGAAGGTGACTGGCTGATCGGGTTTTCCGGACGAAGTGATACTGATTGATCCGTGATACGCCACCCCACCTTTGAATACGACGGTGTCGCCAGGCTGGAGCTTGATATTGGCGGCCGCGTCCGAGGCGTTGGCATCACCGGGGGAGTGTTTCCAAGCCGTCTTAGGTGACGTGCCGTCCGATTTGTTGTTTCCCGCTGCAAAATCAACGTAATACGTCGCCGCCGACGAAAACGCAGGCACTGCCAGTAGGAGGGTTGAAAGGAGCAGTAGTAAAAAGGGGGTCTTCATGATTGTTCTTCCGGTTTTTCAAGCGGTCTATCGATTGACTATCCGATATAAGATACTCCAGCGGATGGGTTCTGACAACACTTTTGTCCTGAATCTATCACAGCATATTTTGGAAGTCTGTGGCGAAGACAGTGCTGGAGCGGATAAAGTGATATTCAACATGCCTAGCGCGGATCAAAATCGCCAAATCTGGGTGTCGCCTTGAGCGGCATCCCGTTGCAGTGCGGGGTTATTTCCGCAACCGTTGGCGGAGTTGTTCGAGGAATGCAAGCCACTGCTCGTTTTCGTCACTATCGATCCACAGTTCTTTCAACCCCGAATTGTCGCCCAGTATGCGGTCGATGGCAGCCTCTGCCCGCTGCAGCAAAGACGGCGCAGGTTAAAGCGGATGCGCCGCGACCCACTGATCTACCTTTTTGGTGTACGCGTCGTAAAGAGTTAGGTTTTTTCTGTCGGGTATGATTGCGAAGGCGATATTCGCGGCGCGGCAAAGCGGCTTGGCATGACAGTTTGCGCAGCGGTATCCGGTTCGGCGGGTGGAGGACGCGGATCAAAGGGATTTCACGATTACAATTGCAAAAAGCTTCACACAGCATGGGCAAAGTTTCGTATTCGCTGCTTACAAAATTTCAACTGCGCGCGGGTAGCTGCCTAGGACGGTGAGTTGGAGGCAGTGGTGGCGGGCGGCTTCGACGGCTTCTTGCATTTTGGGGTCGTCGGCGTGGCCTTGGGCGTCGATGAAAAAGTAGTATTCCCAGTTCACTTTCTGGCTGGGGCGTTTTTCGATGTCGGTCAGGTTGATGCCGGTGTCACGGAAAACGTCCAGCACCTCTGCCAACGCGCCGGGCTTGTGGGCGGTGGTGAACATGATGGCAGTTTTGTCGTCGCCGGTTTTTTTCGCGCCTTCGCGTGAGATCACGAAGAATCGCGTCACGTTGTCGGGATTGTCTTCAATATTTTCAAACAAAATCGACAGCCCGTACATCTCCGCGGCTTTGCGGGAACTGATGGCGGCGACATTCGGATTTGTCTTAGCGAGAATCGCGGCGGCGCTGGTGCTCTCAACCGGCATTTGCTCGACATGTTTGGCGCTTGCGCTTAGCCATTTACGGCACTGGGCAAATACTTGCGATTTGCTGACCACGCGATCAATTTTATCCCATGGCCCGCTGGCGCTGAGGTTGTGATGGATGTTGACCAGCACTTCAGCGCAGATGCGTGCCGATGAAGCCAGAAACGCATCCAGCGTATCGACAACCCCGCCGCCGATGCTGTTTTCGACCGGGACAAGCCCGTAGTCGATATGGCCGCGAACGACCTCTTCAAAAACGGCCGGGATATCTGCAAGGGGCGAATAATCCACACTGCTGCCGAAGCGCATCATCGCCGCTTCGTGGCTGAAGGTGCCTTCAGGGCCTAAAAATCCGATCCGCAGAGGGCGCTCCAGCGCGAACGATCCGCTGATCAATTCACGATAGACCGCTTCTAGGCAGCGATTGGGAAGCGGGCCTTCGTTGAGTTTACGAAGTTTTTCAAAGACGATTTTTTCACGATCGGGTGCAAAGATCGGCAGATTCTGCTGTTGTTTGATCTTGCCGACCTCCACCACCACACGCGCCCGGGCATTGAGGAGTGCTACGATCTGCCGGTCAAGATCGTCGATTTGTTTGCGCAGCGGTTCGAGAGATTCAGACATGCTGGAAAGAATACCGTTTTATCGTAGATCGTGAAATCGGACTGCTTTTAATTGTTGCAACGGTGCAGCCATTGTCACACACGCATTGACTCGGGATCATAGCACTTCTCCTTGACCGGCCATCCCGTTCGGCAATAATCCCTCGTTCAAATGACGTCAGCCGAAATCCGCAAAGCGTTTATCGAATTCTTCGTTCAGAAGCACGGGCATACCTTCGTGCCGAGTAGCCTCGTCGTGCCGGTGGATGATCCGACGCTGCTATTTACCAACGCCGGGATGAACCAATTCAAGCCGATCTTCCTCGGCCAGGAAAAGCGCGACTACACGCGGGCGGTCAATACGCAGAAGTGCATCCGCGCCGGGGGCAAGCATAATGATCTGGATGATGTTGGCCGGTCGCGGCGGCATCACACCTTTTTTGAAATGCTCGGCAACTGGTCGTTCGGCGATTACTTCAAACGCGGCGCGATCGAAATGTCGTGGGAACTGCTCACCAAGGTGTGGAAGCTTGATCTCGACCGCATCCATGTGAGTTGCTTTGAAGGCGATGAAGCCAACGGCGTGCCGCGCGATGAAGAATCAGCCGAAATCTGGCACAGCGTCTGCGGCGTTCCGCGCGATCACATCCATTACTTCGGCAAGGATAACTTCTGGGAAATGGGCGACACCGGACCGTGCGGACCCTGCACCGAAATCTACTACGACCGCACGCCCGACAAAACCGGCGGGGCGCACGTCAACGGCGAAGACCCGCGCGTGATGGAGATATGGAACAACGTCTTCATCCAATATAACCGCAACGCCGACCGCTCGCTGGTCACACTCCCGTCACAACACGTCGACACGGGCATGGGCTTCGAGCGCATCGCGCAAGTGCTGCAGGACAAGCAGAGCAATTACGATATCGATTTGTTCGATCCGTTCTGGGCGCGACTTCGCGAGTTGAGCGGACACACGTATTCCGGGCTCTTCCCGAAGACGAACGCGACGGACCCGGCCGCTGAAGCGGCCTCGCCGGGGTTGAGGAAGGACATCGCCTTCCGCGTGATCGCCGACCATATTCGGTGTCTGACGTTCGCATTGACCGACGGCGCGACGCCGAGCAATGAAGGCCGAGGGTATGTGCTTCGGCGAATCCTAAGGCGTGCGGTGCGGTTCGGTAGGCAACAACTCGAATTGAAAGACCCGTTCCTGTACACGCTGGTTGATGTCGTCGTCGATTCGATGGGGGATGCGTTTCCGGAATTGAAACGTGATCCGTCGCGAGTGAAGGAATTGATTAAAGACGAGGAAGTCGGCTTCGGGCGGACGTTGGATCGGGGGATTGCGTTGTTCGATGATGCGGCGACCCGTGCCACGAGCCGCGACCGTCAGGGAGCGATCATCCCCGGCGAGGATGCCTTCAAACTCTACGACACTTTCGGTTTCCCCATCGACCTTACTACTATCATGGCGACCGAACGTGGGATGATGGTTGATCTGGTGGGCTACGAAAAGTTGATGGAGGAAGCGCGTGAGAAAGCACGCGCGGGTGGGAAGACCGGCGATTCATCGCTGGTCACGTTGCCGCCTGCGGTGTTGGATCAACTGCGACAACGCGGAATTGCACCGACCGACGATTTGCCGAAGTACGGCTACGAGCAGATGCGATCCAAAGTGGTGGCGATCTGGGACGGCAACGAATTGGTCGATTCGATCAAGACCGATGCCGAATTGCCCGTAGCGTTGATACTCGACCGCACGAACTTTTACGCCGAGATGGGCGGCCAGGTCGGGGATGTCGGCCGGATCGTGACGGCGGGGGGCGGATCGTTTGATGTCGATGCCACCCGCGCGGTCGGCGGATATGTGCTGCACATCGGGCGGCTGCTCAATAGCGAGATCATCGTCGGCAAAGCCGCCGGTGTCACCGTCGGTCTGGCGCGGGTCGCAACTCAGCATCACCACACCGCTACTCATCTGGCGAACTGGGCGTTGCGTGAAGTATTGGGCGAAGGCGTGCAGCAGAAGGGGTCGCTGGTCGATGCGACCAAATTGCGGTACGATTTCTCGCATAATAAATCGCTGACCGATGATGAGATCGCAAAAGTCGAAGCGTTGACGAATGAACAGATCGACAAAAAGCTGCCCGTCCATGCGACCGAAGCGCCGCAGGAGCAGGCGTTGAAGATCAACAGCCTGCGCGCGGTGTTCGGTGAGAAGTATCCGCCGATGGTGCGGGTGGTTTCCATCGGTGCGCCGGTGGAGGATTTGATCCAGTCGCCTGACAAATCGGACTGGCGCGGATATTCGATCGAGTTCTGCGGCGGCACGCATGTCGCGAATACCGAAGAGATCGGCGAGTTCGTCATCACCAGCGAAGAGAGCGTGAGCAAAGGGATCCGTCGAATCGTCGCACTCGCCGGACTTGCTGCTTCAGCGGCAAGCGAATTGGCGGCCCATCTCTATGCCGAGATCGCCAGCGCGACAAACGCGCCCGAGGCTGACATTCCCGCACGGATCACTATGCTTCAACGCCAGGCCGGTGCCGACAACATGCCGCTTCGCGCCAAGCGTCGCGCGCAGCAGGCGGTACTTGAATTGCAGGCGAAATATAAAGCGTTTGAAAAATCACAAAAACAGCAGGGCGTCGGATCGATCGACGCTGGTGCGATCGCCGAGGACCTCATCGCCAAGGCCGCGGGCGCGCCGATGGTCGCAAAACTGGACGGAGTGAACGAGGACCAGATTCGATCCGTGACCGATTCAATCCGCGCCAAGGTTTCCACCTACGCCGTCATGCTCGGCGCTGCCGTAGACGATAAGGCGGTGTTTGTCGCGGTGGTCAGCGACGATCTGATCAAGAAAGGCCTCAAGGCCGGGGATTGGGTGCGCGAAACATCCAAAATCGCCGCCGGTGGCGGTGGCGGGCGTCCGAATCACGCGCAGGGATCAGGCAAAGATCCGTCAAAAATCGATGAAGCCCTGGAAAAAGCCCGCAGCTTCGCGGCAGCATTTTGAATTGAAAAACCTAGCCACGAATCACACAAATGAACTCGAATCGAATACAGGAATGAGATAGTTCTGAAAATCCTCTGGCGATCACGGAAATTCTTCGCGAGCAGGCTTGGAATGACATAACACACGTGCTTCCTATCTGATGTACTTATTTGCGTTCATTCGTGTGATTCGTGGCTAACTCCTGACGACAAAAATCCAACCCCGAAAGGCAACGTTATGCCCATCCCGCGACGCATCGAAATCGCACGATTCCCCGGCAACAAGCGTTTTGCGATCACCACCAGTTGGGACGACGGCGTTGCCGACGATCGGCTACTGGTTGCGTGCCTGAACAAGCTGGGTCTCAAGGGCACGTTCAACGTCTGTTCCGGTAAGTTTCGTCACGACGGTGTGATTCAGAACGAAGGGTATCTGAATGCCAGCGAGGTCGCATCGCTATACACCGGGCATGAGGTGGCGATTCATACCTGCACACACCCGCATTTGGCGTTACTTGATCCGTCGGCAGTGGCGTTAGAGGTGTTGGAGGATCGCAAGCGGCTGGAGGATTTGGTCGGTTATCCGGTGCGTGGGATGGCGTATCCGTATGGCAGTTATTCGCCAAAGGTAATTGAGATTTTGCGGGCGTTAGGGATTGTCTATTGTCGCACGGGTGAACGGCTCGATCCCTGCTTCCCGCCAAAAGAACCGCTCGCGTGGCCGACCACGACGCATATGTTTTCACGAGGCGATCCAGACGACATCGGCACGCGGTTCGGAAAGATGATTGAAAATCGACAAGCTTCGGGGGTCTATTTTATCTGGGGGCATAGTTTTGAATTTTCGCGGACCGATAGCCGCGAGTCAGAAATTATGACACTCTTCAAGCCGCTGGCCGGTCACGATTTCGTCTGGTATTGCACGAACATCGAACTGTTCGACTACGAAGCCGCACGCCAGCGGATGGTGATCGCCGCCAACAAGCGCACCGCTTATAACCCCAGTGCCTTGGCAGTGACGCTCATTGTGGATGGCAAAACGATTGAAGCACCGCCCGGACAACTCATCCAACTAACGTAGTGCCCCGTGTTTTTTTTCGCGTTGCAGCCGGTCATCTTGCATTCCTGGCCTGAGGCTGCATAATGTTTCACTCGCTCGTTGCGGGCAGGTAGCTCAGTTGGTAGAGCACAGCACTGAAAATGCTGGTGTCGCCGGTTCGATCCCGGCCCTGCCCATTTCTCGTAAGTGCATTAAATTCTGCAACCTAACGCTTGATTCATTGTGTCACGAACATCGGGCTGGAAAAAGATAACTCAGTGCAATACTGAGGCTTTTTTTGGGCATAAAACGCCGGGTTTTCGCAGGAATCCCCCGTCTTATTGCCATCACAAGGCTTCTGGATACGCCTACGTTCGCTTGAACGGCCGAGACGTATATTTAGGCCGTTTTGGCGCCCGTAGTAGTCTCGCTGAATATGGCCGCGTGATCGGCGACTGGCTTTCCGCAGGCAGAACCAACGTCCAAAAATGCGCCGCAGGATCGGTTTCCGTCGCCGAGCGGGTGAATGCTTTCAGAAAATCAGACGTCATCCCCACTTCACACATGCACGATTAACCGCGCCGTAAGAACAGCATGCTCTGGCAACTGGATATCAGCTTTACCGAGGACGACCGGCGAATGAGAAAGGCCACGATGCCGCAAACTTCTCAAGGCTGAGCAGTATCGCGATTAATCTGTTGATACGAGACCAGACGATCAAGTCCCGGTATCTCGGCAAAGCGCCTCAACGCGGGATGGGATCATGACTACCTGCTGAAACTTATTCACGCGTGAAGATGTGATTGCCCTCTCCCGTTTCACTAACTATATGTCAAAATTGGACTTATGGTTGATCTAGGCTATACAATCTGTGGAAATATGTCCCGTCATATCGCGTGAGATAGGCAAAATAGGCAAAATTCTTGTCTGATTCGCTCGCGATTCTCACCTCAGTCAGGCACAATTCTTGCCGATGTAGGAGCAAGCGGCCTCTCCCTTCGGACGTACAAACGTCTGGCGGAATGGGAGGTCTGGGTTTCGATTATAAGGAAAAACAATGGAAGTTACGATTATCGGTTGCGGCTATGTCGGTCTGGTTACGGGTGTTTGCCTCGCGTCGATCGGGCACACGGTACGTGGCGTTGAAAAAGACGTACGTAAACTTAAAGCCCTGCAAGAAGGACATTGCCCGATATTTGAACCCGGCCTACAGGAATTGATGAATGCATGTATCGCCAATGGCTCGATCACTTTCACCGAAGACGTGAAGAAAGCCGCTCGCGATACCGAAGTCGTCTTCCTATGCGTCGGCACGCCCCCCAAACCCGATGGGACGGTCGATATGACCTACCTCGAAACCGCAGGCAAGGAAGTCTGCGACGCATTGGCGGAAATGAACAACGATCTGCTTGTGACGATCATCGTTAAATCGACCGTCCCCTGCGGCACGAATAGCAAACTGCATAACTTCCTCAAGAGTCAGACCAAAGCACACTTTGCCGTGGTCAGCAATCCAGAGTTCCTTAAAGAAGGAACCGCTGTCCAGGACTGCCTGAATCCCGACCGCATCGTCATCGGCGGCGAATCGGTCGAAGCGTTCCGCATGATGCGCCGTCTGTACGATCCGCTCGTGAAACGCGAAGAAAATTTCATGACGATGAGTTGGGAAAGCGCTGAGCTCAGCAAATACGCCGCCAACTCCATGCTTGCTGCCCGCATATCGTTTATGAATGAACTGACGATCCTTTGCGAACACTATGGCGCAGACATCGAGGACATCCGTAAAGGCATCGGATCCGATTCGCGTATCGGCCCGGCGTTCCTGCGGGCGGGTTGCGGGTACGGCGGGTCATGCTTCCCCAAAGACGTCGCGGCGATGGAGCATATCTCCAAGGCGGCGGGGCATGAATCGTTGTTCGTCAACGCAATTCAGACCATCAACAAGAATCAGAAAAAGCGTTTCGTCGAAAAAATTGTCGAAAAACTTGGCCGCCCGATCGAAGGCGCGACCATCGCGGTGTGGGGTTTGGCATTCAAAGCCGACACCGACGACATCCGCGAATCAGCCTCGATCGACGTGATCGAACATCTGCTTTCCAAAGGTGCACATGTTCGCGCCCACGACTACAAAGGCATGGAACACATGAAGCAGTTGTTCAAGGACAAGGTCGAATGGATGAACGATCCGGTCAGCGCCGCCACCGGTGCAGACGCGATCGCGTTGTGTACCGATTGGCCTCAATATACGACCCAGCCGTTCCGCAAGATCGCCGCGACGATGAATGTCCCGATCATCTTCGATGGCCGTAACTGCTTGAACCGCGACGTGATGCGTGAAAACGGTTTCCAGTACTACCCGATCGGCCGCCCGGCGGTCGAACAAACGCTACGGTTGCGCAGCCGCGTGTGAATTGATATGAGCGTCCAACCCTGACGCTTCTTACAAACCTCCAAAGCCCGACGCCCTCTTCCAGTTCCGCTGGAAGAGGGCGTTGTTATTTGGAAAAAAGGGACGTGGAATGTGGTGGGGAGAGATGAAGATCGTGGCCCGTGATTCGTGGAAATGCTCTGTCGCGCTATTCCCGCCTCACGATCTACAACCCACGTATGACGAAATACCGAAACACCAAATAACAAAACACAAAACACAAAATATGAAACCCACCATTCCCCATGGCTTAAGCCCCAATCACGTAGCCCTACCCACACAATCAATAAAATCGTTTACCCGTTGACTCTTTGCCAATTAGGTTGATCAGTCGATCTTCCAGCTTGGGGTGCGTGGCGAACAGATTCGCCATGCCGCCGGCGAAGTTTTTAGGCTCGGCGATCATCATTGCGTTAAAGGCAGGGTTGGTCTGCATCGGGATGCGGCTGGCCATCGTATGAATCTTCTCCAGCGCGGTCGCCAGGTGCATCGGATCGCCGACGATTCTCCCGCCTTCGGTGTCGGCGGCGTATTCGCGCTGGCGCGAAACCGCCATCTGAATAATCGCCGCCGCGATCGGGCCGAGTAACATCACCAGCAATCCCGCCAGCGGATGCCCGCCTTCATTGTCCCGCGACGATCCGCCGCCGAACATAAACATGTATCCTAAAAAAGTGATCGCACCGCCGATGGTGGCTGCGACGCTCTGGATCAGAATGTCGCGGTGTTTGATATGCGCCAGTTCGTGCGCCATCACGCCAGCGATTTCGTTGCGATCCAGCATCTGCATCAACCCAGCGGTCGCGCAGACGGCAGCGTTCTTGGGATTGCGACCCGTGGCAAAGGCGTTCGGTGCCGCATGAGGCGACACATATACCTTCGGCATCGGCATCCCCGCCCGCTGGGCGAGCGGTTCAACGATTTTATAAAGCGCATGCTCCGGCCCGACCTGCTGCGCCTGCATCGCAGCGATCGCCATTTTGTCGGAGAAGAAATAGCCGAAGAAATTCATCCCCGCTGCGATGACCAGCGCGATGATGACCCCACCTTGCCCGCCGAGCAGATGCCCAATGAACAGAATGAACCCAGTCAGTACTGAGAGCAGCATCACGGTTTTGACATTATTAATAAACTTACCACCCATTTTCGTTACACCTCTTTCTTGCACCGCTGGTCTATCGGCGGTGATTGTTGTTTATACGGTGGAATGATAGGAAAGGTTTACCCCGCGTGCGTTAGAATCGGCGGGGAAATTTTGACTCAGCTCGCCGTCTGGCACTATGTCAATTGAGCCTATAACGTAAAAACCGAAGTAGGGCATTTTGAAATCCCGCCGTGTCTTGAAGAATCAGCGGGGGGTTTACCATCCCTCCCCAATACAGATGAGAGACTATAGGATGAAAAGATGAAATCAACAGTGGCCGAAATACGCGAGCGATTTGATGGGGATGTGGAACGGTTTTCTGATATCGAAACCGGCCAGTCGGCCACGATCGACGCGCCGCTTGCTTTAGAATTAATCGCTGAAGCCGCCGCGGCCACGACGCCGCTCGCCAAGCGTTTGCTTGATGTGGGCTGCGGGGCGGGGAATTACTCCGTCAAACTTTTGCAAGCCTTGCCAACACTGGAAGTCACACTCCTCGATCTCAGCCAGCCGATGCTGGAACGGGCTGAGCAGCGAACGCGGGCAGCGGGTGCCAAGTCGGTGAAAATGGTTCAGCAGGATATTCGTGAAGTCCCGCTGGTTGACGGGTCGTTTGACGTGATCGTCGCCGCTGCGGTTTTGCATCATCTTCGCACACACGACGAGTGGGAGGCGGTGTTCGCAAAGCTCTACCGATCACTCGCGCCCGGCGGTTCATTGTGGGTGTTCGATCTGGTCGAATGCGAGATTCCTTCGCTGCGTACGGTAACTTGGCGGCGCTATGGCCGCTATCTTGAATCGCTGAAAGGACCGGCCTATCGTGACGAAGTGTTGGCCTATATCGAAAAAGAAGACACGCCGCGTCCGCTGACCTACCAGCTTGATCTGTTGCGAAAAGTCGGCTTTTCAACCACTGAAGTGTTGCACAAACACTGCTGTTTCGCCGCCTATGGCGCGGTTCGCGACCCGGCGAATGCTTAAGACAAGCGAAGAGGATGTACCTTGTTTTTCATGTCGCCAGTTCTCTGCCCAGCTTTTGCTCCACCGAACGGACTTTGCCTTCGATCCGCCCGGATTGGCCTTTGCGCCAGTCCATTTTTAAAGTGCAGGTGATTCTGCCGCAGTCGGTGGCGAGGGCTTCGTGGCATTGCTGGATGACGGCCATCACTTGGGCGTATTCGCCTTCGATACACGTGCCAAGCGGGCCTAGCCGGTACGGGAGTCCGGATTTGTCGATTATATCGATTGCGCGGGCGACATATTTTGAAACCGATTCCCCTTTATCCATCGGCCAGATGCTGAACTCGGCTAAAAGCATGGTCAATCCTTTCGTGTTGTTGATATACTACGCGCGGAGAAGATCATGCGTAAACTTTCGATCACGTTTCTATTGCTCGTCGGTACAGCGCTCGCGTCGGCAGCACCGACGACCCAGCCCAGAGACATCGCCCCGACAAACCCACCCGTGCGTAGTTATGTCGGTTCAATCGCCGATCTGTCACGGCCTGCGTACGTGCCGGCATTTGCGACCAATCGCAATACGCCCGCGCTGCAGGCTGAGCGCGATCAGGCGATGATTTCACAAGTTCCTTCCGCGATCTACTCACCGTGGATTTTTGGCCCGCGTCTGGGTTGTTATGGATATGTCGCCAATCACGGATTTTATCGGTAATTTGAACCTTAGAACAACCTCACCGGCATTATCCTTGTCATGTTGAGGTACTCCGAAGCATCTACTTCATTCGCAAATTGTGGGTTTTTTGGGATTTTCAGCCAGACCCTTCGGAGTACCTCGGGGTGACAGTCGTGGAGGCGTTGGGTTATTCAGAGGACTCAATTCACATTCAAGCACGGCCATGCAATTTGAGCAGCTGCGTGACGTAGGGTGATTGCTCGTCGTCGTGGCCGTGATCGGTCAGCCATCGTTCAAACAGTGACAACACCTCGTCCGTCGCGATCGGTCCGATGACATTTGGCATGTGCATATCAGGACTGCTGGGCGGGCGAATCCGTTTCATTCCGCCATCGGCGGGTGCATCGAGTCCGTACACAATCGTCGCAACGCCGCTGAGGATCGCTGCCCCGGCGCACATGATGCAGGGTTCGAGCGTGCTGACGAGGATCAGATCGTCTGCGTGGGTCGGATATCGACCTGCAGCATCTCGAAACGCCGCGATTTCGGCGTGCAGGATAGGGTCTCGTTTGGCTTTTAATTCGTTCCAGCCCCAACCGATGATTTGCCCATCCCCACGCGCGATGATGGCGGCGATAGGCACTTCGCCAACGCCCATTGCTTGGGTGGCGAGTTGCAAGCATTCATCCATCAACGCTTTCATGTTCGGCATGACAGACTATAGGCCGTCTGCGCGATTGCACGAGATATCAACAAAAATCGTGTTTCCAGCATTTTTTTGTAGCGACGACGGTGTTTTGTCGTCTATTGTCTGATGCCTATGTCCACTACCCCAACGATGATTGACTTGCTTGAACCGCGCCAGCTTTTTGCGTCGCTCACGTCTGCTGTCACCTGGGCAACCGTTTTGAGCGTCGCGAGTTCGCAGAAGAACTGGACGATCCCGCTTGTGGCCGGGCAAAACGTAACGCTGGCGGCGGGGGATATGTCGGGCAATGCGATTCAGACCGAACTGATTTTGATCGGCCCGAATAACAAAGTCATACGACGCTCTGTGGGTGAAGTGGGCTCGTTCATCAGCTACAACGCCCCGGTGAGCGGCACTTATCGCGTGCGCGTGCGGGATGTGGGCAGGAATGACTATGGCAACGTGAACGTGACGGCGTTTTACTATGGCGCGAATGTCGTCGATGGCGACGATGCCTTTACTCTCGAATCCGGTCGGCGATTCTCGGCCACCATCGAGCAAGGTGATCTGGACGTCTGGCCGGTTGATGTGACGGCAGGGCAGTTCCTGTCCTTCCACACCGCCGATCAGAATGCCGGCACAAAAGACATGGGCATGCTGATCATCGACCCCAACGGGCAAGTCGTGACCGGCGGCGAGAACGAAAGCGGGCTGAAGTTTGATCTGACCAATCCGCTGACGGGCCGGTATTACGCGGTGGTTTATGAAGCCGGTGCGGATGATTCGGGCCGGTACGGCATCACAATGGGGCGTGTGCCGGGCGTACAGTATTCAGGCGATCCCGATACCAACACGCCATTGCAAAATGGCGTCACCCGCAACGGCGACATGCCAAGCGGGGATTACGATATTTTCGGTATCAATCTCACCTCCGGCAACACCTTCACCGCGACGCTGGCGCGTAACGGCGGGGCGTTAAACCCCGAATTGGTGCTGATCGATCCGACAGGCGAGGTCGTCAAAACCACAAACGGCAATATGACGACGACACTGAATCAATCGATCAATTCTACCGGCACATGGTGGCTGCTCGGTCGCGACCGCGAAGCCGACACCGGCGGGCTGTATACGATCCGCTACGCGGTATGATGGGGATCGTGGTGTACCGAGTGTCGTGTGTCGTGAAGCGTATTTAGGCCGTTGCTTACGGGAATATACCCTTCACCTTTACCGCGTCTGCGACTCTGCCAACTGCGATTGAATAGGCGGCGGTACGGTAGTCGCAGTCGGATTCGTCGGCCTTGGCGTTGACCGAATCGAATGCGCGGTTCATCACCCGTTCCAACTCGGTTCGCACGCGCGTCAGGTCCCAGAAATAGCTATCCAAGCCTTGCACCCATTCGAAATAGCTGACCGTCACGCCGCCGGCGTTGGCGAGGATGTCGGGCAGGATGGTCACGCCCTGATCGGCGAGGATTTGATCGGCCTCTGGCGTGGTCGGGCCGTTGGCGGCTTCGACGACGATCCGCGCTTGCACGTGCGGCGCGATGGCGGCATCGAGCGTGTTTTCGCGCGCGGCGGGGATCAACACGTCGCAGTCGCAGGCGAGCAGTTCTTCGTTGCTGATCGCGTCGCCGCCGGTGAAATCGGTGAGTTGGGTGTTGACACGGTAGTATTCATACGCGGCGTCGATGTCGATGCCGTTTTCGTTATAGATCCCGCCATATTGATCGGAGATAGCGACGATCTGCGCGCCTATTTCGTCCAGTAATCTGGCAGCGTGATACCCGACTTGACCGAAGCCCTGAATGGCAATTTTCATGCCTTCCACCTGACGATGCTGGGTGGTTTCGACGAATCGTTTGAGTACATACATCACGCCTCTGCCGGTCGCTTCTTCGCGGCCACAACTTCCGCCTAGCGCGACGGGTTTGCCGGTGACAACGCCCAGCGATTGCTTGCCGGTCATCATGGAATAGGTATCCATTATCCACGCCATGACTTGCGAATCGGTACCCATATCCGGTGCGGGGATATCGTCGTGCGGACCGATGATGGGCATGATTTCGGCGGTATACCGGCGGGTGAGGGCTTCTTTTTCATTGAGGGATAATTTTTTTGTATCACAAACGACGCCTCCCTTCGCGCCGCCGTAAGGGAGTTCGACCAATGCGTTTTTCCATGTTTGCAACATCGCCAACGCCATGACCTCGTCGCGATCGACTGAGGGATCGAATCTCAACCCCCCTTTGAACGGCCCGCGGGCGTTATTGTGTTGCACGCGATAGCCTGTGAAAACCTGTATCGATCCGTTGTCCATCCGCACGGGGCACGAGACGGTCAGCACGCGTTTTGGTGAGGAAAGATAGGCACGATACATCGGATCGTTGCCCATGGATTTGTAGACGCGATCGAAGTAGAAGTTGGCGTTTCGCCAGAACTTTGTGACTTCTTCGGGTTTGGATGCCAGGCGATCGGTCTTACTGCCGTTGGTGGGGGAGAGTTCGGACATGCGATCGGTTGTAACGCAATAGCCGCGACAGTCAAAGACAAAAGCGCGATCGGGGAAAGGCGTTCAGGTGGGATGTCTGTAGGCCGTGGTTTTGCTTCGTGTCGAAACTGCTCGGTAAACCTCGAAGATCAACGTCAGATAGACCGGCAGATATTCGATCGTCAGCCAACCCCACGGCAAGACCCATTGCGGTTCATGCCAAAGTCTATAGTTGAATGTGACAGTCGCAGCGAAGACCAGTCCGGTCAGGCCCCAGCGCGGGTTCAGGATCGGGATAATCACCAGCACCCACAGCAGATACCACGGATAGACCACCGGCGCAACCAACAGGCTCGTCAACACCAGCCAGTAAAACGCTGTCGTCCAGCGGGCGCGTTTCCAGGTTAGTCCGATCGCGAGTGCGCAGACGATGATCGCGCCGAGCATCCGGGCGTATTCCCACGGCTCGATGAATAGCTCGATGCCGTAACGGGTCGTCCAGATGGGGTTGAATTGCGTGCGGATGAAGTGAAAGAACGATCCGTTGGCCTCCCATGTTTGCGTGTAGGTTCGCAGCGTTTGTAGAAAGCCGATGTAGCCATCTTGATATAAAAAAACCGACAATAGCGCGAGAATCGTGAGGATAAAGGGGACGACCCATCTGGCCGACGGTTTGGCGATAAACCAGTACGCCGCCGGGATAATCGCCAGCGGCTTCACGCCGCAAGCGAGTGCCAGCAGAAATCCGGACGCAGGCGTTGGCCAGTCGATTCGCCGGGTCGGGAGGGAGGAGTAATTCATTATTACTCCCTCCCCCCGTGAGGGGGAGGGTGGGGGGTGGCTTGGCTTGCGCAGGGACGTTTGGATGTCGTCTACGTTTCGCGTCAACGCTGATTGCGAGGCATGCTCAACTGAATGTTGATCGCTTTCTTGCTCGGCGTCATACCCCTCCCTCGGCCCCTCCCTCAGGGGGAGGGGAGGAAGCCATGCCCAAAACGCTCCAGCCAGCAGCAGGATGCCGATCGCGTCCTGGTGCGCCATCCCGGAAGTTTCGATAATCGCCAGCGGATGCCAGCCAATCAAAATCGCCCACCACGGCGAACGTCCCATCCGTATCGCCGTCCGCATCAATAGCCACGTTGTGATGAGTGTCATCTCGCCGAAGGCGATCCGCCACGGAATAACCTGTTCGTGCCATGGCAACCAAGTGAGCATGTCACGCCACGTATCGTTGGTCCATGAAACCTTAAAGTCGCGATAGACGGTTTTCGCTTCTATGTATTTGATGAGGGTGAATGCGACTTGAGAGGTAGGTAAATATATCGTATGCGCTGCGGGATAGGAGACGGTCGGAGAGTACCGTGCAACGGTCAATGGTCCATGGCCGGGTCTACCGTCCTCCTCTTTTTCATATTGGGTATAAATAAAATTGAAGTAACGTGAGTGCAGACCTAGCAGCGATGGCGAGGTCGCATAAGGAGACTCATGTAGAATCCACATCCCGCCATCAACCCGATATCGCAGCACGTCATCCGACAACCCCGGCACCAACCAGCAGATCGCATTCGCGTGCAGCCACACCGCGCCGAGGATAATGATCCATTGTGAGCGGGCAGGTTTTAGTTTGATCGCGTCGGCGGGCGTGGTTTTGAGAAGCCACCAGATCGCGATGATCAGCACCGACAACCCAATCCAGCCGCTAAACAATAGCGTGTCGGAATTGAGGATTCGCGATCCACGAAGCAGGAAAAACCAGACCGGCATCCCCAGCAATAGACCTGCGATGCAGACGATCCATAGCCCAAATCGTAATCGGTTGGATGTCTGCATTCTGTAGCACGGGCGTCCCGCCCGTGTTTTAGTTCAAATTCGACACGGGCGGGACGCCCGTGCTACATCACAATCAGTGCTGTTCGATCTTTTTCATCAAATCCTGCGCCTGCTTGCGGGCGTTGCCGCGGCCTTCGTTGGGATTCGGATTCGCGGGCGATGGATCAGCAACGGCGGGTGATCCGTCTACGCTCGGAGTAGCGGGCGCGGCACCGACGTTTCGATCCTGGGGCAACGTAAGCTTCTGCGATCCGCGGCGAACCACCCACGCATCGGGTCGGCCATACGCTGCCATCATAAAGTCCTTGGCGGCACCGTCGGAGCTGGTCCATTGTTCGAGTGGCAGCGGCCCGAGTTCAACGATGATGTCGCCGGGCTTGAGTCCGTATTTCACATCCAACGCGCCGCCGGGGATGACCGATTTAACGACGATGCCTTTGGGGGTTGTTTCGTAAGTGATTGATTCGGTTACGGGCACTTTGTTTGAATCGCGCCCGGAGATTGTGTTGGTTAATTCCTCAGCATCGCGTTTGGCTTCCAGCGCAGGCCGCACTGATCCGGCGTTGCCGGGACCGCCCCAAGTGAGATAAAAGATCACGCCCGCTGCCAGCAAAATACTGATCAGACCAATTCCCGCGCCAATGCCTCTCATAACAACCTCCGCAAGAAAATGATCCGCCAAAACAAAATATCAAAACACAAAACACCAATAGCAAAAATACCAAACACCAAACACAAAATATCCAACCTACAAAATCATCTGCACTTTGATCGCCTCTTCCTGCGACGGCTTGATAATAAGCAGCCGGTCGAGGCGGGTGATTTTGATCAGTTGCATCAGTTTTTCGCCCACGCCGCAAAGAATGAATTTGCTGCGTTTGAGGGTGTTGAGTTTTTTATTCATCGTCAGCACGATGCCGATCGCCTGGCTGGAGATGTACTGAACGCGGGAGAAATCGAGGATGATCATCCGGCGATCTTCGACATCGACCAGTCGATAAAGTGCCTGCGACGTGCGCTCAAGCACGATCGGGTCCATTAGAGAAGGCGTAGTGAACTCGATCACCGTCCACTTCTCAACGACATTGATATTAAACGGAACGTCTGGATCGCCTGTACTCATCGTGCCATAGATTGTGGAGCAAGATGAAGCCTGAGGCAATACTTCGCAACGGATTCGTGCAGGCGTTTGCGACGCCGTCGCGTTATGCGCTGGCCTGATGCTCCTTGCGCATCCAGCGTTCAAGCGATTTCACAGCCTCTTCCAACTCGGCTTTATGTTTATGGATCGTGGCCTGCAGCGGCTCGGGCAAACCGGCGGCGGTGAGGCGATCCGCCTGCTCGACGGCGCGGGTGTCGGCAAGATGTGCAAGCTCGAAGGCGGCCTCCAGTCCATGCCCGGCAATCCCGCCACGCAGACGTTCCCAATCCCGCTTAAAATCGGCGCTGACGTGGCCGTTATCGCTCATTTCGACGTTTAGATTCGTTTCAATTTCCTGAATCTCCTTGTGCATCCGTTCTCGCTGAAGGCAAAGGTGGTCCAGTCGATCCTTCAAATCCGGATCTGGTGCGCGCCCGGCAGCGAGGCGGTAATCTTCCTTGGCGTCAAAGTAATAACGAACCAATTTGTTGATCTCATCGCGAATACCGGTTTGGCCTAACATGAAACACCTTCCTTCTTAAGCGGACAATGCAATGACGGATTCCAACCCGTCACACAATTATACGCACAGGTGAAAGCTATTTCCGTGAATTTGCCTTCACCTTGGTCGTCGCATTCTTACCAGCAGGTTTTTTAGGGGTGGTTAACGCAATTTCAAGGGCCTGGTCGACGGTGTCCACGAAATTAAATTTCAACGTGTTTTTCACTTCATCAGGCACATCGGCGAGGTCTTTTTCGTTGCGCTTGGGCGCGATGATTTCTTTGATCCCCGCACGCTTGGCGGCCAACGTTTTTTCCTTCAGTCCGCCGATCGGAAGCACAAGCCCGCGAAGGGTGATTTCGCCGGTCATCGCGACATCGTGGCGTACGGACCGGTTCGTTAATAATGACGCCAACGCGATATACATCGCAACGCCCGCGCTGGGTCCATCTTTTGGAACTGCGCCGGCGGGCACGTGGATGTGGATATCGCTTTCTGCGAGGCGTTTGGCGTCGATGCCGAGCGCTTCGGCGCGGGATCGGATCAATGAAAACGCAGCAGTTGCCGATTCTTTCATGACATCTCCGATCTGTCCCGTGAGAATGGTCACGCCCTTGCCTGCCATTCGGGTGGCTTCGATGAATAGGATCTCGCCGCCGTAGGGTGTGTATGCCATTCCGGTGGCGATGCCGGGCATCGCGGTACGGCTGGCGAGTTCGGGCTCAAATCGTTGCGTGCCCAGCACCCGCTGTACCATTGGAACATCAACCGTCACCTTGTCCTCATTGCCACCCACCACGTCGGCAGCGACCGATCTGGCGATCGAACCGATCTGTCTTTCCAGATTTCGCACGCCGGCTTCGCGGGTGTAGCTTTCGATCACTTCGCGCAACGCGGGATCCGAATACTTCACGTTCGCTTTGGTCAATCCATTGGCAACCAACTGACGCGGGACAAGGTATTTCCGCGCGATGAACAGCTTGTCCGTATTGGTGTACCCGGGGATTTCGATCACTTCCATGCGATCACGAAGCGGCCCGGGCACGCTATCCATCGTGTTTGCGGTCGCGATGAATAGCACCTTGGATAGATCAAAGGGCACATCGAGATAGTGATCGGTGAAGGTATGATTTTGGGCTGGATCAAGCACCTCAAGCATGGCGGATGCGGGATCGCCGCGAAAATCGTGGCTCATCTTGTCGATTTCATCGAGCATCATCACGGGGTTTCGCGTGCCGATTTTACGGAGTTCGGAGATGATGCGTCCCGGCATGGAACCGATGTAGGTGCGACGATGCCCGCGGATGTCGGCCTCGTCGCGGACGCCGCCGAGCGCGACGCGGACGAATTTGCGTCCCATCGCCTCTGCGACCGATTTGCCAAGCGATGTTTTACCAACGCCAGGCGGGCCTACGAGGCACAGAATTGCTCCGCCGAAGTCGGAGGATTCATCTGCCGGTTTAGCAGGTTGGGGTTCGGGGTTCTGCGGTTTGGAACCGTTGGTCTCGGGTTGTGCGTCGGGGGTCGGCGTAGCGACCTTTTTGGCAGATAATTCTGCTTCGCGACTTTGTTTCAATTTGCGGACGGCTAGGTATTCAATGATCCGTTTTTTAACTTTATCCAAGCCGTGGTGGTCGCGATCGAGGATCGCGCGGGCGTCTTTCAGATTAAGTTTGTCTTTGGATTCAACCGACCACGGCAATTCGCTGAGAATTTGCAGGTAGGTGCGGATGACGCCGTATTCGGGGCTGGCGGACGGGACAGATTCGAGGCGGTTGAGTTCGCGCTCGGCCTCTTTCATTATGTTTTCGGGCAGATTGGCTTTCTGCAATTTTTCGTGCAGGTTTTCGGCTTCGCTGTTGCCGGACGGGTCGCCTTCGCCGAGTTCTTTGCGGATCGCTTTGAGCTGTTCCTGCAAATAATAGCGACGTTGATTTTTATCGATCGTTTCCTTGACCTGCAACTGAATCTTGGATTGCAGTTCAAGCACGTCCAACTGCGTCGCGAGCCGTCCTGCCACCATGCGGAGGCGCTTTTCGACATCCAACATTTCAAGCATCGCCTGCTTGTCTTCGGTCTCCGCTGCCACATTCGCCGCCAAGAAGTCCGCCAATGCGCCGGGGCTTTGAATGCCTGCGAGCACCTGCTGGGCTTCATCGGGGGTATTTGGAGACAGTTCGATCACGCGATTCGCCTGCAGCCGCACGGATGCCGTCAACGCTTCAAGCTCTTTACCTTCGGGCAGCGGTTCATCAAGTATTTCGATGTTTCCGAGCATAAACGGGTCTTCACGCGTGATTCCGTGCAGCCGAAACCGCGCCAAACCATGTACGATGATCGATTGATTTTGGTCGGGCAGCTTAAACAGCTTGAGGATGACGCAAATCACGCCCATCATATTAAGTTGGTCGATGCCGGGATCGTCAATGCTGCCATCCCGTTGGGTGACGACGCCGATCACTTTATCGCCGGGCATGACCTCATCGAGAAGCGCCTTGGATCGCGGCCTACCAATATTCAAGGGCATCACCGTACCAGGAAAAACGACGAGATTGCGGATCGGGAGGATCGGCAGCAGATTCGGAACGGTGATCTGTGCGCTGGCAGCGGTTTTTAATACCGTGTGGGTTTCGGTGCGGGAAATAATCTGGGTGTCGGGCATGGGGTTGGTTGATAGTTGATAGTTGAAGAATTGCCAGTTGATCGGTGATAGTTGTTAGCTGTTAGTTGTTAGGAAGAAAGCCAAAACTTACAAACCTATCAACTATCTACTAACAACTGTCAACGATTCACTATCAACTATCACTATTCTCTTTCATCTTTTGGGTAATTCAATCCACAGCAATCCATTGACGAACGATGCAGAGATATTGTTCTGATCCACGTCGGCGGGCAGTTCGACCTCGCGGCTGAAATTGCCGTGGTCGATTTCCATCAAATGCACACGCACACGCGTTTTGCATCCGTCGGAAGCATCCTTGATGGGCACATCCCGTTTGCCGGTTAGTCTCAGTCGTTGTTCGTGCACAACGACTTCGATCTGATCTTTTTCAACCCCGGCAAGATCGACACAAACCAGATAACAGCCATCTGATTCATATAAATTCACATTGGGTGTCCACGTATCGGACGGGGCAAAGCCGTAATAGCCTTTGTGGTACGGATCAAGTTTGCCGAGGTGTCGGGCGATGTTCCCAAACGACGGCTCGGATGCGAGTTTCACAATCATGTATCTGCTCCTGTTCAGATAATAGCCCCGAAAATCATTTCCGACACCCCCCGCGCACAAGATCGCGAAGTTGCGTGCGTTTATTACACTAATTTGTGCTGGGACTGGTTTGTCACACCAAGCCACGGGCGTAAGTCCGTGGGTCTGGATAAGCGAGCAATCCCAGCGATCACTCGCACGAGCTTACGCGCTCAACTGGTGAGCAACGCGATACCCGCGGGTTCAAACTGCTCTCAACGCGATCACGCCTGTTAATGATGTCTCGCCCCGGATCGGGTCATCGCATTAAGACTGATTTGAAAGGTTAGTTGTTCGAGTTGTAACGCCAGATCGACCGCCTGCACTGCAACGGTTGGCGGAACGGTGACTGCGATCGGCGAGAAATTAAGAATGCCTTTCACCCCGGCCTGCACCAGATCGTCCGCCACCTGCTGGGCGGTATCGGGCGGGACAGTCATGATCGCCAACCGACAGTCGTTCTGTTGAACGGTGGCTGCGAGTTGATCCATCGGCTGAACGGTTTGTCCGCCGATCTTCACGCCGATTTTGCTGGGATCAATATCGAATGCGCCAACGAGCGTCATGCCCTTGGCCGCGAACCCGCCGTAGCAAAGCAGGGCACGACCTAGATTACCGACACCGACGAGAATCACATTCCATGCTTTATCCGTGCCGAGGATGCGTTTGATTCGGGTGACCATCTCTTCGACGTAATACCCGACTCCCGGATGGCCGAACGTGCCGAAGTAGGCGAGGTCTTTTCGCACCTGCGCATCGGTCAGTCCGAGGCTTTCGGCGAGTTGTTTGCTGGAGACGGTCGGCTTCTCCGCTTTGAGCAATATTTCAAGCTGACGCAGATAAAGGCTAAGCCTGCGAATGGTCGGATCGGGGATGATTTCCGGGCGAATAACGTCCATGGGGCAGCAGTGTATCGTCATGTGCTGCAAATGGATATTCGACGGCACGTTGCGATTGTTGGAGAGTCTTGCCTTTGCAGAAGATGTGCTTGGTCTCGCCGCTGGAGCAACCGGCTTGATCGTTGCGACGCACAACTTCGTCGCTGCGTCAATCGACTTCACCGCTGCGACACGTTGCTACATCGCTTTAATGCCCAACCTTAGCTTCGCGACGGCGAACTTCACGTTCGCGTGTGGTAAGCATTCCGTCGCGTACCGCAACTTCACCTTTGCGAGCCAAAACCTTGTCACCGCACCGCGCAACAATCTTTTCGCATAACGAAACTTAACGCGCTCGCCGCGCAACAATCTTTACGCATAACAAAACAATACGTTCGCATAACGAAACTTGGAGCAGTTGGTGTTCGCATTCGCCGAATAAACGCAGCCGAGCATCAACCCGCACCCGATGCCGCCCGTCCCGCAAGAGCCGGATAAAGGGACATCCAGCGTATCCTCGCAAGTTGTTCGCGTGTTAAGGGTCGCGGTGGGATATTCTAAATGTCCCTACAGTTTTCACATTACCCAGATTAAAGACAGAACTAATGGGACATCCAGATTTAATTTGGGTAGTTTGTACGCTGGTATGCAGACACGCAAGAAGTGCAACACGCTTTCTGTAAATTCCACCGCTCTTCTGAATCAATGCCGACATTTCGGGTGTTGCGCGGCGAGAACAGCGGACAGGTTTTACGCGAGATGGCCATGAGGTTACTCCGTTTGCAGTGCAGCCATCACTTTACTCGCCC
Organism: Tepidisphaerales bacterium; assembly: GCA_038210015.1. GTDB lineage: Bacteria > Planctomycetota > Phycisphaerae > Tepidisphaerales > Tepidisphaeraceae > BPJO01. The sequence goes on from JBBQXB010000002.1 coordinate 101,558, forward strand.
ATGGCGAACTTGACCCATGCGAATTGGCGTCAAACGGGTTGGGGAATCGGGGCAATCGCATGTAGCAGATGACTTTCTCTGCCTGTAATCTGGCCAGACGGGTAGTGTAAATGCAGTGCGTCGATAACAGTCGGTTTTACCCGCGATTTCGAAGACCCCAGCCCGGCCCTGCCCCGGTGTGCCGGGAGAGGGGGTCAGAACTTATACAGACGGTAGCGCTGTTTTTGGCATGGGCATAAGTCGATGGTTTCTTGACAGGTTTTGACGCATGGGTTAGCGTCCCAATGCTTGAAAATACCGGTGGAGACCCAACTGTGATGATGCGCCTGCGGACAGCCTTATTTACTGGAATCTTAGCCGGGACTTTCGCGGTTCAACTTCCGTTTGCAATGGCGGATTTGCCTGCGGAGGTGAGGCAAAGCACAAATGCTGACGCCCAGCGACCGGCGATTGACGCTTATGTCAAAGGTCAGGTTGAGATTATCCGCGGCACGGACGCCAAAGCCGCCAGCAGCGCACGTGAAGAGCTTTGCCGACAGGCTGAAAGCAATCCGCAAGGCGGGGTGCAGGTCTCGGCGTCGTTTCAGATCGCCTATGCGTCATCCGTGGTCGATGCGATCCAGCCAATGATGAAAAGCCCGGACGTACGCGAACGACTGATCGCGGGCGTGATCGTCTATCGCATCGCCAATGCATCTAAATTACTGAATATGCAGCAAGCGGTTCAATCGCTGTTGGCTGATGAATCGCCTGCGGTCGCGTTGTGGGGTATCAAAAGCGCCGGCGCGTTGATGCCGTCTGTTCTGAATGGCGGATTTGCTGCGAGCAACGAAAAACTGACAACCGGCATCGTGCAAGCCGTCAAGAAACATCCGACCAGCGGGCCGATCGCCCAAGACGCCTACAAAGCGTTGGATGTGACAAGGATTCAACCCGCGTTGCCGCAAGCCGGTATCACCAAAGCGGTGACAGCGATCAATGACATGCTGGCGTTTCGCGTGCAGCTGTATGTGAAAGACCTGCCACCCGCGTTACAGGCCGATCGCGATGCGACTTTGATCCTCTCGACTGTGATTGACGTCAAAGACCCGGCAGCGTCGGTTCAAAACCTGATTGATCTGCTGGGTGTCACAACACAACGTTACGTCGCCGCTGGCGGCGCGGAACGGGATGCCTTGCAGAAGATTGTTGAGAACGCTGCCGGTGCGTTGATTGTCATTTTTCAGAAAACCAAGCATGACGAGCTTGTGCCGCTTTACAAACCGTTTCAGCGGCCGGGGCAGCTTAGTGCGGTGACGATTCCGACCACGCTGAGTACCGCTGTCGTTGCGACGCAAAAATTGCCCGCTTATAAAGCGATCAAAGTACCGCCGCTTGTGCAGGCTGCGGGTCAGTGATCGGTGTGATCGGTGAGACCTGTTGGCGATGAGGAGACGAGGATTCGATCCATGCGCCTCATGCCTTTCCTCATTCTCTGCCTTTCATTGCTGGTTGCTTCATGTGACGAACGCGCTGCCCTCGACCCCAAAAATCAAAAAACATTCCGCTTCATCAATCGCGGCGATATTTTCACGCTCGATCTGAATCAGATGTCGTACATGCAGGATTTTCGCCTGACGTATGCGATCCGCGAGGGATTGTATTCGCCTGTGGGAAAAGATTTCGCGCCGATCCCTGCGGGTGCGATCTCGGTCGATTTGTCCGAAGATAAACGCACCTATACCTTTCATCTGCGCAAAGACGCCCGTTGGTCGAATGGTGACCCGGTGACCGCACACGATTACGTTTTTAGCTGGCGACGATTATTGGAAGACCCCGGCGAATACACCTACCTGTTTTATCCGATCCACAATGCCGAGGTTTACGAAAAAAGTGTGACAGCGGGCAAGCCGATTGATCCAGAAACGGTGGGGATTCAAGCACTCGATGATTATACGCTGCGTGTGGTGCTGGATCGTCCGGTGACTTATTTCCTCGATCTGGTCGCGTTTCCGACATTTTATCCGCGTCATGCCGGATCGATGAAGCCCTTTCTCGCTACCGACCCCAAGACCGGCCACACCACTTATGACAATCGCTACACGCGACCGCCGGCGGTGGTTACTAACGGGCCGTTCAAGCTGGTGGATTGGCGGTTTAAGCGGTCGCTTCGACTGGAGAAAAATGAATTTTATTGGGACCGCGACGCGGTGAAGGTTGATGTGATCGAAAACATCATCAATGACAATTCGCTGAGTCAAATCCTGCAGTTCGATGCCGGCGCGGTGGATTGGATCGCAGACGTGCTGGCGGATATATCGCCCGATCTGAAGGCGGCAGGGCGGACGGAACTCAAAAGCGGCACGGCGTTCGGGACTTTTTTCCTAACGCTTTACTGCAAACCCAGTTTCCCAACATCAGTGATGAATGGCGCTGCCAACCCGCTGGCGGACGTGCGCGTTCGACAGGCGCTGGCGATGGCGATCGATAAATCGTTCATCACCGAAAAAATCACCCGCATGGGCGAAGAAGTCGCAACCACCTACATCCCGCCCGGCACGTTGCGTGGCTATACCAGTTTGCCGGGCTTGGCGATGGATATTCCGCAAGCGAAAAAGCTACTCGCCGAAGCCGGTTATCCGGAGGGGCGCGGTTTTCCAAAGATTCCGATTCTCTACAACACCGAAAATACGACCCGCGCGAAGGTCGCCCAATCACTTAAACAGCAGTGGAAGCAAAATCTTGGGATTGATGTCGAGATCGAAGGTTTGGAAGGCAAAATCTTCCGCCAACGTGTCAGCGGCAAGGAATACGCCATCGCTACGGTCGCTTGGTACGGCGATTACCCTGACGTCGCCACCTTTACCGACAAATATCTTTCTAACAGCCTGCAAAATGATTCGGACTGGATCAACCCCAAATACGATTCGCACGTCCATGCCGCATCAAATGAAGCCGACCCGCAAAAACGATTTGCACTGCTGCAGCAGGCTGAGCATCTGATCAATACCGAAATCCCGATCCTGCCAATCTATCACTACGTCAATGTGATGATGGTCAGCGATCGCGTCAGTGGCGTCATCCAGAATCCACGAAATTTGATCGACTGGAAAAAAGTCGATGTGGAGGAAAAGCGATGATGCGATTGATTGGCTGGCGTCTGGTGCAACTGCCGATCGTCTTGGCGGTGATTTACGTCGTCACGTTTCTATTGGTTTGGGTCGCGCCAGGCGATCCGTTTTCGGGCGATCGCGCGATCGATCCATCGGTGCTTCAACGATTAAAAGAACGCTACAACGCCGATTCACCCGCACAATTTCTAGCGACGTATCCCTGGCGATTGATCGTGCATCAGGATTTTGGTGATTCGCTGCAATATAAGGAGTGGTCGGTCAACGACATCATCCGATCGAGTTTGCCGGTCTCGGTCATTCTTGGTTTATTTGCAATGTTGATTGCCACCATTTTAGGGGTTGGGATCGGCACGCTGGCAGCGGTCGCCAAAGGCGGGTGGGTCGATTGGGCGAGCGTCGCAATCAGCCTGATCGGCATCTCCCTGCCCAGCTTCGTCGTCGCAGCGATCCTATTGCTACTCAGTGCGTCCGATCTGTTTCGTGGCATTTTCGCGATCGGACGATTTGAAAAACCGATCGACCTGATTCTCCCCGGTGTGGCGTTATCACTCGCACCTATGGCGTATATCGTCCGGCTGACGCGCGTCAGTATGCTCGATGTGCTGTCCAGCGATTTTGTCCGCACCGCGCTGGCCAAAGGCGTGTCAAGACATCGGATCGTCTGGAAACACTGCCTGCGAAATGCGATCCTCCCCGTGCTCAGCTATCTCGGTCCAGCAGCCGCGATGACGCTGACTGGATCGTTTGTCGTCGAAAAAGTTTTCAACATCCCCGGCCTAGGACAGCACTTTGTTAATTCGGTGCTCAATCGCGATCAGACGCTAATCATCGGGGTGGTGATCGTCTATTCGGCGTTCGTGCTGCTGTTTAATCTCGCGGTCGATTTGCTGTACGGAATCGTTGATCCGCGTATTCAGGTCGGAGGCGCAAAATGACCCAAGCCGCCGCGATCGCAATCACAGATGATATCATCGCGCCAAGCGATACATTTTGGCATCGACTGTTCTCCAGCGGCAGGTTGCTGATCGGCGGCGGGGTGGTGCTGGTGGTGTTGGTTGTATGCCTGTTCACACTTCCATTAACGCTGAATACCCAATCGACATTTTATTATGACCAGCAGATCGGCGAGCATGTACGTCAGCCGCCGAGTGCGACGGTGACAGGCTGGTTTGGCTATGACACCCTCGGACGATCGCTGCTGGCGCGATGTCTATTGGGTGGAACGATCTCACTTATGATCGGACTCGCATCCGCGACTATTGCAGTGGTGGTCGGCACGACCGTCGGATTGATTTCCGGCTATATCGGCGGATGGGTTGATTCGTTGATGATGCGAATCGTCGATATCCTGTACGGCCTGCCTTACATCCTGCTGGTGATCCTGCTCAAAATCGCGATCGAACCGCAACTCGGCGCTTTGTTTGACGCGATGAAGACCGACCGCTGGTTCAGTTCTGCACAGGCTGCCAACCTTGTGGTGATGTTTTTGTCTATCGGATTGGTCAGTTGGTTGACGCTGGCGCGCGTCGTGCGCGGGCAAGTGTTGACGCTTCGCGAGCAGCCCTTCATTGAGGCGGCCAGAGCGCTGGGCTTGCCGCGATACCGTATCTTTATGCGTCATGTTTTGCCGAATCTGATCGGACCGATCACGGTATATGCGACGTTGACTGTCCCGAGCGCGATTTTGCAGGAATCTTTCCTCAGCTTTCTTGGAGTAGGCATTCGCCTGCCGATGCCGACCTGGGGCAGCCTCGCCAGCGAGGGGATTGCTGCACTGTCGCCGGTGAAATTTTATTGGTGGATGCTGACCTTTCCGTGTCTGCTCTTGATGCTCACGCTGTTAAGTCTAAACTTCCTCGGAGACGGGCTTCGCGATCTGTTGGATCCGAAGCGCGACGCTGCAAAAATATAACGATCTACTGGAGCCCGTATGGATAATCGCTTCGGCGTAAAAGACTTCTTTCTGTTTTCAGTCTTGGGCATACTGGTGCTGCTCATCGTCGTCGCGATGTTTCAGTATGACCGGCAATGGCAGCACATTTTGCTGCTGAACACCAAGCTCGACGATCAAGCCAAGGAGATGCGTTTCCTGGCGAATAAGCTGGATCACGTCAGCCTCCGCGCCGCCACCACCCAACAGACTGACAATGACGACCCATTCGTCCGCCTGCGCGAAGTCGAAGCGATGCCCGGATTCGCGCGTGGCGACTGGGTGATCTCGTCGCTGGCGGGGAAAAGTTCTACGTTGACGCCTTACATCTCCGGCGACGCCTACGCATCGGATGTGCAAGGTCTGGTGCTAGAAACGCTCGCCGACCGTGACCCCGATACACTTGAATGGCGCCCTTTGCTAGCGACCAAGTGGGAAGTGATCGACAATTCCAAAGCTTATAACGATTACCTTGCCGCGAATCCTGCACCACCGACAACCACACCCGCCGTGCTGGCGGATGATCCGAAACGTCCATATCCGGTCATCATTCACTTTGATCTGCGTCAAGGCGTTCGTTTCAGCGACGGCGAACCGATGACGGCGGACGATGTGGTCTTCACGTTCAACTTTGTGATGGATCCCAAGATCAACGCACCACGTTCACGGGCTTATTTTGAAAAGATCGCAAAAGTCGAAAAAACTGGACCCGATCGCGTGAGTTTCTTTTTCCGCGAACCCTACTTCGAAGCGTTTGAACTCGCGGCTTCATTTCAGGTGTTGCCAAAACATTTTTACAGCACCTTCACGCCTGAAAACTTCAACGAATCGACTGGCTTACTGATGGGTTCCGGCCCATACAAATTAGAGTCTTACACCGATTGGACACCCGACAAACCGATCGAATTGATCCGCAACGAACGCTACTGGGGCGTGTCGCCTGCGGTTGATCGGGTGGTCTATCGGGTTATCAGCAGCGACGTTGCGCGATTAACTTCGTTTCGCAATGGCGAGATCGATACCTACGGCGCACCCCCCGAAGCTTTTGTCACCTTAAAAGACGACCCAGCTTTAGCAGAACGCGCCCGGCATTTTGAGTATTTCCCGATTACCGGCGGATACCGCTACGTCGCATGGAACCAGAAGAAAGAGGGCAAACCGACCCCTTTTGCGGATAAAAATGTCCGCCGGGCAATGGCGATGGTGGTTGATCGCGACAGGTTGATGAACGAAATCACACTCGGCTACGCTCAACTCGCGACCGGCCCGTTCAGCCCACTGAGCAAACAGTATGATACAAGCGTCAAACCGATCCCGTTTGATATCGAAGCTGGCAAAAAATTACTCGCCGACGCCGGATTTATCGACCGCGATGGGGATGGCGTGATCGAAAGCGCTGACGGCAAACCGTTTCGCTTCAAACTCACGTATCCCACAGGAATTGCCAGCTACGAACGACAGGCGCTATTTTTGAAGGATTCGCTCAGCCGTGTTGGCATCGCGCTGGATGCCGATCCGCTGGAATGGTCAGTTTTCCAATCCCGCTTGGAACAAAAAAACTTCGATGCCATTTCCCTCGGTTGGACAAGCGGCATCGAAGGTGACATTTATCAGATGTTCCACAGCGACCAGATGGTCGCCGGCGGTGACAATTTTATGTCATACAAAAATGCCGAACTCGATCAACTCATCTCCACCGCACGCACAACATTGGATGAAGACAAACGCATGGAAATGTGGAAGCGGTGCCACCAGATATTGAACGAAGATCAGCCTTACATGTTTTTGTGGTTCGGCAAATCGTTGACCTTTGTGAACAAACGTTTTGAAAATGTCCGGCAGCTTCGGTCGGGATTGACGCCCCGCACTGAATGGTATGTGCCTCAGGACAAGCAACGCTGGACCGCCAACTGATCGACCGGACACCCCATGCTGACTTACATTGTCCGCCGACTTTTTCTGATGGTCCCGACGCTGATTGGCATTACAATGGTGGTGTTTTTCACGATGGCGCTGGCGCCAGGCGGTGTCGGGGCATCGCTGGCAGGTGCCGAAGGTAATATGCGCCCTGCCGAGCGCGAGGCGGTTCGCAAATATCTCAACCAACGTTACGGACTCGATCGTCACCCGATCATCCAATACACCCGCTGGCTGAACCAGATATCACCCGTCGGATTCACAGTCAACGACGACGGCAGCTACGGCCATCTGACCATCAAATGGCCCTCCCTCGGTGAGAGCATCATGCGCCGCCGATCGGTTGCAAGTGTCGTCGGCGAGGCGCTGCCGATTACATTACTGCTCAATCTGATCACTGTCCCACTGATCTACGCGATCGCGATCACAGCCGGCATCCGCTCGGCGCAGCATCGTGGGCAGACCTTTGATGTGACCGTCGGTACCAGCATGGTCGCGCTCTGGTCTTTACCGGTCATGTGGGTGGGCGTGATGGCGATCGGATTTCTTGCCAATCGCGAATACTTTTACTGGTTCCCCACCGGCGGACTGCACGACACACTCGCGACCCGCATGTCTTACCTGCCCGGCTGGGTGGATGGCAAATTTCAAGCAGGGTATCTACTCGATTTGGCGTGGCATTTGGTTCTGCCGGTGATATGTCTAACCTATGGCGGATTTGCGGTGATGACCAAACTAATGCGGGCCGCCATGCTCGAAAACATCGCCGCCGACTTCGCCCGCACCGCCCGCGCCAAAGGCCTGTCGGAACGCATCGTGGTTTATCGTCACGTCCTGCGCAACTCAATCCTGCCGCTGATCACCGTCGCTGCCAGCATCCTGCCCGGACTGCTCGGCGGATCGGTGATCGTCGAATCGATTTTTTCGATTGACGGCATGGGACGTCTGATGATTGATGCGATCAATACGCGTGATCGCGATTTGATTCTATCTATTACGCTTGTTTCAGGATTATTGTCATTGTCGTGTCTGATTCTGGCGGATATTTGCTACGCGATCGCAGACCCACGGGTGAGCTATGAGTGACACCGCGATCGAAACCTCAGCCGTTACATCGCCGCCCTTGGTGGTTGAAGTGCCACGTCCGTGGTCGCACCGCGTGTTGTCTGCCACTTTCTCTGGTATCGGCGCGAAGCTGGGATTGGCATGGATTCTGATCGTCGCATTCTGCGGCGTATTCGCGCCGTTTCTGGCTAATACCTATCCGCTAATCATCAAATCAAACGGCAAAATATCATTTCCAGTCATTCAATACATGGATTGGGCGGATGTCGCATTGTTACTCGGCACGATCGCTTCGATTGGCATCTATCTGCTGGGACGCAGGTTCAGCGTGCAAGCGCGACTGATGACGATTGTTGGCGTGTTTATGCTGTTAGGCATCGGATCGTTTCTTACCGTCAACGCACCGCGGTTGCAGCGATTCGAGCAATACCGCGCGATGGAATCTCAGGGACAGATCGAATGGGCTGTCTACGCACCGATTCGCTATTCCGCCACGGATCGTTTACGCGATCAGCCTTTTGATGCCGACGCCCGGCCGCACCCCTGGGCACCGTCCAAAGCTCATTACATGGGCACCGATACCAACGGTTCTGACATCCTCAGCCGCATGATCCACGCCTGCCGAATCGCGATGTCGCTGGGATTTATCTCGACCGGTTTGTCACTGGTGATCGGCGTGATTGCCGGATCATTGATGGGCTATTACGTCAAATGGGTTGATCTGCTGGGCATGCGCGTCATGGAAGTCTTCGACTCCATCCCCACTTTGTTTCTGATGCTCGCCGCCGTCGCATTTTTTGGACGCAATCTTTACATCATCATGCTGATCATCGGGCTGACGGGTTGGGTGGGCATCGCGCGATTTGTTCGAGCAGAGTTTCTCAAATTGCGAAACGTCGATTATGTGCTGGCCGCACAAGCACTTGGATTGCCGTTAAGGTCGATCCTGTTCAGACATTTATTGCCCAACGCGCTTGCCCCGGTGTTGGTGCAAGTCAGCTTCGGCGTCGCGTCGGCGATTCTTGCGGAAAGTTCACTCAGCTTTCTCGGTCTTGGACTAATTGATGAACCAAGTTGGGGCGCATTGCTGAACCAAGCCGTCGGCGCCAGCGGCGGGTTCCAATGGTGGCTGGCGGTTTTCCCGGGGTCTGCGATTTTCCTGACCGTATTATCGTATAACCTGATCGGCGAAGCACTGCGCGACGCGATGGATCCCAAACTACTCAAACGCGAATAAACGATGCAACCTCTTCTTGAAATAGACAATCTCTCGGTCGCGTTTGAAACTTCACGTGGGTTAATCCACGCGGTGAACGAATCATCGCTGGCGGTTTTTCCCGGACAGACCGTCGCGCTGGTCGGCGAAAGCGGCTGCGGTAAATCGGTCACCGCGATGTCGATCCTGCGCCTACTGCCCACGCCACCGGCAAAGTACACCTCCGGCGAAATTCGCTATATAGGCAACGACCTGCTCTCGATCCCCGAAGCCCGGATGCGCAAAATTCGTGGGGGAGAGATCGCGATGATCTTTCAAGAACCGATGACCTCGCTCAACCCCGTCTATTCCATTGGCGATCAAATCGTCGAAGCCATCACGCTGCACCAGAATGTCTCATCACGCCGCGAAGCTTGGAAGTTAGCTGAAAAAGCGCTCGGCGATGTCGGCATCAATGATCCGCACCGCCGCCTGTCGGAATATCCGCATCAAATGTCAGGCGGGATGCGCCAGCGTGTGATGATCGCGATGGCGCTTTCCTGCAAACCAAAATTACTGATCGCCGACGAACCTACCACCGCATTGGACGTGACAATCCAGGCGCAAATCCTCGATCTATTGCGAAAATTGCAGCACGACACGGGTTTGTCGATGCTGCTGATCACGCACGATCTAGGCGTGGTGGCAGAGAACGCCGATACCGTCGCGGTTATGTACGCCAGCCGCATCTCTGAAACCGCCAAAGTGGATGAATTATTTGACGCTCCCACGCATCCTTACACACAGGGTCTGCTACGCAGCGTGCCGAAGCTCGGTGCCGATGTAGCCCGGCTCGAAACCATCGCCGGTACCGTGCCCAGTCCCGCGCGATTTCCAACCGGCTGCAAGTTCCATCCGCGATGTCCCGCCATGCAAGGCGATCTCAAGTGTGCTCAGATCGAGCCACAACTTCGCGAAACATCGCCATCGCATTGGGTGAGATGCCATCACGCCCCGAATTATGAAAACGCAAAAGTAACCCTGCCGATTTTGAACAGCCACCGTTCGGTCGAAATAACAACCACTGCGGAGGTGACGCTGTGAACAACGATACGCTTTTGGACGTCCGCAACCTCCGCACGCATTTCCCAATCCGCAAGGGGTTGTTCTCCAGCGTCGTCGGACAGGTGAAAGCCGTCGATGACGTCAGCTTTAAGATTCGCCCGCGCCGAACCGTCGGACTGGTCGGCGAAAGCGGCTGCGGCAAGACAACGGTGGGGCGCTCGATTCTCCGCCTTATCCCCGCAACCAGCGGGCAAGTCGTTTACAAGGGCGAGGATTTTTTCGCCTATCAAGGCCGTGAGCTGCGTCAACTGCGCAAGCAGATGCAGATCATCTTCCAGGATCCCGTCAGCAGCCTGAATCCGCGCATGACCGTCGGCAACATCATCGGTGAACCGATCCAAGTACACGGGATCGCCAAAGGTCAGGATCGGCATGACATGGTCGCAGCATTGCTTCAACGCGTCGGACTGCACCCGCAAGATGCGATGCGATACCCGCACGAATTCTCCGGCGGACAACGCCAACGCATCGGCATCGCCCGCGCCTTGGCGCTATCCCCTGAGTTCATCGTCTGCGACGAACCTGTCAGCGCGCTGGATGTTTCCATCCAATCGCAAATCCTCAATCTGCTGGATGATTTACAGCAAGAACGCGGCATCGCCTACCTGTTCATCGCGCACAATCTTGCGGTGGTTGAGCATTTTTCAGATGAAGTTGCCGTGATGTATCTCGGACGTATCGTGGAATATGCCGACGCGGAAGAGTTATATAAAAACCCAAAGCACCCCTACACCATTTCGCTGCTGAGTGCTGTGCCCGAACCCGATCCACGCCCGAAACGTAAGCGCATCGTTCTGGCAGGCGAAGTGCCTAGTCCGAGCAACCCGCCTACGGGATGTCACTTCCATCCGCGGTGTCCGCTGACCCGTCAACTCGCACAATCTGCCGATGCCAAAGAAACAGTCGACATCACCACCGGCGGGGTGCGACTGCGCGTGCTGCAAAAGTGCTGCACCGAAAGCCCATTGCTACAACCTGTTGGCGGAAATCCCGACCACACCGCAGCCTGCTGGTTCGCCGAATGACGGAATATCGCTTGGGGATTGGTCAGTCGCACGCGGCTACTTCTCCGCCACCACCGGGTTTTCCAACCGACCGATCCCCTCGATCTCAATCGCCACGCGATCCCCGGGCTTTAACCACACCTGCGGCGACCGACCCATGCCAACCCCTTCAGGCGTGCCTGTCAAAACCACCGCGCCCGGCCGCAGCGTCAGCGTACTGGACAGCGACGAGATCAACTGCCGCACATTGTAGATCATGTCGGCAGTGCTCGAATCCTGCATGGTCTGGCCATTGATTTCACAGCGAACCTTTAACGCATTCGGATCGGCAATCTCATCTTTCGTGACTATCCAAGGGCCTAGCGGACAGAAGCTGTCGAAGGATTTCCCCCGCGCAAATTGCCCGCCACCCAGTGCTTTGTCCCGCTGCCAATCGCGTGCCGAGACATCATTCGCGCAGGTGTACCCAAACACATAGGCGAGCGCATCCTCCGGCGATACATGCCGCGCCGCTTTTCCAATGACAACGCACAACTCTGCCTCGTAATCCACCATCCCACTATTACGCGGCAGAACGATTTGCCCATTCGGATCGTTCAGCGTATTGGACGATTTGATAAACAACATCGGCGTCTGCGGGATCGCAGAACCCGTTTCCTCGGCATGTTTACGGTAGTTCACGCCAATGCAAAGAATATCCGTCGGCACCAGCGGCGCAAGCAGACGATCTATCGCCATCAGCTCATCGGTCACCCGATAATCACCAAACAAATCCCCCTCTATCCGCCTAGCCGATTTGCCATCCACCACCTGCCCGACCTGCACCTTCCCGCCAGAGATAAATCGCGCGATTTTCATAATCGCATTCATCTGCTATACTCCGCCAGAAATCAAGGGCGATTAACTCAGCGGCTAGAGTATCTCCTTTACACGGAGAGAGTCGGGGGTTCGAATCCCTCATCGCCCACT
>JBBQXB010000003.1:0-103435 GCA_038210015.1 Tepidisphaerales bacterium
CGTTTGCGGTGCAGTTGAGACTGGTTTCATCGACCTGCCGAGCTTTTCAAACTCGCTGATCGTGCGTTCAACCGGTTCAAGTGATTTGGCCAGCGGCTTGAGCAGTTCGCTTAAACCGCGACGAAAAAACTGACGGCGATCGAGTGGTTTGTCTTTTGCCATCGCCGATGATCGTACATCAAAAACTCAAATACCTTACTTCCACTTGACGACCTGCTGCAGCGACAACACTCGCTGGGTGAGCGCATCGGTAAAGGTGATTTTCATCGTCAACTCGCTGGCATCAGGCATCGCATCAAACGGGCAGGGCAAAACATATTCATATAGCAACCCCGATCCGTTCCAGGTCGCGCGCGATTGATCAATGGAAAAGTTCCATTCGCCGACGCGAGTATTGGGTGCGGAGAGATCAAACGCCTCCACTTTGAATGATCCCGCAGCCTTGATCTCGTCGCCGGATGCATCGATCGGAACCACGTATACTTTCAACCCGTCGTCACCGGCCTTGGCGGGATCGAGATCGGCTTTACCGGTAAGTTTGCGCGTCTTAAGGGATTTAGCCGTAAACAATTCGTTGATGCGCTCGGCGGGCAAAATCGGGACGGTGGGGATGCCTTGCTCCAACATGCGCAGACTTGCGAATTGTGCGTCGCGTTCGGCTTCAAGCGACGCGATGTGCTCGGACAATTCCTGATTCTGCTTACGCAGTTGGATATTCGCGGCGTTTGGTTTACTGCCGCAGCCGCTGGTCGCCAGCAAACCGACCGTGAGAATCATAAACGCTGCTCGCTGCAGGTGATGCAGGTTCGGGATCGATTGATTTACGCCCATGAGCTAGTCCTTGGAATCATCACTTGCTGCGCGAGGGACGACTTCGGGTACGCGATCGATCACCTTGTCCGCGACGCCATACGCGACCGCTTCCTCAGCGAATAACCATTTGTTGCGGTCAAAATCGCGCACAATTGTCTCAAATTCCTTGCCACACCAGTCGGCCATCATGTGATAGAGACGATCGCGGAGACGCAGCATGTGTTTTGCTTCGATGCCCAGATCCGTGGCAGGACCTTGCAAGACCCCACCAATCAACGGCTGGTGCAGCATGACTTGGCTATTGGGCAGAAGCGAGCGTTTGCCTTTGGTGCCCGCCGCCAACAACGCCGACCCCATGCTCGCCGCCATGCCGATGCAGGTCGTCGCGACATCACACCGGAGGAATCGCATCGTGTCGATGATCCCAAATCCCGCGCTGACCGATCCGCCAGGCGAATTGATGTAAAAGTTGATGTCCGACTTGGCATCTTCGTTGGAGAGGAACAGCAATTGCGCCTGAATGACCGACGCTGACTCGTCCGTGACCGCGCCCGTTAGCATGATGATGCGGTCTTTTAGCAAACGGGAATAAATGTCATACGCGCGTTCGCCGCGGCCAGTTTTTTCGATGACGATGGGAATTAAGGTACTCATGGTTCGCACTTTCGTGTGCGTGATTCGTGGTTCGTGTTTCGTGATTCGTGTAATCCACGAGCCACGAAACACGCATCCCGAATCACGATCAATTATTTCTTTTCTTCCGGCAACCCAATGACTTCATCACAAATACCGTATTCGACGGCGGCCTTGGCGTCGAAGAACCGGTCGCGTTCGCTGTCTTCGCGGATGCGTTCTGGCGTCTGCCCGGTGCAATCGGCGAGAATGTTGACCAGCGTTTCTTTGGTTTTGAGGATTTCTTCAGCCTGAATCTGAATGTCCGACGATTGCCCGTACACCCCGCCAAACGGTTGGTGAATCATCACTTTGGCGTGGGGCAGGATGTATCGTTTGCCTTTGGTGCCTGCGGTGAATGCAACCGCCCCGCCGCTTTCAGCGCGGCCGATGCAATAGGTGGCAACCGGACAAGTCAAAAACTTCATGATGTCATACATCGCCAGCGTATCGTCCACGACGCCGCCGGGGGAATTGATGTAGAAATTGATGTCGTCGGTTTTTTTGATGCTTTGTAGATAGAGCATCTGCATGATCACGCGCGATGCGGTGACATGATTGATTTCGCCGACGAGAAAGATGACGCGGTTTTCGAGGAGCATTTCCTCAAGCGTCATTTCGCGATAGCGGTTCATGCCAGGCCCGGACGGTCCGGGCATCGCCTGCGGCATCATCATCGGTGCGCGCGGGCTGGGCATATAGGATGGCTGGGTTGCGTGTGCCGCATACGCCTGCCAGAAAAGCGGTTGTTGATGGGGAAGATTCTCCGACATCCATGCCTCGTTTCAAGTCTCAAAATTACTGGCGCGATAATACGCACCATCTGAACACGGGTCAAACGCCATGCCCGTCTCAATCAGGATTTCTGATGACCGATAATCTGCAACCTACCGAAATCGGCACACCACATCATACAGCTTGCCGCCCAGCCTCTTGGCGATCATCTCGTCTTTAATCATCGCCAGGTTAGCCGCATCGCAGTTGAAGGCGGCATTCAGGTTGCTTTCTACGCCGCGACCCATGCCTTCCATGATGACCAGATCGGCATCTTGTGCCGCAGCGTTTAACTCCGGTGACACTTTTAACAGGTCGATCAACGGTTCGCCGGTGCCGGTCGAGACGATTTCAATGGGAAGGGACGTAATTGACGGTTCGACTTCACAAACCTTAGGCCACCATTCGGTCACTTCGGCATAGGTCATGTCATTGAGGGTTGGCCGCTCATTCGTCGCCAGCACAACCTTCGTGCCGCGACGGGCCAGCCATCGCATGAACGGGATCGCACCCAGACAAAAATCAGCCCCGGCGTTGTCGACAAAAAATACGCACTTTTTCCATTGCGCAGTGTTGGCGCGTAGAGCAAATGCGTCAAACTGATCGATCAGCCACGGACGGCGTGCGAGTTGACGTCGCGTTGCGAAAAAATCGAGCTTGCCATCGAGCAATAATTTCGCGCTACCACCCGCGCCCATGTCGAAAATATTGCCCGCAAAAACCCCTTCCATGACAGCTTGGAACTGATCCGCAGGGTCTAACTCGTCGATCTGTTTGCAAACCTGCGGCAGCAGATGAATCACCTTCTCATTCTCGCGGAACTTCAAATCCTGAAACGGATCGACGAAATCATGCTGGCGCAGCAACTGGTCGCGCCAGTCGTCCATCCGCAGGATCGTCACCGGCTCGGTGTAGGATGCAAAGTTTTCGCTAAACGCGTCGAATTGAGCGTCGAACGCTGCGCAACAGACATCGGCGCGTGATCGGGCGCTTTCGAGAGACTCCCCGCGTGCAGTGACGACTTCAACCGCGAGATTGAGGATCGTTCGGAAATGCTTCTTGAAAAATGCGACCCAGTGAACGCGTGATTCGTCATCGGTACACATGTCCAATTCGCACGCAACGTACTGTTGCGGATCGGCGAGTTTGACGAAGGGTTCCAGATTCATCTTGCCAACATCCCTCCATCGACATATATCGTTTGCCCGGTGATGTATTCGCCCGCTTGGCTGCACAGTAGTAGCGTGATACCCGCGCAATCTTCGGGCTGGCCTATGCGACCTACGGGCACGTGTTTGCCTTCGCGTTCGAGATCGCCGGGATTGGGAAAATTACCCATATTGCGAGCGGTATAAAAATACCCCGGCGCGATGCAATTAGCGGTAATGCCGTTTTGTGCATAGCGACGCCCCAGTGCACGGGTAAAGGTGGAGATGGCGGATTTGCTCATTGCATATGCCGGCATGTTGAGATTGCCCTTATTGCCTTGAATTGACCCCAGATTGATAATCCGCCCCCAGCTGGAGTCTATCATCTGCGGGACGAGCAATTGGCAAAGCCGCGTCGCAAACAGAATGTTACAATTGAGTTGCCGCGCCATCTCGTCGATCGGATAGTCCAGAAAATCGGCATACCGTTGCACGCCTGCGTTGTTGATTAAAATCGTCGTCGGACCAAGTTGTTCGCCCACATCTTTGACCAACCGATCCGCCAGCGAAACATCCGTCGCATCGCCCCCCAGCGCGATCGCTTTGCCGCCTGCGGTATTGATCGCATCAGCCTCGGCGCGGGCGACGTCAAGATCAATATCCTGAATCGCAACCGCAGCCCCTGCAGCGGCCAGCACTTGCGCCATCGCCAGACCGATTCCTCGGCCTGCACCGGTGATCAACGCGACGCGATTCTTCACTGAAAAGTCTGGCAGTTTCATGGGCGAGGCATATTACCCGCAGACATCTTCGATTCCCAATCCACCTGCCCCACTGCCGCCATCACCCCCGGACCAATGTGAGGCGGCGTGAACGGTTCCTGCGACGCGATGCACAAGATCGGTACGCGGCTGATGCGCTCGATTTCCCGCGGATTGGTTTCCTCCGCGACACTCGCGTTGTCCGCAGGATACTGATTAATCACCACCCCTAACACTTCGACGCCGACCGATCGCAACGATTCGATCGTCAGCAGCGTGTGATTGATCGTACCCAGCCCTGCACGAGCAACGATGATCGCGGGCACGCCAAATGCGACGATCAGGTCACGCAGTACATATCGATCATCCATCGGAACCAACACACCGCCGACGCCTTCAACGACGAAGCAATCCGCATCGCGTGACATAATCTGCACCGAACGGTCTATCGCAGCGTAATCCATTTCGCCGCGCGCCCGGCGTGCCGCGACTGCAGGAGCGAGCGGTTCTTCAAAACGATTCGGACAGATCAAATCCAACGGATGATGCGTATCGCTCGCAGCCGCAAGCATTTCGGCGTCTTCGCTGACCCATGCCTCCCGCGAATGATAACACCCACTCGCAGCCGGCTTCAGCACCGCGACACGTTTGCCCCGCTGATGCAATGTCCGCGCGATCGCCGACGCGATAATTGTCTTGCCAACCCCTGTATCGGTGGCGGTGACGAACAGACCAGGAATTGGGATTTTTTTTACAAGCATAGTGGTTTCTGTTGAGATTTCGTCATGACCCACCTCATAGCCAATGTCACACCGACTTGTCCCGAAGTGAGTAACCGAAACATGAAATCGAGGATTTCTTACGAGTCAAGTAGATGCTTCGGAGTACCTCAGCATGACATTGTTAGTTATCACAACGGTGCATAGATGTCACATCTGTGTTATCTGTGCCATCTGTAATTCACGTCCCGTATTCAATTCACTTCTCCAGCATCCGCGATTTGATTGTACCTGCCCCGCCGCTGCCGGGGGTGTGGGGGACGGGATCGCCGGATGATGCGGTAGGCCCGCGATAATCGCCGTCGCGTTCGAGTCTGGATGCGTCTGGAAAGGTCGCAATTTTTATTTTCCCAACCGGTTCAGGCGTGCGTTCAATCGTCAATGCGCCGACCTGCCCATCGAGCGTAACGACGAGATCATTTGTGTTTTCAGGCAGTTGCAACGCCGGTGCGATGCGATAGCCATCTGCGGTGGCGAGATATCGCTGGGCATCGACAACAAAATCGCCTTTGCGGGTGAACAGGTATCCGCCACGTCCTGTTTCGACAATGAAATAGCCTTCGCCGTCGATTGCCAGATCGTACGGCCTGTCGGTTGGGACAAGTGCGCCTTTTTGGTTCGTCGCGCAACCGGCTGCCACGAAAAGAAAGCAGACGGACAACATATAGTCATAGGTTCGCATTAATAATCTCCCGCGATGAGATCGTCTGTTTTCGATTCCACCGATTGCACATCCGCTACTTGCGATACCGCGTCATAGATCGCATCAACGATCTCCTGCAACTGTTCGATTTCAATCACCAAAGGCGGGAAAATGACAATCGTATCGCCCAGCGGCCTAAGAATAATGCCCGCATCACGGATCATCTTGCAGACGGCAGCGCCGACGCGGGCTCGCGGATCATACGGACGATTTGTCGCACGGTCGGCTACCAGATCGATGCCGATCATATACCCTTTTTGTCGGATCGATCCGACATTGGGCAGTTCTGTCAGCCTGTCGAGCATTTTTGCTAATTTTGCGGCATTCGCCGTGACTTTTTCAAGCAGGTTATTTTTTTGAAGTAGATCGATGGATGCGATCGCTGCCGCGCACGCCAGCGGGTTGCCGGTGTAGGTATGGCCGTGGAAAAACGTGCGGCCTTCATGCGGCTTGCCGAGAAACGCATCGAATACTTTTTGCGTCGCGAGTGTCGCAGCCAGAGGTAGATAACCGCCTGTGACGCCTTTACCGATGCAAAGTAGATCGGGTGTGACATGATCGTGATCGCAGGCGAACATTTTGCCGGTACGTCCGAATCCGGTCGCGACCTCATCGCAGATCAACAGCACGTCATATCGGTCCGCCAATTGTCGGATCGCACGCAAAAACCCGTCTGGATGAACGATCATCCCCGCCGCCGCCATGACGACGGGTTCGAGGCAGATCGCCGCGATGGTCTGGTGGTATTGCTTGAGGATATTTTCAATTGACGCGAGAAAATCCCCCGTAGCGTAATGCACCTTAAACAGCAGCGGCCGATAGGGTTTGTGAAATGCTGCGGTCATGCCGACCGACATCGCGCCGGTGGTGTCGCCGTGATAGGCATCAGACAAGCCGACGAACTCAGTTTTGTGCGGTTGCTTTTTGTTCCACCAATATTGCACAGCGAGTTTGAATGCCACTTCTGTCGCCGATGAACCGTCACTGGTGAAAAAACCCTTCGCCAAACCGTCCGGCGCGATATCAATTAATTTTTTCGCAAGGATCGCGACCTGATCGTTGGCAAGACCAAGTTGCGTGGTGTGTGCGATGCGATCAAGTTGAAATCTGATCGCATCATCAATTTCTTTAACGCCGTGCCCGTGAATGTTGCACCACAGCGATGCAATTCCATCGAGATAACGATTCCCGTCAGAATCAAACAGATATACGCCCTCGCCGTGCGTGATGACCAGCGGATCGTCTGCCAGCCACAATGACATGTGCGTGAACGGGTGCCAGACATATTGTCTATCAAGCGATTGCAGCTCGGCGGTGGTCATCGGCGAAACCTGACCTTGCTCCCCAACGCATAATCCAACTGAGCAGCGGCGTTTTGATTTCGTACCGCGATCTCTAACAATCCACTGCTGCCGATCAACGCGACTGGATCGCCGATTTCAACGTCCGCGTAGGTGCGGCGAACATGACCAATATCCAACACATAGGTTTCACTCGTCACCAAATTCTGTGGGACATTGGTGATAAGATTACCAAACGAATCGATATGGATCACAACGGCCTCAGCAAGTGATGTCGCGGGATGAAGATCTAAAAGCACTGGATGATCCAGCCTTTGCGTAGCAATTTGATCATGTTGACCGGCTGCTAGTAGACCCGCCACCGGCGCTAGGATATCGCGTCCATGAAAGGTCTGAGACATCGCACTCGCGGGTCGCCAGAGCAATTCTTGGATGTAAACCTGCGGAAAATTGCGATATGCCCAAGTCAGCAACCCGTTATCCGGCAAAAGAATCGTTTGTTCGTTGATATTCGCGACCAGCAACTTACGATTTGTTCCGACGCCCGGATCGACCACCGCCACATGGATGGTACTGGCTGGAAATGCTCCGATTGCCCGTGCAATTGCAATTGCACCTCCAATAATATTTTGCGGCGAGATGCCGTGTGTGATATCCACCAAGGTGGCGTCGGGGCATCGTTTCAGAACGGCTGCTTTCATCTCAGCGACATAGGCATCGCTGAAACCGAAATCGGAAGTGAATGTAACAATCGGTCGCGGTGTAAACATAAGATTTTGTCAATGTAAGGTTCGACCGCCGCCGCCGCAAAGGTACAATGTTGTTTGCTGAAGGGATAATGATGCGAACACCAGTTGATCCACCCATTAAACAAGACCTCATGGTCGAGCAGCAGATTGTCGCAAGAGGCGTCACGGATCAGCGCGTGATCGAGGCGATGAAGTGGATTCCACGCGACCGCTTTGTTCCGCAAGAACTTGAAAGACATGCTTTCGATGACGCACCTGCAACGATCGGACACGGACAAACGATCAGCCAACCGTATATCGTCGCGTTGATGACCGAGGCGTTGGATATTCAGCCGCAACACAGAGTGCTGGAAATCGGCACGGGCAGCGGGTATCAGGCTGCGATATTAGCGCGATTGGGGGGCGAAGTTTATACCGTCGAGCGCATCAAAATCTTACTTGATGAAGCATTTGAACGGCTATCGTCACTGCATATCCGAAACATCCATTTTAAGTTTGGCGACGGGTCGCTGGGTTGGTCAGAACAAGCACCGTTTGATCGGATCATCCTGACCGCCGCCGTGCCGGATGTTGCCGATTCGATCTTTGCACAACTTGCCGACGGTGGGATTTGCGTTGCGCCGGTCGGGCCCAAACGAACGCAGGAGCTTCTCAAGTATGTGAAAAAAGGTACGAAGATCGAACGCCATGTCGTCACCGGCGTGCGGTTTGTGCCGATGATCGGTGACGGCGGATTTGACGCGTGAACGAAAGCGGGGACGACAGCATCGCAGCGCTTACCGGCGTCGGCCCGACCAAGCTGACGGCGCTGAAGCAACTTAGCGTGACCTCCAAACGCGATCTGCTCGAATATTTCCCGCATCGCTATCAACTCGAAGTGGCAGAACGACCGATCACAGAATTAGTTCCTGACGTGATCCAAAATGCCCGAGGCGAAGTCACCGCGGTCGACTACATCGCCTCGTATCCCAAATCCCGATTTGAAGCGACCATCGTAGACGAATCGGGCGCACTCGGCTTGGCATGGTTCAACGGCGGATATCTGCGACGCCAAATCCATCCCGGCCAGCAACTTCGCGTCAAAGGCAAGGTGCGGTACTTCAAAAATGTGCCACAGATGGTCAACCCAAAATGGGAAATCATCGACGACACCACCCCTGCAATTGAACAATCCACATTTCGTCCGATCTACTCTGCCACCGCAAAGCTGTTAACCGATTCGATCGCAAAAATCATTCGCGAAAATCTCGATGAACTGCTTTCGCCGGTGGAGGAATGGTTTGACCAGTCATTGTTGGACAAACACCAACTCTTGCCCCGTCGCGAAGCTTACCGATTGATTCACGCCCCTGCATCACGTCGCCAAGCCGCCAGCGCACGCAAGCGATTGGTGTTTGATGAATTGATGTTGCTGCAGATCGGGCTGGGGTTGTCACGAAAGTTGCGAGATGGCAGGGTCAGTGCACCGGTGCTGCGGATTGATAAAACCTTGGATGAGCGGATTCGTTCGCGATTTCCGTTCCAGATGACTGCCTCGCAGACGCACGCTGCCTATCAAATCGCAAAAGACCTGCAAAAGCGTCAGCCGATGAATCGCCTGCTGCAAGGCGATGTCGGTAGCGGTAAAACGATCGTCGCGCTCTATGCGATGTTGATGGCGGTGGCGAACAAGATGCAGGCTGCGATGCTTGCCCCGACCGAAGTGCTGGCCGAGCAACATTTTATGACGATGACCCGTCTGCTCGAAGGATCGAACGTCAAAATCGAACGCTTCACCGGACGATCCAAACGTGCCAGCAAAGATTCTCTCAAAGCGCTCGAACGCGGCGAAGTGCATATCGCAGTCGGTACGCAGGCGTTGATTCAAAAAGACGTTGAGTTTGCCAATCTGGGCTTGGTGGTGATCGACGAACAACACAAACTCGGCGTGCAGCAACGATCAATCCTCAAGAATAAAGGCTACGCACCGCATTATCTGGTGATGACCGCCACGCCGATCCCGCGAACGCTGGCGTTATCTTATTTTGCGGATTTTGACGTCACGACGATCGATGAACTTCCGCCAGGCCGGCAACCGATCACGACCAAGTTTATCCGTCAGAATCTTGCGCCCTCAGCGTACGAGTTTGTGCGAAAGCAGATTCAAACCGGCAGACAGGCATATGTGGTCGTGCCGCAGATCGAAGACAATGAATTGGAAGACACCGCCAGCGTGAAGAAAAAGTACGACGAATTGGCGGGTCGATCGTTGCTGGGGCTTAAACTCGCGATGCTGCACGGCAAAATGCCCGCCGACGAACGCGATACGATCATGCGGGCGTTTCGCGATGGTGCGATTGATGTGTTGATCGCAACCACGGTGATTGAAGTAGGCATCGACGTACCCAACGCCACGGTGATCGTGATCGAATCGGCCGAGCGGTTCGGGTTAAGCCAGTTGCATCAATTACGCGGGCGCGTCGGGCGCGGTGAACATCCGTCGCACTGCATCCTGATATCCGACGCCGTGAATGATGAAGCGATCGCCCGCCTGACCGCGATGACCGAAACCACCAGCGGATTCGACATCGCCGAGCAAGACCTGATTCTGCGCGGCCCGGGGCAATTCTTCGGCACGCGCCAGCACGGATTGCCTGAATTGAAACTGGCTGACATCAGCCAGGAACTCGATCTATTAAAAATCGCCCGCGACGACGCGACTGCGTTGCTCGAGGCCGATCCCGATCTGCGTAAACCCGTTCATAAACACCTTCGGGCTGCATTGATCGAACGCTTTGGCGATTCAATTCCGCTGGCGAATGTCGGCTGAGTTCGTGTGCGAGGAATAGGCCACAGATAACGCAGATAAAGACGGATTGGCGCGGATCATTCACGATGAGTTGCGGTATGAACTTAAATCGCTTCGTGTCATCCTGAGCGTACTCGCGAAGGATCTCTTTGACATGCGATTAATGGGTATTCTGAATAACGCGCATTGTCATGCTGGGGTACGCCAAAGCATCTACTTGACCCGCAAATTGATGTGGTTTTGACGATCCAACAAGACCCTTCGGAGTACCTCATGGGGACATTCGTGGGTGGTGGGGTTATTCAGAGGACCCATGTACTGATCGCAGTAGCAATTCAGTGGAGCACCGCTAGGATTTTCGGGATAAACAAAATCCCGCCCACCACCCCGGCTGCCATCACCGCAAGCAACACCGCGCCGGCGGCGATGTCTTTGGACTGTTTTGCGAGTGGATGATCCGCCAACGATGTGTGATCGACCGCCAGCTCGATCGCGGAATTGATCGCCTCGGTCACGAGCACCAACGCTATACAAATTGTCAGAATCGCCCACTCGATTGCCAATAATCTCAGCCAGACGCCGACGGCGATGGTGAGCAGTGCAACGACGATTTGAAAACGAATGTTACGTTCCTGCCGCACCAAGCCACATAATCCGGCCATCGCGCAAGTGAACGCGCGGGTCAGTGTGTGACGTTTTCGGTTTGTTCGATCAGACATCGATTTCTGTCCCGACCGGATAATGATCCGAGGCAAACTTTGCCAGACGATCTTGCTCGACCCAAGCGCTTATGATTTTGCTGGTGTCGATTCCGAATGAGAAGACGTAATCAACGCGCTGGCCGGGCTGATGCGTTGTAAAACTCGCCATCGTTTTCGCGGTGCCGGCGTTAACAGCGTGCAGCGTATCGGTGTAGCCGTGATCGAGCATGTTTTGGATCACGCGCCTGGGAATATGCCCGCCGTTGTGTGTGTAGGCATCTTGTGTGCTGGCTTTACAGGCGGCGATATTGATTTCCTGCACTGGCGAATTGCTGTTGAAATCGCCTGCCAGCAGATGCGGACGATTCCGCGCTCGGTATTCGTGTGTCAGCCGCATCACCGATGCGAGTTGATGTTGTCGGATATTTTCATCCGCATCGGTCGCCTTAGGGTGCATATGTAAGCCGATGACGGGCAAGTCGATGCCCGCTGGCGTTCGAATCACCGCCTGGCAACAGGATCGCGGCGTGTCGTCTTCGATCAGTGCGTGATTGATTGACTCGATGATCGTAAATCGGCTGAGAATCGCAATGCGATGCCCGTGTCCGGGTGCAACGATCATGTCCATGTTCAAGCGTTTGGCGGTGCGATCGACGACGAAATCGTCATTGGCTTCAACCAGGATGATCACGTCCGCATTCTGGGCTTCGAGCACTTCGCCGATCGGGTCGGCACGACCTACGCCGCCTTCGAGAATATTATAGGTCACAACTCGCACGAATAATCCTCACAATCGGTACAAACTGACATTCAAATCGCGTTGGTCGCAATTTGCTTGCGATCTTTATTGGCATCGCAGGTGCTGCATCGTAGTTTCCAGATTGATGTAAGTCACGAAGCCAGAAAGAGGTAAGGATCATGCACCGAAGAATTGGACAGCTACTCAGCGAGATCGTTCCGTTAACCGATCACGACGTCGAAGATATTTTACAGGAACAAAAAACCACCCGTCAGCGATTTGGTGACGCAGCGATGGCGCTTGGAATGGTCGCTCCGAATCACGTCTGGCAGGCATGGATCAAGCAAATTGAATCCGATTGCACCGAAATTGACCTGAATGAATTGGGAATCGACACGCAGATCATCCATCGGTTGCCCCGCGATGTGATCACAAAATATCAAGTTTTGCCGGTTCGCGCCGGCGTGAATGAGGTCGTCATTGCTTGCTCGCAGGTGATGGATGATGCCGCGCGTAAAACGATTCAGAAGCACCTGAATGGTCACGCGATTTTTGTGCTGGCACATCCCGGCCAGGTAAAGGACGCGATCGGCGATTACCTGTCTACGGATCGACTTCAAACGGCAGCAGCGTAGATTCGTCTACGTCGTACACGTTCGTTTGAATATCAGTCACAAGTGGCCTTAATTCGCGAATTTTTTCAACGACCGCCTGTTGCTGCTTCTGCAACTCGCGATTGATGCTGGATAGCGCCCGTTCACCGGCGCGATAGAGGTCGCCGGTCAGCGTTCGTGCAATGGCGGTTTCCACGCTCTGGCCGGCGGTGCTTTCCTGCCAGACGGCGCGGACGACGACGGAGATGCCGCCATCACCAAGCGTCAGCAAACCCCATCGTGGCGGTAGGTCTTTCTTGTGAATCAAACCTTGAGGCGACAACACATAATGCAGATTCGCCATCGGATGCAGCAGGCAGGCTGCGAACTTGCCCAACCCAACTGTTTGGCTTAATGCCTTGGTTTTACGACGCGGATTATTACGCCGTTCCATCTGGCAAAGTTGCATCTGTCCATCGGCGGTGAGGTCGCGTTGATAATCGGATCGTGAGGCCTTGCATTCGATAAAACAGGTTTGATGCACTTTTCGCTTGACGCCAAAGTGATTGGCCGCAGTCCCAAAGACGCCTGTTCCGACGGCATCGATAATCCCCAGCGGGCGCAGATTTACCTCTGCCGCGACGCACCCATACCCGCCATCAAATAACCACCGACACGCGGCCTTTTTAAGCGAACGATGTAGCTCGGTTTCACCGGCCATGACAATCCTTTGTCCATCATTTTACTGGCGATACCGACGGGATTAAACCTCAACCAGTCGCACAAACTTATGAAATGCCTCGAGCAATCGTTTCGTCACTGGACCGGGTTCGCCGTTGCCAATTACTCTGCCGTCGATTTTTGTAACTGGAATCACCTCCGCTGCGGTACCGGTCAGGAAACACTCATCGGCGATATACAAATCGTGGCGTTCCAGACGACATTCACGCATCGGGATGAAACTGGAATCGCACAACTTCATAATCACGGCGCGAGTCACGCCTTCCAACGCCCCGTCACTGGCGGGCGGGGTTGAAACTGCGCCGTCTCTCACGACAAAAAAATTGTCGGCGGTGCATTCAGCGACATAACCTTCGTGATTCAGCATGATCGCTTCGGGCACACCAGCATCGATCGCTTCAATCTTGGCGAGAATGTTGTTCAGATAATTCAGACTCTTGATGCGCGGGCTGATTGCATTGGGATGATTGCGGATGACCGACGCGGTGATGACCGCCATCCCTTTTTCATACATCTCGGCTGGATACAGACGAATCAGGTCCGTAATGACAAACATGCTCGGTGTCGGGCAGCGATTGGGATCGAGTCCGAGCGTGCCTTCTCCGCGCGTGACGACCAAACGAACATAACAATCTTCAAAATTGTTAAGTTTGATCGTTTCGTAAATGACTTTCTCGATCTGTTCTGGCGTGTAGGGTATTTCCAGACGAATCGCCTTGGCGCTATCAAACAGGCGTTTGATGTGGTGTCTGCTCTCAAAAATTTTGCCCGAGTAGACGCGAAGACCCTCGAAAACACCGTCGCCGTAGAGCAGACCGTGATCGAACACGCTGATCTTGGCGTGTTCTTTGTCGTAATACTGGCCGTCGATCCAAACCTGAAGAGACATTGTTTCTCCGAATATCGCGTATAAAAAAACCGAAATCGCTCATGCAGGCAAAGTCGGGTCGGCAATTGGAAGTCAGCGAAAGAGTTTTAGCAAGTCAGAGAACAAAAAAGGTGTGAATGCGGGCGCTTTACAACCCGCCATTTACCCGCGAAGGTACGACAATGCGAACACAAACACTTGGCCAGTCTGATCTTGTCGTTTCCCGTCTGGCGTATGGGTGTATGCGAACGGTCGGTACGTGGAATCCATCAGAAATCACACCCGAACGGGAAGCTCAAGCCAATCGCGCCGCCCGGGCGGCGTTGGATGCAGGTTATACGCTTTTCGACCACGCCGATATCTACTGTCGCGGCGGCTGTGAGCGGGTCTTCGGCGACATGCTCGGCCAAACGCCGTCTCTGCGTAATAAAATGGTCATCGCGACCAAATGCGGCATCCGCTTCCCCGGCGATCCAAACCCCGATTCCCCCCACCGCTACGATTTCTCGCACGATCACATTATCCATTCCTGCGAACAATCACTAAAACGCCTGCAAACGGATTATATCGATCTGTATCAGCTGCACCGTCCCGACCTGCTGATGAATCCACCGGAAATCGCAGAAGCCTTCGCCAGGCTG
Organism: Tepidisphaerales bacterium; assembly: GCA_038210015.1. Classification (GTDB taxonomy): domain Bacteria; phylum Planctomycetota; class Phycisphaerae; order Tepidisphaerales; family Tepidisphaeraceae; genus BPJO01. The sequence goes on from JBBQXB010000003.1 coordinate 14,772, forward strand.
CACAAATCAGGCAAGGTGAAATATTTCGGCGTATCCAACTTCCTGCCCTCGTTCGTCAGTGCATTACAACAGCATTTACCGATGCCGTTGATCGTCAATCAAGTAGAAATCCACCTCGGTCGGCTTGCCTGCTTGTATGATGGCACGCTGGACCAGTGCATTGAGAAAAACATCACCCCACTTTCATGGAGCCCGATCTATGGCGGGATGCTCGGCGCGGGTGGTAAAGTGAAAGACGATCACCCGCGTAAGGATATCCTGACCAAACTGCTCGTAATGCTCGATGAAATGGCGACGAAATACGGCGTATCGCGCACGGTTATTTCGCTCGCGTGGTTGTTAAAGCACCCCAGCAAAATCATCCCGATCGTCGGTTCTGCCAAGCCCGATCACATCACAGATGCCACAAAAGCCGACGCTGTGGATCTGGATCGCGAGGATTGGTATCGCCTACTGGTGGCAGCCCGCGGCGAAAAACTGCCCTGAGCAATATTAGATACAATCGCTTTATTTCGCGACGACAGAAAACGGGATGCTGGTCTCGGCGATGCGGCTGGCTTGCTGGTCGGTCACGCTCACCTTCAGCACATACCGGCCCATGTTCAGCTTGTCGGGGATCGTGATGATTCGCGCGATGAAGAAATCCCGCCGCCGATTGCGGCAAAGATCGGTCGAAGGCACTTTGTCTTCCCAGATCGGAAAGCCCTTGTCATCGTACAGCACGATTTGCTGTTCCAACTGCGTTTCCCACATGTTTTTATCGTTTAGTCGCGATGCGAAGTTTTCGACCTCGGAATAGACGATCGCTTTATGCGGCACGCCCGCCTCGAAACGAGTGGATTCGATCGGTGAATAAGCTCCAAAGCCTTTGACTTCTTTGCACAGCATAGCGTTGGGGATGGATAAATCCGATCGGCTACGCAAGCGATCCGCCATTTCCACAAGCGGGCGAATCTTGCGATTCATCAGCAGATTATTATCCGCGCGGATGCCGTTGCGGAAGTTAGTCAACCCATCAATCAACGCCGTCAACACTTCGCGATCTTCCGTCGCCAGCCCTGCAATATCAGCGATGCGTGGAACCTGCTCATCACGAGCATAGAGCATCAACTGATAATCCAACTGACTCGCCAGATCGCGCGGGTATTCCCGCGCCCTGCGGGCGAGTTGCTGTTCAAGCGATTCACCCGAATGGGTCACACCGATCTGCGAAGGTTGGGCAGCGTGTTTGAACTCAGCGACAATAGGCTGGTCATTGGTCACACGCATGGGCATGTTTGCTCGCGATCCCATCGATGCTACCACCACTTCTGTCGGTGGCGATTGCTCCGTCAAATCGTGTGCGGGTGGCGTCGGTGCGACGGGTGGCTGAATGTGCGGATCCGGATGAGTGACCGGTGCTTCGGTAGGTTCAATCGCAGGCGGCGCGGGTCGAATAACCCGCACGCCGGGGTTTACAGTGTCAGTATCGCGCGCCGCCAGCAGTGCTTCGATGGCACGGGCATGATCTTCCGCCTGCTTCGCAAGACGCTCCGGGGTCGCAACCGTCATCACTCGTTGAGGCTGATTATCAACGGCATTCGTAGGCGTATCGCCCATGACCACGATCGGCTGCTGCGCCACCACCTGCGGCTGTACCGGTGGCGGAAGCGTAGTCTGCGCCGGCTGAGTCGATTCGCATCCTCCACCCGCCAATAATGTAATTCCCGAAATCGCTAATCCAATGGCGTACGCGCGACGTGTCTGCATAAAGTCCTTCCTTGGACGAATTGCCCCTAATGTAACGCCCCGATGCAGAAATGGAATAGACTAACAGGCCGATTGAAGTTAGAAATTTGGTGAATTTAACCCGCCTTCACTTTGCTCTCTAAACTTCGATGTCCGATCTGTAGGGCTGTCATTTCACGCGGAATTAATCCGCCTGCGATTATTTTCGGCTACAATACCTCCGTATGCACGTCGTCATCTTTGAGGGATCGTTGTGGACGGACTTTGTTCCGTTCACGCTCACTCGCCCCGTCTTTGCTCTACGCAGCGGCGCCGGTACGCTGTTGGAAAAACAAATACGTGCGACGAATCCTTCGCGCCTGACATTGTGGATCCGCCCGGAGATGGAAGGATATGTTCGCGAGCATATTTTGCCCACGCTTTCGATCCCTGTCTCGATCAACACCCCGCTGGACGACGAACCAGCGATGATCTTTTCCGCACGCACGCTGCATTTTGCCGGTGTGGAAAAGCCGGAAACCGAGTGCGTTGTCACCGAAGATGAAGACCGCCTGATTCGACTCGCGTACGTCACCATGCCAGGGTTCAGCCACGAAGATGTAATGGAGCGCTCCGAACGCTTTTTAAGTATTCGCGATTTGCCACAGGCAATGCCGCAGGCGCGGTTTCCGCGTCACTGGGCTGATTTGATCGCGTGGAATGAAGAATCAATCCTCAGCGATTCGATTCATTGGCGTCAACCCCCGCCGGCCGTCAAACATGCTCATCTGCTAAATCCCGACGACATCCACGCCGATGCGGATGTAACGATCGGCGTGAACGTCGTTCTGGATGCGAGTAGTGGCCCGATTCTGATTGGTGCCGGGGCGGTTATTGGCGCGAATTCGGTCATCGAAGGTCCCTGTTATATCGGTCCGGGTGTGAAAATATCGCCTTTGTCGTTGATCCGCGCGGGTACGTCGATTGGACCGTACTGCCGCATCGGCGGCGAGGTCTGCCATTCGATCTTTCAAAGCTATTCGAACAAAAGTCACGACGGATTTGTTGGCGACAGCTACATAGGCGAGTGGGTAAATCTCGGTGCAGGGACGACCACCAGCAACCTAAAAAGCACTTACGGGCTGGTGAAATTGCACCTGGGCGCACGTAAAATTCAAAGCGACCGCGTTTTGCTGGGTGCTGCGATCGGCGACCATGCGAAAATTGCGACCAACTCCCAACTCGTCGCTGGCAGTTATGTCGGCACGGCGTCACTGGTCGCGATCAGCAATCGCTGCCTGCATGTCGTGCCGAGTTTTAGTTTTTGGACCGACGATTCCAAACAACATATGGCAGTCGATAAAGCGATTGATGTTGCCACTCGCATGCACGCCCGGAGATCACAGAGTATGTCCGAAGCATCAAAAGCGCTTTTGCATTACGCGGCCATGACCGCGAAGCATTTGGATTGTTAAGTGTACTTGACGTCTGCCCTTTACAAGCGGAGTGCGTCATCAATCTTTTTGCTTCGCCGTGCCGAGTTCGCGTGCAATTTCGCTTTCTAATTCGTCGAGTTTCGATAACTCGCCCTTCTCCTGCGCCAACACATCGGCTGCGATCATGCGATCAATTTCCTCGTCGCTGATGATGGTTGCGGATGTTTCACCGGCGGATTCGACACCGGTGGTTTCCATCGTGTCGAGAAACAGTTCCATGCGTTCTTCGATACTTCCGGCCTGTGTCATCGCACGTTCCCAGTCGACCTGCGTTTTCGTCAGATCGAGATCGGCGAATACTTCAGTCACCTGACGGCTCATAATCGACATGCTTTCGGCGAATTGCCTGCTCGCCTGGGCCTGCTGACTGATGAGCATCGCGTTTTTCATCGCTAATAGCTGGCGTTCGAGCATCCGCTTGACGACGGCGGTTTTCTTCAATGCATTGCGAATAAACAGATATTGTTGTTGATCGCCGATACGTTTAGCTTGCTGGGCATTTTTGATGAAGTCTTCAGAAAATTTCTCCTGTTGACGCACCGATCGCTCGATCGATTTCAGGCCCGCGCGCAATTTCATGTCACGTTCGATGCGGCGTTCGTCTTTACTTTTGAATAATCCCATTGGTTAGCTCATTTCACCACGAAGGCGCGAAGAACACGAAGTGGCGCGTAAAGGACATTAATTAGAAAGCGGATGACGCGCAGCAATAATTCCGCAGCATTATCTTGATGAAGATTTTTTTCGTGCTTCTTCGCGCTCTTCGCGCGTTCGTGGTGAAAATGTATCACTTCTGCCCCTCCGCTTGACGACGCCGCACCGCAGCATCGGCGCGGTCGAAGGCGTCAATCTCTTTGACCTTACCGCGATCCATCTGATCCCACAGATTCATCAATTCCTGCCCCGCCTGCGTCAACCCAGCGGCCGCCATCGCGTCCTCGTCGGCAGTTTTGCCCATGTCCAGAATTGTATCCAAACGCTCCTGATACAAGTCCTGATTAACCTGATCGTCTTCAATCCAGCCACTGATTTTTGCAACATCCTTGTCGGTGAGATTCAACCGACCAAGCGCACGGCCTTTCTCATTATTTTCCTTAATCATCCGCAGCCGCGCGACGGTCATCAGCTCTTTGCTGCGCAGGGTCAATTCCCGCCCGGACATGAGCTGTTCCTGGGTTTTGAGTTCAAAATCTTGCGCGAGTGCCTTGCGTAATTCCGGTGATTTTTGAGTTGCGCCGAGTTGAAAAATCTTTTGTTTCTGCGTCGCAACATCCCCGATTTTCTTAAGCAGCTTGTCCCGCTGCTTGCCGATCATGATTTCTTCTTTGCGCAATTGTGCTGCCGAAAGATCGGAGATCGTCTTGTTGCGTCCGAAGATTTTATCGATCAAAGCCATTTTGATATTTAGTGTTTCGTGTTTGGTTAGCTGCCTGTCATCCTGAGCGCACTCGCGAAGGATCTTTTCGACCCGCGTAACTAATAAGATTCTTCGCGAGTACGCTTAGAATGACCTTCACACTACCCCGGTTCGCCTTGAGGTTTACGTTCTGCTTGCGGCGACGACGTACGAACGGGCGCTTCATCTGTAACTTCTTCCTGCGTATCGAATTGCATCGCCGCACCTGATGCGGTTGTTTCGCCCGCTTCTTTCAACAATTCGTCGTAAAGTTCCTGCTCTTCGCTGCTCATCCCGGCGGTGACCGTGGTGGACATCGAATCGGCAAGTTCGCTGTCGGCCTGCAAAGTCGCCAGCATCTCCTCGGCGGCGGCGGCATCGGTGGCGATCTCATCGCTGGTCGGCAACTGTGCTGATCGACCTTGCACAATCAACTCCAGATTATGCAAATGCGTGCCCACGACGTTGATCTGCTGATTCAACACAGTCAGTAGTTGTGAACGCCGATCGATCTCTTTTCGCAACTGCACCATCTGGGCTGCGATTCGCTTTCGCGAAATGACCGAGTCGTTGGCCTTAAACTCTTTCTTTAGTTCAGATTCTTTCTTTTCGAGCTTAAAAATCTCATCCGTCGATGTATCGCGCTGCTGACTTAGTGCCGCCCGGCGTTCGGACAGAAATGCGATTTTCTTTTCGTGATCCCCCTTGCGGGCGAACAATGTTTTTAGTCGATCGAGCAATGACATTCCTTCTCCCCCGACAGCTTTGCCGGTTGGTGCGGAACCTTCTCTGAACAAAAGCAGCCGCCCGTCCAACCGCTTACTTTGCAGGCCAGGCGTGCGCTTCGCATACGATTTTAACGTATCTTCAACCTGTTGCAGCGGTAATTCTGTCAAAAGCGACAGTTTCTCGGCACTGATGCTACTTGTCAGCAATTCATCAGATAGCAAACCGATCACCTGCTCGATCCGCCGCGACTTGGTTGGTTCAGGCTCGGGATCGAACAAATGTTTGATCCCCGACATCTCGGTCGGAGCGTGAATGCTCCATCCGCCGGATTCGTTTGGTTCGACGAGAATGATCGTGCGTTCGCTGGTGCGTTCTGCCAATTCTCGGGCATCGGGCACGAAACCGCTGGTGCTGACAAGCACAACCGTTGTCGGTACGCCCGGCAACGACGGCGGCAACGCTGAGAGCTGCCGCCGCGTTTCGCCCACGCTCATCGGCTCGGGCGTTTCGTCTTTTAGTAATTCCTTCGTGGGCGGGATCACCGCAACCATCAGCCGCGCGATAATCCGCTGAAAAATGATCCACTTATTGACCGCAAAGGTCGCTTCAAATACCCGCCCCACCGGCATTTGTGTTTCCAATTCGCGATCAGGACGGATCTGGCTCATTTGGCGCTTCAGATCGACCGATTTGTCGTGCGATTTGGCGGTGCGTTTGATCGACGCGGTGTTCTTTCGTCCGACGGCGGTATCAATGACGAATTTCGGCACATCGAGCATCCGCTCGATGTGCGAGATGATTTCCTGCTCGCGGGCTTGATGCCATGAAGCGTCTGGTGTGTTGCGCATCAGTCCTGTTGCTCCGGCTTAGGCACTTCAATACAGCGCGGTTCCTTCCGCACTTGTCGCCACCCAAGATATCCGAACAGGCCGACGAACCAAACCCAACCGGACACTGAAAGGATCAGATAAAGCACGCGCATCAGTTTTCTCCAGTTTTGTGTCCACATCGGGGGCAAAACCGCGCATCCCATGTCAACATCTGCTCACACCCCGGATTGCGGCAAAGCCCTGCGCGATCCACCACCGGGTCGACCCCGCTGAGTTGTTGCAGACGATTCGACAAATCGGCACGGAACTGTGCATCGACTTTATAAACAAATGTCTGATACGCCGCCCACGCCAGCATCATCGGCACGCCCCACACCGCCGAATAAAACAACATTATGCCCGCCACTAAAAGATGCCCAAAACGGATCCCCCACACCTGCTTGGGGATCGCAATCGGCGAAAAGCGGTTTTCGTTGGCGGCATTGAACGCCAGCGCAAAATGCTGCAATTGCGCAACGTGTCTGTTAATGCGGAAGTAGAGGAACAGATACGAAATGGAGATTAGCACCAGCCACGACAACGCCGCCTGATCCAATTGACCGGCGCGGATGAAGAGAAACTGCTTGAATGCCGCTGCAGTCCACTGGTTAATCTGCAATGACGCGATCACCGCGATAATCGCGCCGATCATCGACAGGTCAGACAGATAGGCGATCCACTTCGGGGTAACGATTTTGCTCGCAGCACGGGCGATTTCATCAGCCGCGATTGAATCGAGATGACATCCCGCTAGTTCTGCTGCCAAGTCCAACTGCTGGCGTTCAAGCGAAATATATTCGCCCAATCGACTTCTCAGTTGCAAAAGCGGCAAAATGCCTGCGGTGAAGAATCCGAAAAAACCCACCTGTAAAGGCCGAAGCATCCGCGCCACCGGCGGCATTCGGCTGATGGACGTCGGGACAAACTTTCCCAGCAATTCCGCCCGTGCGGGTGACGCGACCGGAGGCAACGGCGGTGAAAATGAGGCCCCCATCAAAGCACCGCCGCCCGACTCGACACAACCCGAAGCAACGACGGAAGTGATTTGCCGCAACGCCGACAAAATCTGGCGTGCGTCGGATTGCCGCACTGACATTGCGGATTATTACAAACTTGCACTGCACTGTGCATACGTGGAAGCTTTTTATGCTGTGGAATGAACAGCCGAAAGATGCCACGAACCGCCGCTACCACGATCCACGCGCAGAACAACACCGCAGCGAGTGCGATCGCCCCGACAACCAGAAGGATGATGACCACGGCTTCCATATTTTCTGACAACCTCGTTACCAATTTCACATTTACGGTGACGCGATTATGCGATCCTCATTGTACCTAAAGTTCGTCCACAATGCGTGCAGAATTGGTCATTCGCGTCCGGATATCCGCCGCAATGTCCGCAGCGGCGGACGGTGTTGACCAACTGCACACCACAACTCATGCAATACTGATCCTTCGCACCGACCGGTCTTCTACAACGAGGACACGCAGAAAGGTTCGTTGGATAGTTTCCGCCTTGGCTGTCAACCAAGTCACCGCGCAATGCCGGCGGCTGGCTTTTTAGTGTTGCCGACATTTCCGCAGCATTGGCAAAGCGTCGATCAAGCCTCGTGTAGGCGCGTTTGAAGGCTTCATCAATCCATACTGGCACGCCGGTTCTCAGGTCGCTGGGGCATTCGGTGCCGCTGGGGCGTTCGCCGGTAATCATCTCAAACAACATGACGCCGCAAGCATATAGATCGGTTCGGACATCCACATCGTTGCCCCCCCGCTGTTCCGGCGACATATAATCAATCGTACCGACGATTTTTTTCGCCTGATCGTGATCCAGACTCATCGAATAAGCGATCGACCCCGATTGCTGCTCGGTGCGTTGGCCGAACCCGAAATCGGTGATCTTGACTACACCTGTCGCAGCGTATCCCTCGGTCTTTGCAAGTTGGTGAATCAGCACATTTTCGGGCTTCAGATCGCGATGAACGAGACCCTTGCTGTGCGCATGGGTCAAGCCATCCAAAATTTGTCGCATGATCGCAACTGCATCGTCGATTTTGAGTTGCGACTGCCGAATGATTTGCCGCAGCGACTCGCCGGGGACATATTCGATAATGAGGTACGGAGGATCGGCATAGGGATCAAACCCCCTAGCCTTGGCGATGTTCGGGTGATCCAGCCCCTGCACAGCCAAGCCTTCACGTTGCAGATCGCGAATGTATTGCGGATCGTTGGGGATTTTAATCGCGACGATCTGATCCGCCCAGACGTGGTGTTTCGCCCGCCAGACTTCGCCGAATGTGCCGGCGCCGATCTTGGCATCCAGAAGATATTCAGAAACTCGCTGTCCTGTGCTTGGCATCGATTATCCCAACTTCTCTGCGATCCAGTCGCACACCAACAGATTATACGCCAGCGCGATTAGAATCCCGAGTATTACCAGTACGATCGCAGTTGTGCCGTGGATCGAAAAATCGAAAAGCCAGGCGAGAATCAATCCGCCGACCAATGTGTACCCCGCCACCAAGACAGCACCGGCAAGGTTGCTTTCACGCTTTGAAACCCATGTCGTCACAAAATAGGTCGCCCACGGCAGGATTAAAACGATGCCAAGCCATGCCAACGCACGCCAAACCGACCCCAAGATCGCAGATCGGTCTTCCGCAGGCATCTGAAACCACGAGATTGCCCCGACAACGACTCCCAAACCGACCGCACCGGTCAACAGAATGGTCGCAATTTTTTTGATTAGTTCCATCGTAATTTTTCAAAACTGTTTGCACATCATCCACTTGTTGACCGATGGATCAACATTACGGCGGAATAAACCACACATGATACAGACGCGTTCAGACACGCTTGAATTGGAAAATTGCGGGGTTGGGTATCAACTTTGCCATAATTGCCGGCCTCTGTGTTCACGGTGATCTTTGTGGCGAATCATCTTCGAGACACGCCGGGAAGAGTTGACTTATACGTTTTCAGCGTGAGTTACGCGCCGGCGAATACCCTGTAGCTGCGACGCCTGCGTCGCCCATTTCTGCGTTCATAAACAACGAATTGGCGACGCAAGCGTCGCAGCTACAGGCGCGCATCACGCACGATCCGTGTTATTTGATGACGAATATCTGGTGGAATAACTGGCGCATAAAAAATCCGCTCGCGAATATCGCTGGCGCATGTCTGCGTGTCATAGCGAATTCGCAAGCGGATCTAAATGTTTGCAGTCAATTTTCCCACGACGTGTAGGTGTCGGATCGGCAAATTGAGCTTGCCGTAACATGAAGGGCGGTTGGATCAATAATGCGTTGCATCACTGACTTCATCGCGACTTCTCGTAGCATCCGGCTTCAGCACCGGTCGTGTTATTTGACTGCTGAAATAACAATAGGATGTATGCTGTTGGTTGCCAATTATAAAAAGCAAAAAAAGTTATACTTGACGGATCATTTCTCAGATGAATCAGATGTGCCGACGCCGGCAAACTCCGCCGCCGCCAGAATTGCAACCAATGCTGCAATCGCGATCCAGAACCACGCCTCGCCGTGCCCACTTAAAATCCGCTCTCGTTCAAGCCACAACATCACGCACGCCGCGAGCACCGCAAGCACCGCAATGATTTTTCGTCGCTTGGCTGTCATTGTTTTCAGATATCCTTTTTAGACCCGTCCAAAACGATGATCCAGAATTTAACGATTGATGCGCTTGCCGGAACTACGCACTTGGTACAACATATCCGATCTATGAAATCAACCAACTCTGAACAGGCTTTCACACACGCAAAATCCGTTTACGCCGAATGGGGTGTCAATGTCGATGCCGCGATGGCGACGCTTCGATCGACGCCGATTTCACTTCATTGTTGGCAAGGCGACGATGTCGCGGGTTTCGAAAACGCAGCAGAGCTTGGCGGCGGACTCGCCGTGACCGGCAACTACCCCGGCCGTGCCCGTAACGCCGACGAATTACGATCCGATCTCGAACTCGCTTACAAACTACTGCCCGGCAAGCACCGGCTCAATCTCCACGCCCTGTACGCTGAAACAGGCGGGAAAAAAGTCGATCGAGACGCGCTCGCCCCTGAACACTTCACCCGCTGGATGGACTGGGCCAAAGAAATCGGGATCGGCGTCGATTTCAATCCGTCCTATTTCGCCCATCCCAAAGCCGCTGACGGTTTCACACTCGCCCATGCCGATGATTCGATCCGTAATTTCTGGATCGAACACGGGAAACGCTCGCGCGAAATCGCGCGTGCTTTTGCGCAAAAACTCGGCACGCCGTGCGTCAATAATGTCTGGATTCCAGATGGCTACAAGGACACGCCTTACGACCGCGCCACTCCGCGACATCGGCTGGAAAAATCGCTGGACGCGGTTTTTGCTGAATCGATCGATCCGAAATGGGTGCTGGATGCGATTGAAGGCAAGCTGTTTGGAATCGGAAGTGAAAGTTATGTCGTCGGCGCGCACGAGTTTTATCTGGGGTATGCGATTCGCAACAAAAAGCTGGTCTGCCTCGACGCCGGGCATTATCACCCCACCGAGCAGATGGCCGACAAAATATCGTCGGTCTTTACATCGCTTGATCAGATCCTACTGCATGTCAGCCGGGGCGTGCGATGGGATAGCGATCATGTTGTGGTGCTGAATGACGATCTGTTGCAGATCGCACAGGAACTCGTGCGTGGCTGTTACCTGCACCGCACGCACATCGGACTCGATTACTTTGATGCCAGCATCAACCGCGTGGCGGCTTGGGTGATCGGGACGCGAAACATGCTTAAAGCCCTGCTGCTTGCGCTACTCGAACCGGCTGCCAAACTCCGAGCAGCCGAAAACGCAGGCGACTACACCACACGACTTGCGATTCTGGAAGAAATCAAGTTTCTGCCCGCCGGTGCGGTGTGGGATCATTACTGCCAGCAATCCAACACCCCCGCCGGTATGGATTGGCTGGACGACGTGCGTGCGTATGAAAAATCCACGCTGAGTAAGCGCACGGCGTAAGCGTCCTAAGGTTTGAGCGCGGTCGCGGGATGTTCGGGACCTCTGTGAAACCTCACACGCATCACACTTGTCATGCTGAGGCACTCCGAAGCATCTAGTGGACCCGAAAATTGGGACGGCTTCGGGTGTTTCAGCTAGACCCTTCGGAGTACCTCGGCGCGACATGAGTGATCGCGTTGAGTTAGTCAAAAATCCCGTACATCAACTTCGTCGCATATATCTGTGCCGATCGAAAATTTTTGCGCAATCTGCACCCTATTCGTTCGATTGAACAAGTCACATGTTGCTCAGAAAACCCGCTCGCTGATTTTTCTCGGCGCGCTGCGGCATCCGGCATACCCGCCATTTTCGTGGAAGATTTCGGCATGTTGTTCGTCGCTGAATGTCGTGCATTGATCGCTGGCATAGTGAAACTGCAATGCACGTCGTTTGGCAGCGGATTGATTAGGCGGGGTACCGTGAAACAACAACCCGTGGAAAAACAGCACTCCGCCCGGTTGCAGCGGCACGATGACATCCTGTTCAGCATCAATCATTTCATCAGGTAACTGACAATCCCGATCGTGATAATGTGGCTGCGGGCCTTTGCGATGTGAACCGGGAATCAGATGCATGCAGCCATTCTCTGCCGTCGCGGGATCGAGAGCGGTCCACGTTCCGATTACGCCGTCAAGCGGGGTAAAATTGAAGTAAGCCGTATCCTGATGCCACGGCTTTTCACGTCCGATCTTCGGCGGTTTCAGCAACGCCATTTCCTGCGCCATGTTGACAGTCGATCCGAGCAACCGCTGACAAATGCCCATCAACTTTTTGTGGTACGCCATCGCGTGCAATCGAGGATCGGCATCGGCAAACCACATCAACTTGCGGACATATTGCTCGCGGTCATCGGGCACGATTGTTTTCGGGTCGATCCCCGCGGCGGCGGCTTCTTCGAGCTGGACGTGTTTGTAGTCGGGATTTCCGCCTCGGACCAAATGGAGCAATCCATCGAGGCCGTCACGCACTTCTTCTGCCGTAAAGACGTTGTTAATCGCGATGAATCCGTCCTGCCAGTATTGACGCATGTGCTCCGGGGAGAATTCATCCGCAGAATTGAGCGGCGTGTGAACGCGATTATATTGGTATAAACGACGCCCGATCTCCGCCGGGCCAAGTGTAGTCATGCTCATCGTGTGCCTTTCGTGTAAATGAATCATGCCGGAAAGCGGCTTGCTAGCAAATGGCTTTATCCCGGTTGCATTTGTATTTTTCCGATATACTGGTTTCAGTGGATGTGCGTGTAAAGATCAATTCATGTGGAACAGTTCGCTGCGAACGCGGCTGGCGGTGGGATCCGCCGGAAGAACAGTTCCTCGATTTTGATCTCTGGTATGTCTGGTCGGGGGTGGGGAAAATTCGCCTGGGCGAAGATGAGTTTCCCGCCCATCGAGGCCGGCTTTTTGTTTTACGCCCCCACTCTGTAATTCATGGTCATCACGATCCGTATCGACGGCTTGGTGTCAGTTTCGTGCACTTCAATTTCATTACCAAGGCAGGCAAAATCATTCGTCCCCCTGCATCAGAATTGCCGGCTTTTGTTAGCGACCTGCGTGATCCGGATTTGTATGATCGCCTCATGCGGCAAGTGGTGACGCTGTCTGATTCCGGGCCATTGCAGGCGGCAGAGCGTTTGTTGGAATCCGTGTTACTGGCGCTTCCACACGATCGGCTTGGCGATTTCCAAGCGGTGGAGGATCAGCGTCGTGAAAGCCGCATCGCTGAGGTCGTAAGAGAGATTCGTGAAAACCCCGGCGAGCTTTTCACCATCACGGAGTTGGCGGATCGCGTAGATTACTCGGTCGATCATTTCACCCGTCTGTTCACACAGACCACAGGCGTCGGCCCGAAAGAGTTTGCAATCCGCGTGCGCATCGAGCGTGCGCAAAACTTGCTGCTAAATAGCGAATTACCCGTGCAGGCGATTGCTCAAATGCTGGGATACGCCGATCTGTTCTTCTTTTCCAAGCAGTTCAAACAGCGGACGGGTTTGTCGCCATCGGCGTACCGGATTTCAACCCGCTGACCACAAACCGATACCCAAAATGCTGGCGTGCATGAGCGTAGTTGATATCCGCGTCTTGAAGTAATTCCGTTATCTCTGCAATCGTAAACGCCTGTTTCACACTTACCCGTGCATCGTGGCGAACCATCGGGTCTGAAAACATTGTGAACAATGTTATCCAACCATACGCACGCTTGTTTCGTAATAGATCGGCCAGGATGATGCCGTGGGTCGCGGCGCGATCCATTTCCCGTAACACCGCCACGACCAGATTGTCTGGCAAATGATGCGTGAACATGGAAGTCATCACGATATCAAACGCCCCATCACCAAATGGCAGCCGCAACGCATCGCCGCGCACAAGCGGGATGATGGTGGATGTGTTTTGCGTAGCATAGTCGAGGGTGGATTGATGTAGATCAATGCCCACACACATCACAGCAATGCCGCGCCGTTTTGCCCATCGCGCAACCGCCACAGGTACATCTGCCGATCCGGTCGCGACATCTAAAACTCGTAATACCCGACCCGCCGGCCAGTTGCGCGTGAGTCGTTCTAGATGTGAAAGTGTCGTACGCGTGTACCCGAATACTGCATTAACTCGTCGGATAAAACGCAACGCCGCTGCCAATCGCGACTTGGAAACGGTTGGCGAATCCATTTCCTCTGATTCCAGATCCTGCCGCCGATGCTGCCAATCGCTCATGGTTTACTTATAGACGCTACTGTAGTCGGCCTTCAAGGCCTTGTTCGCATCGTCGTAAAGCGACTCAACACGTTTAGGGATGTTCGCCAATTCACCTTTAGGCTCGCCTGACTGTTCAACAAAGCGTTTGTAACCGTCGGCCACGCGCTCACATTCTTTTGCGATTTCGGTCAGGTCTGCGCGATCTTTGCCCGTTAGCCCTCTTTTGCGCATTACGTCAGGCACAGGTTTGCCATCGGTGCGAGGCTTGCCGGGACTGCGAACCACTTCGTTCGCAGTGGTGCGGATTACCTCAACCTGCTTGGTTGAATCTTCCGCCCATTTGTTGATGGTGTCGGCCATTAGTGAAGATGCATCGGTCACGACCTGCTTGGATTTGTCTTCCGATTTGGTGGCAGCGCGCTCCAGCGGAGGCAATTTATTGGCGTCGCGCACAACCTTAATCAAGTCATTAAATACAGGTTTCTTTTTCGCGTTGTTCAGATCACGTACCACATCGGCATAGTCCGCCTCAAACAGTAGCTTGATCGCTTCTGTGCGATTTTCAGTGTTCGTGACATCGATCATGGCTGGCGACGGGTTGGCTTTTGTCGGAGGCATGTGAAACCCGCGCGCATCGGTTTTTAGCATCACCAGCGACATCGCAAATGCGTGATCCGCCAACTCAGGCGTTACGCCTTTTTCTTTCGATGCCTTCTCGAAAGACTCGGAGGCGGGGCTGAATAATTTCGATTGAAGTTGCGCCTCGGCTTTTTGCGACCAGACCTGCACGCGATCGTACACTTCTGCTGCAGGGCCTTTCAGCGCTAACACGCGTGTGGTGCCCTTAAGAAGTTCTGTCCAATTTTTTTCGGTTTCAAATTGTTTAAGTTGCTCCGGCGTCGGCGCGTCATCCGCTGCCATCGCAAAAGCAGACAACATCACGAAACTAAAAACCACAGATAGCGTAGTGCGGCGCATCAGAAACCTCCGGATTTGGAATATCCATCATACGAGACCCGCGAAGCACACGGGCGTTAGATGTAATACGCGCAACTATGCCCTGCGTTATTTCCCATATTCCTGCTGCCATTTTCGGATCATTTCAAAGGCTTGAAGCGGGGATAATTGGTCCATACTGAGGGTTTTTAATTCTTCGATCAACGGGCTTGGCGCCCCGCCGAACAGCACCATCTGCCATTCGTCCTTCTTTTTCACCTGTTTTGCCGCTTTTGTATGCTCAACATGATGCACCGCTAATTGTGAAAGCAGGTCTTTGGCGCGATTGAGCACGGCTTTGGGAACACCTGCAAGCCTGGCGACATGGATGCCGTAGCTGCGATCGGTGCCTCCCGGGACGATGCGATGGAGGAAAATCACCTGATCTTCCCATTCACGCACGCTGACGTTCAGATTCCTGACGCCACTATACTGCTCGGCCAATTCCGTTAATTCGTGGTAATGCGTCGCAAAAAGCGTCCGACATTTCACTGTTCCCGCTATGTGTTCGCAGATCGCCCAAGCAAGACTCAGCCCGTCCAGCGTGCTGGTTCCACGCCCGATCTCATCAAGAATCACAAGACTGCGGTCGGTGGCGTTGTTCAAAATGTTGGCGGTTTCGGTCATTTCGACCATAAAAGTCGATTGCCCGGAATGCAGTTCATCGCTGGCACCGATCCGTGCAAAGATGCGGTCACATATCCCGATCTTCGCGCTCTTGGCGGGGACGAATGATCCTATTTGCGCCAAGAGCGTGATTAACGCGATTTGGCGGATGTAGGTCGATTTACCCGCCATATTCGGTCCGGTGATGAGTTGTAAAGTGTCGCCTTGGCCAATATTCACGTCATTGCTCACAAACTCGGTGGTGAGTTGCTGCTCGAGCACGGGATGCTTGCCCTCGACAATCTCCAGCACGCGCTCATCGGTCACTTCCGGGCGACAATACCGACGTTCCAAAGCCAACTGCGACAGTCCTGTTAAAACATCCACTCGCGCCAAACTGCCTGCTAACTCTTGATAAAACGCGACATTGGGAAGCAACTTCTGACGTACCGATTCAAACAGCCGCTGTTCGAGTGCGATCGCCCGATCGCGTGCGCCCAGCGCCTCGGTCTCAAACTCCTTCAGTTCCGGCGTGATGTAACGCTCAGCGCCTTTCAGCGTCTGCTTTCGAGTCCATTCCACCGGCGCTTTTTCACGTTGTGATTCGGACAGCTCAATGTAGTATCCAAAAACGCGGTTATAACCGACTTTAACCGTCGGGATTCCTGATGCTGCCGACAGCTTGGCTTGATAATTTGCCAGCCATTGTTGGCCGCCTTCGCTGATGGATTTTAGGCGGTCAAGTTCGGGATCAAACCCCGGCGCGATCGCCCCACCTTCGCGCAAATGCGCTGCCGGCTCGGCAAGGATCGCACTGGTGATATACGCGCCTTGATCGATCGCAAACTCTTTCATCGACGCCAATTCCGGCGCGACCGAATCCGCTGCGGGCAAGTTTTGCAACTGATCGATCAACTCCGGTAGAGACTGCAAACACCGTCCCAACGCCGCAACGTCCCGCGCGCTCGCTCTTCCGACCGTCACGCGGGCGATGATCCGCTCGATGTCGCAAATCCCGTCCAGTTTCCCAATCACTGCTTTCAATTCAACCGGCGATTCAATCAACGCTGCGATTGCACTTTGACGCGCCTGAATGTGCTCCAGATCGCATAGCGGAGACCGCGTCCACTGTCTTAGTAATCGTCCGCCCATCGTGGTTCGCGTGCGGTCAATCGCATTCAGCAGCGTTCCTTCGGTGCCACCAGCCCGAACGGTTCGGTCAATTTCCAATGCGCGATAGGTTGCAGGATCAATCGCCAGGTAATCGTCGGCGACATGCTTGCGAGGCGTGTGCAGATGCTGAAGCTGGGTCTTTTGCGTTTCTTCCAGATAACTCAACACGGCTGCGATCGCTTGATTGGCGGGATCGGTTTCAGCGAATCCAAATCCCTCGGTCGAGCGCGCGCCCCACTGACGCTGAATCGTCTCGCGGGCGTGATGCGGCGTAAACTGCCACCCCGGACGGACCGTGATCGACGATACCCCGGCTGATCGAATCGCCTGCTGAACCGGATGCGGCTGGCCTGACGGTAATTCGGGGATCAGCACCTCCGCAGGGCGAAGTCGTCCGATTTCATCCATGATTCGGGCTTCGTTGTCGCTCATCGCGACGCACAATCCGGTCGACAAATCAATCCACGCCAGCGCCGTTTTAAACGAATCCCCTTTTGCCAACCCAAACGCGATGGCGGCGAGGAAATTGTCACTTTTCCCATCCAGAAGCGGATCGTCGGTCAACGTGCCGGGCGTCATCAGACGCGTGACGTCGCGCTTGATCACACCCTTGGCATTGGCGGAGTCTTCGGTTTGCTCGCAGATCGCAACGCGATAGCCCGCAGCGATCATTTTGCGCAAATATCCTTCGACCGCGTGAAACGGCACGCCCGCCATCGGGATCGGCTCGGCAGCGTCTTTGGATCGGGTCGTCAGCGTGACGCCGAGCACGCGATGGGCGAGTTTCGCGTCCTCCCAGAACATCTCATAGAAGTCGCCCATCCGGAAAAATAGGGTGTAATCCGGATACTGCTGTTTGAACTGGACGTACTGCTTCATCGCCGGTGTGAGCACCGCATCGGCAGAAGGCATCTTCGCGCCACTGTTCAACAAATCGGCCATATCAAAACCTGGTCGTCATGGGTTAAGAAAAACATGAGTAGCCACCGATGTACGCCGATGCTCACTGATATAAATGCATTATTTTCCGCAGCATCAACTGAGTTCCAGATACACTATGCGCAAATCGAGTGCTGCCAATTTCATGGATTTATCCGTGTTCATCGGTGTCATCGGTGGCTAATTTCTTCGGTTTTAGAAAGATTACATCGGATTAGGATACCGCGATTTCAGCGGTTGGACGAGTTCGAGTTCATTGCCGTCGGGGTCTTTGAAAAATGCAAGTTTCACCGCGGGATTCGTCTCTGGAAACAGCTTCGGTTCGATGTGAAAAACGATGCCTTTCTGAACCAGTTCGGCATGCACCGCGTCAATGTCTTCAACTTCAAACGCGTAGTGCGCCCATCCCTGCCGCGACAAATCTATCGGCTCGTTTCGCTCGATAATTTCAATCGTGGTGCTGCCGGCATCGACGAAGATGATATTTCGGCCATCAAACTTGCCGACCTGCTTTAAGCCAAGCGTTTTGATATAAAAATCGCAGAGTAACGCAAAGTTTGGTGTGCAAATCGCGACGTGGTGGGTTCCGGTAATCTTCATGGGATTGAAATTGTCGTTCGTCGAACGCAGGATGCAACACCACCGGCAATTTTCTTCAGCATTTACTTTCCCGGCAGCTCCGCCGGGCTCACATAAATGATCGCGTATCGCGATTTCTCCTCGATTTTCGCCAGCGGTCGCCAGCCATGCTCAACAAGCATCTGCTCAGAAACCACATATTCGGCATTCGAGTTAAAGGCGCTGTAGATTGGATCCCACACCAGCATTACGCCCGGCGGTGGATTCGACACGATCGCCCGCGAACTATCTACAACATTCGCCTTATCCAATCGATCGCGATCCAGCAAAATAAAAATATGCGGTAAGGATGCAGCGAATTTGGGATAGCGGGCCAGCAATTCAGGTTGCTGCTCGATCCATTCGTCTATTTTCTCAGCCAGGCGATCATCGTCGGCAGGTTTGATCGGAAACGCGGGATAATAAATGTTGGCAGCGATCGGAATAATCGCAGCGAACGCCGTCCACGCAACCGGACGCTTGATTGAGAGGTGATTACTCACCCACCCCCACCCGATCGCAGCCAGCAACGCCCAAAACGGAGACACGATCAGCAGGTACCGTGGTTCGCCATTCGACGCCATCTTGCCGAATGTCCAAAGCAGGCTATGCCCAACGAGGATGCCCATCGGAATCAATGCAATCAGCGCACGACATCGGTAATCGTGGTCGGAAAAGAACTTTCCGATGATGCCGGGATTGACCTGCGACAGATCCGCCGAGGCTTTGGCAGACTGATCGGGCAGCCCTTCGGTAAGCGAGCGATACGCCCCGATCCATACAAGTGGGAACGCCATCGGGCCGATGACCGCTGGCAGGATGATCGTCAACCAGAACGGCGATCCGCGTCCGTACATGCTGTCGCCAGAATAAGGCCAGTTCATTGGCAACCATCGATACCAAGGGTATTCACTTGGACCGCCGTATACGTGCCAGCCAAGCCATGACCATCCGAGCAAACCCGCCGGTAACAAGAACGCCCACCACCATCGCTTGTGCAACACCAGCGTCATCGCGACCACGCCAAGCAATCCAAAGCCCTCGGGCCTGGCAAGCGGACTGATCGCTGCAATGATCGCAAGCAGCAGAAATGCCTTACGTTGGTAAGCCCAAAATGCGCAAAGCAGCAGCAACGCGAACGGAATCTCGGTCAACTCTGAAAATGAGTGCGCAAAAAGCAGCGGCTGGGTAAGTAAAAAAATCGCAACAAATGCCGGTCTTGCCAGTTGCTGACGCCGATTGACCAGCAGCAATACGACAAGCAAAACCATCACCAATACCAGCGACATCAGCCTTGTTCCGATTAATCCGCCAAACTTTGCAGGCAGTGCATAGAGCATGACGCAGAACGGTCGCGTCCAGATACCGACCATGTGCAGCGGCTGATCGAATGCGAAACGCCGCGCCAGATAATGCGTGATGCTGTCGGCTTCCAAAAACCCGCGACTCGCAACCGCCATCCAGACCGACAGCACGCAGAATATCGTAGCGGCCAGCAGGATAAGCCATGTGTCGCACTTTTTGTCTGGATATGGTTTCAGCGTGTCACTCAATGCATTTCATCCTTGCGCAACTCGTGCCGCAGGCCGCGAACGTCGAGCAATAATTCCTTACGCAGGATGTACCGCACGAGCATCGCCGCCGCAAAACTCAGCAGAAAAACATCCATTTCTTGCGGAACCAAAGCGCGGCGGGTCAGATACCACGCAACCAGCGAGCACGCGACTAATTCCCCCGCCGCTGCAAAGATGAAATCAACCCACGGTCGCGAATGCAGTAAAAATTCTCGCTGAGCGCGGACATAGCGGGCATGAAAAACCGCCGTCACCGCGATCACCATCGCATAGGCGGCGATCACGCTGGGTAAAACATCCCACCCGATCGCGCGCATCCCGATGTAATATCCCCCCGCCACCGCCCACGAAACCGCTGTGACAATCAAAAACTTCAGCATCGGCGACAATCGCGGATAGCTGAAGTCATAGAGGCGCGATAAGTGTTCCAGATATCGAAACTGTTCCTTCAAGCTTAGCTTGGATTCACCAGCGACACGATTGGAAAAATGAATCGGCACTTCAACCACGCGCGCCGCACGCGTTTTACAAAGTAACTCCAAGCCAATTTTATAACCCAGCGGTGTCAGTCGTCTTGCCTGCAAGTAGTCGGCGCGACGAAGTGCAATAAAGCCGCTCATCGGATCGCAAACTTTCCCCGCAAACGGCCTAGCGAGCACCGTCGCGACCCAACTGTTGATCGCGCGGTAAGGCGACCAACCCGATTCGATCGATCCGCCTTTCACATACCGAGAACCGATCACAAAATCGGCGATGTTCTGCTCCAGCGGTGCAATCACATCCGGTAATTTTTCCGGCGGATGCTGTAAATCGGCATCCAGCACAACCAAAATCGTCCCTTTCGCTTCGGCCATCCCGTGCAGCACCGCGCCGGATAAACCATCCTTAGGGTGCGTGCGAACGATCAATCGCAACGGATATTTGGCTGATAAACCGGCACAAACCTGTGGCGTGTTGTCGCGGCTATTGTCGTCAACGATCAGGATTTCATACGCCCGGCCACGCAATGCCGCGTCGATCCGCTCGGTCAAGGGCGTGAGATTCGCAGCTTCATTCAGCGTGGGGATGATGAGTGATATTTCCGTTGCGTCCAAGATCAGTATAATAGTCGGTTTGCTTCACAGAAAAAGGATACTGAAAAATGTCGCTACTGGATATTCGCATCGGCACGCTGGTCGGAATCAATAAAGCCCCTTCCCATATTCCACAAATCATCGGGCACGGATTTGAAAGTTTCCAACTCACCGGCGGGTTTGGTGTCACCGAAGTCGATTACAAAAAAGTCGCCGAACAGACCTTGGCAGCAGTCGACGGCAAGGCGGTCATCAGTTCGATCGGTTACTTCGGCAACCCGTTGATGAAAGAAGAAGACGCACGTCTTTTCGGTGAATATATCGACAATGCGCATCTGTTTGGCACGAACATCGTCGTCGGTTTCGCGGGCGCGTTGGATGGCCAGCCAGTAATGGAGTCGATGCCGCAATTCAAAAAGGTCTGGGAACCGCTGGCCAAACGAGCAGCAGACAAAGGCGTGAAGATCGGCTTTGAGAACTGCGATATGGGCGGCTGGTGGCACGCAGCCAGATATAACGTTGCCCATTCCCCCACTTTCTGGGACGCGATGTGGAACGATATCCCCGGCGACGTGCTTGGATTATGCTGGGAACCCTGCCATCAGATGGTCAGCCTGATCGATCCGATCCCGCAGCTTCGCAAGGTCATCAACAAAGTCTGGCACGTCCACGGCAAGGACGCAACGATCGCTTGGGATGTTGTGAAGGAAAAAGGCATCCGAGGCGGCGTGCCGTATGTCTGGCATCGCACGCCGGGTTTCGGCGACACAAATTGGAGTGATGTCGTCACCATTCTGAGGCTGAATAAATACAAAGGCAGCATCGACATCGAAGGCTGGCACGATCCTGTATATCGTGGTGACCTAGAAATGACCGGCCAGGTACATGGATTGAATTATCTGAAAAATGCCCGCGGCGGGATGACGCAGCTTGAAAATCCGAAGTAGGCTTTCGCAAACTTTGCGAGATGTTGATCGCAATTTGCCCAACATCTGACTCCACAAAACATTGTTATGATTCGTGAAATTGAAGACGGCCTTAACTCTCAGTATCAATCTCAATTTTCGACCGATGCGATCGAATCACAATCAACGACCCAATAACAATCAGCAAGCACATCGGATAAAACATCTTCACAGGCATTTCGCCAAAACGAAAATAGGCGATAAAGCCGACGAACACGAACTGAAAGAGGTTTGCGGTCGCAACGATCTGCCCGCGCATCGATTTGATGCACCAGTTCATGATCGAGTGTCCCACCACCGTTGGGATCAGCCCGAGGCAGATGAGCATATTGATCTCATGTTGATTGGTCGGCGGCAGCGGGATGCCGGGGACGAGCAGCGCCGTGGCAACGCATAACAAGCCGCTGATGTAGTAAAGCGGAACAATATACAGCCACAAGTTGCGCCCCATCCCATTGCGTCGGCCAAACGCGATATACAAACAATACAGCACCATCGACACAAAACAGATCACGTCCCCGCTAAGGTTATGCACGCCCGAATCGGTCTTGTCGCTCACCAACACCAATACCCCAGTCAACGCGATCAATGTGCCAACAATCTCCCAGCGATTAACCCGTTCGCGGTTCATAAACCACATGACGAACGGCATGACCACGGTCGAAAGATTGACGATCAACGATCCGTTAGTCGCGGTGGTCGTCCGCGCGCCCAATGTCCAGGTGATAAAATGCACCGCCAGCAGCACCCCGCCCGGAACGGATCGCATGATTTGTTTGACAGAAATCGCGGTAGGATCTTTCCGAGCTTCGATCAACATTAACGGCGTTAAAAACATCCCCGCGATCAATACCCGAATGCCCGCCAGCCAAATCGGATGGGTTTGACTGTCTTTAAGAAAAATCACCGAAAGCGAGCAGGCGAACACGCCAAAGATCAGCAATGCAAAATCGCGAGGCCGTGATCCGGGGGCAAGTCTAGCGTGCATGGTTTACCTGCAAATCCAGATCGCCAAGATTGCTACAGGAAAATTGAGAATTGCCACAACAAACACCAACAACGCGCCAAGCACACCCTTTTTTCGGTCGGCAGGATTGAAGCAGGCACAAATTGTATCAGCGCAGGTGAACATACAAATATACAGCGTTGCTAAGCCACCGACAGCAAGCCAAAACATACCCGCATCGCGCACCTGCGACGAGCCGGTCATGCGATAGACGATTGCAATGCACACCCCGACCAAACCGACGGAAATAGATATCCACATCAAGCGATAAGCCGGACGATGCGGCAGACCAACCAGGCGGATTGGCTTTATAGATGCGTATTCGATTGTGGGTAGATTTGTATCCATTCACGCCATCGGCAAATCAGCCTGAACGAGATTTTTGCCCTGATATTCGTGCAGGCGGACTTTGTAGGGGTTCAGCCCGACGGCGCTGCCGCCTTTGAGTTTGCCATCCTTCAGATGAAAACTCCACGCATGCCACGGGCAGACTGCGCAGGCGTCGTTGTCGATCCAGCCTTGCGACATATCCCCACCGGCGTGCGGGCATTCGTTATCCAGCACATAGGGTTGATTTTCATGCAGATAGACCGCTAGGCGATAGCCGTCGATTTCGACGTATTTGCCGCAGCCTTCTTTTAATTCTGATAATTCGCACAGCGTCGTCCAGGCCATAGGTGACGCAGGATACCGCATTTATTGTCCGATCTGTAGGACAGAATCCATGAAACAGCCGTGCGCTCGCATGTAGAAAATTCCCTCTCCCGGTATTCCGGCCAGAAGGTGGGGTGAGGGCAGTAAGTCGATAAGACTTCAATTTATACGCACACTCGAAGACCCCCACCCCAGCCCTCCCCCGGAAATACCCGAAGAGGGGGCCAGAGCGCCTGCATGCGATCACAAGGAGTGAAACAGATGACCGCAAGCCTGCGTCAACGTACACTTCCCACGCAGATGCAATGGCACGCCGATCGACCGCTGATTCTTGATACACCGCCGACCTTGTCGGCATCGCTCGACCACGCACAGGCGGCATTACAACAACTCGGATCCTTCCCGCGCGAGGAAACATGGGCAGGTTATTTCGGTTATGACCTCGGACGCCTGTTTGAGGTGATCCCCGACCTTGCGTCCGATGATATGTCGTTGCCTGTGGTCGCATTTTCAAGAGTTGACGCTGCAAAGCCGCAATATGTAGCTGCGACATCTGCGTCGCCAATTGCCATACAAACATTACGTTCCACCTTTACGCGATCAGCCTATCTCGATGCGGTGCACCGCTGTATTGAATACATTGCTGCCGGAGATGTTTTCCAGATCAACCTATCACAGCGATTCACCGCACTGCTCAAACGCGACCCGCTCGCGATTTTCAACGAACTGCAACAGCGTTTTCCCGCTCGGTATCCGGCCTATCTTGATTTCGGGGACCATCAAATCATCAGCAATTCACCTGAATTATTCTTGAAAATTGACCGCCTCCCCGACGGCCGCCGACGGATTGTGAATCGGCCGATCAAAGGCACCCGCCCGCTCGGCGGCGGGATGAAAGTGGCGCTGGAACGATCCGAAAAAGATCGCGCGGAACTGGCGATGATTGTCGACCTTCAGCGCAATGATCTGGGCCGCATCTGTGAGATCGGAACCGTCCAAGTGACCGAGCCACGCCTGATCGAAACGCACCCAACCGTCTTCCACGGCGTGGCGACTGTCGAAGGCATCTTGCGTGAATCGGTGACGCTGAGCGACATTTTGCGTGCGACGTTTCCGTGCGGATCGATCACGGGTTGTCCGAAGATTCGCGCGATGGAGATCATCGAATCACTCGAACCCGTTCGCAGGGGCGTCTATTGTGGCGCGATCGGATGGATCAAAGGCGACGGAACGATGGAATTAAGCGTTGCGATCCGCACGATGACGATCCGGCATGCACAGGTGCACATCCCCGTGGGTGGCGGGATTGTCGCTGATAGCGTGGCTGAGGAAGAATACGCCGAAACACTCGTCAAAGCCCAAGCGATGTTCGCTGCCGCCGGGGTGAAGTGGGAGCAGGAATGAATGAGACGAACTTTTTTGCACTTTATCCGCGTGCATCCGCGTTGATCTGCGGCTAAGTTTTCTGCCATGGCATCAGTCTGGATTAGCGGCGAATTTTTCGATGAAGAATCGGCGACCATCTCCGCGAAAGATTCGGGGCTTTTACACGCGATCGGCGTCTTCACCACGATGCACGCTAAATCCGGCCAGGTGTTGCGGCTAGATAAGCACCTCAAACGACTTCGCGAATCGTGTGATACTTTGTTTATTCCGCTGCTATTCACTGATGATGAACTGAACATCGCAGTCGACGATTTGCTGAAAGCTAATGATCTACAGGATGCCCGTCTGCGACTCACCATCACGCGCGGCACGACGATCAACGATCCGCTTCATGGCCTTCATGCCAAACCGACCGCTTTGCTGACCGCAGGCGCGTACGAACCCTATCCCGCCGACTATTACGCAAGCGGCCTGACTGCGATTGTGCTGGATCAACAGAAGTTAAATCCGTACGACATTCAGGCCGGTCATAAAACGCTGGATTATTTTTCACGACTGTCTGCCTTACGCGAAGCCAACGTCCGCGGCGCTGGCGAGGCGCTGTGGTTTAACGTTCACAATTTCTTACAGTCCGGCAGCATCAGCAACGTTTATATCGTTAAATCCGGCACAATCATCACCCCCCCCACCAACGAAGAATTAAATGATCCCTCAGTGCGCGAGCAGACCGCTTACCCCAAAAGCAACGTATTACCCGGCACGACGCGGGCAGCGGTTTTGGAGCTTGCGCAGTCTGCGGGCATCGCGGTGAAGTTGGCGTCCATTTCAATTCAAGATTTGCTGGATGCCGACGAAGCCTTCCTCACTAACAGCATCATGGGGGTGATGCCGCTGTGCCGAATCGAACGCAAACCGATTGGCAATGAAAAGCCCGGTCCGATCACCAAAGCGGTTTCAGCGGGTGTTGAAAACTAATTGTCGCGAATCATGGCATCGCGTTGCTCATCACACCTTGATGTGAACCCATTTGCCGGTCTGAAATCTCGCATAAAGCAGCAGTCCGCGAATGAACAGTTCGGCACACAGAATTATCCATATTGCTGGAAGCGCGTGGGTGAAATGCGAAAGCACGTAAACACCGCCGCATCGCAAAATCAGGATGCTGCCCAGGTTGAGGATCATCACCCAGCGGGTATCGCCCGCGCCGCGTAATGCCGATCCGAACACGATCGCGCCGGCAAACCCCGCCTGAATAAATCCCGTATAGAATAGACAAATCGCGGTCTGTGCAATCACATCCGGGTCGTCGGTAAACACTGCTGCGAAAGAGCGCCCGGCAAGGATAAATGCCACGCCCAGCGACACCATGATCGTCGCTCCCATCGCGTATCCATATAATGCGGCTCGTTTCGCACGGACTGGATCGCCTGCCCCAAGCGATTGTCCGACCATTGTCGCAACCGCCATCGCGATCGCAAAACCACTCATGTAACTCAGCGATTCGATGCGGATCGCAAGGTTATGCGCCGTGGCCGGGATATTACCGAGATCATTCACGGTTTTGAGCACGATGAAATTGCCGACCCACATGAGCAAGCTTTCGCTACCACTTGGGATACCGATGCGGAGGATGCGTCGCAAGGTATGCCAGTCGGGTTTGAGGCGATGGAGAAATAATCGAATTCCACCCCGTCCCAGCAGCAGCACAGAAATCTGTAACAGTCCACCCGCGAAATACGCCGCCGCTGTTCCGATCGCGATGCCTTTGAAACCCATCGCCGGGATGCCAAATAATCCCCACGCCAGAACGGTGCTGAGAACAAGATTCACCACATCGACCGTAATCATCGCGATCGCAGGCGTGATCGTATCGCCGGCGCCACGCAGGCAGGAGTTTGCGGTGAACATCAGCACGGCAAATGGAGCGCCGAAGCTGAGAATCCGTAGGTATTGTGTAAAGTATTCTGCGGCCTTGGGTTGCAACGCCGTAATTTCCGCCAGTGGCCAGGCGGCGAACCAAATGAACACGCCCAACCCCACGCCGGATAGCAACGCAGCGAAGATCGATTGACCGCAGACATTGTTGGCAAGTCGGCGGTGCCGCGCCCCGATCGCGCGGGCGATGATTGCGCTCGAACCCGTGCCGATCGCTGAGACGATCAACCCGATGAACCACAGCATATATGTGATCGACCCGACCGCAGCACCCGCAGCGGCGTTGATTTGATGCGCCGCGTCGGTCGCGTCTGCCGACAGGCCGTGCGTTTCAACCAGATTGTTGGCGATGTAGGTGTCGGTCATCCCCACGATAATGTGCAGCGCGTGCTCTGCCAATACGGGCAACGCCAGTAATGCCAATGGTTTGAATAGCGGTAGGGATTTAGCGGTCACAGTTTGGATTCACCCAAATAAAGTACCCCGCGATGATAGGTCGCGGGGTACTGAAATTTCACGACTACTGATGTGCAAGAGTTCGAGTAAACCCTCACACATCCCTTTCACCCTGAGGTACTACGAAGGGTGTAGCTTCAGCGTAAAAAAGGAGCCTATTTACGAGTCAAATAGACACTTCGAACGATCGCTGGTTCTATAGATCAGCGACGCGATTGTTCAAGAATCAGCGTCCGCGCCTGATCGCTAGGCAGGTTGAGCGCCCCGCGTGCCTCGGCGGATGCGTTTTTCACATCAACGTTGGTCGCAGATTTCACAACCGTATCCAGCGATGCCAGTTGCGTGTTATCAAGCTTGTTGCCAAAGAACTTGGCGCTGGTCGCCAGACTTTTAAACAGGCTGACTTTCACGTCGTCGGCAACACCGTCGGCGGTTGCTTTGAGGAGCAGGCCGCGCTGCGCGTCGTCGCTGTTGAGCAATGCCAACCCTTCGCCTGACAGTTTGACGATTTCAGGCCGTGCGTCTTCCAGCGCTCCGAGAAGTGTCGATTGCGCGGGTGTGAGATCCAAAACCTGCCCGCGTGAAATCGCGAGGCGTTTAATCAGCTCCCCGGCACGGGTGGCGTATTCGGTTGCCATCGCGGGGTCGAGCGGCAATGCGCCGGACGATTGGCGTGATGCGACAATCGCCGACTTGATGCCGGCGGCATCGGACGCGGCCGTGGTGCTGATCGAAGGATCGGCAACTTTCCGCGTTTCCCACTGGCTGGCCTGGCTTCTAACGACAAACAACTTGCCCGCACCGCGAACCTTAGGCGATTGGGCGATCAAGCCGAGCAGTGATTCGATTTCGGGCGGTTGCAGATCGTCGGAAATCACCACTACGTCGATCGCCGGAACCGCAGCGGCAGCGGCGAGCGCACCGGCAGCGCTGGTGGCACTGGCGGTGATATATTTGTCGGCCTTGAGTGGTTCAACGACCGCGTTGACCGCTTCCTGTGTCGGCATCACAACCAATACGCTCGACTGGCCGGTCTGTGAAACCGCTTCTGCCAGTAACGGCACGACGGCTTCCTGCCCGGCGAACGCGCTTTGCGGCAGCGCCTGAGCGAGTGTGAACGCGGCTTCAAACCGCACCCGGCGGTCGCCGTACTGCATCGCGTCGATCAAAGGCGTTGTCGAGTTCGATTTGAAATTGGCATCGCCAACGATGTCTTGCAGCGATTTAACTGCTTTCAGTGCGACGGCGGAATTGCGGTCTTCAATCGCACGGGCCAAGGTGGCGTTGAGGAACTGCGCCCCGGCCGTTACGCCATAATAGTGGGCGGACGGTTGATTTTCGGCGCGGGTTTTGTCGGTTTGCCCTTCGGGAAGATCGGCTTCGCGTTTGTAATTGGACGCCAGCCAGAGACTTAGCGCGTCTTTGTCCGTGCCGAGCGTCATCGCATATTCGGACGCACGCATCGCCATGATGTCGTTGTAAATCGCAGGCGCGACAGGCGTGCGTGCCAGACCTTTGGCCGCCCCGTCATAATGCCACACACTCGCGGTAGGAAAGCGTGCGTCGGCGGTCAGTGAACTCTTGCTGTAGTATAATTTTTCACTCAGTTCGTAGAACAAATTGCCCGCCGTGCTTGCGGCACCGCCGAGGTTTTTGATCGCAGTTGTTGCCGATTGCTTGACCGATTCGTCTTTAGCGGTTTCGACCAGCCGTTGCAGATAGGGAACGGCAGAGTCGTAACTCAGATCGCCGAGCAGCCCTGAGACTATTTGCAGTGTCGCAGCGTCGTCGGATTCAGTCGCGGCGACAAGCGGATTCAACGCCAGACGACCCAGATCGACAATCGCGTGACGCACCGCACCATGTTCGCTTACGCGGGCGGGGTCTTTCAGTGCTTCCAACAAAAACGGTATGGCTAATTCGCCGCTTTCTCGAAGTTGCACCATCGCGAGTCGATACGGGCGATCCCCCGCTGCCAAGCGACTGATCTGCTTAACGATGTATTCCGGATTCGCGCGGCGTTCAAAGCGACCTTCGTTGATCACTTTTGCCAGCGCAGCGGCTTTTTCCTTGACGGCTTCGACGCCCTGCCAACGAATCATCCATTCGTCGAGGTTGTCGCCTCGATCTGAAGCGATTTTTTCAAACGCTTCGAGAACTTTCGTCGGTGTTGCGCCTGCGGCGAGGACTTCGTCGGCTTTGGTGTTGGCGAGGTCGTAACGGGCGATCTTCCCGTAATGCCAGAAATCTTCGACCGCCTTCACGACAGGATCAGGTGCTTCCTGTGCGTGTACGATGTTTGTGGTGATGAATGTGAGTGGCGCGACGAGGGTAAATCCAATCGCCGCGGCACGCAATTTGGTGGCCACGATCGAGGGTGCGAAACGAATCATGTTGCGAGCCTCCAAGGGTGTGCTGCTTCGCAGCTAAAAAATACTCCGCTGCAATAGTCACACAGATTAAAACCGACGCGTCTAAGTGTCAACAAATTGGAGAGTTGGGAACAATCAAGAATAGGGCAATTGCATGTAGAAGTTCTGACCCCCCTCTCCCGGTACATCGGGGGAAGCCTGGGAGGGGGGGCTTCGAAATCGCGTGCAAAACAGAGTCATGTCAACGCACTCCCCTCACCCTACCCTCTGGCCGGAATACCGGGAGGGGGAATAAAGTGCCACGTGCAATTGCCTTGCAAGCAAAAATAATCATGTTGCGGATTTTAAGTTTATTTCGACGGTACATTTATGTCTGTCGAACCGTGAAAACGATATTTCGTGCGAAAATTTGGTTTTTTATCGGTCATTCGGACAATGTTCGGTCAGTATTGGATCGACGGTCGATGTGCCGATAATAAACTCGTGATTGTCCCCATCGAAGTGCGTATCAAAAGGCTCGCCAACAGCGAAGGTCTGCCCCTGCCGACGCGTATGTCCCCACATGCTGCGGGATTTGATATCTGTGCCGCGATAGATTTAGAAACCGTATTGAAACCCCGCGAAATTAAGTTGATCCCCTGCGGATTTGCGATCGCAGTGCCGGTCGGATTTGAATGCCAGGTGCGTCCAAGATCGGGTTTGAGCACTAAATTCGGCATCACGCTGATCAATTCCCCCGGTACAATTGACGCCGATTACCGTGGAGAAGTGTTTGTCCCCCTGATTAATCATGGCCAGGCCGATTTTAAGATTGAACGGGGGATGCGAATCGCCCAGATAGTGATCGTGCCGGTTCCAGAAGTAAAATGGGTTGAAGTGAATGAATTAGACGAAACCCGCCGGGGGGCGGGCGGTTTTGGTCATACAGGACACGTTTGAGGATTGCAGATTTTTGGTCGTTGATCTGCGATTCGCAATGAGGATCGCATTTCGACCGCTGAAATCGCAAATGGAAAAAATGCAGCGAACGCCCATCCGAACCGGTTTGATTTTTCTCTCCATCGCCACGTGGCTGTTTATTGCGTTGGCGACGATCAGCTATTCAACGTCGGACTGGCCATCACACGCGGTCTATCCCTATCCCACCGAAATTAGCAATTTATGCGGCAGCGCCGGGGCATTTGTAGCGTATTGGATTCGCTACACGGTCGGACCGGGTATCTATCCGGTCTTATTTTTCACCGCAGTCTTCATTTTTTTGTGGATCACCAAAAGCCGCGTCAGCGATTTCTGGCTTCGCGCGATCGGGATTGTCGTTCTGGCCGTGGCGTTTGGGGCGATCATCCACCAGCTTTCAGGCGGATCGCTTCGCGGCCTACCCGAAGGCAACGGCGGGATCATGGGAATCGCCTCATCTCATTTCCTGCAAACCCATTTCAATCGTGTCGGGGCATTGCTGGTTCTGGCAAGCGCGATGATCGTAGGTTTAATCCTCGCTGCCGACGATTTGGCGTTGCGCACGCCAGGCGCGCTCACCGCCGCGTGGTCGAGCGCGAAGGAAAAGGTTTCTGAAAATCCGTTGATGCGGTTTAAGTTCCCTGAAATCCCAAAATTGCCTTCGTTGGATCGATTCCGCACCGTGGATAATGCTGCCGGGTCGCGAATCGCAACTGAAAAATTAACCAGCACCGCAGAAGACGAGGATGAGGATTACAAGCCGCAGGTGCTGCTGGATATCAAACCCAAGCGCGAGCCGCCAAAGCCGACGGATAACCCCGATCTGAAACTCGTGCCCGCTCACGACGCAGATATTGATCTTGATTTCCCACAAGACGCCCCAGCGGACGAATCCAATGCCGCCGAAGATCCGCATGACATGGGACCAAGTGAGGAAGCGATCATTCCAGATCCCGAACCAGAGCCTGAAATCATCCCGCCTGCGCCGGAGATTCGTAAAGACATCGTCGTACGCCTGCCGAGCATGCAAAAGCCCAAGCAGCTCGCCCCGCCACCGCCTAAAGAGCTTGGCGATTATCAGCTGCCCGGTTGGGAGGTACTTGCCGAGGCCGAGCACGGTTTCGCTGAATCGCAGGAAACTTATGTCCGCGAAAAAGCTGCGGTCCTCGAGCAGGCACTCAAAGAGTTTGCAATTGACGCCCGCGTGGTCGAGATCGACACCGGGCCGGTCATTACGATGTATGAAATCAGTCTCGCGCCCGGAATCAAGGTCAGTTCGATCACCGCGTTGACCAACGATATCGCCCGCGCGCTGGCAGCCACCAGCGTGCGAATCGTTGCGCCGGTCCCGGGGAAACATACGGTCGGCATCGAAGTACCCAATGCGCAAAAAGAGAAAGTGCGCATGAAGGAGCTGATGCAGCTCGCCCCCGAAGCCACCCAGAAAATGGCGATCCCTCTTTATCTGGGCAAAAACGCTTCGGGCGAACCAATGATCGGCGATCTCACCGCAATGCCCCACTGCCTGATCGCTGGCACGACCGGTTCGGGCAAATCGGTCTGCATCAACACCATCATCATGTCGATCATGTACACCCAGCGGCCAGACATGGTGAAACTGATTCTTGTCGATCCCAAGGTCGTCGAAATGGCGCCTTTCAAAGACATTCCGCACCTGATGTGCCCCGTTATCACCGAAACCGCCAAAGCCTGCAGCGTGCTGGAATGGGCGTGCGTGAAGATGGACGAGCGCTACGAACTCATGGCTGAGGCCGGGGTGCGCAATATCAAAGATTACAACAAGCTGACCTGGGATGAATTGAAAGAACGCTTCTCAATCGCGTCTGATGAAGAAGGCGCGAAAATCCCGAAGAAAATGGCCTACATCGTCGTCATCATCGACGAGTTGGCCGATTTGATGATGACCAGCGGGAAAGAAGTCGAATCCTTCATCGTGCGCATCGCCCAAAAAGCCCGCGCGGTGGGCATCCATCTGATCCTCGCCACCCAGCGTCCGCAGGCGACGGTCGTGACGGGTCTGATCAAATCGAACATGCCCAGCAAGATCGCATTCCGCGTCGCCAGCAAGATGGACAGTCGTATCGTGCTGGATCAAAACGGTGCTGAACTGTTGCTCGGTCACGGCGACATGCTGTTTCTGCCCAACGGCGGGAGCAAACCCAATCGTGGCCAGGGTACGTATATTGATGACAAGGAAATCCGGGATTCGGTCAAGCTCGTCAAATCGCTGGCCGAGGCGCAGTACGAACCGGAATTGGTGCAGATCAAAGCGACCGGCACGATCGACGAAGAGGCCGCCAAAGACCCGCTTTTCGATAGCGCCGTGCGCGTGGTGCTCGAAACCAAGCGTGGCAGCGTATCGCTATTGCAACGCCGACTGACGATCGGCTACGCCCGCGCCAGCCGCCTGATCGAAGCAATGGCCGCCGCCGGGATCGTCGGCGAATACAAAGGATCCCAAGCCCGCGAAGCCGCGATCACCATCGACGAGTGGGACGCGATCAAAGCCGCACAGCAAGGCGATACTGAGGACGGGATGAGCGTGTGACGATTCTCAGATCAGCATAGCACCGGCGGGTTCAGTGGGAAGGATTTTTAACCCGTGTGATCTTGTAAAGGGGATACGGATTGGAAAGCCACGCCAGACACCTATGTAGTGCAGTAAACGTATTACACCCGCGAGCGTGAGCTGACGCGTTGGAGTCACGCAACACGCGAGAGCTTACGCTCGCGGCTTCAATACATTCTCGCGTAGCGCAAATCTCACCCAACCGTGATCGCTTCTGCACTTTCATGTGCCGCAACATACGCGGCCACCTGCTGCTTGCCCATGTAACGTTCAAGCGAGCGTTTCTTGGCGCTCAGCAGGTCGAGCATGCACAGACAATCCAAGCACTGACCAAAGGCCGGATCAACATTGAATCCCAATGACGTGGCGCCAAGTTTGACATACTGCTTCAGCAACACCGGCACGGGCTTGCCGTCGGGTTCAATGTCGGCCACCAGTTCGCTAAGCTCATCCAGCGTCGCAATGGGGGCTGTCAGCATCGGCAACCGGGTTTGGATGGCTTTGCTGATCTTCAACGGCGTGCGAGACTGCACCATCCTCGACAACGGATGCCGATTATCGGTGCGCGACATGAAATCATGGATCAACGCACGACTCAACGGCGAATAGGCATTGGAAATACTCACCGGCCCGAACAAATAGCGGTACTTTGGATTCTGACAAACGAACGCGCCGATGCCTTTCCAAAGCAACATCAACGGCGAAAACGATCGCTGATATTCGATACGGACAAACGATCGTCCAAGCTCGATAGCAGGTCCAAGGCGGTTTAGAAACTCTGGCGGAAAATCGAACAGCGAATGAACATACAGCCCCGCGCTGCCTGCTTTGGCGGTGAGGGTGTCGGACAAACCAAGTCGATATCCGCTGACCACTTCTTGTCTATTCCCGTTCCAGACGACCAGATGATGGTATGTTTTGTCGAACGCATCGACATCGATCGGGCTACCCGTGCCTTCGCCTACGGCGCGGAAGGTAATTTCGCGTAGACGACCGACTTCCTGCATTAGGTTCGGGGCTTGCGGCGCGGTGACGATGTAGCAGTTGAGTTCGCCGCTGGAGGCAAGAAGCTGTTCTCGCGGGAGTTGGCCGAGTTCACGCTGGAGTCGTGTGGTGTCGATTGCGTCGGCAATTTTGGCGTGCTTGACCGGACGCTTCAAGCCCAAGTCCGCCAACACCCGCCGCCACAACCACGGCTTTTCACCGCGGCGCTCAGCGAGTGCGTAGGTGCGGTTTCTGAGGAATGATGCGACATCTTCATCGCTCTTAAACGAACTGATTTCGCGGGCGGAAATCAGCCGCCCGATCTGCATAACCGCTGTTTTCGACCGCGTATTCAATGTCGCACGCGGCAAGAGTGCGGTGCGAAGTTTTGGATGAATCAATCCCGCGATTTGAAACATCGCGCCGTTGTTACCTTCAAAAAAGACGGGCAGAACCGTCGCACCCGTTCGGCGGATCAACCCGCCAACGTGTTGCGACCAGGTCGGGTCTTCGATCGTTCGTGTTGTCAGATTCAGATGCGATACTGCACCGGACGGAAATACGCCCAGACATCCGCCGGAACGCAAAAGCGACAGGCACTGTTTAAGGCCTTTAACGTTTTGTTGGACGTCGTTTTTGAACGGATCAACAAAGATACAGATTGGCCGTAATTCGGGGATCAGCCCGAGCATGTAGTTGGCCATCACTTTGAAATCGGGACGGGCTTTGAGCAGCACGCTGGAGAGGATCAACCCTTCAACGCCCCCAAACGGATGATTGGCGACAATGACCAGCGGGCCGGTGCGGGGGATGCGATCAAGATCTTCTTTCGAGACTTTGACCAACACCTCCATGTCTTCGAGGCATTTATTGCAGAACTCCAACGCATCAAGCCCTGCCGTGACGGTCGCGCGGTCGTAGATGCCGTTGATGCCCGGCAGTGCGAGTAATTTTTCAAGCGGGCGTTTGATCAGTGATCCGATCGGTCGTGGCATCCTGCCGCGCATCGGTTCGAGGTTAAACAGCCCGTTCTCCCTGGCCGCGTCGGAAATCCGTTTCGTCATATGGAGCAAAATAAGTTTGCCTCATAAGGCGCTGGCTAACAATAGGTTAAATCTTTGTTAGGAATCGTGATTGGTATATCCCAAAATGGCTGCCCCCGAAAATGCTAGTCACGGATGAACTCCGATTGGCACCGATGAATAAACCAATGCCAACCTTATCGGTGCGAGTCTGTGTTCATCCGTGGCTCAAATGCAATACTTTCGCATGGATAGCAAAGGTTAGTAGCTTTGCAGCACCTGCGAAAATGATTTACGCACCGTCGCGCGCGGGTCGGATAGGAATATGGCAGCGCCGTCGTGGACTTTAATACCGATGGTCTGTTCTGCTTTGGCGACGGCAAGATGCAATTGCCATGAAAAATCTTCGATGACAACTTGGCGAGACTGCGGCGTCGCGGGTGTTGCAGAGGCAGGTTTCGACTCGATGACTTTCCGCTGTGGGTCTCCGACGGCGTTGGGGAGAGGGCTATCAAGAAGCTTCCGCAATATCTCGGTGACAAGCGCCTTCTGCTCTGGACTTAGCTTATGCCGTGCAGCGATCGCGGCGACGGTTATCGCCATCGACGTGCGGGCGTTGTGCAGCAGCGACGAATCGCTGGCGAGTGTTGCCAGATCATTCAGACACTCAGGCGTGCCGCATGTGCGAAGCAATCGGGTTGCCACAATCCAATGGGGTGCCAGGCGATTGCTGCTCTCCGGGCGAAGTTCATCGGTTGTTTCAAAACCATATTCTCGCGAGGTGATCGTCTGCACCAGTCGCGGTTCCGCCGCCGAATCTTCCCATAATGCGAGAATCGAAGCCGCGCGAAAACTTGCTTTCGCATCGGTTGAACCAAGCAATTCGTGCAAGGCTTTGCGCATCGATGCACTATTGTGCCCGTGGCGCATCAAACGATACATGCCCGTGCCGGGACCTGCAGACACTTCAGTAAACCACTTGGATAAATCGCCTTCGAGCGCCTGGCAATCGGTGGCTCCGGTAGAATGACCGAATGGATCGGCGTCGCCCGCACCCGAATCTGCCAAAGCGCCGGTTTCGATCAATTTTTTGCGAAGATCGGGCATCGAAACTTTTCTTGAGTGACCGGGTCCACCGTCTACTGTCGTGAGCGCCGCTGCAATGCCCGCGACTTCACCCAGACGTTGAAAATCGCGTTGCATCCGCAGCGAATGATGCGCTTCTTCAGATATCCCCGCGCCACGACAGGCGACCCACAAATTACTGATCCCGACTGGCAACATCATGCGGTACGGCATCTGCCCGCCGGTGCGACCGCCACGCCATTGACGACAACACCAGACCCAGAACATCGCCTCATCGGTTTCAAATTCGTAGTCGATTGCATGGTTGTCGTAGTGGCAGCCGGTAAGGCCAATCGAATCGTCGAAATGTCTTTTTTCGATCAGGTCCGCAAGCGTGACAACATAGTCGGTGACGACCTGACGGCCTTGCCGCAATCCGAGTGCGGGCGCGATGTAGGTCGGACGTTCGATTGAATCGTATTGCTCTTGCAGATAGTGCGCCGTCGATAACAGTCGGCCGCGCGTGAGGTCTTGTGCATCGGTGGGATCGACGAAGCCAGCGTCGTAGTTGATGACCAACATTCGGGCGCGGTCGTTCTGCACATTGGCGCGTCCGCTGGATTGACTGAAGGCGTGAAGTTGCCCGTCGTGAACTCGTCCCATGTTGAATTGCGCGCCCGCCGCTGCTGCAAGGTCGGCGTCGCCGGTGCCGTCGATCCAGGCGTTGGCGTTGATCTTCACCGCGCCGCGTTCGGTGGAGATTTGTGCGCTGGTGATCGTGCCATGTGCATCAACTGTCGTACCGAATAGCGTGGCTGCGGTGAGTAGCGTTACGCCCGCTTCATCCAGCATCTGTTCGAGCACGATTTTTTTAGCATCGGGATGAAAACCCGATACCTGCTGGATCGAGCCGAATAACGGCATGATTTCGCGTGTGCGCTCGTCGAGTTCATCCTGCAGCCCGCCTTTGACGCCGTAGTAATAGGAGTGAATCCCGCCGCCTGTGCCGATCCCACCTGCAAAAGGAAGTGGATCAAACGCGAGTGTTGTTGCCCCTTCGCGTGCCGCAGCGATCGCTGCCATAGCGCCGCCCGTGCCGACACCGGCGACCACAACGTCCGCCTGCATCGTTTCAGCAAATTGCGGCGTATCGACAGTCGCTTGCACATCCGACACCCGCGCCACCGACGCCGCCGCGAGTCGATCAATGCTTCCAACCCCAATCTCAAACCGTCCTGCCAACGTATTGGCCCGTGCCGCATCAACCGACGCGGGGACTGCGTTGACGACATTCGGTGCGACAACGTTTTGCGTTTCTTGTGTTAAATAAACCGGCATCGGGATCAAGCTGGTATGCGTAATGACCGCACCACGAATCGCGTCAGGAAGTTGCTTCTGAACCGCGATGATCGCTGGCACCCAAGTGGATTTAGGTTGCGCGAACGGAGCGGGAAGATCGTAGCTTAGAATGCGTTCGTTCTCCCATGGACTGGGCGCGAAAGTAAGCGCTGAAAAGGGCAATGCCTTTGATTTAAGTGTCACTGGTTTGTCACAGCCAACCCACGCTTTGTGACGATAGAACAGGCGTATGGTTTCACGATCCGCCTCTGGTGACTCCCAGTTCTGTCCGGGCAAAACTGCCAGCAATTCCCCGGCCTCGGTCGCATCCACCCACTGCCGGGCGGTCAACACTCGCAAATCGCTTTTGGCAACGACCGTCACTGAGGTGATCGCGCCGGAATCGTCACTTCGGCTGGCAACGGGTGTGGCGTAGAACAAGGTCGGGAGTTTCGCTTCACGAATTTCGTGCGATGCCACGACTTGCGCAATCGCGCCGTCAATCCACCGGTCTCCGGCAGCGTTGCGATGCGCCATCCCGGAATGAAACGCCTTCCAAGCCGCTGCCGAGCTGTTTCCGACATCTCCAGAAAATGCCCACGCACTTTCCCAGAGCAATGTGGCTGCCCGATCGACCAACAGCGTACGCTTCCCCTGCGCGTGCAGTTGGGTTGCGAGCGCGTAGCCGACGTACCCGCCGCCGAATACGACAACATCCCACACTTCTGAATAAACGGATTGAAAACGATCGTTGGTCGCGGTCATGGTCACTTTCTGCTGAGACAAGGCTTCGTAAGTGCGTCGATTTGCCTAATTTGCACGAACGGGCGCGATCCTGCAATCCCGCTGAAGTTATTCCACGTCGTGATGGCTTCATTACCGTTCAATGATAAAATGTGTGAAAATTTTCGTAACATGTTGTCATTAAAAGGATTACATGCGATGACGTCACCCCTATTGCTGGCTATGCGTATGAACCGTTGCTTGACAATCGACGTATCAATACACCAAACTCCCGCCCCCTGCTGTCAATATGGACGGATCAATTTGACAAATTGATTCATACTAATTCTTTCAGCGGACGATAGGTTCGACAGTTGGCTTTATATAACTGTATGGGTTTGCAAGCAGAAAGATGCCCCAAATGGCCAAAGTGAAGACTGGTAAACAACTTGTGATCGTCGAATCGCCCGCCAAGGCAAAGACTATCAACAAATACCTAGGCGATAACTACATCGTCAAAGCCTCCATGGGACACGTGCGCGACCTTCCCAAAGGCAATAAAGCCATCAATCTCGAAACCTTTGAACCCACCTACGAAGTCATCAAAGAGCGCGGCAAAGAAAAACTGGTCAGCGAACTCAAAAAACTCGTTAAAGAAGCCCCCGACGTCTATCTCGCAACCGACTTGGACCGCGAAGGTGAGGCGATCGCGTGGCACTTGAAAGAGGCGTTGGGGTTGGATGACAACGTCAAGCGTGTGATCTTCAACGCCATCACCAAAGCTGAGATCCAAAAAGCCTTCGCCAATCCGCATCAGCTGGATATGGATCGGGTCAACGCGCAGCAAGCGCGCCGAATCCTTGATCGCATCGTCGGATATGAACTGTCGCCGATTCTCTGGCGAAAAGTCGCCAAGGGTTTGAGCGCCGGACGCGTTCAATCGGTAGCGGTCAGACTCGTCGTCGAACGAGAAAAAGAAATCGACGCGTTTATCCCGTCCGAATACTGGCGCATCGGCGGCGTGTTCAGCGCGAATCCGAAAGTCGCTGGTGCATTGTCCGAATCCTGGCGTGAATTGCTGAGCAACGACACCCACACCAAGGCCGAAGAAGACAAATGGCTGACCGATAGCGGCTGTTTCCGGGCAGAACTGACTGAGGTTGGCGGTAAGAAATTTGAACCCGAAAACAAGGATTTCGCTCGCAAGGTCGCAGAGGCATTGGGATTTGTCATCAAGGATGAGCAAAACGTCCACGACGAAGCCGCCAAAGGCCCGGCGAAGAATCTGACGCACTACACCGGCGCAATCGAAGGTGGCCCGGCGTACACCGTCAAGTCGATCGAGAAAAAACGCTCCACCTCGCGTCCGCCCGGCCCGTTTATCACCAGCACCCTGCAACAGGCGGCCTCAACTCGTTTATACATGAGCGCCAAACGTGCGATGCAAGTCGCACAAGCCCTATACGAAGCCGGGCACATCACCTACATGCGTACCGACTCCACGCATCTGTCAGGCGACGCGATCACCATGGCGCGGACTTACATCAAAAGTGAGTTTGGCGACAAATATCTGCCCGAAAAACCCAATTTTTTCAGCTCAAGCAATAAATCCGCACAGGAGGCGCATGAAGCGATCCGTCCTACCGATGCAGGATTTACACCCGCTGCTGCCGCAAAATCATTGAAAGATGACGAAGCAAAATTGTATCGTCTCATCTACAACCGCTTCCTCGCCTGTCAGATGCCCCCCGCTGAGTTCGATCAGACCGCGATCAACATCGCAGCGCCGACCAGCGAAGGCGAAGCGATCTTCCGCGCTACAGGTCGGAAACTGGTTTTCGACGGATTTATGAAAGTCGCCGGGATTACCAGCGAAGACCAGTTGTTGCCCGAATTGCAGGAAGGTTCGCCCGTCGCGCCGGTCGACTTGCAGCCCACCCAGCACTTCACCCAGCCACCGCCGCGCTATACCGAAGCGTCGCTGGTGAAGGACTTGGAAAGCAAAGGCATTGGCCGACCCAGCACTTACGCATCGATCATTGGCACGATCCAAGACCGCAAGTATGTCTCCCAGATCGAACGCCGACTCTATGCCACCATGCTCGGCACGGTTGTCACGGAAAAGTTGATACAGGGTTTTCCTGAAATCCTTGATGTCGGGTTCACCGCTGACATGGAATTGAAGCTCGATAAAATCGAAGAACAACACCTCGATTGGGTCAAACTGCTCCGCGATTTTTATGGCCCATTCCATAAGACCGTCGAAGGTTCGTTAGCGAAGCTAGAGCACGTCGGCGGGATGGCGTCGCCTTATGTGGATGAAGCGACCGGCACGCCGCTGGTTTATCGCATCAGCGCAAACGGATTCTTCCTCGCGTCCAGCGATCCGAATCTCAAGCTCGCCAAGCCGGTCGATGAGTTTGGCAAACCCGTGTTGCGTGAAGAATCGCCGTTTAAGTGTCCGATCTGTGGTCGCGGGATGATCCGCCGCAAGGGACGGTTCGGTGAGTTTCTGTCGTGCTCAGGATACTCCGAAAAAGACGCTGAAGGCAAGCCGAGTTGCTCGATGATCGTTCCGATCGGCAAATCCGGCGAGCCCGACCCGCCCAAGGCTGAAGCGATCACGACTGAAATCAAGTGCGACAAAGACGCCGCCCCGATGCTGCTGCGTAATTCCAAACGCGGGCCATTCCTGGGTTGCAGCAGTTTCCCAAAATGTCGCGGCACGAAAATGGTCAAAAAACTTAGCGAAGATGAGATCAAATACATCGAAACGCTATTGCCGGAACTGCGGGCACGCGTGGAACGGTCGTACGAACTGGCGTCAAAAATGACCGGCAAACCGGCAGAATCGTTTGGCCGATTGCCCGATCTGACCGTCCCACGCGGCGACACCTCCACCGACGACGAAAAACCCAAACGCAGCCCCCGTGCCAAAGGCAAAGCCAAGCCCAAAGCCAAGTCTGCATAATGAGAAAACAAGCCACCGATGTGGTGCGGCATTCGAGCGCTCTGAACAACTCGGGACGTCCCAAAATTGTCACTCTGAGGTACTCCGAAGGGTCTACTTGGCTTGTCAAATTCAAGAGTTTTTTGCTAAGTGAAGCAGATGCTTCGGAGTACCTCAGCATGACACGGTGGGTTATTCAGATTACGCATTCATCCAATCCCAACGCGCGCGTCCGAGAATGTTTTGAAATGGACAGACACCCGTTTAGGGGGTAGTGTTTAATCGTAGCGATCTTTTGCGGAGACAGTCGGCCTCGGGCGGCCGACATGCCAACTATCCTTATGCCGACGACCAAGCCGGTCTTCTTCGATCACATCACGCCGACGGCAGATCAAGTGCTTTCGCCGTACATCTGGTGCTTTTACGCCGCCTTTCTCGCGGCCTTTATTTTTACGCCGATCATGCGATCCATCGCGATCTATTACGGCATTATCGACAAACCCGATCTGGTCCGAAAATTACACCGCGAACCGGTCGCCTATCTGGGCGGACTTGCGGTGTTCATGGGCTGGCTTGCGGGGATGGCGATGACGCAGTTCAGCAGCATGCACATCATCGAAGCCACGCTCGATGATCGGCTTCGCGTGCCGCTGGCGATCATCGCATCGGCATTTATCATTGTGATTCTCGGTTTGTGGGATGACATCAGCCATATCAGCCCCAAGCTCAAAATCACCGGCCAACTTCTCGCCGGTGTCACGTTGCTGGCAGCGGGGATCGGTACGGAAATCACCGGCTTTTTCGTCGATAACATCGCGATCCGCATCGAAGGCAAACTCGGCCTGCAGATCAACGACATGCTGCTGCAATGGATCACTTGGATCACCAGTGGCGGGCTGACGTTGGGACTGGTCGTGTTCTGCTGTAACGCTTCCAATCTAATGGATGGACTTGACGGTCTGTGCGGCGGCGTGACGGGAATCATCGCGGCGGGGTTCTTATTCCTCGCGGTCGTCATCGGCACGCATATCGGCGGATTTGAGGACCGTGACGCGATGGCAGCCCGCGTCAACATGGACGGCTTGCGCGTCGTGATCGCACTGGCGTTATTGGGGGGGATTCTTGGGTTTGTTCCGTACAATTTTAACCCCGCATCAATTTTCATGGGCGACACCGGCAGCATGTTTCTCGGCTTTGCATGCGCGTTGATGATGATTTTGCTGAGCATGGTCGATGGCA
This sequence comes from Tepidisphaerales bacterium, assembly GCA_038210015.1. Taxonomy (GTDB): domain Bacteria; phylum Planctomycetota; class Phycisphaerae; order Tepidisphaerales; family Tepidisphaeraceae; genus BPJO01. Next base: position 57,325 of record JBBQXB010000003.1, read on the forward strand.
AATGGTTGCTGGCGGGGATGGTGATGTTCGCGTTGCCGGTGCTGGATACCAGCCTTGCCTTTGCCCGTCGGTTCGTCGCGGGAAGACCCTTCTTTTCGCCGGATCGACATCACTTTCATCACCAGCTTGTTCAGCGTGGATTGTCGGTAAAACAGGCGGTTTTAGTCAGTTACGCACTGACCACCTTTTTTGTCATTTGTGGCATCCTCATCGTCTATATGCGAACACGCTATGCCGTGGCATTCTATATGGTGTTGTTCGGCAGCGTGATCGTGACGGCGTACAAATTGGGCATGATCCACGAACGCGTAATCATTGAAAAAACCGGCAGTTTCAGCGACAGCGGGTCTGAAGCAACCGGCGAAGAAATGAGCACCGAAGGTGTTCTGGAAATCCGCAAAGAGAAGACCACCCCCCGCTTCTAAAGCGCATTGCCGTGTACACAGCGCCTACCATTTTGCGGGAAAAACCATCGAAGTAGTGGCATCACACTGGCAGGATTTCGATGCGGCTGGCTTGGATTAATAGCGAATGATCGATGGATGGGTTGCGATGCAGATTGCCATCCACCCGGCGGACAACGCGGGTACCCGGTGAGGTGAGCAGGCGTTGATCGGTGTTGATCATCAGATCGCCGCCATCGGGTTTACGGATCAGGATTCTCGGTACCCACGGCAAGCCCAGCGTGTAGGCAGTTGATCCCGGGCACGAAGGATACAAACCCATCGCCGCGAAGATAAACCAAGCGCACATTTCGCCGTTATCCTCATCCCCGGGCAATCCGCGTGGGGACTGGCTATACAGTTCGTTCAAGACACGATGAATCTGCCGCTGGGCTTTTTCCGGCGCACCGGCGTGTGCGTACAGCCACAGCACATGATGCACCGGCTGATTGCAGTGTGCGTATTGACCGAAATCAACCCGCGCCATTTCAGACATCTCATGAACTTCACACGCGTATTGACCGCAATCAAAGTCAGGCGGCGCAGCGAGCATCTCGTCGATTTTATCAACCAATCCATCCGCACCACCCAGTGCGCGAATCAACCCGGGAATGTCGTGCGGGACCGCCCAGGTGCTTTGCCACGCCGCACCTTCGACATAAGGCCCGCCCCAAGCGATCGGATTAAACGGCGTGATCCACGCCCCTGTCGCATCTTTACCGCGCATGAAACCGATTGTCGGATCAAACACATTCCGCCAACGTTTGGATCGCGTCAAAAAATCATCCCGTAAGTCCGTTCGACCCGTCGCAGCCGCCACCTGTGCGATACACCAATCGTCGTAGGCGTAATCCATCGTCGCAGAGGTGGCGTGGTGAAATAGATCGCCTACGGGCAGGTATCCGAGACGGTTCATCGTCTCCACGCCCTGACGCCCGTAACGCCGATCCGCAGCACCGTCATTATTTGCATGGTGCACCATCGCTTCGAGGGCGCGATCGTAATCAAAACCGACGATCCCTTTCACGACGGCATCGGCAAGAACCGCGTCGGAATGCGTTCCGATCATGCACCCGCGATACCCCGGCGACGCCCATTCAGGCAGCCAACCGCCTTGGTTGAAGGCGTTGATCAAGCCCTGCATCATGCGCGATGCGACGTCGGGAAACATCCAATTCAAAAATGGAAAAACCGTGCGATAACTGTCCCAGAACCCCGTATCGGTATACATCGGACCCGAATGCACGCGGCCATCGTATGGGCTGTAATGCAGTTCATTACCGGCCTCGTCGATCTCACTTAACTGTCTGGGAAACAGCAGTGTGCGATACAAGCAAGAATAAAAGGTCCGGCGCTGGTCATTGGTGCAGCCGTCGATCTGAAAACGATCCAGATGTTCAAGCCACGCCGTCCGCGCCAGCGCCCGCACGCCCTCCCAGCTTCGGCCAATCAATTCGTGGTTGATCGTTGTCCGCGCCTGCGCAAGCGATATAAACGATCCAGCAAGTCTTAATTCCACCCGCCGAGTCCCGGCTGCAAATTCAACATAAAACGCATCGTCCACCGCCACGAATTTTTGAATCGGTTTGTCAAAATCAGCGATGTAATACATCGCGAAATTGTCCGGCACCCCGGCGGTGTGATTGCTGACGTTACCATCGACAATGTGCGTTCCTGCCTGCCTGGCGACGAACTGACCCGCGTTTTTAAGGCTCGATGCCTGCACGATCACGCGGGGGATGGTGTCGTCGTCAAATTCAAATCGCAACACTGCGCCGCGCGTGGAGGGTGCAAGATCCATCGAACAACGATACCGCTGTAAGCGTACCCGGCATTCGTCCGGACGAAGGATCGACTCGCTAATACGATATGATGAAGCACGGTGTGCTGGATCAATTTGCAGCGGCCCGGTTTGGGGCATGATGCAAAGCGATGCGTAATCGCCAATCCACGGACTGGGCTGATGCGTCAGCCGAATGCCCTGCAAGTGCGGTTCGTTCGGAGAAAAAAACCAAGGCCCGTCCCCCGTTTGCAGCGACCAATGATGCATCCCCCACGGCATCGCCACCAAAGGCAACGTGTTGCCATATGACATGGACCGTCGCGAATCGGTTCCCTGTAAAATCGAAATGTACTCAAGAAGTGAGTCACTCACACAAATCTCCATGGCACGATATCGTACGCGATCAAGCTATGACAGTACGCCCGCCGTATCGGCATGTAAACTTTTAATGCGGCCATCGTCACCCCCCCCATTGCGAATCCCGGTGGGGTTAGTAGTGACGTCTGCAAAGTTCAGGACGGAAAGTGCGGTGCAAATATGTCCGTAAGTCAAAGAGGCACCGAAGGGTTACTTTGCATAACCAACAGTTCCGCGCCACTTCGACTCTGTTCAATCAGATTTACTGAACGTATTACGCACAATTCCGTTTACGCAAGATCATACCGATCCAGATTCATCACCTTGTTCCACGCTGCGACGAAATCGGTGACGAACTTCTGCTGCGCATCGGCACTGCCGTACACTTCGGCCAGTGCGCGGAGGCGTGCATCGGCACCGAATACCAGATCAACGCGGGTGGCGGTCCACTTAATCGCACCGGTGCTGCGGTCACGACCCTCAAAGAGGTTGCTGTCGCTGGAGACCGCTTTCCAATCAATCGCCATATCCAACAGGTTGATGAAGAAGTCGTTGGTAAGCGTCTCGGGACGTTTGGTGAACACGCCATGCTGGCTTTGCCCTTCGTTGGCACTGAGTACGCGCAGCCCGCCCACCAGCGCGGTCATCTCCGGTGCGGTAAGGTTCAGCAGTTGTGCTTTATCAATCAAAAGGTGCTCTGCGGGGATCGAAAATCGGGCTTTTGTATAATTGCGGAAACCATCGGCAACGGGTTCGAGGACCGCAAACGACTCGACATCGGTTTGTTCCTGCGATGCATCCGATCGTCCGGGCGTGAATGGAACTGCAACAGCGACACCCGCATTTTTAGCAGCCTTCTCGATCGCGGCGCAGCCACCAAGAACGATCAAATCAGCCAGCGATATTTTCTTTCCACCCGACGAAGCCGCATTAAAATCGGTCGCGATGCCTTCCAACGTCTTGAGCACTTTGGCAAGCTGGGCGGGTTGATTGACTTGCCAATCCTTCATAGGGGAAAGACGTATACGTGCACCGTTCGCGCCCCCGCGTTTATCCGAACCGCGGAATGTGGCCGCCGACGCCCATGCCGTCGCAACAAGTTGCGACACCGACAATCCCGACGACAGAATTTTCGATTTAAGGCCAGCCACACCTTTGTCATCGACGATCTTGTGGTCTAGGGCGGGGATCGGGTCCTGCCAGACAAACTCTTCGGCGGGAACTTCTGCGCCTAGATACCTGGTGCGCGGGCCCATGTCGCGGTGCGTAAGCTTAAACCATGCACGGGCGAAGGCATCGGCAAACTGCTCGGGGTGTGCCAGAAACCGACGCGATATTTTTTCGTAGGCAGGATCAACCCGTAGCGCCAGATCGGTCGTCAACATGGTGGGCAACCATCGCTTCGTGCGATCATATGCGTCCGGGATAATCGCATCGGCGTCTTTGGCAACCCACTGCTGCGCGCCAGCAGGACTTTTTGTAAGCTCCCACTCAAAGTTAAACAGGTTCTCAAAGAAATTGTTGGACCATTTTGTAGGCGTTTTCGTCCATGTCACTTCCAGCCCGCTGGTGATGGTGTGCGGGCCTTTCCCACTACCAAAGCTATTGCGCCAGCCAAAGCCTTGTTCTTCGATTCCAGCGGCTTCTGGCTCTGGGGCAACGTGCGAGGTCACGGCGGCACCGTGGGTTTTGCCGAAGGTGTGACCGCCCGCGATCAGCGCGACAGTTTCCTCGTCGTTCATCGCCATGCGTCCGAACGTATCGCGGATGTCGTAGGCGGCTTTAAGTGGGTCGGGATTGCCATCGGGACCTTCGGGATTAACGTAGATCAGCCCCATCTGCACTGCCGCCAGCGGATTTTCCAGCTTGCGGCTGTGGATGTCACCGTCGGCGTTGTCGTCCGAGACGGTCACGCCGCCCGCTTTATCCACACCATCTGACCCATGTGCATAACGCACATCGCCACCGAGCCATTTATTTTCCGCACCCCAATAAACATCCTGATCCGGTTCCCACGTATCCTCACGACCGCCGGCGAAACCGAAGGTTTTGAAGCCCATCGTTTCCAACGCGACATTGCCGGTCAGGATCATTAGGTCGGCCCACGAAATTTTACGCCCGTACTTTTGTTTGATCGGCCAGAGCAGGCGACGCGCCTTGTCCAGACTCACGTTATCAGGCCAGCTATTCAGCGGGGCAAACCGCTGCTGCCCTCGTCCTGCGCCACCACGACCATCTCCAATGCGGTAGGTGCCCGCGCTATGCCACGCCATACGAATAAACAGCGGACCGTAATGCCCAAAATCAGCCGGCCACCAGTCCTGTGAATCGGTCATCAACGCCGCGAGGTCTTTCTTGACCGCCGCCAGATCGAGACTTTTGAACGCCTCGGCATACTTAAAATCCGCACCCATCGGATTCGATTTTGTGGAATGCTGGTTGAGCATTTCCAACTTCAACTGTTGCGGCCACCAATCGCGGTTGGCTTGGACACTGGGGGCTTTGTGATTAAACGGACACTTGCTTTCAGTTGACATGTGCAATCTCTGATGTTGATTAGTATCTGGTTGTTTCACTGCCGGCGACCATCGCCGTGAACAGCGAAGTAGTTTAATCCGCAATGCCTCTGTGGACTAGCGGCATGGCAAGGAATCGTGATACACCGCATGCCCCTGCGGCAATGTGTCAATGCAAAGGTTGTGTGACGAACCAAATTCAATGACGAACTGCATTTATATCAACCAACGTTGATGCGTCATGCGTAACTTGTTCCTTCTCGCTCACAACCGCGCAAAGCAGCATTCACGACACACCTTTGGCTGCACAACCCGCTCATTATCTCTCATTCAAGTGGACGCTGGGCGGCGGATCGGATAGCGTCCGGTGCGAAAGTTTTTTTTGGCGAAAGGCACCAATGCAAATTGCAGATCAAACAGTCGTTTCTTTTGATTACACGCTGACCGACCCACAAGGACAAACTCTGGATACATCCGCAGGACGCGAACCTCTGATTTATCTGCACGGTGCTTCCAACATCATCCCCGGCTTGGAAGCTGAAATGACGGGCAAATCATCCGGCGACGCCTTCAAGGTCACGATCCCCGCCGCCACCGCGTATGGCGAACGTGACGAGCAACTGGTTCAGCCCGTTCCCCGCGCGTCTTTCCCCGCAGAGGCGAATATCGAAGTCGGCCAGCAGTTTCAAGCGCGATCACCCGATGGGCAGGCACGCCTCGTCCGCGTCGCAAAAGTCGATGCCGAGCATGTCACCGTCGATGCCAACCATCCATTGGCGGGCATTCCGCTGACATTTGATGTCAAAATCACCGAGGTCCGCGCCGCTACCGATGAAGAAATCTCCCACGGCCATGTGCATGGCGCGGGTGGACATCAACATTAAATTGAAACCGAGAGACAACACCACTCGCCTCCGGTGTCACCCGGAGGTACTCCCAAGGGTCTCGCTGCAGCGCGAAATCAGACGCTATACAAAAACCAAGTAGTTGCTACGGGATACCTCAGCATGGCAATGTGAGGGTTCCCGATATCAGTGAAAAATGAGATCGCGTTGCAGGATTACATGATGCGGCTCATCATCGCATTCATAATCCCACGAAGCAGGATGACCGTTAGCAGCGTTTTGCTCAGTAGCCCCTGTTCGAGCAGATTCGGGCACACCGTAAAGTCACGATAGCAGACCGCAGCGAAAAACAGGGTTGAAATAGTGATTGCACCGACAGGCGAAAACTTCGCCCAAAGTGTTGCGATTCCGAATACGCAAGCCAGCACAACGCTGGTGGTCACGATTTCCAAGTCCGTAAATCCGTATTTTCCTGGATTGAAGTGCATGTACCACGGCACCAACGCCGCGCGGATCACGCACAGGCAGGCCGCCATCAAAAGCGTCCGCGACGCCGCCAAGGAATGCGCAGATCGAAGCCTTCGGGTACTTTCAGTGTAACCCGGAATCTCCATGTTCAGGTCATACGCAAAACGGCTCATCAAGATACTTATCGGTCATTCCGAGCACTGACTGAACCGATCTGCATTACTTGAGCAGTTTAATCAGCGCAAATCCGCCGACCAGAAGCACTGTGAAAGCTAGGGTCAGCACGTTGAAATACTTGTCGATTAACGGCAACACCTTCGGGCCGAAATACCACATCATCCCAGCTTCAGCGAAAAATCGTATTCCGCGTCCAATAATTGATGCGATAATGAACGGCAACAGCGCGATGTGAAACACCCCGCCCGCGATCGTGAACACCTTGTAAGGAATCGGCGTTAATGCCGCACTGAAAACGACCCAGAAATCGTACTTCTGATACAGGCCTTCCACCTTCTGAAAAGTCTCTGGCTTGAATCCCGGGACGTAGTGATAAAAGAAACCCGACATCGCCTCCCACAATCCCCATCCAATGCAATACCCCGCAACCCCACCCAACACCGACGCCACTGTGCAGACGGTTGCATACCACAAAGCCTTGTCGCGCCGTGCCAGACACATCGGCATCAACAGCACATCAGGCGGGATCGGGAAAAAGCTGCTCTCGGCGAAACTGAGCGTGAACAACGCCGCTGTCGAGTGCTTTTTATGCGCAAAACTCAACACCCAATCGTACATCCGACGATGAATCGCCCACCTGCTCACGGGACCGGCGACGGCCTCGGCGGATTTTACTTCCATTTCAGTCGGCGAATCGTTCATATTGACTTCATCCCATGCAAATTGACTTCACTGCATCGTGCAGCGGCGATTCAGACACCCCTACATCGGTTTAATCCGCCGCGATCCCGCAAGTTTGGTCATCCTTTGTCTCATCCGCAGCGTCCGGCGCAGGCCAGACACCCGTCGCGTCATTGGCGTACCACGTTTCCAGCACGCGCGCCCAATCGGTCATGCTTTTGACTTCAACAAAATCGCGCTTCACGTCGATCGCCTGTGGATGAAATCGGGCGTATTTGATGCCCATTTTTCGCATCCGCCTGCCCGCAAGTTGTTCGCCGTGGATTTGCATCGCGATCGCGAAATGCTCGACCAACGCGTCTCGCTGCTGGGCGATGGTTGGCGGGCTGATTGATTCGCCTGTCAGCAGTTTTGCAGCGTCTTGAAAAATCCACGGATTACCGATCGCCCCCCGCGCGATCCAGACGATATCGACGCCGGTTTCGATCTTCATTCTCACCGCATCCTCAGCGGTGAAAACATCGCCGCTGCCGATGATGGTTTGGGTGGGATAGGTGCGTTTCAGCTCTTTCAATGCGTCCCAGTTCGCTCGACCAGCATACTTTTGCTCAACAGTTCTGCCATGCACGCGGGCGGCAGAAAAACCAAGCTGCCAGGCTTGTTCAAGCAGTGTGTGCAGCATGTCGCGCGATTCGGGCGTATCGTCAAATGACCGTCGCAAGCTCATTGTGATCGGCGTTTGCGGTTTTAAGCTTTCCCGCACCTGTCGCATGATCGCAATGCCGCGATTGGTATCGCGCAGCATGTGCCCGCCACGCGCCTTGTTCTTGATTTTTTTGACTGGGCAGGCGTAGTTCAGATCGATCACATCGTATGCGTGATCTTCCAGAATCCTCGCCGCCCGCGCCATCGTGTGCGGCTCGCTGCCGATGATCTGCCCGGCGATGGGGTGGTCCTCATCATTAATATCGATCGACTTCTTCAGCCCCACGCCGCCGTTGAGCATGATGACATCCAGCAGCGCCTCGGTCACGGCATACCCGCACCCGCGCCGACGCGCGACCAGCCGCATCGCGCGATCGCTATACCCTGCCAAACCCGCCTGGCAAAATGGCGATTGAAGTTGTATCGGCCCGATCATCATTTAGGTGTGATTTAGGTGAAACTGCGCACAGGATTCGATCCCGGCTGCGTATCAGATGTAATACATTTCCTGCTGCGAACCCGATTGCTTGCCGACCTCTTCAAGTAACTCCTCCAACGTCATCGCGTCCAGCACTTTATCGGTTGCCTCGGTCAGCCTTGTATTGACCAATCGCACTGCGATTTCCCCCGGCGACGGTTCTTTCTGGGTTTCGGTATCGCGTGCACTGAGACGGCCTTCCAACCTGCGGATCACATCGCCGACGCTGATATCCCGCGGAGCGCGACTCAGCCGATATCCCCCGCCGCTGCCGACTTTACTTTCCAAAAAACCGCCTCGTCGCAACGCCAGCAGGATCGATTCGAGGAACTTATTGGGCAGATTTTCCTGCTTGGATAGATCGCGCGACTGCACGTATTGCGTCGGCCAAAGCTTGGCGAGCTGGACAATCGCACGCAGGCCATAATCAGTTCGCTTGGACAGTCGCATTATTCTCCCTATCGGATTAGTAGGCTTTTGACGACTTTACGACCCCCGCCCGAAGTGTCAATGCGCCGCCCACGCATTCGCATCATTCCCCGCGTTCGCGTCGTGTAACATTTTGATGCAGACCATCGACAACACCCCGTAAAAACCGTACAGGAGAGTCGCTATGAAACCACTCACCATCTGGACGAATCAAAACTTTAACGACGCCAACCTTACCTTTCTTCGACAGCAAGCATCGCCGCATCGCGTGATGGTGTCGGCGACGACTTCCAAATCCAATCTCGTCGCAGGCGGCCGCGACCCCGCGGCGCTGCAATCCGACATTCTCTACGGCCAACCCAATATCGACGACGTTTTACAATCCGATCGCATCCAATGGGTGCAGCTCACCAGCGCTGGCTATACGCGCTATGACAAGCCAGAACTATTCGCTGCGATGAAAGCCAAGCAGATCGCATTCTGCAACGCTTCGTCGCTCTATGATGAGCCATGCGCCCAGCACGTTTTAGCGATGTTATTATCGCTCGCCCGCGCCATCCCCGCCGCCGCGCTCGATCAGGCCGCTGCCAAGTGGGATTACCTGCCCTTACGCGGACAATCCTTCCTATTAAGAGGACAAAAAATCGCGCTCGTCGGCTACGGCGCGATCGCCCGGCGGCTGGTCGAACTGCTCGCGCCATTCAAACTCGACATCACCGCTTTTCGTCGATCCGTGCGCGGGGACGAAAACTGCCCCACGCTCCCCATCGATCAACTCGATGCCGCATTGCCCCACGCCGATTTCGTCATCAATATCCTGCCGCTGGCCGAATCGACCCGAGATTTCTTCAATCTCGACCGCATTCTCCGCATCAAACGCGGCGCGATCTACATCAACATCGGCCGCGGCGACACCAACGACCAACTCGCATTGGTTTCCGCACTCAGCGAACAACGCCTCGCCCACGTTTTTCTCGATGTGACATCCCCCGAACCGCTGCCCAAAGATCATCCCCTGTGGACAACCCCCCACGCCCACATCACGCCCCACACCGCCGGCGGCACGTTCGATGAGGGCAAGCGAATGATCGAACACTTCATCGCCAACCTGCAGCGGTTCGAGAATGGCGATAAGCTGGTCGATCGGATTGTCTAAACCCACCCCCGCCCGCCCGCCCGCTGGGCCTTGAATGCTGATCCGTTATATTTTGCGTAGATGAAACGGCGTCAGATGAATTCCATCGCAAGGTCGCTCTATGAATACCTTGGTTCGCGGAATAACGACATTGCGGGCTATGACGGAATTGGGATGCTCTGTGCCACCGCCAAGCGAGAGGGCAAGTACCACTTCAGTTTCAAGATTTATCCGGGGCAATTGATCAAGATTTATGGTTACGAGATCACTGATTCGAAGGTTGTCACGGACAAGCTTGTGAAATTCGGACTCGATCCGATCGAAGGACGTATGTCTTTTTTTGAAGATGGTCACTTTCCACACGGAGCAGCAAGATACTGGTGTAGCATCGTCAGCGCGATCACCCAAGGCGGCCGCACAGGAATGAGCCTTACCCACTTCTACTGTTGGCCGAACGATCCGAGTCGAGAGCGCCGTCGCGCGGGTTTTGAAGCCGCACAGGCGACGTGGTTTAGCAGATTTAAGAAATTTCTGCAGTAGGATTGGCATAAGCTAACGCTGCAATGAATCGTCCCCGCGTAGTGCGTTATGATACGCTGAAGCCGGTCGGCACTGTGTCGGCTATTTTACATCGTTCAGTGAGGACACCCATGCGATACACCTCTCGCGATCTTCGTGCAGCGGACATCTTTGCGATGGTTCTAGTCGTCTTTGGTCTGGTTCTGCTCGTAATTGGCAGCATTGCGTTTGCAACACAGCCCGACGACACGGATGTATCAGTTGTAAGCAAGTCGGGCGAGAAGAAAGTCGTCTTAAAAGCCAAGTCTTCATTACCGCCGGGCGTTGCATTTGCGGTAAGCGGTTTCACGCTGGGTTGCCTTGGGGCAGCGCTATCGTTTAAGGTTCGCCAGCTAACCCGCACCGGCGGGATCGAGCCATCGGAGTATGCCGAGACGGAGGAAGCGAAACGGGGACATCAACAATAATCCGCAATCATGCATCGCGTTGAAATTACCGCGTTGATCTCCGTGTTCTCTGTGGCTCTGTGGTCAATTCATTTTTTTTACATATGGGCGAGACGCCCGTGCTACGAAATACCATCTTGATGCGAGGATCACTTCGATTTGTTCTACCTCATCGTCGATGAAGTTTTGTAGGATGAAATCGCACCCTACCCGCTGTCACATACCTCACTTACGAGAAACGCGTTGAAATGACCGTGTTGATCTCCGCGTTCTCCGTGGCTCTGTGGTGAATCTTTGTGGTCGAATGACACGCGCAAAAAGAAGACTCGCCAGCGGTGAACCGGCGAGTCAAGAGATTTATCGAAACTGCGAAACTGAAGTTACAGCCGCGTGATGAGCAGTTCGCGTTGGAAGATCATTTCCTTCGGCAGATCACCGGCGAGCTTCAGGAACAGTTCTTCCTGGCTCATGATCTCGGCCTTGACGTCGTCGGTGCTGACCGATTCGAGCGCGGCGATGTCGGCGGCGCTGAGGTTCAGACCTTCGGTGTCAATGTCTTCGGCACGCGGCATCCAGCCCAAGGCGGTTTCCTTGGCGTAGGCGCGGCCGTGACAGCGATCAATGATCCACTTCAACACGCGCATGTTCTCACCGAATCCCGGCCACATGAACTTGCCCGCATCGTTTTTGCGGAACCAGTTGACCATGAACACGCGCGGGCAGTCGGTCATCTTTTTACGCATCCGGAACCAGTGCACCAGATAGTCGCGAATGTTATAGCCAATGAACGGCAGGTTGGCCATCGGATCTCGGCGGACAACGCCGGTCGCGCCGGTGGCGGCGGCGGTCGTTTCGGACCCGATCGTCGCACCGATATAGACGCCGTGCACCCAGTTGAAAGCTTGATAAACCAGCGGGATGGTTTTGGATCGGCGTCCGCCGAAGATGATCGCAGAGACCGGAACACCCGCGGGGTCTTTAGCGGCGGGATCGAGCACCGGATTGTTATCCATCGGCGCGGTGAAGCGACTATTCGGATGCGCCGCTTTCATGCCTTTTTCTTTGGCGATCGCAGGCGTCCATTCCTTGCCTTCCCAGTTGATGCACTTGGCCGGTTCGGGGATGCCGCTGTCTTCCCACCAGACGTCGTAGGAACCGTCTTCGAGCGTGACCAGCGCCACATTCGTAAAGATCGTGTCTTTACGCATGCTCTTGAGCGCGTTCGGATTAGATTTTTCATTCGTTCCCGGCACGACGCCGAAGTAGCCGGATTCAGGGTTGATCGCGTGCAGTTTGCCAGATTTTTCATCGACCCACATCCAGACGATATCGTCGCCGAGCGTGGTGACTTTCCAACCGGCGTCGGCGTATTTTTTAGGCGGGACGAGCATCGCGAAATTCGTCTTGCCGCAGGCGCTTGGGAACGCGGCAGCGACGTATGTTTTTTCGGTCTTGCCGTTTTCACCGGGACCTTCGATGCCCATCAGCAACATGTGCTCGGCCATCCAGTCCTGCTGTTTGCCGAGATAACTTGCGATACGCAATGCCAGGCACTTCTTACCCAAAAGCGCGTTACCGCCATAACCTGAACCGAATGACCAGATCGTGTTGTCCTGCGGGAAATGGCAGATATATCGGCGATCGGGATTGACATCGCCGACGGAGTGCAGGCACTTGGTGAACTCGGCACTTTCGCCGAGCTGTTTCCAGGCGACATCACCCATGCGGGTCATGATGCCCATGTTTTGCACGACGTAAAGCGAATCGGTTATTTGAACGCCGACTTTCGCCAAAGGTGAACCGAGAGGTCCCATCACGAACGGAATGACGTACAACGTACGGCCTTTCATGCAGCCGTCGAAGAGCGCGGACAATTTCTTGTACGCCACCTTGTCATTCATGTGATTGTTGGTTGGCCCGACGGTATCGGCGCTTGGGGCGCAGATAAATGTGAGATGTTCGGTGCGCGCAACGTCGTTAGAATTGCTGCGGTGGTAGTAACAGCCTGGCCATTTCTTTTCGTTGAGCTTGAGGAACACGCCTTCTTTGAGGGCTTGCTCATAGAAAGTTTTGCGTTCATCTTCCGAGCCATCGCACCAGACGATTTGGTCTGGTTTTGTCAGATTCGCCATCTGGGCGACCCATTCGCTGACGTGTTTGTTGGCTTTTCCGACCGGTGCATTTACGGCTAGCATTGCTTCAATCCTTTTCGAACGTCCCTCGTTCATTCGGATGATAAAACTCTTGATTCACGCTCCGCCTGATTGTGCTCAGGGGTTGATGAATCGTTTATAGCTTTCCCGCGAGAGCTTTTTGTTTCTCTGCCTGTGTTGTTTCGGCAATTTTCAACCAGGCTTGTTTTGTCTTCAAACTTGCTGCCAAATCCGCAACGGTTGTCGTCGCCAGATAATCCTTCAAACGCTGACGGATCGGTTTGTATAAATCGTGTTGCGGGCAAGGCTGATGATCGTTGCACTTGTCCAAACCCACCGCGCAGCGATCCAGATGGATCGGCCCGTCGATGGATTCGACGATTTCCTTAAGCGTGATCTCGTGGGCGGGTCTGGCAAGGGTAAAACCACCGCCGCGACCTTTGGCGCTTCTAAGCAAACCCGCTTTGACCAACCGCTGGAAAACCTTGGCGAGAAAGTCGCGTGGCAAGGTGGTTCCTGCGACTAGATCATCAAGCATCATGCTTTTGTCGGCACTGCGTCCGGCGAGTTCTGCAAGTCCTCGTATCGCATATTCCGTCGTCGTCGAAAAAATCATTGCCCAACCTCTGATTGATCTAGTTTTCCCTCAAACACGCGGCATTTCTATAACGGACAGTTTTATCCCATTTAGCCCGACGCGTCAATAGGGGACATACATATCTTTTTATAGAGGACGCGGCAAAATGTCGCGACCTACCCCTGTATTTTGGGGGACTGCGCGCAGACGAAAACGCTTTGTCGCAGATCAATGGATATTTAGATGAAGTGATCGGATAAAAATGCGTAGCTTTGTTTGGCAGCGTGATGTGGATCTTGCGTCTGGGTGTAAAGCTCAACGGTGACGCCTCGTTGATATTCAATCGCACGCAGCGACCGAAAAAGTTGTCGCCAATCGAATGTGCCTTGCCCGGGGATGGTGTGGTAATGCTTTCGGCCTGGCAAATCCTCGACGTGAAGATTCCAGATCCGCCCCGCCAGCGTTTGCACTGATTCGTCGATGCGTTCACCGTTGACGACCGCATGGCCGATATCGAGATTCGCGCCAAAACGCGGGTGATTGAGTCGGCCAATCCAATCGCGTAGTTCCCAGACAAACTCAAGATAGATCCCCGGTTCAAGTTCGATCCCCACATCTACGCCAACGCGATCGGCGTCATCCAAGACGATGTTGAGCGCTTCGGTCAGCCGAGCGACCGCTTTTGCCGGCGTCACGTCCGCCAGACATCGCCCGCTGGTGATGGAGATATTTCTGGCTCCGACTTCTTTGGCAAACCGCAGCGTGCGTTGGATCAGATCAATGCGGTCCGCGCGCATCTTGTCACTGGGGCTGAGCAGGCTGGGCTCGAAGTAGGGTTCGGGCGGCGCGTCTTTCCAATAGCCAAACGTGCAGTTGGCGTTGATATTGCTGACGGTCAGTTTCCGCTTTTCGAGCAACTGGCGGAGATCGCGCAAATCGTTTTGCGTCACTTCGCGCACATCCGCATGCGGAACATCCGCAAGAATCTCAACCGATTTGAATCCCGCATCGGCGATACCGGTCAAGGCCTCTGCAAGCGAGTAGCGTGTGAAAGCATTTGTGGAAAAGGCCAGTTGCATCATGGTGATGAAGTCTATCCGCGATCATGGGTGAATAAAAAAGATGATTCACGGCAGACCCGCTAAGAGCGTGGAGATCAACGCTAAAGGGATTCTGTTTCGGAGCAACGGCGTCTTACTTATGACAGGGGCCTCTGAGTAACCGACCCGCCCACCACTGTCACCCTGAAGTACTCCGAAGGGTCTGGCTGAAAAGTCAAATAATCACTTAATTGGCGGACGAAACAGATGCTTCGGAGTACCTCAGCATGACAAGGATATTGGCGCGAGGTTGTTCAAACGTCCCGACAGTAGATTACAGTTAAAACCTCAAGGTCTTAAGGTTTCTACGTCTGTGCTCATCTGAACCAACTCCGTAATCTGTGGCCTATTTTTGTGAGTATCGTTACTCGAATATCAAAATGCTTCGCGATATCGCTGGATCATCTCGCTCAACCGTTCTGCGGATTGCACGCCATAGAAAAGTTCGCGGTTGAATAGCACTTTTTCCTCTTCCTGTCGGGCAATGGTACGTTCAAGCCGGTCCTTCCATTGCGACATCGTATCAGTCGATGCGATAGTCGTTGCGATCGCGCGGTGCATCTCCAGATAACGCGTTTTGCGCTCGATGCTGTCGGGTGGCGCTGCATTAATCGCGTTGAGATAGGTTTGCTTCGCGGGAATCAAATTGTGCTTTAGGTGATGACCTTCGCTGACCACACAAGGCACGCAGACGGCAGATTGCTCGCCAGCATTGGGGAAATAAAGCGTTGCAGTCGTCACCGAAAAATCAGGGGGTTCGATCCCAAAATAGCTGTGGAGTATGCGATCGCTGACCTGATCGTAACGCGCTCCACCAATGCCGTGGACGAATTGATCCACCAACATCAATCGGAAAAACATAGTCAACGTCAGCGCACGTGGCGACAATCGGAGCTGATGCGTGCTCAGATAATCGCGAAGCCCGGCGATCGCGTCGGAAGCGTCAACCGCTGGATCAAAAAAGTATGGATCATCCTCTGACCCCACGATCGCCCAGCGATCTGCGATTCGCACCGCTGTTGCGCGAACACGATCATGCGTTTGCAGATCGTCCAGCCAAAAGGGCAATTCAATGCGATCATCGCTGATCCGCAAATCCGGCATGGGCCGACTCGTCGATTGAATCCCCGCAGCCGTGCGGTAATCTGCCAGTGCGCGATTGTAATGAATCGCAAATTGTTCGATGTCGGCGGTGATGTGATGCACATACGCCAGATAGGCGTCACTTTCGATCAGCCGCGTCGCGAGAATAAAATCAACATCCAATCCAAGTGATTCATCAAGTGCCTTAGCGCCGGTGACTAGCAATGCGCACAATTGCGGCTCAGGAACATCGCGGATCGCGTCGAAAAACGGTGCAATCGCTGGCTTGAAGCGCCAGTCGGCAGCGTCGCGTTCAAACATCCGAATCAGTTTAGACAGATATTTTTCACTCGGCGATGCAACCAGTTCAGACCATTCGCCTTGAATGATCTCTATATCATCGCTCATCAGATGCGACTGTCCTGGCCATTTGAGTTGAAGGTGTTTTGGGGTGTCGGTATCGACCGCAAAGTGGATTGCTTTGCCGCCGCTCTTACGGGCGATTTGATCAATAAGGATGTTCTTCACCCAAACGCCGGGATGGTACATCTCAACCTGATGCCCCGTCGCGATCAGCGGTTCATCGCCGACTGCTAGTTCGCTTCGGAGTTGACGCCTCAGGAATGCGAGTGACGCGTTTTGTATCCGGACTGAATCCAAACCACGTAGCCGCGCCGCGTTGGCGCGCGTCTGATCTAAAATCTCACCCGGGGACGGCCAGATCAGGTGCGACGCATCCTTTGTAGGGGCTTTCCAGTCGGCGTATTGCTTCATTGACACCCACAACAGGCGCGCGATTCTTCCAACGTAACATGATCCATGCACCCAGCGGACGGATGCTTGATCCGCAACAATTCGCGTTTCAATACATCCATATAATGGCGGAGGCGTTTATTCGCGTCGTCCAGATTTCCACCAAATGATCGTGTCGGATCATTATAGATTCGTTTAACGGGGATTTCGGTTAGCCGCAAACCTGCGTCGTACACGCGAGGCCAGAGTTGCAACGGAAACGCATAGCCCGCTTCGTCTAATTTTAATGGCAGCATCGTATTAACGCGATGGGCTTTGAAGCCGCAGAACGTATCGGTCAGATGCCAATTAAACAGCTCGTTAACGGTCGTGGTGATGGTTTGATTGATCACACGTCGGTCGCCGGGCGCAACATCGTCGGTGACATTCAGATCGGTGTAACGTGATCCGCTGATGATATCCCATTGGTCGGTTTGAATGGCGTCGAGAAACGCTGGGATCATCTCCGGTTCGTGTTGCTCGTCACAATCCATCGTGATGACCCAATCGAACCCGTTCCCAGAGGCGTAATCAAACGCGTCGATAATCGCCTTGCCGTAACCCATGTTTTTGGGATGGCAGACGAGGTGAATGCCCGGCTGGGTTTGTAAAAACTCACCAGTGCCATCGGTACTGGCATCATCGACGAACAGGATTTGATCGTGAAAATGCCTGACGCGTTCGAGCACGCTCGAAACGTATTTGCGTTCGTTATGTACGGGAATGGCGATTAAAACAGACAAACGCGCCTCCGAAATCGTCCCGAACAATTCCCTCGCTCGGATGGGCAATGTTAGAAGTGTAACTCCGCATGGTCAACATAACGTAAAATCATTTAACTTTTTAATGTGCAAAGTGCCTTTGTGACGAAAAATCGCGATTCTGAGGGATTAAGTACAGCCCGCCCTAATAATTCGCTGGGGTTCAAACCTGCGTGAGTCGGCCATCTTTCATCAGCAAAGTCCGATCGGCGCGTTTGGCGATCGTGCGGTCGTGCGTCACCATGACGATCGTTTGCCCTTTGGCGTGGAGGTCTTCAAGTAGTTTCATGATCGATCCGCCGGTTTCGATATCCAGATTACCCGTTGGTTCATCGGCGAAAAGTATCGTTGGATGATTCATCAATGCGCGCGCGATTGCGACGCGTTGCCTTTCCCCGCCCGATAGTTGCGCAGGCCGATGGTTCAGGCGGTGTTCAAGTCCGAGTTGAGCAAGCACCGTAGTAGCACGCTGTTTCATCGGTGTCTGTTGTCGATTCACCATCGCAGAGAACATCGCATTTTCCAAAACCGTCAATTCCGGCAGTAGGTGATAAAACTGAAAGACGAACCCGAATCGGCCATTGCGGATGTGCGCCAGGCGCTCGCCGGCGGAATCCCCGATGAACGGAAAGATCAGCCTTACCGCGCGGATGAATCGTTTTACGCGCCCGCTACGATGATCCCCCACCGCTCGTTCGGCACGTCGCGCCAGGTCGGCGATATCGTCGCTGCCCATCCAGATGCTGCCCTCTTGCGGCGCATCCAACCCCGCCAGCAGGTGCAGCAACGTGCTTTTGCCAGAACCCGATCGTCCTTCGATCGCAACAAACTCACCAGGCTGAACGGCAAAATCGACGCCCTTCAGCACATGCACGTCCGTATCGCCCATTTGAAAGGTGCGTCGGAGGCCCGTGCATTGAATGATCGGATCAGCCATAGAAACCAACGCGAACAATACAGCCAATATCAGTCCTTCACAATCACAACGGATGACACGTAGTTCCGAATACTGCACCAATTTTGAGCAGCTTTTGATTGGTGAACATTTGGATTGTGTTTGCGATACTCGTCCCGTGATTGGAAACTCACGATGATCGGCTACACTCATTCCATGCGCGCAATCGTCACAGGTCAAGTCGGGATCGATAAAGGCCCGTATCTCGAAGAAGTAAAAAAAATCGCCCAGAAAAACGGGCATGACCTCGAAGTCTTCCACGTCGGCAAAATGATGTACGAAGAAGCCCCCGATGTCCCGGACGGGCGGATTCTTAACCTACCGATCGCCAGGCTCAACACGCTTCGCCGCGCGGTGTTTAAGGAAATCCAGCGTCTGGCGGCGAATCACGAGCACGTCATCATCAACACCCACGCGACCTTCCGCTGGCGTCACGGGTTATTCGCTGCATTCGATTACGACCAGATCAAGCAATTCAACGCCGATATTTACGTTACGCTGCTGGATAACGCCGAAAGCGTGCATCAACGCCTAAACAAAGACCACGATATCGATCACACACTCAAAGACATCATGGTCTGGCGCGAGGAGGAAAATCTAGCGACCGAAATCATCGCCAACATTCTGCGCGGTCATGGGCGGTTTTTTGTGCTGTCACGCGGCAGAACTGTCGCGACGACCAACACGCTCTACCGCATGATGTTTGAGCCGCATAAGAAAAAAGTCTATCCCAGCTTTCCGATGAGCCATGTGATGGATCTGCCCGATACACTGGCCGAAATCAACGCTTTTCGCGCGGCATTGGCGGAGCACTTCATCGCGTTTGATCCCGCCGATGTCGATGAGTTTATCCTTCACGTGCTGGCGACAAAAGCCAAAGACGAAGGCAAGGAAACCGTTGAAGTCGAGGCCGCCAATGGGACTGTCACCTTCAAAACCGACGAAGTAATCCAAATCTCCGGCGACATCATGGGGCAGATTTACACGCGCGATTTCAAGATGGTCGATCAATCCGACATGATCGTCAGCCTGGTCCCCGAATTACCCAACGGCAAGCCCGGACTCTCCAGCGGCGTCGAACGCGAACTGCATCACGCCTGGGAAGGTGGTAAAGAGGTCTACGTCGTCTGGGCCTGCCGCGGCACGCCAAGCCCCTTCATCACCGAAACGGCAACCCGCGTGTTTCGATCGGTGGCAGAAGCACTGGAATATTTCAAAACCAAGGGCTACATCAAATAAGTCCGACTGTCGCAATAAATCATTTGCTGGCAGGGGATAATTTCATGATTTTGCGTTGAGCTTCGTATAGATCGGGCACGACCGGCGCGCTGCCGATATCGGCGATGACACAGCCCTTGTCCAATCCATCGGGCAGATGCCACAATTTCGTTGCTTTCATTTCCAACTCGGTACCGCGAATGCCCACGATCGCACCTGACGGCATGATGGCGGGTTGGGCGACCCATTCGCCTTTATTATTTGTAACGGTGATATTCCAATGCGTCATGCGCCTGCCAACAAACGGGCCATGATGACCCGCCCCGCCGGGACCACCGGTATTGTTGAGTTTGATATTCGTTCGCACGCTGTCGAAACTCATCATGCAATGCGAATCGAATGTGCCGTTGAGCATCTCACCATCGCGCCAGACGTTTCCGCTGGACACGCCTTCGGTATTGAGGCCGTGATGGGGTTTGGATTCGATTTTGAAGTGTTCGAGCAGATTATCGTGTGAGAAATTGCGCATCGCGGTGGCGTGATGATTCTCACGTCCACGGATGTTGAAACCACTGGCGGTGCAATTCACTGCATTGTCTGAGAAATTGATGCCCACATCGACATTTTCCATGACGATATTTCTCGCAAAACAATGCGCCGTCCGCTCAAACAACACGCCGTTGTAGCCCGGCTCTTTCAAATGAGCGGCCTTTTTGGTGACGGGGTACCGGATCATTAGATTCTCTGCCCCGGCACCGATGAGGAAGGTGGATTGGGTCGCGATCGTGACTTCCCAGTCGGGTTGGATATCCAGCCGTAGCGGTTTTTTGAATGTCACTTTTGCGCCATCGACCGATACGATTTCGTTCGCCCAATACCAGTTCAGCTTACCGCTGCTGAGCGCACTCCATGAGTTCCAGTTATAGGCGTCCATGGATGGATGTCCTGCGATGTGTTTGACGAGCGACATATCGCCGACCCACGTCATTTGAGTCATTTTGCCGACGACGGCCTTTAACTTTGCGGCATCGGCGGGATCGACTTGAACGCTGAAATCACCCACCTTCGCCGGTGCGGTCACGCGGATAGTTTCATCCGGCATGGAGACATCGACTTCTGGCGCAGGCTGGTTCGGGCCGATCCAGATCGCGCCGCCGAACCATGCACCGCTTACTCCAGGCACCATCTTGGATACCGGTTGATCAAATAGGAGGATGGATTTGAGTGGGTTTTCGCCGCGCAGGACGACACCATCGCCGTTGATCCACAGCACTTTAGAGAGTTTGTATTCCCCCGCCGGGACCAACACCGCCCCGCCGCCGGCGGATTTGGCTTTTTCGATCGCTTTCACAAACGCATCGATGTCGTCAGTCTTACCATCGCCTTTGGCGCCCTCGGTTTTCACATTCGCGACCACCTTCGGAGATGGCAGCGGATCTCCGAACCCCGCGCCCGCAAATGCGACATTGGGGATATTCGGATGCGTGAACGGCGTTTTCTCAAACGCGCTCAGCAACGCCTTACTCGTCGATTTTTCCAACTCCTGTGCCATCAATGAATTAGATAATATCAATATCGCCCCTAAACAGGTGACAAAACGCAATCGATCACAGTGGAGAAATATATTCATACGCACTGAATAGATACGCGCATCGACATGTCACGTTGAACGCAAAAAACCATTGGTCTGTGGCGTATCTGAAATATATCGCAATGACGTTCTCGATTCCGGCTACATCGAAAGGATCCAAATGTGATTCTGCGGCCTATTCATCTGTGCAACACCGCACATGAGCGTTTTACGAATGATTTAATCCCCTACCCAGATGCTCGCGACACATCGCGTCGATTTGATTCACATACCGATCAATATCAAACTTGCGTTCCAGCCCCTTAGCGTTCATGTAACGTATTTGTCCGAAGATCGGGCGTTCAAACCAAGGCCGATCGTGCAGGCCGTATATCCAACCGATATTGCCGTAGCTGTTGGGGTTCAATCCGTCGAGCAAGTAACGATTGTTCAGATAAAGAGTCGTTTCATAAGCATATTCGGGCGTATTGCACCATTCGAGAATCTTTTTTCCCCAATACATCCGCATGTAGTTATGCATGTAACCGGTGACAACCATCTCCATCTGGGCTGCATTCCAATAGACATCGTGCGTTTTCGCGTCTTGCAACTGCTGACGGGTGTAGTGCGGCTCGCGCGGATCATTCTTATGCTTCTCAAGCGATCGCTTCGCCCACTCCGGCAGCGATTTATATTCTCCATACTCGCGATTGAACCAAGTGTGATTGTGCGCCAATTCTCTGCGCACAATCATCTCCTCAAGATAGGTATCGCGATCCGCCTGCGACACACCCTTGGCATTGATCACCCGCAACGCCAAGTCCACCGGCGAAATCTGACCATATTGCAGATGAAGCGACATCTGCGAAGTGTGCCCGTCCGCTGGTTCATTGCGACCATCGGCATATCCACTCAGCAACATATCAACAAACGCATTCATCCGCTTGTCGGCAGCGTGATATCCGCCAGTGAACAGCGGCGAACGTTTGACCTCACGAATACACTTGATTTTCTGCAAAACTTCATCGGGTTTGGATAAATCAAAATCACTTTTCAAGTGCATCCCAAGCGACGAATGTTTCGGCGTCACCTGTTTCAAAGGGGTGAGATATTGCTCCCACACCTTGTGGATTTTTGGCCGGATCGTCCGGGCGGCGAACTCGTCCTTGTCGCTGGCAGTTTCGACCGGCACGACCAGATCGCTCTCGATTTCCACGACCTTCACGTCGCATCGGTCGGCCACTTCATCGCGCCATTGGCGCAGGTGATTCAGATACCCGCGATCGCACACCACACACGCAGCCTCTTTGGCGAGCTGCATCGCAGCATGTTTCGGTTCGGCGTGAAGACAAACAAACTTGATGTCGCGGTTGGCTAGGTCTGAATCAACATCCCGCAACCCTTCGATCATAAATGCGCAATGCCGCTCGGTGGCTTCTGGATAATCATCCATCAACCCGAATACGACAACGACCGGCACATCTAACTTATTGGCTTTGATGATCGCCGCTTCGAGCGCGTGATTGAAGTGCGCGCGCTGGGACTGCTGCATCCAATATAGAACGTATTTCGCATCAACCCGTTCGGGCTTTTCGTTCAGAACGTGACACCGCGATGGAGCGATCATGCGACATCATAGGCCATCCGCGTGGGTGGGGTACGATCACTCCACCGTCACACTCTTGGCGAGATTTCGCGGTTTATCGACGTTACACCCGCGGATGACGGCGGCATGGTAGGCGAGCAGTTGCAGCGGGACAACGCTCAACAGTGGCTGGAGCGGTTCAAGCGTGTCGGGCACATAGACCACGTGATCGGAATAGCGTGTGATATTGGTATCGCCTTCGGTCGCGACCGCGATGATCACCCCGCCACGGGCGCGGACTTCCTCGATGTTGCTGATGACCTTTTCGTACTGATGGCCTCTGGTGGCGATGAAAACCACCGGCATGCCTTCGCTGATCAATGCGATCGGCCCGTGTTTCATCTCGGCGGCGGGCATTCCCTCGGCGTGGATATAGCTGATTTCCTTCAACTTCAACGCCCCTTCCAACGCAACCGGATAATGATATCCGCGCCCCAAAAACAGCCAGTTTTCTTCGTTGGCGAATCGGGCTGCGATCTGTCTCACCACGTCATTTTGCTTGAGCAGATGTCGCATCTGATCGGGGATTGCCTGCAACCCTTCGATCAATTCCTGTGCCTGCGGCTGGGACATAAATCGACGCCGACCGATATAAATCGCAAGCATCGTGAGTGTCGTCAACTGACACGTAAACGCCTTGGTACTGGCGACACCGATTTCAGGTCCCGCGTGCAGATAAACACCGGCATCGGTTTCACGGGCGATCGTTGAACCGACCACGTTCACTACGCCGAGCGCGATCGCCCCTTTTTCGCGCGCTTCACGCAACGCTGCCAATGTGTCGGCGGTTTCGCCGGATTGACTGATCGCCACCATCACGGTGTTTTCTTCGACCAACGGATTTCGGTATCGAAACTCGCTGGCGTAGGTCGCTTCGGTGACGACTTTGGCGAGGTCTTCAAACAGATAATCGCCGACCAATCCCGCGTGCCATGCCGTTCCCTGTCCGGTGAGGATATATCGACGTGCGGTGGCGAGTTGCCTTGACATATTCGCGACGCCGCCGAGCACGATACGACCTTCCTTGGCATCGACTCTGCCACGCAGACAGTTGCTGATCGCCTGAGGCTGCTCAAAGATTTCCTTGAGCATGAAATGCTCATAGTCGCCGAGTTCGTATTCTTCGAGTTTGCTTTCCAGCTGCTGGATAACCGGGCTAATGGTGACATCATCGATGGTGGTGGTGTGCAGACTTTCCGGCCGCAGCACCGCCATTTCGTTGTCGTTGAGATAGATGACTTGGGCGGTGTGTTCGACGATCGCAGCCGCATCGGATGCGACGACGTATTCATCATCACCGACGCCAATGATCAGCGGGCTGCCTTTACGCGCCACGACCAGCGTATCGGGTTCATCGCGACACAAAACCGCGATTCCGTAAGTTCCGTTGACTTCGTGCAGCGCATTCTGAACCGCCTTGGCGAGCAGAGACTGCCCGGGCTTCAATTTGACCGCGCTGTTGTGCTTCAATTCCTTATAAACGTGCCCGATCAACTGCGCCAATACTTCGGTGTCGGTCTGGGAATGAAAGACATGTCCCTTTTCTTCAAGAAACTTGCGCAGGACGACATAATTTTCGATAATGCCGTTATGCACCAGTGCGATAGTGGCGTCGTCATCAGTGTGGGGATGGGCGTTTAATTCGGTCGGCGCGCCGTGCGTGGCCCAGCGGGTGTGTGCCATGCCGATGTGCGCGGCGGGAAGCGGATCAATCTCTGTGACTTTATTTTCCAGCACCGCGATGCGACCTACCGCCCGGCGAATCGCGATCTTGTCATTGTCGCCAATGACCGCGATCCCCGCGGAGTCGTATCCGCGATATTCCAGGCGTTTCAAGCCTTCAATCAAGACTGGCTGGCAAATTTTCCGCCCGACATACGCGACAATTCCACACATTCACCAACTCCTTCGATAAGTCGTTTTAAGTAAAACGCTGGGAGATGCTCCCGCAACAGACGAATCGTACCCCACACTTCCAATCACGCCAATGAAAAGCTGAGAATCCAATGGCTGATAATGGATGGGAAATCACGCCATGGTGGCGGTCAAACGTGCGATGATGATATCACGGACGGCTCGTAGCTCGCCTGACAATTTCGCCCCGGCGGCGCGTTTGTGGCCGCCGCCTTGGAATTGTTCGGCGAACTGGGCGCAGTCCAATCCGCCTTTGCTGCGAAAACTGATTCGGATCGGCCCGCCCTCAGGCGGATCCACCAGCAGCACGCTTGCCTCAACCGTGCGAATCGCCAGCGGCACGTTGATTAGATTTTCCGTATCCGGCACGGCGGCATTTGTTTCGGCAAAATCGGATTTGGCGATCTGCATCACCGCCAGACGATTGTTCGCCAGCAGTTGCATCGATTCCATCGCACGCGTCTGTAACGCGATCCGCTCGGCACGTTCATTCTGATACAGACGTTGATAAAGTCCATCCGTATCCACACCGGCTTCAATCAATTGCGCCCCTAGTCGAAGCGTGAAAGGCCTAGTTGAACTGAATTGAAACCAACCGGTATCCGATACGATCGCTACAAACAGCGCCGTCGCGATTGATTTGTCGATCGGTACTTCCCACTGTTCGATCAACTCGGCAACGATTTCACCCGCAGCCGCGGCAGTGGTGATGACCAGTTTTTGGTCGGCCCAGTTTTCCTGGGTCTGATGATGATCGACCACCAGTTTTACACCCTTGAAGGTATCAACATATCCCTTCAACCCCGGCAACTGCGACCATGTGCCGGTATCCACCACCAGCAGCGTGTCATAGACATCCAGCGAAAAATCGGCGGGAAATCCCTGCTCAACATCAATCCAATCAATGCCCAAATCTTTGAAGACAAAGGCGTACTTCGTCGGCAAATGCGACAAAAGTAAAACGCGTGCTTGAATCCCCTTCTGGCGTAGTGCCAGCACCATCGCCGCCGCCGACCCGAGGGCATCGCCGTCAGGTCGAACGTGTGTGGTGACGAGCACTCGCTTCGCAGCCGCCAGACTGCCGAGAATGGCCTGATAGTGATCCATCAATGTTACAAAGGCGCGGAACGATCATTCCGCCGACAAACGCGGCTGTCTTTCACGCCACACATATCGCGCCATATGACTTTATTTGAACGACCCGCTCGACGCCGCCATGTCAGCCTCGACCTTTTTGGTTTCGAGCGTCTTTTTTCCGCCGTACTTCTTGGTCAGATCACGGATGAGTTGGTCGTAGGCTTCACCGTCGATCGGCAAATCAACGCCGCGCTTTTGCATCGCACTCATCAGCATCGCGTTACCGAGTTCCAAACCTTTCACGCCTTCCTGTCCAGGCGACAGCAGTGGCGTTCCTTTTTGCAGGGCGTCGATAAAGTTGCGGGTGATGCGTTCGTGTTCGCCATGCTCGCGGTTGCCGTTGAACGGAATGTCGATCGTCCAGCACTCGACCGAGGTGAACGGGTCGGGCGAATTACGATTAACCTCCGCGACATTCTTACGCGTGCGGTGGAAGGTCAGTTTGCCGTTATCAGCGATGATCTTGCCTTGCGTGCCGCAGATTTCCAGACGATTCGTTCCGGGGGCTTCACCGGTGCTTGTGACAAAATGCCCGATCGCGCCGTTGGGGTATTCAAGGATGGCCGACATCTCATCTTCGACTTCAATCGGATGTGTCTTACCGATATACCCAACTGCGGTGATGCGATTGGGCATTAGGCCGGTGATCCACTGCATCAGATCCAGATTGTGCGGGCATTGATTAATCAGCACCCCGCCACCTTCGCCGGCCCATGTGGCGCGCCAACCGCCTGAAGCATAGTATGCATTCGTGCGGAACCAGTTGGTAATCAGCCATGTCACGCGGGTGATCTCACCCAGTTCGCCGTCAGCGATCACATTACGCAATTTTTGGTACATGGGGTTGCTGCGCTGATTAAACATGATTCCGAAAAGCTGGTTCGGATATTTCTTCGCTGCCTCGATCAATTCGCGCGCGCCTTTGACTCCCACTGCGATCGGCTTTTCACACAGCACATGATGCCCGGTTTCCAACGCCTTGATACCGATTGGCGGATGATCGTAATGAGGCGTCGCGATCAAAATCACATCGGCGACTTTGGCCTTGAGCATTTCATCAGAGGACGTAAACCCCGGCACGCCGAGTTCTTTGGCCCACTTGTCCGTCTTGGTCTGATCGATATCACAAACCGCCGAGATGCAGGCGTTGTCGAGCTGCGGGATATAACCGCAGTGAGAAGAACCCATATTTCCAAGCCCGACAATGCCAAAGCGAACCTTATTCACGCGAAAACTCCTTAAAATTGGTGTGAGGGGATGATACGGGAATTTACACCGGTGGTCGAATCTGCGGCGGGCGCGATTTTCTAAACTTTATTAACTAATGACAGTACGCGATTTACTCGCCTTCGATCCAGCCTTTGGCTTGATATTCAGACAGCCGGTATTGCAACGTACGACGGCTGATGCCAAGTTCCTTCGCGGTGGCGGTTCGGTTGCCCGCGTTTTTACGCAATGTGCCGAGGATATGCTGCTTTTCCAGTTCCTCCAGCTTCACTGGTTTGGACGTATCAATCGATTCTGGGGCAATGATCGGCAGATCGGGTTTAAGTTGCCTACGAGCGCGGTCGATTGCTTGTTCAAGTTCCCCAAGCGGTGCGGGTTTGGTCAGAAATGCGACAACGCCTAATTTAATCGCCTGCTGTGCGGCGTTGAGATCACCGAAACCGGTGAGAATAATCGCAGGTGCGTCGATATCACGCTTGCGAAGTTCAGCCAGCGTTTCGATTCCGCTGAGGCCAGGTAGATTCAGATCAACCAGCAGGATGTCCGCTGGGTGACTGTCGATCGACCGCAACGCCTCTTCGCCAGACCGTGCGGTGGTTGAGGTAAGTCCCCATCCGCGCAGCGCCTCGGAAAGTAGATCCCGCAGCCGGGGCTCATCCTCAATAATCAACACGCTGGGTTGGTGCATCGACATAAACTTATTATAGGCGATGAGAATGATTTGGGGAGTGCGATCGTGTTGAATGCCTTTTCAACGATGAAACGCGTGGTTCGTGATTCGCGGAGAATCACTGGCGCAAGCCCACGCGATGAACTTTACACTACGCTCGACCGTCACGCCCGAGCTTACGTTCGCGGCTGTAACGGTAGTTGCCCACATCTTGCAAATCGACACAAAAACGACGAGCGATCGTCATGATCGCTCGTCGTGTTGGTCTAAAAAACTGAGCTTTTGCACTACTTGCTCGCGTACTTGATGGTGCAGCCGTAGGCTTTGGTTTCAGGCTGGCTCACCGATTTGTCGGCCAGCAGTTCATCAAGTGCCTTGGAGACATAATTCGTGGCTGCGTCTACCTTGGCGGTGTCGGCGGAGGAGTCGCTGTCGATCGCGCCGCGATAGGCAAGCTTGCCTTCCTTATTGATGACGTACATGTGGGGCGTGTTGGTTGCGGCGTATTCATGTCCCACTTCGCCGTTAGCGTCGATCAGGATCGGGCCCGCCATATTCCACTTTCCTGCCACCTTGGCGTTGCTTTCGGGAGTCGTACCGTCGGTCGAATTGATGCGTAGCCACACCACGCCATCGGCAACATATTTCGACGCAACTTTATTCATGTGCCCTTCCTTGTAATGCTTCACAACGAACGGACAGCCGTCATTGAACCACTCCAGCACGACGATCTTGCCTGCGTAATCCTTCAGGCTCACGTCCTTGCCGGTTTGATCCTTCAATGTGAACGCCGGTGCAGGCGAGCCGATCTCAAGTTTTGCATGGCTATGATCGTGCTTGTCAGCCGCCATCGCGGTGAACGAATAGACAGCCAGCACGCACAAGGCTGCAACGAATGCGAAAAATCCAGTCTTCATCATCAAACTCCTTCAAAAAAAATGGGACACTACTTCACAAAATTAAACGTGTAAGAAACCAACTCGCCTTTTCGGCTTCCGTCGGCTGCGGTGCGGATCAACATTCCTTCGCCGGTGACGGGTTCGGTCATTCCCGGCAGAACTCGGAACGGGATCGTAATCGCAGATCCATTGGCATCCGTTTTGATCGCAGGTTTATCGAATATCGCGTCCTCAACGGCGGGCGGTAACAAGTCAACTTTGGACAAGTCCGCCTGATCCGCAGGCAGATACGCATAGAGATACCCTGCGGATTTATCAGCGTTGAGCGATACACCTGATTTAACATCCTTCGCCGGCGTAGCAGCTTGGGATCGCCATTGTGCAAAATTTGGATTGAGTGCGTTCGGCTCGCCTATCGTAATATCCACTGACGTATTCGCGGATTCCGCGATGCAAACATCATTGCAGACTAACCAATCAATTTTGCCGTCGATTTTTACATTTTGTTTTACAGACGCATCGGTCATTGCGTCCGCAAGCAGGATAAGCTCATTTTCATACGCAAAGCTTTCGACATTCTCCGCCGCTTGCAAACGGTGCGGCGGCGGGAAGTGCAATTTTGATGAGATGGTCACGCCTTTGGGCAAAGTCCACTGCACCGACGGCGCCAAACCCGAATCGCCTGGGTTGATCCAATAAAGATGCCATTTGGGATCAATTTTGAATCGGATCGCGATCTGAAAGGATTGGCCGGGCTTGATTTGCATCTGGCTCGGGATCAGTTCAACCGCCACCTTGTTTGCAGCCCAGATCGGGGAGGCAAATAGGAGACAGAGAATCATTGTCAGCGACACACGTTGCATGCCAAAGTATAGGCACGCTGCAGCATTGATCGCCATTCTAAAAATGAGCGATAATTTGACTCGCATCTAGGGAGAATCAATCATCCAGCGTACCAAACGGCAGATCCCCGCGCATTGGTGCGGGACGTTTATATTGCACGGTAGGCGTTACGGCTTGTCCGCTATTTGACGAATCTAAAAACGCCTGCATCAAATCGAGTACCGCCAACGCCTGCTGGCCGTTGCAGCGTTCTTCGCGCCCGGCTCGAATCGCCTGCGCCAAATCCGCCAATCCCACGCTGCGACCGTAGCCTTTGACAAAGGTATGCGGCATTTCTACAAATTCGTCGTTTTTGCCTTCTTCAAATCGGCATAGTTTGACCACGCCATCAAATCCGTTCGGATCCGGCACGTGCATCGTACCTTCCGTGCCATAGACGATGATCGGGCTTGCATTGCCGATGCCGGTCCGCATCGCAAAGCTCTGGATGATTGATCCCACACAACCGTTTTCAAACTCCATCATACCCAGCACATGGTCGGGCGTTTCGACCTTAATCTTCTGTCCGAACTTGGGTTTGCTGTAGATGGTTCGTTCGCTTTGCGTGATGGATGTCATGCCCATAACACGCTTCACCCCGCCGAGCAGATTGAGCAGCGCGGTCAGGTAGTACGGCCCCATATCGAACATCGGCCCGCCGCCGACTTGATAGTAAAACTCTGGCGATGGATGCCAATGTTCGTGCCCACGACCGGCCATGAACGCGGTGAATGCGACCGGGCGACCGATCGCGCCGTCGTCGATCAGTTTCCGTGCGGTCTGAATCCCTGCGCCAAGAACGGTGTCGGGTGCGCATCCGACACGCAAACCTTTTGCCGAAGCGGCCTGCAAAAGCTGTGCGCCTTCCTCACGATTGACGCCCAGCGGTTTCTCCGCGTAAGTGTGCTTGCCCGCCTCGATCGCACGCAGACCTATGGGCACGTGCGCTTTGGGGATCGTCAGATTCAAAATGATCTCAATCGACTTGTCGGCGAACATCTCGTCCACCGTACAGACGCGGCTGATGCCAAACTCCTCGGCCTTTTTCTTCGCTGCGTCCAGATTCATATCCGCGCAGGCTGCCATCTCAACGATCGGGAAGTTTTTCGCCATGCCCAGATAGGCACCGCTGATTGCACCGGTTCCGATCACACCAATTTTAACGCGTTCTGACATATCAAACCTCTTACTTTCTGCCTTTGTCACTGCAACGATTGGAATAGGCCACAAAGTGACAGTGACACAGAGAACAAAACACAAAAATCTGCCCCAGCTGCGCAATCTGCGGTTAACATTGTACTCATTCGCGCTATTACTGCGGAATCATGGATGAAAAATCACATCACCATTCCGCCATCAACACAGATCACCTGGCCGGTGACATAGCTCGCTGCTTCGGACGCGAGAAACGCCACCACCGCAGCAATTTCATCGGCATTACCGAATCGACGCAGCGGGATGAAATCCTTTACTTTCGACTTGATCGTATCGGGCAATACATCGGTCATATCGGTGACGATAAATCCGGGTGCGACGACATTGCAGGTCACGCCCTTGCCTGCGAGTTCTTTAGCGACCGATTTGGACAGGCCGATTAATCCCGCCTTGCTCGCGGCGTAATTGGCCTGACCGGCGTTGCCGGCGACACCAGCAACTGAGCTGATATTGACGATTCGCCCGCCGGACTTGCTTCGCATCAGATAACGTGCCGCAGAACGTGTTGCGACGAAAGCACTTTTGAGATTAGTGTTGATCACGTCGTCGAAATCGGCGTCTTCCATCCGCAAAAACAGGCCGTCTTTGGTGATGCCCGCGTTGTTGACCAGCACGTCGATTCGGCCGTGTGCGTCGGCGATTTTTTCGATCGCTTCGGCGGTCTGTTTCGCGTCGGCGAGATCGATCACCAGCGACTCGGCACTGCCGCCTGCGGCTTTGATCTCCTCAACCACGGCATTCAGCTTATCAAGCGACCGCGCCGCCGCGACGACGTGGCAGCCCTGCTTAGCAAGATGCTTCGCGATCGCTGCGCCAATCCCTCGCGATCCCCCTGTAACGATTGCAACACGTTTATCTGTCATATTACCCAATCATAATCGCTAGGTCGCACTGCAACAAATGAAGAATTGGCCACAGATTTTCGTTGATGGTTTTAGATGGTCACAGATAAGACCAATTGCAGGTGTTGCAGACCATTATTCCAGCTAGGCCGGGGCTTGGGCGAATGTCAGCCCGAAGCGGTCAGACGGCGCTGGTCAAAGTTGCGAGTCGCCAGCCAATCTGCGCTTCATGAGATGCTTCGGGGTACCTCAGCATGACAATTGGACTCACCTAAAAGTCATTCATAATTTCTTATCTGCGTTCATCCACAACGATCTGCGAGAATCGGCGTCCCCATTTCTTCAATTCGGCTCTAAGTCAGCGCCGCAACATCGCATAGCGTGGCGATGTCCGCTCGGCGGTTTTGTTTTCGCAACAAGCCGGTCAGCACTTTTCCGGGAGCAAGCTCGATGAACTTATTACCCTCGATGTTGGCGATCTTCGCCATCGTCTGTTCCCAGCGGACGGGTTGCACGATCTGATCGACCAGCAATTTTTTGATCGATGCCACATCCGTATGAAGTGATGCGGTGACATTGGAATAGACCGGCGAAGTGGGTGCATTAAAGGCGACATTTTTCAATTCCACTGCCATCTTGTCGGCACCCGACTGCATGATGGGCGAATGAAACGCTCCGGCGACGGTCAACGGGATCGCCCGCAATCCGGCAAGTGATGCCGCTTCAGCAAAACGTGCGCAAGCGGGTTTTGATCCGCTGACCACGATTTGTCCCGGGGCGTTAAAGTTAGCCGGGACGAGTACGTCACCCTGAGCCTGCTCCTCACACAGTTTGGTGATTTGAGCTTCGTCGCCACCCATAACAGCCACCATCGTGCTGGGTGTTGCGACGGCGGCTTCCTGCATGTACGTGCCGCGGGCTGCGACAAGTTTCAATCCGTCCTCAAATGAAAACACGCCGGCCAGATGCAACGCGGTGTATTCACCCAGAGACAATCCAGCATATTCAAATGATGCGCCTGCGATTTTGCCGCACGCCTTGGCGGCGGCGTGACAGGCGACGCTGGTGACGTAGATCGCCGGTTGGCTGATGTTGGTCTTGGTAAGCTCTTCTTCGGGGCCTTGGAAGCATATTTTTGCCAGATCGAATCCGATCACTTCATTGGCGCGATCAAAAACGGCTTTGGCGGCGGGATGGGCTTCGTAAAAATCTTTTCCCATGCCGACTGCTTGCGCACCTTGGCCGGGACAAAGAATGTAAGTGGATGACATGAAAATCTCCGTTGCAGGGCTATTCGAGTGGCTGAGATCGACCAAGCCTGGCAGGCAGCCCAATTGCCACGCTTTTACATTCGCACAACGGCGTTGCCCCACGTCAGTCC
This sequence comes from Tepidisphaerales bacterium, assembly GCA_038210015.1. GTDB lineage: Bacteria > Planctomycetota > Phycisphaerae > Tepidisphaerales > Tepidisphaeraceae > BPJO01. Next base: position 90,328 of record JBBQXB010000003.1, read on the forward strand.
CGCGCCGAATGCGACGAAGACAACGTGGTCATCTCTTTTCAATCGTCCTGCGTGTACGGCTTCATCCAATGCGATCGGAATTGATGCCGATGAGGTGTTGCCGTAACGATCGATGTTGACGAACGCTTTGTCGGCAGGCAAGCCAAGCTTTTCCATCGCGCTGTCAATGATGCGCTGATTGACTTGGTGCGGCACGATCAGGCTGAGCGATTCGGCGGTCAAATCGCAATGTTTCATGGCATCGCGGATCAGTTCTTCAAATTTCGTAACGGCGAATTTGTAAACTTCACGACCTTTGAGTTTCATGTATTGGTCGCCGCTGGCGATCAATTCGGCGTTGATCGGATGACGGCTGCCGGGTTTGAGGAGCATTGCATCAGACATCGGCCCGCCGTCGGAGTGGAGTTCGCCGTATAAAAACCCGCGACCTTCTTCGGTTGATCGACTCAGGACGACGGCACCCGCGCCGTCGCCAAACAGGATGCAGCTTCCCCGATCGGTGTAGTCAGTCACGCGGCTAAGTGTTTCGGCACCGATGACCAGTACGTTTTTGAATTGTCCGCTACGCACAAAAGCAGCGCCAGTGTGCAATGCGTACACAAATCCCGTGCACGCAGCGGAGAGATCAAATCCGGCGCGGTTTGGGCAACCTAATCGGCTGGCGACGACACACGCGGTTGCGGGAAACGCCATTTCCGGGGTGATGGTGGCGACGATAACGAGATCGATATCCGCTGGCTGAAGGTTGGCGGCTTTGAGGGCACGTTCGCCGGCGAGGGTCGCAAGCGTGGCGGTCGATTCATCAGCGGCGGCGATGCGGCGCTCGCGGATACCTGTCCGCTGAACGATCCACTCGTCATTCGTATCAACCAGCGTCGATAATTCCGCGTTGGTCATACGACGTTCTGGAACATACGACCCTGTACCGGCGATAATGGCAGAAAATGATGACATAATTCAAAGCAGTGGTTGGTTCAAAGTCGAAGCCCGAGGATCACTTCAGATCATCGACTTTTGTTTGCAACCGGCTATTCCTCAATCTGAATACTCTTGCTGATCTGCTGGACAATCTTCTGGTTGATCTGGCTGCCGAACAATTGCTTGCCGACGCGAATGGCATTTTTAATGGCTTTGCCTTCGCTGCGACCGTGACAGATCAGGCAGATCCCGCCCACGCCCAGAAGCGGCGCGCCGCCATATTCCTGCCAGTCGTGTTTGGCGTAGATCTTTTTCATCACCGGCTTGAGACTGCCCATCAGCTCAGGATCAAACTCCTGTACTTCGGCGACAATCGTCTGAAAAATGCCTTCGGATAATCCTTCGGTGAATTTCAGAACGATGTTACCGACGAAACCATCGCAGACTACGACATCAACGATGCCTTTGAAGATATCCTTGCCTTCAACATTGCCGATGAAATTCAGTAGCGGCTCGTCACGCATGACTTTACGCGCTTCCTTGGTCATCGAGTTGCCCTTGGAATCTTCTTCACCGATGGATAGAAGCCCGACGCGCGGATTTTCGATGCCGCAGATCGCGGTGGCATAGGCAGAAGCCATAAGCCCGTACTGCTGCATGTGACGCGTTTGCGGTTCGGGATTGGCACCGACATCGCACAAAACAACCGGGCCGTGAAAGGTGGGGAGAATGATCGCGATGCCGGGACGCGACACGCCGGGCAACAATCGCATTCGCAACTGGGCGGCGGCAACGCATGCGCCGGTGTTGCCGGCGGAGATCGCGACATCGGCTTCGCCTTTGGCGACCAGCTTGTTCATCACGCTGATCGAACTATCTGGCTTGCCGCGGACCGCTTCGACAGGCGATTCATCCATCGCAACCACTTGCGTGGTATAGACTGGTTTGTAAAGCGAACGTTTGTCGTCGGGGATTGGCGCGGCGGCCAGTGCCGGATCGATCACTTCGCGATTGCCGATCAGGAGAATGGTATCGTTGGCGTCGAGCAGGCTCGCCGCTTCCCAGCACCCGTCCAGGATCGCTTCCGGGGCTTTGTCGCCCCCCATCACGTCGACGGCAGCTCGCACCGATCTGCTCCCTTTGTGCCCGCCCGCAGACGAACAATCTCTGATTTCCGGGGCTTTGATCTAATCATCCGCAGAACAGAATTAATCTGCTGTGCTGGCGACTTCGATCGCAAGCGTGGGATTGACAAATCCGCAATTTCCACAAGCACAGTGAGGCAATTTGGCATTGCCGCACTGGGCGCAACGGACGTATTGAATGGGTTTCAGCGCGTGATGAGAACGACGCTTGCGCTTACGCGACTTGCTGATGCGTTGGACGGGCAACATGGGATGAGACTCCTGCTCGAAGCGATTTCGCACCCCCCAGCAGATCAACGCTTCAGAGGTGACATCATTAACTAAAAACGCACGGCGGGACTCCCGCCGCACGTTGAGTCGCATAATTTATGGGGTTCATACCCTAATGTCAAGCAAACAGACGATACGGATTGTCGCAAAAATCGAGATAATCCGTCGGGGGGTTCGCCGATTAATACCCGCCGCCACTTTTTGGGTCGGTCGGTTCGTCATCGTCGTCGACCAGATTCGGATCCGCCAACGCGCATCCGAGCAATCCATTGTTCTGCACCTGAATCATTTTCGCGATTTTTTGATATTCCTGACCACGTTCCTCGGGTGGGATCAGCGCAGCGCAAGGCGTGCCAAATCGCGGCTTGGCGAAAGGCAAATGTGTGTCGCCACGTGCAAGAATCTGACAGGCGTTAGTCATTTTCGTCACCGGATCAATCGGTGGCTCGGCGTAGCCGGTGTAATCGCCGTTGCTTTTGGCTGCTTCCACTTCTGCCTTGGTCCAACTGCCCCACTGGGTAAACGAACGGGCATTTCCATAATGACTGACAAAACTGCGACGGAAACGATCGGTCGTCCAGTTTTTCTTTGATCGGTGCAGCACATGCCCGTTGAAAAAGACCACGTCACCGGGTCTGGCGATGCACAATACTTGATCGTATTTATCCGCAACGCGGGTCAATGAATTTTTGGAATCATCGGTATCGCTGACGCCTTTGACGTATTCTATATCGCCAATAATTTTATCGCCAAATCCATAGCCTACTTCCGGGCAAGGCGGGTAGACCGGTTCGACGCCGCTGCCTTTGGCGAACCACATTGCGCCGTTCTGTTCGTCGCAGTCGTCGATCGCGATCCACGCGCCGCAAAGCGTATCGGGCGCGGTTGGAATATAGTAGCTGTCCTGATGCCAGCCTTGCCCGGGTTTGCCGGGGGGTTTAAGGAACAGCATCGTCTGCATCGCCATAACATCCGGGCCGATCAGTACTTCCATCACATCCAGCACACGCGGGTGCAGCATATACCGCTCATGCAGTTCCAGCTTGCGATGAAGCATGTGCATGCGAAGCCAGTATTGCGCTTTTTCTTCGGCTGAAAGATGGGCGGGCGGGGCTTCGAGTGACTGCACGCTGACGCCGGTATCACTTTTGATATCCCTGTCCGCCATCTGCTTGCCCTGCTGTTCGGGCAGGTTGCCTTGCATCAGGTCGGTGGTGTGCTGTTTCAGTTCTTCAATTTCTTCAGGCGAAACCAGATCACGCACGACCAGAAACCCATCGCGCTTAAATCGTGCATATTCTTCCACCGACACCTGATACCGTTCGGTACGCGGGGATGGTTTTTTCGCGATAGTAGCTGTTTCTGATACGGGCAATTCCATGACGGATGTAGACATGCGTGCCTTTCGAGCGTGGTAAAGTCGATTGCGCGTCGCAATCTTCATACAAAGTATACCATGTGGCGGATTGTCGCGTATGCGCACAGATGGGATATGTATGCCCAAAATTAGCGCGATCCCGGCCGGGCGATCCCCCCGCTGCTTCGCAGCAGCTTCGGTAATGGCGGGGTTGAACCTGTTCGTACACGCGCACGCACCTGCGTCGGAGATGCCCCGAACGATTCCTTGAAACGTCTGGCAAAATGAAATTGACTCGCAAACCCGCACATCGTCGCGATCTGCCCGATAGAAAAATTTGAACGACTCAGCAACACCACAGACCGATCCAGTCTCGCCAGCCTCACGCACTCCATCGGGGACAAATCCAGGGATTTCTTAAAAACACGGCACAGATGCTCCGGCGTCACGCAGGCGGCTTCTGCTAGATCGTCCAAAGTTACAGTTGTTGCAGGATCGGATTCGAGCGTTTGATGCAGGTGAGTGATGGCGCGATCCACCGGATCGGGCGCGATGTCGATCGGCAAGGCATGAGTCGCACGCTGCCCGGTGATGAACAGACGCAGCATCAGTGAAATCGTCGCAGTTAAAGTAGCGGAATCGCCTTGATTGGCCCAGGTCAATAAATGCTGGAACAATTCGGTCAATATATCCCCTTCAACTTGCTTGACCACCACCGGCCAATCGTGCATTGCGGGCAAATCGACGGGTGCGGATCGAATGTCGAAGTGAAAAAAGCCGTGACGGGTTCTGCGGCTGGCGTCCCATCGAAAAAAATCCGTCACCCCCCTGCGGCAAAGCACGATCGAACCTTCCGGCGCGGGGTAAACCTGTTCATCCATTCGATACTCGGCGTCGCCTTCGACGATCCACACAAACTCAAAATCCCTCATGGAACGCGGCCCAAACGTGGCGCCACGCGGGTAATTTGCGATGCCGAATCCGGCAGGACCGATCAAGTCAAAACCGTTTTGCATACCAGAGACGGATCGTAACCGTGCATCACCGCGATAGAAACATTGGGTAGGTGCTGCTATACTCATCGATCTAGTTTTTCTCTATTTGAGGAGTTGGATTGATGGCAGGCATGACGATGACCGAACAGATTCTCGCGAAACATTCAGGGCGCACGAGCGTCGTACCCGGGGAGAATGTGTGGGTCAATGTCGATATTCTGATGACCCACGACGTCTGCGGACCGGGCACGATTGGGATTTTCCACGAGAAATTTGGACGGAATGCCAAGGTGTGGGACGCCGACCGCGTTGTCGTCATCCCCGATCACTACATTTTTACAGCCGACGATAAATGCCATCGCAACGTGCAGATTCTTCGCGATTTTGTGAAGGAACAAGGGCTGAAATATTACTACGATCCCGATTTTGTCACGATGAATCCGGGCATGCCCAATCCCTACAAAGACCCGACCAAGACCAGCTATAAAGGCGTTTGTCATAAGGCTTTACCCGAAGAAGGCCATGTCCGACCCGGTGAAATCATGCTGGGTACGGATAGTCATACCTGTACCGCAGGTGCGTTTGGCATGTTCGCGACGGGCGTCGGCAATACAGATGCTGCGTTCACACTGGGCACGGGGAAAACCTGGTTAAAAGTTCCGCCGACGATGAAGTTCACGTTCCGAGGCGAAATCCCCCCGTATCTGACGGCCAAGGATTTGATCCTGGCGGTTATCGGAGAAATCGGCGTCGATGGCGCGACCTACCGCAGCATGTATTTTGCGGGTGAAGGCATCGCATCACTGACCCTCGAAGACCGCATGACGCTCACCAACATGGCGATCGAAGCTGGTGGCAAAAACGGCATCTGCGACGTCGATGAAAAAACGCTCGCCTATGTGCGTAAACGATCGAACATTCCGAACTGGGATATCCCGGTCGAAGATCCCGACGCGCAATATATCGCTGAGTTTGAATGGGATCTGTCGACGATGGAACCGATGGTCGCCAAGCCCCATTCGCCGGATAATAAAGACACCGCTCGTAATTGTCGCGATGTGAAACTGGATCGCGCCTACATCGGTTCCTGCACCGGCGGAAAAATCACCGACATGATCTTCGCCGCGAACATCCTAGCGGGTAACACCGTCAAGATTCCCACCTACGTCGTCCCCGGATCGACCGAAGTGCATCAGGATATGAAGACCCTGAATCTGCGTGGACAGATCAAGGGTGCGAATGAAAAGAGCATTGAAGAGGTGCTTCTTGAAGCGGGCTGTCTGGTTGGTCCAAGCGGTTGCGCTGCGTGCCTTGGTGGGCCGAGTGATACCTTCGGCAGGCTTAATTCCGCATTGCAGTGCATCAGCACGACCAACCGTAATTTCCCCGGCCGAATGGGCGACAAAAAAGCGGGCGTCTATCTGGCGTCGCCTTTAACTGTCGCAGCGTCCGCCTTGACGGGATTTGTGACCGACCCGCGTGAGTATGTCTCGTCACCGATCGAAACGGGCACGGCGGGGTTGGTCTAAGACGGTTGTGCATGAATCGCGAGTCGCCATTTTTGCGTGCGCGTGATTCGAATTGGCGACGCAGGCGTCGCAGCTACGGAGTATCGTTTGACATCTGATTCATCGCAAACCGCCTGATAATATCAGACCGCAGCGACAAGCCTTAAATATAAGACCGCCCCAACTGAAGTTGGGGCGGTCATTTTTTTCATCCACGTCAAAGTCACAAGACCTGTTTTATGTACCCGTTCCGATCGCAACACCCGTAACATTCTGACCATCCAACAACGTGATGACACGCAGTGGCGTGGTAATCTTATAGCCCACAGGCAGCACGCGGCGAACGGTATACGTTCCTGCTGTCAGTCCTGAAAAAGAAAACGCACCCATCGACTTTGTGGTGATCTGCTTCTCGTTGCTATCGAGCTTGTCGTTGTTGTTGGTGTCGAGATACACGACCTTGCCGTTCTGGTACGACTCGTTTGAGTTGCGCGAACCGTTGGCATTGTTGTCATAGAACAGATAACCCGAAATCGAACCTGTCGCGGTCGTCGCTGGTGGCGTGACGACGACAGGCGGGATCACAACTGGCGGCGGCGTGACAACGGGTGGCGGATTAGCGCCAAGCGGCAGGCTGGTCGAGCCGATATTCACGGTGCTGTTGACTTCATTATCCGCCAGCGTCACCGGGACATAGCCGATCTGCGAATTACTCAAACGGAAGCCCGGAGGGAACACGCGCGAAACGTTGTAGGTGCCCGCTGCCAGACTGGAGAAGCTATAAACGCCGGTGCTGTTGGAGGTCGTCGATTTTTCGCCTGAATCGAACTTGCCGTTGGCGTTGGTATCAAGATAAACTGCGCGCGTGGGCGTACGGCCTTCCCCGCCGTCTTGTACGCCATTATCGTTGCCATCATTAAATAAATACCCCCCTATCACGCCATTGGAAGTTGCTGGTGGCGTGGTTGGTGGAGGCGGTGGTGGAACAATCACAACCGGCGGCAACGTACCAGGCGGCAAACTGGTCGAACCAATGTTGGTAATGCTATTCACTTCAGCGGCTGCGATCGTCACGGGAATGTATCCGATCGTAGAATTGCTCAGTCGGAAACCTTTCGGGAAAACGCGAGTGATGTTATATGTCCCCGCTGCCAGGCCGGTGAAGCTGTAAACGCCATTGACAGCGGAGGTAATTGATTTTTCGCCGGTATCGAGCGTGCCGTTTGCATTGCTATCTATGAACACCACACGGCTGGGCGTACGCCCTTCACTACCATCCTGTACGCCGTTGTCGTTTCCGTCATTGAACAGATATCCACTGATAACCCCGGTGTCGGTCGGCGTCGGTGGTGGTGGGTCAATAATCACTGGTGGCTTGACGCCTAGCGGCAGACTGGTCGATCCAACGTTGACAGTACTATTAACTTCTGCATCTGCGATCGCAACGGCAATGTATCCGATCGACGAATTGCTAAGACGGAAGCCGTTGGGGAACACGCGGGTAACGTTGTACGTCCCAGCGGCAAGATTGGAGAAACTGTAGACGCCGTCGACGTTGGAGGTCGTCGATTTTTCGCCCGTATCAAGCTTGCCATTGGTGTTGGCGTCGATGTAGACGACGCGGGTCGGCGTGCGGCCTTCGGTACCATCCTGCACGCCGTTGTCGTTGCCATCATTAAACAAATACCCGCCGATCACGCCTGTGGCAGTAGGCGTCGGGGGTGGTGGTGGCGGAGGCGGCGGATCAATCACGATCGGCGGGATAATGCGCGATCCGATTTTCAGACCCGTATCAATTCGACCCGCCCCAACAACAATGGCTGGCGTTGCGGTCGTTTGTTCCCAATCCGCCGCTGTTAAAATCTGCCTCAACGCGTAACCGCCTATAGGTGTGGTTACGGTGTCGTAGCTGATTGTGAACGTGCCGTCGGTCGCAGTGCTCGCCGCGGGTTCGAGGACATCGAGTATGGAATTGTTATTCAGATCGATATAAACGGTCTTGCCCGCCAACGATGGTTCGCCGGTGTTGATGACACCGTTGGCGTTATCATCACGAAAAAGTTTCCCAGACACGCTGCCGGTCGTGACAGGTGCAGCGGCTTTGGTGAGAGTGAAATTTGTGTTGCCAGCGACGCGCGATGCGCGAAGCGCCAGCGTGCGATCATCATCGGGTGTTGTCCAGCCATCCGGCACGACAAGGCGCACTTCATACGTGCCGGTCGCGACTTCACGCGAGCCGTATTTCAGAACATATTTGCCATCGATCGCGGTGACAGTTTTAGGCTCGCTAGAATCGAGTTGGCCGTTATTGTTGACATCGACGTACACCACCCTGCCGTCCAGCGAATCGCCGGGATTGCTGTTGACCACCACGCCCGACACCGTGCCCCACTGCCAATTTGAAACGGTGGAGTAGAACGGCTCGTTCGGGACAAGCGGTTTTTTCAGCCAGCTTTCGATGTAGGCAGGACTTTGTTCGATCACAGACGTATCGGGCGCATTGTGCTTGAGAATCCCGCCGGGTCTGGCGCTGGTTCGTCCGCCACGAAGCGCATAATTATCGACGAGCGAGAAGTAGTAGAGCTGCTTAAAGTTTTCAACGATGAAATCGTGATAGGCCTGATCGAGCATCCGTGCCCATTTGTCGCGCACTTGCGGATCAAGCCAGCCCGCCGTGTAGCCTCGCGTGTTCCATTCGGTTGCGACGAGGGGCTTGCCGTATTTTTTGGCAACACCGATGGCAGGCAACACGCGGTCGCGTTGCTGGGTGTCGTTTGGCGTGGATTCTGTGTCGGTCACGCCGTACGGGTGATACCCCGCCATGTCGATCAGACCCAACGCGCCGCGCAATTTTAGCTGACTAAGAATCGTCTCAAGGTGCTTGTAGCTCCATGAAGGCCCTGCGGAAATGACGGTTTCCCATGTGCTTTTATCGCCTGATTTTAGCGCCTGGGCTGCGGGGATCAGAAACTTATCAACATATCCTTTAATCGCTTCTGTTTTGTTCTCGCCATCAGGCGGCGATTCCACCCAATAGGAAGGCTGATCGGGTTCATTACCGACTTGCCAATAATCGACCACATCGGCGAGGGTTTCGGTGCTGGTGGGTGTTTCGGTTGCGTTTTTCAGATGCGTGAACAACCCACGCACTTCTTGCGGATCAGATGCCGGTGCCAGTCCGGTGGTCGGCACGACGGATAACAGGACTTTGAACCCCGCACGGTGCAGATCAAACGCCCGCTGCATAACCTGTTGCTGGGAATTGCTATAGCCTTTGCCATATTCGACGTACTTGGACTGCCAACTCGGACTCGGATCCCACGTCTGCGGACGATTCGAGTAGCTTCCAAAACCCAGCCACAAGCGCACCGATGTCACACCGACGCTTTTCGCCTGCGCGACCGCAGTGGGGAAATTCGCATCCCACAGCAATTCGTCGTTAAAATTGATACCAACCGGATGATCATCAGACAGTAATCGGCGCGGTTCTAGAGATTCAAATTTATGCATTACAGAGACATCCTGTGCATTTCCCCATCCCAATCATTTCGCTAGGCGAGACATATTAGCAAGCGATTGCGACTGAGCAATCTTTTTTTTCGAGGCGACGACGTTTTGACGAATTACTAACACATTAATACCTCCAGCATCGGGCATGTCGCGTTGGACGTTATTTTCGGTAAACTTCGATCTATCGTTTGCATGGTTCGCATGAAAAGACTCATTCTCATCCTGCTGGAAGTTGGACTCATTGTCGCACTTGGGCTGTGGGTTTATTTCTCCCTGACCGAAACATCCCCCATTAAACGTCCTGGTGGCGTAGAAGTGACGGTGCAACTCGCCGACGCGTGGGATAAAGCCATCCTTTATCACGACGCGGAACACTGGAAATTTGCCATCACCACCCATTCGGGTGAGGTCCAAGACTTAACGGCAGATGAATTATCCGCCCGCATGCACCGCGATCGCACCCAGAGATCATGGGGGCAAAAATTATTAAATGTTTCCAACCCGTTTGGGTACGTCTGGGTCGGACTGGGATTGCTAGGACAGGTCCTTTTCACGGGCAGAATGATCGTGCAATGGCTGGCGAGTGAGAAAAGCAAAAAAAGCGTCGTCCCGCCGATGTTCTGGTGGATGAGCCTTGCCGGCAGCACGATGCTGATGCTCTACTTCCTCTGGCGTCGCGACCCGATCGGCTTGCTAGGTCAGTCTTTCGGGTGGTTTATCTATGTCCGCAATCTCTGGATGATCTACCGCCCGCAATTGCCGCACCATGATGCGATTATGACTGGCGAGGAAGCGGAAACCGCGAAGTGATGCCCGGCGGTTGCGAACGGCGTATCATTTAAGAACCACCTCAGCCATCGTCCAGTGTTGTGGCGTACTGCCGCCCAGAAGTAACAATCCGACAGGACCCAGCCCCATTAGGGCCTTACGCCCTGCTTCGGACATTTGCACTGGATCTTCCCAAGTGTATGCACCTTGCACTTTGAACTTCTCTGGCGTGACGAATCGCGTCACAAATGGTTTGAACGTCGCACGGGACAGCACGATGTATATCCGTCGGCCATCTTTTAATGTCTGCGCCATCAGATCGTTCTGGATTTTCAGCAAGTCCGCGTCGGTCTTGTTCTGATACACCTTTGCGGTGTAATTGCTTCGAGCGCCCTGGGTCGGATCGGGCGTGGTACGTGGTTCGCGCTGTGAGGATTGCCTTAACATCCCTCGTTTAGAAAACGCATCCCGCGCATAGCATTCAAAATTACCGGCCACCTGAAGGTGATTGATCAAGCCAATCTGCTCGGTGAATAGCAGAGGCGCTTTACGCATGTCAGCGTCGGGGACACGCTCCACCACAATGCGTCCGGCTTCGCACAAATTCGCGTTTATGGCAAAATCGCGTTCCAGAGACCCGATGTTGTCATGCACCGACATCCCGGCTGATAAAGCAACCAAACCGCCTGTCACAACCGGCGCGACTACGCCTCGTCCCCTGGCGACGATCGCCAGAACGGTGATTGCCGCCAATATGCCCGCCAGCAGTGCAAGATCAAACCGTATATCCATCACAGCGTAAAGCAACGCGCTCCAGCCAAATCCTGCCAGCATGCCGATCGCAATTCCCGCCAGCTTAATCGATGGTGTTTGGGCTTGGGGTTGCGGCGTATTGTAAAGGGTGGATTCGCTAAGCAGACTGAAGAGCAATGCGGCACAAACCACGATCGGGGGTAGTGCCGATAAGAAAAAACGCAGATAAAAAACCAGCGGAATGATCGGTGCATCGGCGCCCCAGTAATAGGCGCCATATACGACAATGCCTGGTACCAGCCACAACATCAGAAAGGTCGCAAACCGCCAGTTCACCCGATACATCATGCCCAGACCCAGCACGGCGATAGGCAGAATGAACATCGTCGCGGTCACGTTGAGTTGCCTAAGGACGAAATCCCAGTTTTCAACTAACTTTTCAAGCGAAAAACCAGTGCTTTCGTTAGTCGTGTCGTAACCCGTCCATGAACCCATCGCGACTCGGTTATAGATCACCAGATAACCCACCGGCACGACCCATCCGATCAGGGGTACAAGTGGCTTGACCAATGTGCCCCACGGTTTGAAGCAAATGCTAGATAGCAGGACGACGAGCGCGACGCAGAAAATTTTTGCGCTGATCGTCAATGTCATCGCCATGATCGGCGCGATCGAACCCGACGGCGACTCGATCGCAGTGATCGTGACCAACAGTGCGGCACCGACGACCGCTTTTGACAGTCCCGCCAAGCGGGTTTCATCAGGTGCGCGCCAGAAATGCAGGATCAGCAGATAAGCCAATCCTGCGCCGCTGCCGATCAACCAAATACGGCTATCGTAACCCGAAAACAGTGTATATCGCAGCGTCACCGCAGCGACCGCCAGACCGATCCACAGCGTCAGACGCGACCAGGGCACTTGTTTCAACGACCGATAGGGCAATCGCGTCAAAATCACAAACATCAAAGGCAACAGAAGCAGACCTTCGGTATACCGAATCAAGACGGCGAATCCGAGCAGAATCCCGCCTATCAAGCCTCGCCACCATCCGCTTTTTTGCCACCATAAAACAAGGACAAACATTCCCCAGATGTTGACCGCCATCGCGGGATGATGACTCCAGTGTTGATTGGCAAGCACCAGTGCTAATGGGCTAAATCCCAACAATATCGCGCCCAGCAACGACACAAAGCCCCCGGCCACGCGACTTAGCAAACAATAAATACCCAACACCGAAGCGGCGGCTGAGATAGGGGCAATCAGAAAAGAGGCTTCAATTCCGCTCATCCCCGTATCAATCAACGCTGATATCCAGTGGGCACAGGCGTATAACATCGGCAGCCCAAGCGGATACTTCGGGTAATACATGCCATCGGGCGCACGGACATACATCGCACTGATAAACGCAAAATCATTTGGCGGCATGACGCCGATGGTCAACGACTGCGCGTACTGCTTCCCGCCCATCTCATACGCATTCTGATCGATCATCGGCGACGCCGGCGACCAATACGCAAACTGAATCAGAAAATACACGATCGCCACCAGCAGCGCAGCGGTCATATAAATACATCTAACGCGGACAGATTGCGGATCGCTGGTTGCCAATGAGGTGGGGAGCGTGTGCATAGTGAACTATTTCGCCTTTGTGGTGTTAGGAGAACATCGCCACTTTACGCATCCCGCGAGGCATTGCGACACCCTTGTCTACGCAGTGCAGTTGAAACGGGTGACACGCGTCGGCACCGCGAGTTAGTATGATATGAAACATTGTCGCACTTGAATTTTATTCTTGACGCCCCGATCGGTCCGCAGATATATTTTCCACACTCCGTTTCGACACCCCGTTTCAAGAGCATCTTTCAGACACTTTCGGAGTCGCAG
>JBBQXB010000004.1:0-89189 GCA_038210015.1 Tepidisphaerales bacterium
CACCCCCGAACAACTGATCGCACGCTTGTCGAGTTTGTCCGATGCCGCACGGCTGCGTGTGCTGCACTTGTTGGAACGTCAGGCGATGTTGGTCAACGATCTGGCCGAGGTGTTGCAGCTGCCGCAATCGACGGTTTCCAGGCATCTCAAGCAGCTCAGCGAGCAAGGTTGGCTGGTTTCGCATCGCGAGGGTACGAGTCATCAATACCGGATGTTGCTCGATGAGTTGGAACCCGCAGCCCGCGAGTTGTGGGCGCTGGCGCGCACGCAAACCATCGACTGGCCGGCGGTGGCGCAGGATCGCTTGCGACTCAGTTCCGTCCTTGCGACCCGCCAACGCGATAGCCGATCTTTTTTCGCAGGCGCAGCCCGCGATTGGGATCGCATTCGCGCGGATTACTTTGGTACGCAATTTTCGGTCAATGCGTTGTTGGCATTGCTCGATCCGTTGTTAGTCGTTGCCGATTTGGGCTGCGGCACTGGTGCGTTACTCGAACAGTTGTCGCCTTTTGTCGGCAGGGTCATCGGGATCGATAATTCCGAGGACATGCTCGCCGCCGCAAAGTTGCGTATCGCGGCGTTGAAAAATGTCGAACTCCACCAAGGCGATCTTACCTCGCTGCCGATACCGGATGGATCGGTCGATGCGACGCTTTGCGTGCTGTCGTTAAGCTATGTGGAGAAGTTCGCCGTCGCGATCGGTCAGATGCGTCGAGTTCTGAAACCCGCTGGCCGGGCGGTGATCGTCGATGTCTTGCCACACGACCGCGATGATTTTCGTCGCCAGATGGGTCAGATACGGATGGGCTTTAGGGAATCCGAATTGACGAGCGTCTTCAATGACGCCGGATTCACCTCCGTGCGTTTCCGCCCGCTCGCCCCCGAAGCCCAAGCCAAAGGACCTGCGCTATTTGCAGCCATCGCGCAGTGAGTGTCGTCACTTCATAACATGTCATTCCGAGCGTAACCGCGAGGAAATCTACTTGGTGGGTAAGTCGACAAGATCCTTCGCGAGTACGTTCAGGATGACAGCATCGCACGCGACACGACGTACCTATAGGCATCGCGAATGTTGGGCAATTATGCATCGCGACGCGGTGGCAATGATGCATCGCGACGCGGTATCACATTGAGGAACAGAATAATCACCGTTCTGTATCGCTGCTGTCGGGTTTCCATTTATGGAACAGCCGGACAATTTGCATGCCCAGGTCGTCGTAGAGGCGGCTTCGGATTTCATCCTGCGGCTTGGTTCCGTTGACGGCCGGGTTGGTCTCAGCGCCCATTGCCCGGCCATCATCCAACTGGCGCGGCCAAAGCGTGTCGCCGGTTTTAGCGTCGATCACTTTGACCAAGACACTGGCTTTGCCTTGATAGACATTGCCTCCGCCCATCGACGCCACGCCGCCGGATTGAAGATGGACGTACAATACCTGCTGCGCGCCGACCGCTTGGGCGATCTCAACAATCGTCATCTTGCGGAACTCTTTGGGCTTTTGAGATTTCAGTTCAAGAATCTTTTCATACCCCACCAGCGGCACCAGCTTTTTGTCGCTCAGCCGCCCATTGATGATTCTGCCCAGCAGCTCGGCGTCGTCGCTATTGCCGGCATTGCGGTAATTCTCAACCAGCACCACTGTCGACACGTTTGGCAATTCGTACTGTGCGGGGATATCCGGATCGCCCGCAGCCTTATACATCAACGCCCCAAACGCCTGACAGCCCGCGACCAAACCTGCCAAGACAACAAGCGTCGGCAAAACACATCGTTTCAGCGATAAATAAATCATATTAAATCTCCGTGGGCGATCTCATTAACCTTCACGATGCAGCTGAATTTGAGAAAAGAATAGGCCACTGAGACACAGAGGCACAGAGAAAAGGCATTCGCTGACAAAGCGCGATTCACGTTTTGAATCCGCGTTATCTTAAGGGGCAAAGGGTCTAGCATGATACGCAATATTGCTTTTCTCTGTGTCTGCGTGGTCAATTCATCTTTTCTTTGCGATGTAGGTATTCGGGGGTTGCCGGTGCATGTTCGCCCCAAAATTACCGAGCATCCGGATCGCCGACACCCATTGAATAATCGGGGTGCTGGAAAAATTTGAGCGACAACTGCGTGGTGAGTTCATCAACCGTGCCTGCATAGATTTTGGCATGCGTGCCGTTCAGTTCGCCTTCGGCCGGGGCGGATCGCGGGAACTTCACGCGGATATTCGGGTCGGTATAAGCGACGGTGGCTTTGCCGGACGGATCAATTTCGATCACCTGCATCGTGACGTCGGCGGTACCGAGATACATCATCACCATGCCCTCGGCCTGCGTGGAAAAGGCGTTGACCTGAAGATAGATCAGCCGTTCAACCTGCAATTTGGGTGCGACATCAGTGACGGGCAAAGCTTCAAGCCCGGGATGTTCGCGCTGATACCGCACGATTGACCGTGGCTGGATCGGGAAAGTCGTGCCGATCAGGTCTTTGAGGTCTTTGTCTAACTTCTGCGCCTGCTGCAGTTTATAATCCAGACTGTTGCCCAGATCGAGTTGCAACGCGGGGAAGTTCATCTGCGTGGTCGGATCGACATAGACCATCACCCCGACGGATTTGCCCGCCAGTCCTTTGTAGGCCGCCAGGATGTCCGGCTTAGGCGCTTTGCCCGCGATCGCGCCGATAAAATTGCAACCCACAACGCTCATCACCACGGCGATGACGACGCAAAAGACACCCAGTTGATAAATCCAAGTTGAAAACGGCACGCACTACCTCCGTTAAGGCTGAAGTCTAACACGCTGCACGCGCATGACACAATGATATTGTTCCGCGTGATCTGAGTTCTATCAGCATTTCTAAAAGAGAATGGGCCGCAGAGTCGTAGAGACTGCAGAGAAATGCAGCGATGCGTCATCCAGCTTGTAGTTTATTCACGCGGGGTAGCGGGTGGTTGATCGGATTGCGAACAAGCTACGTGTCGAAGATTTTCTCTGCGCGTCTGGGCGTGTCAGCGGCCTATATTTACCAATGTCATGAAGTGATATTTGAATATCAGTGGGCAGATGTGCAACGCCTGGAAATGAAACAGGCCGGAGAGGAGCCACCGTCTCCGACCTGATCAATAAGTTTTGTTGTGTGTATGAATCTAGCAATCCTACCGTGTGAGTCAATATGAATGTTGATTCTCAACAGATAGATTATCGGCGCGCGATCGAATCCGCATGAATGTGATTGGACAATGCATCGCGATCCGAGTGGAATTCGCCATTGATATTTGAAGATGAAAATCCATCATGGCGAAGTCAGTTGTCGTAGATGATTGAACACCGCATGAGAAATGAGACAGTGTTTTCATCACTGTATTCACGGGCTGAAATGCACTTCTCATTTCAGGAGCGATCGCAGCATCGGTTCGAGTTGCTGCCATGTTTCGGTATCGCGGCTGGCGTAGATCAGATTGGTTTTCAACCAGTCAATCGGGTTGCCGATATCGTGGCGTTTGGATTTCAAAACCACGCCGTGGATCGGACCATTTTTCAATTGAATTTTGATCGCGTCAGTCAGTTGGATTTCATTTCCTTTGCCCGGCGGGGTTTGATCGATGCAGGAAAAGATGTCCGCCGTGAGCACATACCGCGCAGCGATCGCGAGTCGCGAAGGCGCGTCTTCGCGTTTTGGTTTTTCGACGAGTTGGTTGATGCGGATCACGCCATCGTCGATCATTTCACCGCCGACGACGCCGTAGCGTTCGACTTTTTCCGGTGCGACTTCTTCCAAGCCAATGATGGTGGTTTTGTATTTCGCGTAGGCATCGATCAGTTGTTTTGACGGGCTGATGTCTCCGCCGGAAAAGATGGTGTCGCCGAGACAGCAGAGGAAGGGTTGGTCGCCGACGTGCTCGCGCGCCTGCAATACGGCATGGCCAAGCCCGCGCTGGTCGAGTTGGCGGGTGGTGTGCACGCGGATGGTTTCCTGCAATTTAACGATTGATTCGATCAACGCCGTCTTCCCACCGGCTGCCAGACGGGCTTCGAGTTCGGGATGGCGATCAAAATGATCCTCAACCGCCTTTTTGTCGCGTGACACGATCAATAACACGTCCCGCGCCCCGGCGGCGGCGGCTTCTTCGACGACGTATTGGATCGTGGGCTTATCCAATACCGGTAGCATTTCCTTCGGAATCGCCTTGGCGGCAGGCAACATGCGAGTCCCAAATCCAGCGGCGGGGATGACGGTTTTAGTAATCATGTTTGATCAACCAAGAAATCGAACTAACCAGGAAGTTCACGAAGGCAAAACGTAACCACTGATGGCACAGATTTCACATATAAAAAATCTAATTCTGAACTGCAGTTTGAGAAGCTGCATCACCTTACCTCAGCATGCCAATCGCAATAACCGCGAGGCGGATAACAATCGCCGTACATATATCTCCCTCTGTGTCATCTGTGCAATCTGTGGTTTGCATTCTTTGTCGCACAGGCTTACACAAATATCACCGGTTTAATCACCGTGCAGTTGATGGTTTGCATGGCGGCGACGAGTTGGGCGTATTGGGATTCGCCGTGGTAAATGCCGCAGATCGCGCCGCCTGAGCCGGCGAATTTCGCGCTGCAACCGACCGAACGGGCTGTGGTCACCATGTTCTCATTCTCCGGTGCGACCTGCATGATCGTTTTGCGGATAGCGAAGTTTTCATCGGTCACCTTGTGCAGTTCGTCCCAGTCGCCTGCCATCAATGCTGCGCGGCCACGGTCGGTCAGGTCGCGATACTTTTGCATCGCACCGACGACAGTGGGATCGCCTTGCTCGAACATCTGTTTTAGGTTGCGGTGGGTGATATCACTGACCTCGGCGCGTTCGGCATCAAACGCGACATACAACGGCGGCTGTTTCGCGGGCTTTAATTCTTCATATTCACCATAGCCACGGCTTTCCATCAGCTTTCGATCAAAATCCATAAACACCATGCCTTCATAGACTTGGATCACCCGATCCTGCAAGCCTGCGGTGATGCCCAGTTCCTCCTTCTCGGCTGCCAGCACAACCGTGGGGAACACCGATTTTGGGATTGTCACGTCATAGAACTGACAAAGTGCGCGCATCGTTGCGACGATAATGCTACTCGAGCCTGACATGCCGACCAGGCGGGGGATATTCGTTTCAAACTGCATCGTGAAGTTGCGATCGTGCAGTTTGAGTTGATTGGTTTTGGCGTAATCGTGGAACTTTTTGATCGCCGCCTTCATCAGACGTTGTCCGCCGTAGTAGCCGTAGAGTTTTTGATCGCGCAGGAAGTGCGAGATGGAGTCGTATCGGGCAAAATCCTCTTTGGTGGGCAGGATTTCAAAATGAGGCGATTCCCATAACTTCACCGTGGCAGCGAAGTTACGGATGATGAAGGAAATGGTTTTTCCGAAATATCCGTCGGAGGGGTTGCCCACCAATCCGGCGCGGGCGTAGGCGTGTGCGGTGATAATCATGAGGGCTGCAACAATCCGGCGAAGCAGCTTGCCTGTCAAGTTTCACGCTGCGTACAGAAATACGCCCAAGGCTGTCTATAGATTATTTAATCGTTGCAATTCTTAGGCTGAGATGCTTTGCTATGTCATCATGTCTGCGAAGTCCTCAACCCAAACCCTAGGCAAACCTGATGCCGCTCGTCGGCAAAAGCCCCGAAGTTTGCCCCCATATCATGTCGTGCTATTGGATGATGACGACCACAGCTACGAATATGTGATGGAAATGCTAAGAGTCATTTTCGCGCATGATGAATCGAAGAGTTTCATCATGGCGACCGAGGTCGACAAGCAAGGCCGGGTGATCGTGCTGACGACGCATAAGGAACTGGCGGAACTCAAACGAGATCAAATTCAAGCCTACGGCCTCGACTGGCGTGTCGCGACCTGCCAAGGTTCCATGTCCGCATGTATTGAGCCTGCGGAAGAATGAAATCGTAAGTTGTGGGTCGTACGTTGTGTTTTGGGGGTCGCGAAGGGTCTGCCAATTTTTCTGTCGTCGCGAGGGGATAGATAACCTCATAGGGTTAAGGATGTACACGGATCATTGCGGCGGGTTGCCCAGTCCTTTATCCACTTTTCAGTAGTGCGTTGCGTTACAATTAAAATAGGCCGCAGAGACGCCGAGGCGCAGAGAAAAAATTGCGAAATTCAAGCAATATTTCTCTAATTTGAGTCCTCTGAATAAACCAACACCTCCACGAATGTCACCCTGAGAAGCCTGTGAATTAGTTGTTTTGACCCCGTTTATTCAGTCCATAATGAGTTTTTTAGGGGATCTTTTTGATTGACTTCACAGGCTCTGAGGTACTCCGAAGGGTCTGGCTGATATGTCTAAAAATACTTCAATTTGCGAACGAAGCAGATGCTTCGGAGTACCTCAACATGACAATAATAATGGCGGCGAAGTTATTCAGAGGACCCATTTGCGGCTGCGGGAGCATTTTTTTGTATTCCTTTGATAATCAGCCCGATTTAACGTTACTCATCGTGCCTCCGGTGCTCTGTGGTTTATTCGCTTTCGACGAAACCAGCAGCGAACACACGCAGATCAATGCGCCATCGCATAACCCCCTTTAAGATTTTTCACGTCGCCGAATCCGCGTTGTCGCAAGATGCGCTCGGCCACGAAACCGCGCTGGCCGATCTGGCAGAAAACAGTGGTAGAACGCGATGCGTCGAGTTCTTCGGAACGGTCACGCAGCATTTCGACTGGGATGTTGATCGCACCGTCAAGTGAACCGGCAGCGAACTCGGACTCGCTTCGGACGTCGATCAATTGCTGGTTTTTCATATCATCCTGCATGACGCCATGCGAGATGCCGCGCATTTGATTCAACGCGACAAATGCAGCGATGTGCAGCGGGTCTTTCGCGGCGCCAAATTGTGGGGCATACGCCAGATCGAGTGACGCGAGTTGCTCGATCGTTGCTCCGAAACTGATCGCAGTGGCGAGCACATCGATGCGTTTGTCGACGCCTGATTTGCCGATGATCTGCCCCCCGAGGATTTTACCGGTCGATTTGTCGTAGATCAGTTTGATCCGCATCGCTTCGGCGCCGGGGTAATAACCGGCATGATGATTCAGCATCACATAAGCGGTATCGACGTCAAACCCGTTGTCTCGCGCCATTTTTTCGCCAAGCCCGGTGACGGCCACCGACAGATCGAACACCGCGACGATCGCAGTTCCCAATACCGATGCGGTGGCGATCGCGGTATCGGTCGCGGCATGTTCGCCGGCAAGCCGGCCTTGACGATTCGCCGGTCCGGCCAGCGGGATACGCGTTTTCTTGCCGTGTACGGCGTGTACCACTTCGCTGGCGTCGCCGACCGCATAAATATTAGGATCATTCGTCCGCTGATAAGTATCGACTTCGATCGCGCCGCTTACTCCGATCGTGATCCCGGCGTTTTTCGCAAGCCCGCTGTTCGGGCGAACGCCGATCGAAAGCAACACCACATCAGTGTCGATTAATGATCCATCTTCCAATTCCACTTGGTCCACGCGATCTTTTGACCCGACCAACGCTTTCAAGCCGTTGTTGGTCAACACCCTCACACCGTGTCGCGCCAGCTCGTCTTCGACGAATCGTGCCATCTCCGGATCGATCGGCGGCAATACGCGCGGAGCTTTTTCAACGACGGTCACTTCAAGCCCGCGGTCGGTCATTGCCTCTGCCATTTCCAGGCCGATGAAACCGCCGCCGATAATGGTGATCCGGCGCGGCTGTTGCCCGGTCAGCCGCGAGCGGATCTGTTGCATGTCTTCCATCGTTCGCAAAATCATCACGTTGGCGGCATCGATATTCGCAATCGGTGGGACAATCGCCGATGCGCCTGGCGCGAGAATCAGCTTGTCGTAAGGCAACGTATAAAGACTGTTGTCCTGCAATTTGCGTATGGATACGGTTTTCTGCGCACGATCAATCGAAATTACTTCCTGCTGCGTGCGCGCGTCGATTCGGAAACGATCCCACACTTTTTGTGGCGTCGCGAGTACAAGCTCGGCCTCCTGCTCGATTCGCCCGGCCAGATGGTAGGGCAGGCCGCAGTTGGCGAACGAGATATATCCGCTTTTTTCGATGACGACGATCTCGGCATCTTCATTCATCCGACGAGCGCGGGTCGCCGCACTCATTCCACCAGCGACACCCCCGACAATTACGATGCGACGCATGATTGACCTCCACATTTTTTATTTGAAAGATTTCGATTCCACGGCATTTTCGCCAGCACCAACGCCATCCCGCAAAATCCGCTGATCCCAGCAAACATCAGCCCGCAGCCGACAAACGCGCTGAGGCTCACCCACCAGGGACTCACGAAATACGCCAACGCCACCCCCGTCACCACCAGTCCCCCGGCAGCGATCAACACTTGGCGCTCGATCGGAATGACATTCGATGATTTTTCGACCGGTAATCCCGCCGCCTCCCAAGCCTGCGTGCCGCCGACGATATTCGCGACAGACGGGGCTCCGGCATCGAGCAGCGCCTGTGCCGCCTTCCCGCCGCGCGTACCGCCTTTGCAGATGCACGCGATCGTTTTGCCGTCGAAGCGTTTAAGCAGATCGGCGGTATTGATCCGGTCCAGCGGCACATGATGCACCCCCGCAGCGTGGACGGTTGCGTGCTCGACTTCAGTGCGAACGTCGATGATGACCAGTTCACCCGAATCCAATTTCGCCTTCGCCTCCGCAGGGGATAGGGGTGTCACCTTTGTTTGGTTTTCCATTTGATTTGTCATTCTTATTCACCTTTCAGTTGTTAGAGTCATTGTTTGTTACGCGATTCATTTGAGAGGCCACAGAGACACAGAGACACAGAGAGAGATGCGGATCGAACCGCAGATTTTGCAGATTTCGCAGATGACGCAGAGCAAAAATAATTTTTGGACTTATTCCAAAGCACATCCACACGTCACATGTCACGCTGAAACCTCTCAAGCGGACGGATTCGGATCTCTTCTTTTTTTAATCTGCGTCATCTGCGGTTAATACTTTCTGTGTCTCCTTTTCTCGGTGGTTTATTCATCTTTGGCATCGCGCTGGGATAATCCCATCGCATCGTGTTGTTCGCGGGCGAATCGGGTTACGCCGTCGCAGACGATTGCGCAGAGATCAAAAATGGTCTGGTCTTTGATCGAATACCACGCGATGGTCCCTTTGCGATGGACTTCAACCAATCCGGCTTGTTTCAGGATCGCCAAGTGCTTGGAAACCGATGGCTGGGCGATTTTGAGCAGGTCGGTTAGTTCGCCGACTGTTGCGTGGCCGTGCTTAAGGCGGAGGATGATCCGCACGCGGTTTTCATCCGCCAGCGCCTTCAGCCTTTCGACTACCCGTTCCACCATTGCGGGCGGCATCATGGGTTCTTTTGTATATTCCTCTGTAAGCATGAATGAATATAAGCATGTATGGCCGTGTGAGTCAACTTATTTCTGTGCGGCGAATAGTCACATGCGTTATTGAGCCTAAAACGATGATTTACGTTGGTCCGCATTTTCTGGCTGTTCTTCAACGTCCGCTAATGTTTGAGTCCCAATCGGGTGTTGGCCGATGTATAGAGTGGACCGCGATCATTTTTCAAAGGCCAAGTCACCATGCCGATGCTGCAAGACGACATTCGCAAACATTATGAATCGAACTGGCAACGTGCCGACGAATCCGCCAACGCGGTCGAGCAACTTCGTTACAGTTCGCCGGTCGAGGATGAGGTGCTTTATCCTGCCTATCGCGAATTGATCACCGATCTGAAGTTGATCGATGAAGACACGCGCATTTTGGATGTCGGGGCGGGTTCAGGCCGATGGGTGAACTTTTTTACGAAGTATTTTCGACCCAAAAAATTAACCGGTGTCGATTTCGCCGCCGCCGCGGTAAGGCTGCTGAATCGGTGGTATCCATCGACCGCCCACACCGAACTTCGATTCGATGTCTGCGATATCACCAAGCCTGATCTGGATTTATGTGAACGATTCGATCTGATCAACATCGCCAATGTCTTGTTCCACATCCCCGAGCCCGAGCGCTACACCCAGGCGATCCGCAACCTCGCCAACCATCTTGCCCCCGGCGGCAGGATCGTCACCACCGAATACCTGCCTCGCACGACGATGCGCACCGAATGGATGCTCGTCCGATCGCGGTATGAGTTTGAGCAGATCATCAGCCAAGCGGGGCTAAAAATCATCGAGACGCGGGCCTTTTGCTTTTTCGCGAATGATCCGATGGGTCTGGACGGCCCGGATACCGGCTCGCGCGGGCATTTCAATCGCGTGCGTTCGATGACCCAGCAACTATTAACCAGCGCGACCGACCCCGGCACGCGTCACTACCTGATCACGATGCTGGCCGAGATCGAACGCGCCTGCGTCACCTTCACCCGCGAGCGCGTCGCGGATGTGGATCTGCCCAGCCAAAAGCTGGTGGTGCTCGGGGCGCGGTAAATCGGCCACCTTTCGCAAAAACCACCGCGCGTTGAAAAAGCCACCGTGGTGCCGCAGCCCGCGTTTAATCTTCAGCGGCACGCAATACTGTATTGCGTGCCGCACGAAACAATCAGCGATTGTGCGTCGGCGGCACGCAAGAGCGCGCCATGCGGGTTCGACGGACACAACCGCGCGCACCGTGCATGCGTTTATGCACAATCGTGGAGTGCGTGTGATACCCGCTCAAGGAATAAACTCTTCGAAACCGTTAACGATGTCGTCAGCGATATCCGCTGGGAAAATGACGGTCTGCCGAAATGCGCTTCCTTGATTTGTTAAGACATCAGTGCCTCCGCGAGGCACGAGAAATAAGTGTCGTTTGAAACTCACCCGGCTGAACGTGACATGATCAATCGAGTTTCCCGTTGAGATCAGAACTTCACGGCTGAAATCGACATCACTAAAGTCAACAGACGTTTTTCCCTGCGTATCAGACACAAGCAACTTCCCAAGGACATGAAGCCGACGCCGCTTGTCTTGGACCGCGTATCGATCCGCTTTCATTTCCACTCGATCGTCCCCCGGACCCGGGAAGATCGACACATTCCCGCCCATATTCCCTATGAATATCGAATCGTCGCCCGCGCCACCATCAATGGCAGTTGGTCCGATGTGGTCTGGGTAAAAATGACTATCAACCGAAAACCGGTCGTTGCCGTCTCCCAACCGAACGATCATCGCGGGAATGAAATCTTCATAGCGGACGATGGCGAGCGAATCATTGCCACTGCCCATGTCAATCTTCCATGGTTTGGTGGCAAATGCGCTGGCATAACGGAAATAGGCGTTGTGCTCATACTCGACGCCGTCAACGCGCAACGAATCTTGAGGGGAGTACAACACGATGCCGCCGCTGGGTGTTCCGTCACCGAGGTCTGTCTCATTGATCGACAACACGTTATCCGCTGCGTCACCGGTGATGACGATGTATAATCCGGTGGTGTTGACCGTGATCACACCTGAAAAGAATTGCCGGCTTTCAAGGACTTCGATCATATAAGGCGTCCTCCCCCCGAATCGTATTGGCAGGATGTGAAGGAGTATTACGGGGCATTCAGAACGAAATCCCCAAGACAAACAGAGCGGCGGAAGGGAGTCGAACCCTCAACAACTAGCTTGGAAGGCTAGTACTCTGCCATTGAGCTACCGCCGCAGAGACGCGTGGATCATAGCATCAAACCGCGTTGACGCCAATCCAAGAAGATCGAAACGCGAATCGCCGCAACGGCAAACGCTTAATACTGTCTCCCTTTATCTAATTGCGGCACATCATTGACGCCTCGATTTTATTCCGGCGGATCAACCTGCCCACGTTTTTGCAGATACCGCGCCACCACCCAGCACAAAATCGCCCACGCCAAACCGGCGGTCCACCCGGCCAGCACGTCGGTTGGCCAATGCACGCCCATAAACACCCGGC
This sequence comes from Tepidisphaerales bacterium, assembly GCA_038210015.1. GTDB lineage: Bacteria > Planctomycetota > Phycisphaerae > Tepidisphaerales > Tepidisphaeraceae > BPJO01. Next base: position 11,921 of record JBBQXB010000004.1, read on the forward strand.
TGATGCCGACCAGCCCGGTCATCAACATCGCGATGCCGATGTAATAGCACTTCAAAATCCGCCGCGTGGTCAGCCTTGCCAGCAATGTGCCGAGCGTGAGATAGACCGCCGCCGACAGCATCGAGTGCCCGCTGGGGAAGCTTTTGGTCATCACATACGAGCGATGCTGCACCAGTTCTGGCCGCGGGCGGTCGATCAGGTCTTTGAGGACAAAACTGAGCACCAGCGCCCCGATCGTCGCGACCGCCAGCAGGATGAGCGTCCGCGTTTTGCCTTCGATCAGCAGATACCCACCGACCGCCAGCGTGACGATCGACAACACCGCGATCCCGCCCAGCGCCGTCAGGTCGCGGCCAATTTCGTCCAGCCACGCCGGTGCGTCATACCCGCCAATGTTACGGATCGCCCATTCATCCACCCGCTGGGTTTCACCTTCGTTGACTTCATCGAGGAGCTGAATAAACCCCCACGTCCCGCCAATGACCAGCAACACCGCGACCAGCGCGTAAAGGTCGGCAGACCGTGCGAGCAGCCAGAGGCGTTTGATGCGATCCATGGGGTGAAGGATAGCGAGGGGAAGGTGAACGGGCGAATATCATAAGAATACGAATTGCACTGTTAAAGTTAAAATCGCATGAAAAATTCGGATCCACAACTCACTTTATGTAGAATGCAACTGCGTGGCACTCAGCAATCAGGAATTTGATGCAATCCTTGATGACGAATCAAAAGTCACAGGTGGGCTTGCCAAACTGTTTCATTGCTCAGTACAGGGCGATTACACGCGTATCCAAACGCCATATCTTTATCCTGATGGCGATACCATCGACCTATACGCGCGAAGCCCAACTGCCGCACAATCTGGTATGGTTTCAGATCTTGGAGAATCCACGCGTTGGCTAAAAGGCCAAACGCTATCTCCCAAACGCACTCCGCGCCAAACTTCCCTGATTGGTGATATTTGCATGACTTTTGGCGTGGAGTTCTTCAAGGGCGCATTGACTGCGCGCTTTAAAGATTGGTCGGTGTTTAGCGATGTTGCATCAAGGGCAGCACAGGCGGCGATTCGTGTTTCGGATTTGTCCCTGACATTTCGTAATCGCGCGGTTGAATCTGTGAGCGAAGAAGTTGAAGAATTTCTTATTGGTGAACATATCGGCTATGAGAAGCTGCCGAAGTTAGCGGGACGTTCCGGTCGAATCTGGACCCCGCATTTCCAAACGCACACGCAAAATCGAAGTGCGCTGATCTATTTACTCACGACCGGCAGTCGCTCTGCTGCTCGAAGTGTTGCTGAGCATGTGACTGCTGCTTGGTACGATCTCAACAACCGAAAAGTTGGGAGTGATCCGATCGAGTTTGTGTCGCTATTCGATGACACCGCCGACGTTTGGGAACCAACAGATTTCGCGCTCGTAGAGCCGCTCTCGCAAGTGCTTCGTTGGTCGGAACCTGAGCAGGTTGCGCAATTTCTTAAAGCCGCTTAAATTACTCGGCGTCGTTGAGATCGTCCGGCACTGCATATCCAGCAATTAAACTACGACCAAGCACTCGGCACGACTCATCCGTTCCGACTATCCCCTCGCGAAACACTCGGCACGGCTATTTCGTTCCGTCTGTTGCACCGCGCAACAGTGGGAACGGGGCGGGGGTTCCGACTGTGAGGTGGGTGGACAGTGGGAACGACTGGGTCGTTCCAATTGTTGCGCCGCCGGACAGTGGGAACGGGCGGGGCGTTCTGTGTGGTGGACGGCGCAAAACACACAATTATGTCGGATAAACATCCATTTTTATGACGCTGTGGTTCGCACCGACGTCGCAATTGTCTGATTTAATGGCTTATTCTTGGACGTGATGAGATCAGACCGCAGTTATGATTTAGTCCGTGGGATATTTTGACGATGAGATAAATCGGGAGAACGTGCGAAGGTTTTACGGAGACACGTTGATGCCGGATTTTATACCTCGCAAAGATATTACTGCCGCCACATGGGGGAAGTTTTTTGCCGAAAAGGTGGCGGCGGATTGGCAGCGATTTAATTTGCAAGCCGATGACGTCGTGCATCTGGTGCAAACGGCGGAAGCGTTTTCGCAAGCGATCGCGATCGTTAGCGCGCCGGGCACGCGAACAAGCGTTGCGGTGATTGCCAAGAATAATGCCAGGGCTGCGTTTGAGCGGGTCGCCCGCCCGATCGCGGCGATGATCCGAGCGCAGTCTAATGACGATCGCACCATCGCCATCACGTTTGGGCTTGGTAATGGACCGGGGCGCAGCGGGCGAAGACGGCGAGCGCGCAAACCGAACACCATGCCGAAACTTACGATCACCAAAGTGGATGGATCGCGGCTGACCATTTCGTTACGCAACGTCGATCGCCCGTCACACCGCAGTATGGATGCAGACATCTCCGGCGCGTTTATCTATGCCTACTTCGGCAAGGACTACCCGGCTGACATACGCGAGTGGCGGCAGGTTTACGGAACATCTCGTGCACTCAAGACGATTGATCTAGGCGGATCGCATCGACCCGGCGCGCAGGTGTGGATCACCGCCCGATGGCGCAATCCACGAGGCGAAATGGGTCCACGCGCCGTGCCGGTGATGACATTCCTCGGATATTGTGGAAGCATCGCGGCGTAATCAGAATAACTCATTCCTAACCCTGTTTAGCCGCCTCACTTGTGAGGCGTTTTGCCATTGCGCGTGATCTTTCATACGCGCCTCACAAGTGAGGCGGCTGCACGGGGGGACGCGGGATTGGTGCATCTTCAACACTCGCGATCCACCGCGATCGCGACGCGCCTAATGCTTTGCATCATCGACGTGAATTGCGCGGGGGTGAGGCTTTGGGCGCCGTCGGTTAAGGCGTGTTCGGGGTCGGCGTGGGTTTCGACGATCAGGCCGTCGCAGCCGGCGGCGACGCTGGCGCGGCACATCGGATCGACCAGATAATTCTTGCCCGTGCCGTGGCTGGGATCAACAACGACCGGCAGGTGCGTCACCCGCTGTAATGCGGGGACGATCGCAAGCGGCAGTGTATTGCGGACGTATTCTTCAAACGTGCGAATGCCGCGTTCGCAGAGGATGACATTCGGGTTGCCGCGGGCCATCACATACTCGGCGGCCAGCAGAAACTCCTCCATCGTCGCACTGAGTCCGCGCTTTAATAGCACGGTTTTTGTGCATTCGCCGACGCGGGAGAGCAGATTAAAGTTTTGCATGTTCCGCGCGCCGATTTGCAGCACATCGGCGTATTCGCAGACCAGATCGACCTGATCGATGCTCATCACCTCGGTGCAAATCGCCAATCCCGTCGCATCGCGCGCAGCGGCGAGATGTTTCAGGCCTTCTTCGCCCATGCCTTGAAAGCTGTAGGGGTTAGTGCGCGGCTTGAATGCCCCGCCACGCAAGCCGATCGCGCCGGCGGCTTTCATCTGGTGGGCGATGTCGATGATTTGATCTTTCGATTCGACCGAGCAAGGCCCGGCGATGACGCCGATCTTCTTCCCGCCGATTGATTCGCCATTGCCCAGCGGGATGACCGACCGCTCTTTTTTGATCTCGATCGACGCCATCTTGTAGGGCGCGAGGATCGGCACGATCTTGTCCACGCCCGGCAGCGTTTCAAATCTATTTTTGTCTTTGAATCGGTCGTTGCCGATACATGCGACGACGGTTCGTTCTTCGCCGACGATAATTTGTTCTTTCAAGCCCATTTCGCGTACCAGTTGGACGACATGGTCCACCTGCTCCTGAGACGATTTTGGTTTCATTACGATAATCACGATAGACCTCCAGAATTAAGCGTTACCAATAGCGAATCACCGATGACACAGATGACACAGATGGGGATTGCCACAGAGACAAAGAGGCACAGAGAAGGCATTGAGTTGTGTATTGCTGTTTGTTCATCATCGTTCCTTTTTTGCACACACGGTTGAAGGTGCGATCATTGACCCTGTAATGGTCTTCTCTGTGTCTCTGTGGCGGATTCCATGTGGATTGCATTAAAACGCAAAAAGCCTCGGCGACTTATGTCCCGAGGCTGGTTGACTGTTCACTTGTTGTGGAAGTCAGTTTCTCAGGGCGTGGCGTGGCTGGCCGCATAAAAATAGGCGGTAAACCAATATCCAAACTTTGCCTGGGCGCTGTTCTTCACTGAATTAAGCGTAGCTTTTGGGTGGGATTAGTCAAATGAAAATTGTGAATGGAAGCCAAAAAGTGATGTGGGGTGGGACGTGACTCGTGGTTCGTGATACGTGGTTCGTTATTCGTGGTTCGGGAAGATTGTCTGTTTCGTTGTGCGTGTCGAACTCAATCCGTCGCGTGGGGGAGATGCGAACAAGCTCGCGGCTTAACCAATAGCGCTTATCGCACTTTTCCACGAATCACGAATCACGAGTCACGATGCCTCTCTTCCCAAAACGCCTCTTCTAATGCATGATCGTCCACCAATGACTACTGCGGTGAAAAAGAGTGATACCAACGTCAAAGAAACGATCGAGTCGATCCTCGTGGCGTTTATCCTGGCGTTTATCTTCAGGTGTTTCGTCGTCGAAGCCTTCGTCATCCCGACCGGGTCGATGGCACCGACGTTGATGGGCGCGCACATGGATTTTCGATGCCCCGATTGCGGGTATCGATTCGAGGCGGGGTATTCATCAAACGGCAGCGGGGAAAGCTTCAGCATCCCCGATAATGCCAACGCAGTTTTCCCAATCTATTGCCCGAACTGCGGCCTGCACCTGCCCAAAGTATCCGCCAACGATCCCGACAACGATGCCACCAATCCGCCCTTGAAATTCGGCGACCGTATTCTGGTGATGAAATACCTGAATCTGTTTGGCGACAATCCCCAACGCTGGGATGTGATCGTCTTCAAATCACCCCAAAACGGCGAACACCCTGGCGACTTCAGCATCAATTACATCAAGCGACTGATCGGTCGTCCGGGTGAGTCACTCTTCGTCGGTCACGGCGATATCTATGTCGCCAAACCCGGCTCGGATAAAAAAGACCCCGCCAGCTATGTCGTTCAAACCAAACCGCAATGGGTGCAGGATGCACTTTGGCGGATCATCTTTAACGCCGATTTTGTCCCCCAGTCCAAAGGCAACCCAGGCGATACCTACGGCGAATGGACTCAGCCGTGGCAACAAGCCTCTGGCAGCGGGTGGATCAACGCCGACCCATCCAAAAATATCTCGGACCGTCAATTTCTTTTTGACAATCCCACCGGAACAGGCGAGTTGCAATTTAACGCCCAAGCCAACCGCAACGCCGCCAAGTTTACCGATTGGCTGGCGTACGATCAGACCGGCTCACAAAGTACCGACGACCGATATAACAGCGGTCCGTATGACGATGTGAAACCCGTCGCCGATCTTAAAACCTCCTTCTTTTTGTCGGATATGAAAGGCGACGGCAATCTTCGGATTGTGTTGTCCAAAAACTTTCCCGACGCCACGCGATCAGTCAGCTTCACTGCCGAATTAAGCACCAACAAAGTGCGTTTAATCATGCACGCTGGGGATCAAAGCAAAGTGGTTGGCGAACACACGATTGATCTGACCGGCAGGCATCAGGTGTCGCTGGAGAATGTTGATTACCGTGTCGTCCTTCGCATTGATGGCAAGGATATCCTCATGACCTCCAGCCAAGATTATCACCCCAATGTTCAATACATCATCGACAATCCCAACGACGCCCCGACCGGCGACGCGCGGATCGTCGGCGACCGCGTACAGGCGAAAATCGAACACCTGCAACTGTGGCGTGATGTGCATTACCGATCCGAGCGATCCTCTCGCATTCTGCGCGCATTTGCCGATGGCGATCTCAATCATGTCGTGACGTTAAAAGAGCAAGAGTATTTCGCGATGGGCGATAATTCATTAATGAGCGCCGATGGACGGATGTGGGATCAGCGGGTGGAATTAAAAGATGAAGGCGACCTGAAAGTCGAACCCGGTATCGTGCCCGAGCGATTCCTACTCGGCAAAGCCTTTTTCGTCTATTGGCCGCCCGGATACAGCCCCTTCGGCCTACCCATCCGCGCCATCCCAAACTTCGGCGATATGCGATTCATCCGCTAATCGACCGATATATTTGCCACACAGATCACAGCCGTCACAGAGGAAGAAGTGCGTCACGAATCACACGAGTGCGGATAATAGTTTGAAGTTTGTCGTATGTAGCACGCGCGTCCCGCCCGTGGCATTTTCATCTGCCAAATCAGATCAAACTGCGTTTCCGCATTCATGGTGCATATTTTGTTACGCAGCAGCGTATTCTTTCATCCTTCATCCTTCCAACTTCATCCTTCACCCCATTCATCTTTCAAATCCCCTGACACGATTCGAGATCGCGGCATGAAAGCGATACTATTGGCATGATGCCTTCCAGTCTCGTCCAAGACCCCGCACTCGAACCGATCGCCAGCAAGGTGCTTGCAGGCGAATGGCTGGATGAATCCGACGGCGTTGCCCTTTACGCTAGTCGCGATTTACACGGGATCGGCAGGCTCGCGAATCATCTATGCGAGTCGCTGCATGGCGATGTCGTCTACTACAACCGCAACCGGCATATCAATTACACCAATTTGTGCGCCCTAAGCTGCAAGTTTTGCAGTTTCTATCGCAAAAAAGGCGAAGCCGGCGCTTATGAGATGAGCGTGGATGAGGTGATCGCCGCCGCCCGTACCGCTGCCGACGCCGGTGCGACCGAGGTGCATATTGTGGGCGGGCTGCATCCGTGGTTGAAGTTTGATTACTACACCGACATGCTCCAAGGCATCCGCCGCGAGTGCCCGGAGCTGCATATCAAAGCCTTTACCGCGATCGAGATCGTGCATTTTTCCCGCATCGCGCGGATGAGCATCCACGACGTGCTCGCCGCGCTGGCCGACGCCGGACTCGGATCACTCCCGGGCGGCGGGGCGGAAATCTTCGACGACCGCGTTCATGATGAAGTCTTCAAAGGCAAAGTCCGCGAAGACAAGTGGTTCGAGGTGCACCGCACCGCCCACGCGTTGGGTATCTATACCAACGCCACCATGCTCTACGGCCACGTCGAAACGCCCGCAGAACGCATCCGGCATCTGATCAAATTACGCGAGTTGCAGGCTGAATCCCTTCGTGGGTCGTGGGTTGCAGGTCGTGGGTCGGAACAAATCGCTTCATCCACTGCAACCACGAATCACGAACCACGAATCACGAACCACGAACCCTGACCCCCAAATCCCGACCCACGCCTTTTTCAACTGTATCATCCCCCTGTCCTTCATCCCCGAAGACAGCGAGCTAGGGCATTTGCCCGGGCCGACGGGGTTGACCGATCTCAAGACTCTTGCGATCGCGCGCCTGATGGTGCCGAACATCGGCAGCATCAAGGCGTTTTGGATCATGCAATCGATCCATCTGTCGCAGATCGCGTTGCACTGGGGCTGTAACGATCTGGACGGCACGGTGGTCTGGTACGACATCACCAAGCGCGAAGGCGAACGCGGCACGACGCACCAGGAAATGCACGTCGGAGACATCGAGCGGATCATCCGCGAAGCCGGTCGAACGCCCGTTGAACGCGATACACTCTATCGTCCCGTCCTGCGCGAACAGTCCCCGCGCAAGGAAAAAGCGCGTGAGCAACACACGCGCGAAAAATCAACAAGTAAAGAACAATCGCATCCCACCCCGTCCCCCGTTTAGCCCGTGAGTTTGCTCGCGGTTTGTATACATCAGCACGACCGTACGTGAAACATCATCCCGATTTATTTATCAGACTGATACTCAGGAGAAGTGATAAATGACCACGAGCGCGTCGCACGCCAGCCGAAATGATCCAGCGCTTTGGCGCATGTCACCGGCGCTGCGGTGTCTGGCCAATCATCGGGGAGTACGGGGAAGTTGGTGATCTTCAATTCATCGATCCGCTGACGTAGCGGCACAAAACCGATGATGTCCGGGCTGAACAAGTGATAGGCTTCAAACCCCGGTCGCGGTTGTTCCAGCGCCAGCAAATAGGCGTCGGCGACATCTGCACCGTGGATGAATGTCCAGTAACCGTCGTGACCTTCGCTGTAGTGCTTGGGATTGTTTTGAACCCAACTCAGATACCGATCCATCCACCGATCCTGCATCACATGCGGCAGCCGAAACGCAGCCACCGACAATCCGTGGTGCAATGTCATCAGTTTTGCGTAACCTTCGTTAGCGACTTTGGATAGTGCATAGGCATTTTGCGGATTCAGCGGCTGGGTTTCATCCATAGGCAAGGCGTTGATGCGAACCGATTCCTGCTTTTTGTCATTTCCCCACAGGCCGTAAACCTGACAGGTGCTGGTGTAGATGACACGTGCAATTTTAAGATCGGCGCAGGTCTGAAAAACGGTCGATCCGGTCGACGTATTGCGCGCAAAAACATCCTGAGGGGAATCGCCGGCACCAGAGTTGGGTAATTCGCCAAGGTGCACGACCGCATCACAACCATCGAGTGCGGGTTGGAGGATTTGCCTGTCGCGAAGATCGAGATAAATAAACTTTGCACCCTCGTATCTTGGCGCTTTTTTGTCTAGCACCAGCACCTGATGCCCCGCGTCGATCAGCCGCTTTGCCACCGCCGAACCAACATTTCCCGATCCCCCTGTTACAGCAACACGCATAATAATTCACTCAGTTGTTAATAAGCACTACAAGACACTGCGATTTAATCAGAACACCAAATTGTGTCGCGCATCATAAACGCGATACACGCTGGCTGGGGGATAACTATAGAGGCGAATGCCTGTCACCGCGAACCAGATTATGGTGGACACTTAATGCTAGGGCGAATATTTCCTACATGCGGTACGTTTTCCGGTGGAATTTACATTGTGCATGCTCGTCCACTGACCAACAAAGAGAAGCGCAATTACCGGAGGTGAAATGATGAAAAAGAATGCAAAGCACTTATCTAAGAATGCGACTCGAACAGGTGCCAATCCAGAGGTGCCCTCGCCATACAACAAGATGACGGAAGCTGAATTAAAGAATGAATTTGCGAAGTATGATGCTGAGAATGGCGTCGATGCCGATGCACGCCCGCTCAATGCTGCTGAACGTGCAATGCATGTCAAAGCCGCATGCCGCGGGCGCGGCAGGCCAGTCGTCGGCGAAGGGGCTGAGAAAATCAGGATTAGTATCGAACGCGGTTTGCCGGAACGCGTCGACGAACTCGCTAGGCGCGAATCCATCAGCCGTTCACAACTGATCGCAGACGGGTTGTTATTAAAACTCGCGGCGGCGGGCAGTACATGAACTTTCCTTGTCACTTCAAATAAAAAGACCGTCGCGCTCAAATGGGCAATAAAAATCGCAAAAATGGTTTCTATCCGACAAAATTTTTATTTAAGACTTGATATTTGTTTGCCCGATCAATATCCTAACATCAGATGTAACAAACGCCGAACCATGGAGGTAGTGACTTCCTCCCAGTTTGGTGGCGCTCCGGCCAGGTGGTCGAGATCGCAAACTCAAGTCACGTAAGGAGTTACCGACCGTTTCGGTTCGATTGCTGCCCTCAGACAGATGACGTTCGGATCGGATGATGATCGACCAGAGTCGGTGATCGTCTGATTCTTCGAAAAAATGGCTCGTTCGGGTTTATCCCGGGACCATCTCCATGACTGACAGGTAGTCCGAAGTCGATTCGTTTGGTTCTCTCCCGCCCGGCTGACAAGCATACCCGGGTGCGCATCAAGGAGGCCCATCGTGGCCAAGACTCTCGAAAAAGCCGACGGCAAATCCGTCGACACCAAAGCGTCCGTATCTTCTTCGTCCATCGCATCGTCAAATGGATCGGGTGATAGCAAAGCGGATACGAAACCCGTTCATCGCGAAGTGCCCGCCAAACCCGCAGACCCGGCACGCGAGCGGGCGTTGTCGCTGGCGGTGCAGCAAATCGAAAAACAGTTCGGCAAAGGTGCCGTGATGAAGCTGGACGGCGAAAAATCCGCGACCTTCGACGGCATCCCGACCGGATCGCTTTCGCTGGATATTGCGCTAGGCGGTTATGGCATCCCACGTGGACGCATCATCGAAGTATTCGGGCCGGAATCATCCGGTAAAACGACCCTGACGCTGCACATCATTGCGAGTTGCCAAAAAATCGGCGGGGTGGCGGCGTTTATCGACGCCGAACACGCGCTGGATCCCTCCTGGGCCAAACGCCTGGGCGTGAAACTCGACGATCTGCTGGTCAGTCAGCCGGACACCGGCGAACAGGGGCTGGAAATCTGCGAACTGCTGGTCCGTAGTAACGCGGTTGATCTGATCGTCATCGACTCGGTGGCAGCCCTCATCCCGCGGGCGGAAATCGAAGGCGAAATGGGCGATGCTGTCGTCGGTTTGCAAGCCAGACTGATGAGCCAGGCAATGCGTAAGCTCACCGGCGCGATCGCCAAAAGCCGCTGTACCGTGATCTTCATCAACCAGATCCGCGAAAAGATCGGCGTGATGTTCGGCAACCCTGAGACCACACCAGGCGGTCGTGCGTTGAAGTTCTACGCATCGGTTCGCATCGACGTCCGTCGAACGCAAACGCTGAAGGACGGCGACGTTTCGATCGGCTGCCGCACGCGGGCGCGGGTCGTCAAGAACAAGATCGCGCCGCCTTTCCGTGATGGCGAGTTCGATATCATGTTCGATCGCGGGATCAGCTATGAAGGCGACGTGTTGGATCTTGGCGTATCGACCAACATTATCGAGAAAAGTGGTGCTTGGTTTAATTATGGCCCGACCCGGCTTGGTCAAGGCCGCGAAAACGCCAAGCAGTTCCTCTTCGATAACAAGGATCTGGCGGCCGAGGTGCATCAGAAGGTTCTGGCGGTCAAACTCGCCCAACCCCAGGTTGCCGGTGTGCCGGAGGAATGATACGTCGCTATCGAAAATGACGCGGTCAAAAATGCAGGGGCGGCGCTGGCGTCGCCCCTGCCTGCGTCGCCCCTGCATGTGTCGCCCCTGCATGTGTGTGAGTGCGAGGTTTATCCAATCTCAATATGTGACGATATAGTCTAAATCCCTATGCGTAAAATTTCACTCAGTATCGCATTGTTAGGCCTGCTGATTCTCTGCCCGTCATCGTGGGCATGGGGAACAAAGGAGCACATCCTCCTCACCCGACTTGCGGTAATGCGGATTCTTGACGATCCGACCGCGCCTGCAGGTCTGAAGGATTTTCTCCGCGCCAGCACGCATGACCTGACCGATCCGGCTGGTACGGAAACCTTTTATCTCAAAGCCAAACTCGGTGCCGAGCCGAAGGATTTGAAGGGTTTGTCGTACTGGGTGGTCGAGCCGGACATCCGCGCCAACAACGATCGCACGACGAAGATCGAACCGTTCGGCGTGCCTGAACGTCTGCTGCATTTTATTGATCTTGAATACCTTCACGCTGATGTGGACCGGCAGGTTTATCTTCACGATCTGTCCAATCGGGTCGATCTGAAAGATGTCCCTGAGGACATGGCCGACCCGCGATATCAAAAGGCCGGTATGCTGCCGTTTGCGGTTGAGCGCAGCTTTGAAAAGTTGGCGTTAGCATTCAAGGAAAACCGGTTGACGCCTGATCCATCGCGTTCCAAGGATGATGATCACGCATTGAAGTGGGCGGGTTTTCTCGCGCATTATGCGCAGGATAACTGCCAGCCACATCATGCGACCTCAGATTACAAAAGCGTCAGCTATTTTGCGAACAAACGTGGCGCACCAAACGTGCATTCCGAGATGGAATGGCGGATGAACGACGATGCGAATGAAACATTCGCAGAGCTTCGACAGGTCTATTTCAAGGCGTTGATCCAAGCGTGCGAAAAGGTGACCGATGATGCCTACGCCAAACGTGATAACGTCCGCGTCGAGACTTTTTTGATCGCCGACGCGGCGTATCGTCGTCTGCCGATGATCGGCCTGGCGGCGATGCACGCCGCAGGGCAGGCAGGATCGGCGACGCAACCCACCGGGCCAGCAGGAAAATTTGACACCGAAAAGTTCTTTAATTTCACGGCGGATTTTGACGGGAAAACGATCACGGTCTACGAAATGAAAGCCCAGCAACAAGCGATGGCGGTCGCGCGAACCGCTTCACTGTTTCGACGAGCGTGGGATTTATCACAAAAGCAATCGCCATCCACCGCGCCGGCGTCGACTCAACCTTGAGTGATGCGGATTAGGGTTAATACACGCTCGTAGCTGCGACGCCTGCGTCGCCAATTGGGCTCGCGCATGCAGAAATGGGCGTCGCAGGCGTCGCACTTATCGAAGGGTCTCTATCCTCTTACTTCGGAGCATCGCGTGGTTTCGGAGGCTGAAGCCGCCCCTACGGAACTCGCGCATGCATAAATGGGCGTCGCAGCTACGCGCGTATTTCGTGGTTGTATGGTTTAAGAGATATCGACTCACACGCTGCGTTTCACGCGTGTGGGGCGTTCAAACGCTTGACGATCTCGGTCGTCGCTTTGCTTTTGTTTAGCGTATAAAAGTGCAGCCCCGCGACATCGTGAAATAGCAAATCGCGGCATTGATTGGTGGCGTATTCGATACCGGTGTTGTAAACGCGTTCGGGGTCGCCATCCACACGCTCTAATTTTTGCAACAGAGGGATCGGAATTTTCGCGCCGCACATCGTCACGAATCGCTTGATCTGCTGCACGTTGGAGATCGGCATGATGCCCGCGATGATCGGCACGTCGATCCCTGCACGAAGGCAGTTATCGCGGAATCGATGAAAATCGTTGTTGTCGAAAAATAGCTGCGTCACGATCGCACTGGCACCGGCGTCGACCTTCTGTTTCAGGTGTTCCATATCCCGCGACAAGTTTAGACATTGCGGGTGGCCTTCGGGGAAACCTGCGACCGCAACAAAAAAATCCTTGCGGTTGCGGATGTAACTGACGAGTTGATCGGCGTGGTCGAATCCGCCTTGGGTTTTGGTCCAGACCCCGCCTTGCGGATCGCCACGCAGCGCGAGGATATTGCGGATGCCCGAATCCCAAAGTTGATCGAGAATCTGCCCGATTTCGTCAGCGGTGTGCCCGACGCAGGTGAGGTGCGCGACAGTGTTAAACCCAATTTCGTTCTGGATTCGTCCTGCCAATTCCAGCGTCTTGGTGCGGGTTGATCCGCCGGCGCCGTAGGTAACCGATACATACGACGGCGACAACGGTTTGAGCTCCTCGATCGTCTGATAGAGCGCGTTGAATCCTTCCTCGGTTTTAGGCGGGAAGAACTCAAATGAGATCGTCGGTTTGCCGGTTGCAAAAGCTTGGTCGAGTCGCATTGCGTTAGTATACTCCACGATTCCGTCCGCAACAATCCATTTATGCGGATATATGGATGAATGGCGTTTTTGCGATCATATCAACGTTTTCGCACGATCAGAAACCCATCGCCAATCGTCAGCAGTGATGAATCGACGCGGGCGTCGCGGGCAGCTTTGAGGGTCAGGGCTTTCAGGCTGGCGGTATCGGGATCGAGGGTGGATTGTTCGTCGGCGATCCGTCCGCCACGCAGCATGTTGTCCAAAACGATCACGCCCCCGGGCCGAATCAGTTTCAGGCATCGCTCGTAATAGTCGTCGTAACCGGCTTTGTCGGCGTCGATAAACGCGAAATCAAACTTGCCCGCATCGTGCATCGCGATCAACCGATCCAGCGACTCTACCGCCGGGGCGATCTTTAGTTCAATCCGCGACGTAATGCCCGCATCGGCCCAATATTGCTTGGCGATGCCGGTCCATTCTTGGCTGACATCACAGCAAACCAGTTTTCCATCAGGTGGCAGCGCCTGGGCGATGCAGATCGCGCTGTATCCGGTAAACGTGCCGACCTCGATCGCGTGCTTGGTACCGATCATCCGGACGAGCATCGACAAAAACCGTCCCTGATCCGGGCTGATCTGCATCCCGCCTTCACGCAACTCGCGGGTGCGGGTGCGCAAGCGACTCAGAACATCCGGTTCGAGCTGCGCCACTTCATTGACATAGCGTGAGACTTTTTCGCCCAGGAGTGATTTGTGTGCCATGGATTTTCCTTATTTTATATTCGCCAGCCGGGACAGATCTTCGTCCAGTCCGGCAACAAGGAGGGCGTCGGAATCGGTCAACACGGCGTCGGGATCGGGCACGGCGGTCAGGCTGTCTTGCAGCACATCGTGCACCGCCACAACCGCGATGCGATATTCGGTACGCAGTTTCAGTTCACGAAGCGTCTTACCTTCCCACGATGTGGGGACGGCCATTTCCTGAAGACTGAAGCCCGGCGCTAATCGGACGTAATTAAGAAGCGAACTGCCTGAAACCCGCTGCGCCAGCGCCAGTGCGGATTCATGTTCTGGAAAGATCGTATCGGTCACGCCAAGTCGTTGCATCACGCGGGCGTGATCGTTGCTGATGACTTTGACGTACACTTCGTTGACATTCAGATCGCGGAGCATCATCGCTGAAAGCACGCTGGCGGAGATATCATCGCCTGTTGCGACAATCCCGATATCGGCATCACGCGCACCGGCGCGTTCCAGGGTCTTGGCGTCACGTCCGTCTCCGACGATGGATCGCGTGACTTGCGCTGCGACGCGATCGACAGAGTTTCCGTCGGGATCGATCGCAATCACCTCGTGTCCATGCGCATAGAGCGCGGCGGCGACGCTGCTGCCGAAGTTGCCCAAGCCGATGATGACAAAACGTTTCATATCAAACCTCAACAATCTGAATCGGATCGTTAGCCGATCATCACATCTTCGTGTGCATATCTAAAGCCTCGCGTGGCGGCGCGGGTCAGCGCCGCTGCCAGCACCAACGGGCCGACGCGTCCGCTGAACATCAGAACGATTATCAATACGCGATCCACATCCGGTAAAGTAGACGTTACACCCATCGACAATCCGACGGTATTAAATGCGCTGACGGCCTCGAACATGTAGTGCAGAAAAACCGCCGATCCGCCTCTAACAGGTTCCGAGACGGTCAACGCAAATATCGCAATGGTGATGAGCGTGAAAACGATCGCGAAAAGGCCAATCGCGCGTTGAATTGTTTCCTGTGGGATTGTTCTTCCTGCTACCGAAGTGGAGGCGTTGCCGCGAAATCGCGACCAGGCGACCAAAGCGATAATCGCGAAGGTGGTCGTTTTCAATCCGCCCGCGGTCGATCCAGGCGATCCGCCCACCGACATCAGCAGTATGGTGAAGAAGTTGCTTCCGATCGTTGCCTGTGCGTAGTCGATGGTATTAAATCCCGCCGTGCGCGGGGTGATGCTCATAAAAAGGGAGTTGTTGAGTTTGTCGAACAGGCTCATTTCGCCAAGCGTGTGCTTCCATTCCAAGGGCAAAAAGACGACCCATCCAGCAAAAATCAGTATCGCGGTGCTGACCAGCACAATTCGCGAATGGATCGAAAGTCGGAATCGCTTGTCATTTCGCTTGGCTTTTTGGAATAAATAAATTTCTTCCAGCGTAAGAAACCCGATCCCGCCCATGACGATCAACGCCATGACAGTCCAGAGGATAAAGGGATTGCCGTTGTCGCTGACGAGTGAATCTGAATTGGTCGAAAAACCAGCGTTACAGAAGGCGCTGATGGAGTGAAACACTGCCGGCCAGACCGCGCCGCCAAAGCCGTGCTTGGGAATCCATGATAGGTACAGGATCAAAGCACCAATCGCTTCGATCGCGAAGGTGAAAACGACGACGTTTCGCAAAAGATGTTTTTGCTCGACATGCGGCGCGATCTCGGCGGTGTTCATCGAGACCGCCTCCTGGCGAAGTGACAGGCGCTTGCCGAGCGTGACGATAATTAGACTGGTGAAGGTGATAATCCCCAACCCACCCAACTGGATCAACAGCAGGATAAACGCCTGTCCATAGAAGGTGAAATGCGTGCTGGTATCAACGACGATCAACCCCGTGACGCAGACCGCGCTGGTGGAGGTGAACAACGCATCGACCCATCCCAGTCGCTGACCTGTGTAAAGGCCGGGGAGGGTTTTGAGACCCACTGTGCCAAAAATCACCAAAAGTGCGAAAGAGAGGACAAAGACCTGTGGCGCGGTGAGTCGATGCCGTGTCACCCGCGTCCATAAAGATGCTGGTTTAGCTTCACGCTGGATTTTATTCGACCGTCTGGATCTGAATATCGACACGTGGGCAAAATGCTAACGTGCCGCTTGCGTGGTTTCCAGTCGTGGGGCTGGAAGATGCAAAATGCTCGTAACAAGATTTACCGTGCATCTTGCGTATGTCGGCTTGTTCATGCGGCGTTCAGAAGGAGCTATTACTGATATTTGTGCACAGTGAGGGACCCGGCAAAGAAAGTGAATTTGTGTTATATCTGCCTGTCGTGACCGATGATCCCGTTGTTATCACGCCCGAACCCGAGCCAGCCGCGACCAAGCCCGGTCCATGGCGGGTGATGGTGGTGGATGACAATCAAGACAGTGCCAAAAGTCTGTCCCTGTTGCTGAAGTACGCCGGGCACCAAATTCAGACCGCACATGATGGTCGAGAAGCACTTGCGCAGGCACAGAAGCTTAAGCCCCACATCATTTTGCTGGATATTGGCCTGCCTGAGATGAACGGTCACGACGTCTGCCGCGCGATCCGTAAAGAGCTGTGGGGTAAAGCGATGATCATTATCGCGCTGACCGGTTGGGGTCAGGTGGAGGATCGGCGACGTTCCCACGAAGCAGGCTTCGACGGGCACTTGGTTAAGCCGGTCGATTTTACCGCGCTGCTGAAGTTGCTGGATGAGCTGGCGGCCGGAGTCAAACTGAAATAGCTGAATGCGCGCCGATAGGTCTAAATGACTCTGCGGAATCAAGCGCGATCAATATGTGTAGGGCACGCGATTGCGTGCCGCGTATTGTGGCACGCAATCGCGTACCCTAAAAGATGATCGGTTCGCAATCATGCACGATCATTTAGGCAACGTCATCCCACGCGTTGCATCGCATGCATCACGGCTTTGCGGTCTGCGGCTGTGCGAGTTTGAAGGTGGTGAGCATCCGGTCGGCAGCTTTGACGCGGTTCTGGTAGCCCGTGTCGTCGCTGGTCAGGATCAGTTGGTATGAATATCCGTCATACAGGAACAACGTTGTACGCACGCGGGTTGCGACGTCTTCGGTTTGTTCGACCTTGTCCTTACCTTGCTGTGTGATGATTTTCATCTGCATTTTCATGGTATAGACAATTTCCCATGCGTCCAAGCCTAGAAACTGCACGGATTTTTCGGACTCAATTTTGGCTTCTTTCGCGCGTTTCATAATGCTGTCACGCATTCGGTCTGCGAACTTTTCCAGATCGATCGGCTTTTTTTCTTCTTCCGCGAGGATGATCCAGCTCGACGCCGCCTTGGCAGCGCCTCCGGGCGCGGGAAGTTGGAAAACGTGGATGGATCGGCCCCCTTTTTGTTCGATTTCACGCCAGACTTTTGGCACGTTGAACGAATAGCCGAGCATTTTGTCGATGACTTGGCGTTCGTCGGACTTTGGCTTGACCGGCTGGGTAGTTGCATCCGCGACACACCACGATGCCAGCAGCATCGTTATCAGACCCGCAAAAATTTGGTTGCGCATTGCCTACTCCTAGAAGTTAATTTGAGCATGGTAGTCCTTCGCGTTGCGTTCAAACAATATATTTGCGCCTGTTCGTTGCCGAAATGTGCTGCGTCTGTCATTTTGTACCGATAAGCCGGTCGTAGTCTCCGTGAGTCCCGATCCAGAACCAAATAATTTCAGTATTATTCTGCAACGCCAACGCTCGGTAGTGCACCCCAATTCGCACGGACCAATACCTGCGGACTTTCTTAAAGTGCAAGCTGGGATGACGAGGATCGTCCAATAGCAGCGCATGATTATCGTCTGCCACATGCTGCACGTCCGGGGACAATGCATGATAGCAATCTCAAAATCGACGCGTGGCGCGGTGTGTCATCGGGCAGATTTTCCTGAACTGCGATCCCATGCACGTCCATGGGCTGCGTCAGCCTCTGCATGCTGACTTATCTCGCGCGCTGGTATTGCGGTTTGGCGGACAGCTCGGCGATGCGGCTTGACCAGCGCATGACTTGCACCGCCAGCACTGAAATCGGGAATAATGCCAGGATCACCAACGCGTAGGTCCACCCGACATAGCCCAACACAAATAACGCGTCGTAGACGATCAGCCACAGCAATCCGTACAACATCATCGTACGCCCGGCGGCGCGGGGGTCTTTGTTTTGGATGCGGATGATGCCTGCAAACATTACAAACGCAACAATCGACGCCGCCACGGGCAACAACGCGGGCGTAAACCACAACGCAGCCTCCCATTGTCCAAGAACCGCACGCCGTTGAATCAACAGCCCGATCAGTAAGCCGCACATCGAGCTCAGCCCGCCGATGACCATCACCCAATGCCGCTTGGTCAGCCGGGGACGTTTGCCTTCCAGTCCGTAACAGACCGTCGAAAGGATTGTCACATGAACCAGCAGCAAGATCGCGTGCCACGGGATGATTAAGGTCGGGGCGGCCACGGTGGCGTGGAAAAATCGGATCAATCCGAGTGCGATCAACCCCGGTGCGACCAGGTACTTGCCAGCGAAATCGTAAAAGCCGATCAGAACCAAGGTCCATAAGACAATCAGCAGGCTGATCCATTGGCCGGACTGAATCCACGCCATCCAAGCACCCCCCGCCAGCGCGATACATGCCAGCATCACGCAAATCAGATGCGCCGCCGTCACGCTAATACGACCTGAAGGTAATGGCCGACCGGGCGCGATCTGCGAATCGCGACGACGATCGATCAAGTCGTTTAACGACATCCCGAATGTGTAGAGTCCGACTGATACCATCGTCATCGCAACGGCATACCAGAACGGGATCGGCTTGCCGGTCGCGTGGCTTTGCAACAGCATCGCAGCCCACGCGTTGCTGATCGCGGTGAAGACCAGCGCCATGCGGGTGAATTGCAACAGAGTCAGTACGCGACGGGGCAGCGATAACATAGGTGTGTGGATTGTCTTTTGCCGATCTACGAATGCAATGCCGCGCCTCATTGAAATTAATCGGCGATGTCCGACAATCGCTTATCCATGAGCACGCACGCCCCCGCGACGGTTAAAGTTGATCTTCCCCTCGATGCCCGCATCGGGGTGGTCGCGGCGCGGTTTAATTCGCATATCGTCGATGAATTGTTGCGCGGATGCGTCGAACAACTGCGATTTCATGGCGTGGATGAATCGCGAGTGGAGATCCACCGTGTTCCCGGCGCGTTTGAATTACCCGTGGCAGCCAGATGGATGGCGGATACCAAGCGGTTTCGAGCGGTGATTTGCCTCGGTTGCGTCATTCGTGGCGATACCCCGCACTTTGATTATGTCGCAGGCGAAGCGGCGCGCGGGATTATGGATGTCTCGATCCAAACCGCCTTGCCGGTCATTTTTGGCGTATTGACAACCAACACCGAGCAGCAGGCGTTGGATCGGACTGGCGGCTCGCACAGCCACGGTGGGAAAAACGCCGCAGACGCTGCCGTGCAGATGATCGCAATTATGCGGGCGATCAAGTCGGCGTAACAGGACGCACGCGGCAGCCTTCGATCGGTAACGCGAACCAATATCGAATCAAAAACCCGACGTAACTGCTTCGCCATTCCAAACCCATCGCCGCAGGCATCGGGCGTATCTCGGCGTCGGCGGTGGGCAGGTTGTAGTACGGGATGCTCGTCCACAAGTGATGAACCGTGTGATAATTCATGTTCATCGGAGAAAAAAAGATTCGCTCGATCGGATTCGACACATAAGTAATCAGCCGGTGGGTGTCGGCGAGTTGATCCGGTTCGGCATGAGTGTGCTCGGCGAAGGTGCGGAAATTATCCCCCAATAACGCGAACACAAAAAACGGCAGATACCACAAAACAGGAACCGCCCACCACCCGATGAAATACATCCCGGCAGTCCACAATAACGCCTGCCAGCCGATTAAAATCATGAGGTCGCGGACGCGATAGGAGAGCTTTTCGGTTTTGCGCTGTCCGGTTTTTTTCCCGCCAAGCAGTACGTTAAAGATTGATACAAAGACCTGCGCCCCGATCAGATATCCCAGCAACTTCAGGCCGGTATCTTTATTGATACAGGTGTATTTATGTCGGTCGGGGTCTTCTTCGCTGGCGAGATGATTATGATGCGAAAGGTGATTGCGGTTGTTGATTCGCGTGATGGCCCCAAAGCTGCCGACGACGAAAAGATCGTTGAATAGATCGTTCGATTTGACCCCATCGAATAGCCGCCGGTGCAGGCCGTCGTGCGCGATAATCATCAACGCATAGGCGCGCGTCCCGATGACGGGGATCGCGATCAGCACCGTCCACCAGGTAGGATTCCACGCGACAAACGCCCATGCTGCAATAATCAAAGCCCAGCACCAGATCGTATCGCGCGCCACGATCATCGGGCGCAGTTGCGACAATTCTCGAACGCGTTGCGCGCTGAGCAGCGATTTGCGGTAAGGCTTGTAAATCTGCGTTTCGGCCATGATGGAATAGAACTCGCGGGCAATTATAGCACGCGATGCGAGGATAATCGTCCAGAATCGATCTGCGATGCGATCAGGCAGAGCGCGAGTATTGGAGGGCTTTGCGAACCTCAGTCATCAGCGCTTCGACCTTGAACGGCTTGAACAAAACCGCTGCCAAGCCTTCCTGGCTGGCGCGGACGATGCAGTGGTTGGGATCGTAACCAAAACCTGTCATTAAAATCACCGGCAGGTTGTCCGATTTTTTCTTAGCGGCCGCGAACACGTCGTAACCTGTTTTATCGGGCATTTTGATATCGGAAACGATCAGATCAAAGTGATGCGCATTGAGCAGGTCAATCGCGTTTTGACCGTTCGTGCCGACTGTCACGCTGGCGCGATATTTTCGCAACACATCTGCGATGGTTGCGCGAATGTTCGGCTCGTCATCGACCACCAACACGCGTGCGCCGGCGATAATCGGATCTTCAACGACTTTGACGTCTTTTGCGCCCAAAATCGTGTTGGGGCCCTCAGCCGCCTGGCGAAGACTGGTGCGGATGAAATTGACGTTATCGAGAACGCCTTGCAGCTTGCCTCGCAAATCCTCGTCGCCAACATAATCATCCATCATCGCGCCGATATCCGAAGCGATGTCGTTCAACGGGCCGGCGACTTCAGCATTCACGGTGTCGGTGACGGTGTGGCTGGTCTCGACGCGCTCGTTCACAAGCAAATTGAGGATGTTCAGCGCGATGGCGACATACCTGCCAAAGATTTCAGCGAACTGTCGGTCGTCTTCGTTAAACGCGGCGCGTTGACGTGATTCGATGTTGAAAACACCGATCACCTTGTCGTGCAATCGCAAGGGCACGGTGAGGCTGGAACGGGCGGAATCAAGCCCGACGATATAACGCGGATCACGTTCGACATCGGGGCAGATATACGACCGCCCGGTTGAGGAGACATATCCGCTGATGCCGTTGTTTTCCGCAGCGGCGAACAGTTCGATATTCAATGCGTCGTCTGGAAGACCGGCGCTCATCACCAGTTCAAGCCGATTACTTTTGCGATCCAGCAGGCGAATCGCAAAATGATCGAAGTGCATCAGGTCTTTGGTGTAGCTGATGATCTTGTCTTCCAGCAGTTTCAGGCGCTGGGCGACGTTTTTGGTGACGACCAGATCGGCTTCCAGACGCACCAATTCGCTACCGGCTTTATCGATTGCGTCGATCTTTTGTTGCAGGCGGCGTTGGCTGGTGGCGTCCCACACAATCGCGACAACCTGCACAACCTGACCCGAAGGCGAAACGATCGGCGAGCAGATCATTTCCATGAACTGCTGGTCTTCAAGATTAAGCGTGTATCGTTTGGATCGGGACGGGACGGGAAGGGAGGGATCGGACGGGACGTTGGAAAACTGGGTTGAGAATAAGGTGTATGCTTCCTGACAGGTTCGGCGGACTTTTTCGTGTACCCGTGCCGGCCAGGCGAGCATCTTTTTGTTCATCCAGTTGCACTGGCCTTGACCGTCGACCAGACAGATGCCTTCCCCGATGGTGTTGAGGATCAATGATGCTTGTTGGCTGACCAGTGCGCGTTCAAGGGGCAGGAAATCGTCTGCGTCTGAAAAGACTGCGGAGAAATGCTGACGACGTAATTGGTCGATAGCTTCGTCGATGTTGTGAGCCTGAACCAGATCACAATGCTGAGTCAGGCATTGAACCAATTCGTGGGTGAATGAGGGATTCTGATTTCCCGTCAACACGAGAACTTTGCTTTTCCGGTCCGCCAAGGTTTCCTCGCCGAATTAAAGAATCTTTAATAGTGTATCGAACTCGGGGTCATCTGGTCAATTATATTCTTTTGGATTAACAGCGAAGTCGTTATGCAAACGCTAGTTACGGGCATTTTGCAGCACTGCGGTTATTTTGCTCGCGATACGGTTTATCTCCCAAATTTCAAACTCGGCAGAAGCTCGGCGAACCGGCAAGCCCCCGCCAGACGCACCAATACAGGCATGAATCTGCATTTTGTCAGAGGTTTCTGCGGGTGAAACGACCACACCGATCGGGGAATAGCAATCGCCGTTCAATAGCTGGACGATCTCTCGTTCGATATTTACACAGCGGGCGTCGTATGGACTGTGCAGTGGGGCGAGCAATGCTGACAATTCCGTGTGATCGCGACGGATTTGAATCGCCAGCGCCCCCTGACCGGCAGAGGGGATCATCTGCGTAAAAGGAATAATCGAATGATGCGTGCATTTCGGAACCAATCCCGACCGACTTAACCCCGCAATCGCCAGCACGACCGCATCGTATTGTTCATCGGCGAGTTTATTCAATCGGGTGTCGATGTTCCCGCGAATGGGAAGGATTTGCAGATCGGGGCGGATCGCGAGCACCTGGCATTTACGCCGCAAACTACCCGTCCCCACCCGCGCGCCCGGCGGGAGTGTTTCAATCGAAATCGCATCCGCTGAGTTTGTAACAAGACAATCGCGCGGGTCTTCACGTGCGGGTACGCAGGCGATGACCAATTCCGATTGATCGACCAGCGGCATCGTGACCGGCACATCTTTGTAACTGTGCACCGCCAGATCAATCCGACCTTCGAGCAGCGCCAATTCAAGTTCTTTGGTGAACAACCCCTTCCCGCCAATCTCAGCCAGCGGACGATCCTGAACGATGTCGCCGGTGGTTTTTAGTGGGATCAATTCGACCGTGACCGATGGGTGCGCCCGCTCGATCGCACGAGCGACGAGTTGCGACTGCGCGGTGGCTAAGAGGCTGGCGCGGGTGCCGAGACGAATGACGGTCATGATTCGATCGCCTTAGGGGATTGATCAATGCAGTCCCACAGTTCCAGATAATTAGCTCGCACATATTCGTGCAACTTTTGGCTGAAATCGCGGGCAAGTTGTATGCACTGTATCATATCGATCACGTCCGCCAGATCCCTCATCCGCTGCATACCGCCGGTCATACCCGATGCCAGTTTCAACGCGACGAGTTGGTCGAGTGGGATGACATATAGGCCGTCATCATCGACTTGCGATTGTGCGGGATCAGGAAAGGCGGATCCCTTATTTTCAAAATAAAGACTTCCTTCTTGAAAAGCCCATGCGGGGTCGTCATCGAGTCGCTTCGCGTAGGGAATGACCGGTGCATCGGGGTGCATGTGCCTATTATCATCGCGTATGCCAGACAAATCCATCTTTATCACCGGCGCGTCCGGTTTTGTGGGCAACGCGGTGCTCGACGAACTATTACAACGTCAATATCGCGTTCATGCACTCGTTCGGGAATCGCCAATCGAGCGTGACGGCGTGCGATCATTTGTCGGCGATTTATTCGATGACAAGGTGCTTGATGCCGCGATGCGCGGCTGCGCTGCAGCGATTCATCTGGTGGGGATCATTCGAGAAAATCCGTCACGGGGGCAGACTTTCGAGCGCATCCACTACGAAGGATCGCGCAATGTTTTTGCCGCCGCGGAGCGCACAGGCGTGAAGCGGTTTATACAGATGAGTGCGTTGGGATCGCGAACCGGCAGCCCAAGCGCATACGCATCGACCAAAGCCCGCGCGGAAGAAGCGTTGAAGCAGACTCAACTCGATTACACAATCTTTCGGCCATCGGTCATCCACGGCGCAGAGGGCGAGTTTATGGAAATGCTCGCAGGGTGGGCACAAGGCGAGAAATTGCCGTGGTTGTTTATGCCTTATTTCGCCAATGGATTGGTTGGGCAAAAGCCAGCGCTGCTGCAGCCAGTTTATGTGAAGGATGTCGCGCGGGCGTTTGTGGATGCGATCGAAAAACCCGAGCTGATTCGCGAAACAATCGATCTGGTCGGGCCGCAACAATTCACCTGGCCGGCGATGTATCGCATCGCCAGCCAGATCATTCGCGGTAAAACGAAGATGGCACTCGGCATTCCTGTCTGGTACGCGCGGCTACTGACGCAAATATCCCCCGCTTTTTTATTGCCATTCAATCGCGCCCAAGTCGAAATGGCGTCTGAAGACAGCACCGCCGACCCCGACACCATTTCCCGCCATTTCGGCTGGAACCCCGAACCGTTCGCTGATGCGCTGCGAGGGTATAAGGCTATCCTTCACGGAAAAAAATAGTGAACCGCAGATTTCGCAGATTTCGCAGATGAATACAAGGAATTGTTAAATCTATAGTGATGAAACGGGCCCGTGCAGGAGTTCAAGTTGAATGATGTATTTGCATTTTTAATCTGCGTCACCGCGTAATCTGCGGTTTGTACTCTGTTTTAATCCGCCTTGCTGATTCGATAAATCTTGTTCGTTCGATCGCAACTGAACAGGATGGTTCCATCGGGTGCTTCGGCGCAATCGACAGGCCGGGCGAGGGGTTTTTGGGGGTCCGGACCAAGGGTGCCGACGAGTTGCAGGCTGCCGTAGGGTTTGCCGGTTTGTTTGTCGAATAAGACCCGTTCGACGCGATACCCGACGCGGATGCTGCTGTTCCACGATCCATGAAACGCTGCGATCAGATCGCCTTGATGATCCGGGAAATAATCTTTGTGCAAGAAAGTGAATCCGTTGCCCGCCCAGTGCGCACCGAACACCATTTCTGGGGCGATGGTCTTGCTGGCGAGATCAATAATGTCAGGACGGGTGGCGTATTCGGGACGGACGATGCGGTTGTTCGACAGGAACGGATGGCCGTAAAATCCGCCTTCGACGAAACGATTAAGTTCTTCTCCGGGCAGCAGATCGGTGATGGGCTGTTTGCCTTTTGATTCCCCATATTTTTGGCCGAAATTGTCTGAGCCGTGATCGAGCCCCCACAGTTCATCGGTAGCCGGTCTCAACTGCAATTTTTCGGTGTTGCGGATACCGGTCGCGAACTGCATTTTGTTTTTTCCATCGCGATCGAATCGGTAGACCGATTTGCGTTCGCTGGGCAGATCATCGGACATATTGGTCGGATCGGAAACCGAGATATAGACAAACTTGTCGGTGACGCAGATGCCCCGAAACGCATGGCCGCCCCCGGCGGGGACGGAGTTGGGGGGCAGGTAATCTTCCACCTCATCCGCGACGCCATCCCCGTCTTTATCGCGCGCCCGTTTGCACGATCCGTCCGCTGCGCTGGTCGCATAAAGCCAGCCATCGAAAAACTGCATCGCATGCACTTGCTTGTAGCCGGTAATGAAGTCGGTCTTTGTTTCGTAAAGTCCGTCCCCATCTTTGTCCCGCAAAGCGATCACCTTTCCCGTCTGCGGCTGGGACACGAATAAGACGCCTTTGTCATCCAAAGCCATGAACCGTGCCGGACCAAAGTCCGCTGCGGCGAGTGTCACCTTGTAGCCCTTGCGGATTTCAAACGCCGGAACATCCGCCGCCCGCGCCGTTGAAACAACGCACGCCAGCAACAAAAAGAAACAGATCGTTTTCATATCACGCATTTTTTGCCTCATTAAAGGTTATCGGTCTGTCCGATAACTCTAACAAGTTTAGACCGAGGATGCCGGGGTTCAAAATTGAATCCGAGGGACGGTGCCGGTCAAAGGTGAAGATAACAAATGTCCCGATCATCTAATCTCTCACGCGTCCCGTCGCCTGATAACGGCTCTGCGATTTCGCACATGCCTGCGATCGACGGCGTGCGCGGTATCGCGATCCTACTTGTTCTGATCCACCACTTCACCCCCGCGATCAGCGGCCCATCCATCACCAGGCGGATGCTTGAACTGTCGCACACGGGCTGGATCGGCGTCGATCTGTTCTTCGTGCTCTCGGGGTTTTTAATTACTGCAATCCTATTAAAAACGAGAAATAACGAGGATTACTTCCTCAATTTCTACGCCCGCCGCACGCTTCGGATTTTTCCGATTTATTACATTGTGCTAGCGATCATCGTGCTGGTGATTCCGGTATTGATGCAGATGCCCATTTTTCACCAATTCATAGGGCATTACTTCGCAAAACTCACCCGTGAACTGCCGGCCACTATTGAGGGGCAAAGCTGGTTGTGGCTGTACGGAACGAACTTCAAAATCGCGATCGAAGGCGAACGCTGGGGCGCGGTCAACCACTTCTGGTCACTGGCGGTGGAAGAACATTTTTATCTGTTTTGGCCATTGGTGGTTTGGTTTATTTCGTCGCGGGCAAAACTCATCAAGGTTTGTCTGGTCTGTATCCTTGGGGCACCGGTATTGCGTGGGATGTTAATGCTGGCGGGGTTTGATTCGGTCGTGCCGTATGTGCTGACGCCTTGCCGGGTCGATTCGCTGGCGATGGGCGCGCTGGCGTCGATCCTGATTACCGATCCCAAAATGGCTGCCGCGTGGACAAGCCGGTTCAAAATCATGGCGCTCGGCGCGGCGACCGGATTGATCGTGCTAGTCGCACATTACGGACGATTTAATCGTGACGATCTGATGACAACGATTCTCGGCTACACGCTGCTCGCAGTTGCCAGCACATGGATCGTGTTAGCGGCGGCGGGGATGAAAGCCGGATCGTGGACGACACGCGTCGTCGCAAATCCCGTCTTTTCAAGCCTCGGCAAGTACAGCTACGGCCTCTACGTCACGCACATGTTTTTCGCACCCGCCTACGCCAAATTATTCGGCTGGACGAGTTTGACCAATCTCACCGGTTCCTATGCCGCAGCGATTGTGATTCACGTCGTGCTTGCCGTGGTCTGCTCATGGGCGATCGCGTGGGTTTGCTATCATGCGATGGAAAAACATTTCCTGCGTCTGAAGGTCTTCTTCAATTACCGCCGCGTTGTTTTGCCTGCGGTTCAGACCCAGCCCGCACCGGTTTCCGAACCCATGCCGATGCGTCCGCGTGCGATTGTGATCTCACCGCGGCAAGCGATGCGACACGCGGCGTGAAGTGACACCCTGCACCAGTCTGCCCTAGGGGCGGCTTCAGCCGCCGTTAGTCACTTGACGCAGTTTAGTCAAAACCGCATCTCAAGCCCGCTTGCGCTTGCCGGTCGCGGGTTTACCGATGTCGAGTCGTTCCATCCGCTCGATATTGTGCAAAGCGATGATGTCGTAGCCCTCAGCGGATCGTCCGTCTTTGGCAAGCCCGCGAAAGACCATCACTCGATCACGCAGGGGCATGACAAGACCAGGTCGGCGGATGTCCAGCGTCTTACCGCTCACCAGGTGCAGCCGCACGGGTTGAAAAGGTTCGGTGTAAAAATCTTCCTGAAAATGCTCATCACTCATAGGTTACCTCAATTCACAATATAGCATTTTGCGTGATTGGAGTCTCCACCCGCCGCCAGTCGGCAGGCTTCGTCTTCGCATTGTAGAGAAGATCGTCGATAGGTTACAAGATACACTCATTTACCCGGCGATCAGCGCCGGACTGTGCGCCGTGCCCACCAGTCGTGGGGAAGTCTACAATTAACCAACCCTGCCGACGCCTATGACGCTCGCATCTGCTTGTCTGCGAAGTTGAGATATTGCTCCCAATCGTAGGCGGTGATGTCGTGTACGCCGTCTCGCAGGTGATAGCCGATGCGGCTCATCACCGGCGTCTGTACCGGCGGGAAATCAACGCCACGCAATCCTTTTTCGCCGAGCAATTCATACACAGGTGAGGCATGGACGCCCGCAAGAAATTCGCCATACGGATCTGCCCATAAATCTTTGGACGCACTGGCGATGTAGACAGGTCTTGGTGCGATCAATGCGATCAACTGATGCTGATCGACGGGGAAGGTTTCTTCACGATGGTCATATTGTTTGAAATTGCTGCAAAACCAGTGCGGAAAGTGATTGTTGATGAGGAAGTGAGTTTCGCCGAACTTTCGTCGTGCGATCGCAGCTCCGCCGCAGCCGCTGTTGTTGCTGATGACCAGCGCGAAGCGTGGATCGGTTGCGCCTGCCCATAAGGCAGTTTTGCCCAATCGCGAATGGCCTAGCACGGCGATGCGTTTTGAATCGACCGCCGGGTCTTGTTCCAGATAGTCCATCGCCCGGCACAATCCCCACGACCACGCCGCGATTGTGCCCCATTCGTCGGCGGCGGGTTTTTTCTGTCCCGACTTGTAAAATAGCGGATGCACGCCATTTTGAAATCCGTCGTCAAAATCGGGATCGACATCGCCGCAGTAGATCGTCGCTAGTCCGTATCCGCGCTCTAGGATTTTCTCGACAGGCCAGCGGGAATATTTGATCCCGCGCGCTGCTTCGGTCGCATGATGGTTGACCGACTTGTATTTCTCGACATCAGGAATCCAACTGTGCGCCAATGCGATCCCTGGATCGGCGTGAGTCGTATGATTCCCGGCAAAGTTCATGCCGATGAACAATGGAATAGGCCCGGTCGCGTTGGCGGGTAGATAAATCAGCATACGCATCACGGGCGATTTTGCTTCATCCGAAAAACGAATGTCGATTTCTTTGCGCACCGCCTTGCCGTTTAGGGCTGCGGGGTTGTGCGAAAAAGTTGTCCATGACAATCCCTTCGGCCTCTGTGGCGCTTTGCCAAACATCTGTGTGGTAAAGAGTTCCAGAATCTCCGCGCGGCGCTTTCGCCATTGATCGGCGGACGTGACTTTCGTGCCATCGTTGCAAATCAACAGATCGGGCAACGAATAGGCCGGAACCTTGCTTTCGTCCTGTATCAATCTCGCCATCGCCTCAGCGCGCGTCGTCGGCAAGGCGATAGCATCACGATCGGTCGGGGATGCAGTTGGGATCATGTGACAATTTCTACACCCATACTGTAAATAAAAAAAGCCACGGTCGAGACGCACGTGCTACGAAATGAACAGAAAAACAACGCGAATTTAATTGAAAATATTCTCTTGCTCACTTTTTCATTCGTGTCTGATTCGTGTGATTCGTGTCTACTTTCTTGCTCTCCATCCCTGTTTTCATCTTCGAAATCGGGGGCCTATTCCCTCACGCCCCAGCGGATACAATCGGGATATCGAACCCCAGCGAACCATCCTCCACGTAGACATGGACGCCTTTTTCGCATCAGTCGAACAGCGTGACGACCCCACGCTGCGCGGCAAACCAGTGCTGGTCGGCGGAACCGGTAATCGCGGCGTCGTCGCAGCGGCATCCTACGAAGCCCGCGTGTATGGCTGTCATTCCGCGATGCCGATGGCGCGGGCGCGACAGCTTTGCCCGCAGGCGATCATCGTCAAAGGTTCGTACAGCAAATACAGCGCAGTCTCACGGCAAGTCTTTACGATCATGGAACGCTTCACCGACATGGTTCAGCCCGTCAGCGTGGATGAAGCGTTTCTGGATGTCACCGGTTGCCAGCGATTGCTGGGTACGGGTGAAAAAATCGCGCGAGATATTCGTGCTGCGATTCGTGCCGAAACGCAACTCACCGCGTCGGTCGGCGTTGCGCCGAATAAGTTTCTCGCCAAGCTTGCCAGCGATCTCAATAAGCCCGACGGTTTGACCGTCATCGCACCCGACACGATCGACACAATTCTCCCGCCATTGCCGTTGACTCGCATCTGGGGCATCGGCGACAAAACCGCAGCACGCTTGCACCGACTTGGGATGAAAACCTTCGCCGACCTCCGACGGATGGATTTAGCGTGGTTTGAACAGCACATGGGATCGTGGGGAGCGCGCGTACGCGAACTGATCCACGGCATCGACACCCGGCCAGTTCACAACGACCGACAGGCCAAATCAATCGGACAAGAACAAACCTTCGGTACCGACCTGGCCGATCCCGATCATGTCCGCGACGTGCTGCTCGAACAGGCCGAGGCGGTGGGCTTACGCGTGCGGCGTCAAAATCTATCGGCGGGGCGGGTGACGGTTAAGATTCGCTTCGGCGATTTTCAAACCATTACGCGATCGCACACGCTGACCACCCCGACCGATCTGACCCACGATTTTTATACCGCTGCCCGCAATTTATTTGATGAATGGGCCAAACAACACTTCCAACCCGTCCGGCTGATCGGATTGCAGACAAGTCAATTCACCCACGAGGTGCAACTCGACCTTTTCCAATATGTTGCAAACGAAAGGCATCGTAAGATCGACAAAGCGGTGGATGCGATTAAGAATCGGTTCGGGTCCGATTCCATCCGTAGGGGGCGATGACACAGTGTGGATCAGGAAAAAATAGTGATTGTATCATAGTCAAATGTTTGATAATACTGATTACATGAACCACACCGCCTTAATGCTACTAACCGTTTGGATTGGATTGTGCATGATTTCGTTTGTGTCCGGTCAGGAAGCGCAACAACCAAAAGCCACCTATTACGTCGATTATGTCGGCGGCAACGATGACAACGCGGGTAAGACCGCCGACGCGGCGTGGAAGCACGCACCAGGCGATCCGCAGGCGGGGGGAAATGCCAAAGCCGTTACACTGGTTGCAGGCGATGTCGTGCAGTTGAAATCAGGCGTGATCTATCGCGGAACCATCGCGATCCCCGCCAGCGGTGAAAAGGGTAAGCCGATTACTTATCGTGGAACCGGCTGGGGTGAAGGCCGCGCGATTGTCGATGGGTCGGAGCTGGTAACCGGATGGCGTCAGTGCAAATCGGCCGCCGAGGCAGGCGGCAGCGAGCAATTCGCCAACATCTATTGGACAGAAGTGACCGCGGATTCTCCTTACATGCTGAATCTTCAGGAAACCGACGCCGCGACTGGCAAGGATGATTTTTTGTGGATCGCACAAAATCCCAATCCAAAAATGCCGTTTTTTCACGACCGCACGGATTCGTTTATCAAGGTCGCTCGCGAGAATCTGACCACCACTTCGATCACCGCCAAGGATGTTTTTACGTCCAATGATCCGCAGCACTTCAAAGGCGCGAGCGTATTGATCTGGCAAAACCCGAACTTCACCGTCCGGCACGAAATTACCGCCTACGACCCGGCAGCGGGGAAAATCAGCTTTGAAAACATTGGTGAGAATGCACTTTATCCCGACAAACGCGCCCAATATTTCGCTATCTATAACAGCCCTTACGCGATCGATCATGCCGGGGAATACGCGATCAGCGAGCCGGATGCCGCCGGAAAGCGAAAGGTTTATCTCTGGCCACGCTCGACTGAAAAATTGGACCAACGCATCACCCGATCGGTGCTCGAACAAGGCATTCAGCTCAGCAAGCAGAGCAATTTGACGGTCGAAGGTTTTGAGGTTCGCAAGTTCGCCGGGTCATCTAACCAAGGCGGCTGTGGCATCACCACCGCAACGCGCGGCGTGGGCACCAAGGGCGGGTATGTGATCCGTGACAACTATATCCATCACAATAAATCAGGCGGCAAAGGTTACGGCGGAATCTACCTCGACGACACGGTCGATGCTGTGATCGAAAACAACCGTATCGTATGGAACAGCGATCACCGCGCGATTTTCGTCACAAGCGGAGACAACATCATCATCCGCAATAACTTCGTCGAATATGCCGGACGCACGGCGGTGGTCATGTACGGGGGAAAACGGTCACAAATCCTCAGCAACCACATCTCCCACATCTACGGCACACACGCCAACGCCTTCACGCTTTACATCGCCTGTGAAGATGTTTTGGTGGCGAACAACGTCATCACCGACGCAACGACTCCCATCACGTTTCAAGACAGCGGCTCGTTGTATTTCATCAACAACGTCGCGGATGGCGGGGAGAAAAATAAAAACGTCAACGAATGGCCCACAACCAAACGCGGGCCGTGGGCGACAGGCGATATCGTCTTTATCAACAACTCTTTTACCAACGGCGAAAGCAACAATGCCCTGTCGTTGGGCAAGGAACCCAAGAACCAATATATTCTCATCAACAATGTCATCGACGGGCTGAATCTTGCCAAGGAAGCCAACGCCGTGCGCACGCATAACATCTACACCGGTCTTAGCAACGCCCAGGGCGCGCGGTACGGATGGGAATTAGCTGAGAAGGAATCAGTGGTCGAAGACGCCGGCAGCTTGTTCGCCGACGCTCAAAAAATGGATCTGCAACTCAAAGCCGGTGGTCCTGCCAGCGGCACGGGCGCGGATGTCGAGAAGTATTTGCCCCGAAAAAAGTTTCCAGATGTCGATTTCGACAAATTGCTGGGTAACCCCAAAGCTCCAAACATCGGCGCTTCAATTCCAATGGTTCAGGAATGATCCTGAAGTGACCGCGACACGATAAAACGGTATTGTTTCGTGTGGGATGAAAATCGTTCATGTGATTACTCGCTTGATCGTCGGCGGCGCGCAGGAAAACACGTTGCTGAGCTGCGAAGGCCAGCACGATCTCGGCCACGACGTCACGCTCATTACCGGGCCGGCGATCGGTCCTGAAGGATCGTTGCTGGAGCGCGCAGAATCGTACGGCTATCGGGTAGAAGTGGTCGATACGATGGTGCGTGCGATCAAACCAATGGCTGATTACGCTGTTTATCGACATCTGATGCAACGGTTTAAGCAGATCGATCCCGACATCGTTCACACGCATTCCAGCAAGGCAGGGATCATCGGCCGATGGGCGGCGCGTCGCGCGGGGTGTAGACGGATCATTCACACGATTCATGGGTTGGCGTTCACAGCCTCTACCCGCAAAAGCGTCAACGCTGCCTATCGTTATTTAGAGCGCCGTGCCGCGCCGATCACGCATAAAATTGTCTGCGTCGCCGACGATATGCGCGACCAATCGCTCGCAGGCGGGGTGGGTAAAGCCGATCAATATGTGACGGTCTATAGCGGGATGAATACCGCGCCGTTTTTGTCGCCAGACGTGCCGCGCCAGCAGGTACGACAATCGCTTGGGATTACGCCGGACGACATCATCGTGGGAACGATTGCGCGATTATTTCATCTCAAAGGGCATGCTGATTTGCTGGAAATCGCGCCGGTGCTCTGCGCGCAGCATCCCAATCTCAAGTTTATGTGGGTGGGTGATGGCCTGCTGCGGGGCGCGTTTGAGAAAAAAATCGCTGAGTTGAAATTGCAGAATCGTTTTATCCTAACCGGGCTTGTGCCGCCGACACGGATACCGGAATTGGTCAACGCGATGGATATTCTGGTGCATCCGTCGCGTCGCGAAGGTTTGGCGCGGGCGTTGCCACAGGGACAACTCGCAGGGTGTCCAGCGGTGACCTATGATGTGGATGGAAATCGCGAAGGTGTGATCGACGGGCAGACGGGTTATCTGGTCGCGCCGTTTGATCGGAATGCGTTGCGCGATCGGCTGGCGGAGTTGGTTTGTGATCCGATCAAGATGAAAATGATGGGAATGAAAGGTCGGGATTTTGCGCTATCGCGTTTTGACACAAAGGTGATGGTCGACGCGTTGGAAAAGGTGTATCAGGGGCAAGGATGATGATGTCAAACTTCAAATTCATGTTGATCGGATGGTTGCTGGTTTCGTTCGCGATCGCGCAGGATCGTGGGCAACCACGCAAAGTTGAGCAGCCAGAGATTCTTAAGACTTTCGTGCAATTCAACGCCTCAAGATTAGAAGCCGAACTGGCGACATTAATCCAAAAGCGCGCCGAAACCCCCGCCAATGATTTGCCTTACCAGGAGTTACGCATCGACCTGCGCATCCTCCAGCGATGGCTGATCCAGCAATTGCTCAAGCCCACTCCCTACTCCGATACGCAGGCGGTGATCTGGTTAAGACAAAAAGATTTGTCCGACCTGATTATCACGGTTGACGGTTTCGCAGCCGGTAAATCCGGTGAAGCACCGACGCGGAAACAATCCGACGCGATGACCGCGATCCACAAAATGACGTTCGACCTAAAACCGATCGACGGCATCGCAGCGTTGGACGCGATGCTGACGCCCCTGCGGTCATCATTGCTGTTTGCGATGGGCGATCAAACCGGGAAATCCGTTGATATGCGTCCTGCACCGGTGAAAAACACGCAGGTCGTCGAAGCGCCTGACAAACCCGTAGAACAGCCGCAAACCCTTGACCAACTCTCCACCGGCATCACGCGGCTAACCGTTTCAATCCCGCTTCGCCAGCAACTTTTATCAAGCGTCGCTGCAACGCGCCAAGCCGAGGGTGACGAGCAGGCTGCGATGCTGGACATGCTGCGATCGGCATATGAATTGGCGTCGGCGTTGCAATCGAACATCGGGGTGGATGCTGCAAGTCGGCCTGTGATCGAAGCGCAACTCGGCGAGGCGGTTTCATTGTTTAGCGATCCGCGTTTACGCGAAGCCGCTGAATCGCGGATGAAGAATCTGGCGCAATACCGACAACTCGCCGGGCGAGTCTCGTCATTGGTTCTGGCGCCTGAAATCGTGCGAGCACTCGCACCGGCGTTTGCCTACGCACGGGCGCATCCGGAGGCATCGGCGAAAGTGTTGCAAACGATCGAGGCGTTTTCGGATATCGAATCTCAAGTGCTGTCCTTAAAACCACCCGCCGCCGCAGCATCAGACCATGCGCATCGACAGGCCGAGGCGCAGTTCAAGCAACTGTTGAATCTCCGCGCCGGTTTTATCGAAGATGCCGAAAAAATGAGCGGATCAGGCAAGGGTACGTCGACTGCGGATGATTTATCCCAGCGGGTCGATTCTATGCGCACCACCATCGCTTCTTTGAACATACTGAAACGTCATCCGCAAACAATGGCGACACTATTGGAACTAAAACCGCGCCCCTTCGGTGCACTCGAACGCCGCGTGACGCAATCGCTTGTGAAGATGTCCGATGACGATGCTGCCAGGTCATTTATCGCCGATTTGGATCGAATCGCTGGTACTTGGACGATGGCGCAAAAGGCGTTGGAAGCGCCGGTGGATCCGCAAATTGTCGAAAAATACGCCGCCACAAATTGGCAGGCATTTGAGGCGCGGTTTCGCCAGGTCGTCACCGACTCGGTGAATGTCGCAGCATCAACGGGAAAGGTGGACGTATCGAAGATTGAATCACTCGATCGTCTAGTGGCCATGATTCAGCGGCTTCGCACGCTTGCAAATTTGGACAGCCGCCTGCAAGTCGAAGCCGGGGTGAACCGCTGGGCGGATTGTTCGATCAATAACGAAAAACTGACAAAGCTGCTCGACGGTTATCGCACTGATTTTGCAGCCATCGTAAAAGAAACCCTGCAAGGCGGTGGCGATGAAAAAGAAGCATCGCGACTGGCGGATCGATATCGCGGATTATTCACAACCCTTGATGCGATTTCCACCGCCACCGACGCCAGCCAGCAACTGCCGCAAGGACCGCTGGGTCAGGTCGCCCGTTTCACCACGCCCAGCGACAAAGCGCCGTACCGATCCATCCGGTATCTCAGCCTGATGACCGATCTCATCGACCTGACGCGAATGAGCACTACGCCCGACCCCGACGCGATCAATCGTCTTGAAACTGAGATGCTGGATCGGTTGAATAAGTGAGAGAGAACGTGGTTCGTGATTCGTGATGCGGACAATGGTATTCACGAGTCACGAACCACGAACCACGAATCACGTACCACGAGTCACGAAGTTTTCGCCTATACTTCCACCATGGCATCTTATCTCATCATCGGCCCGCATCCGGACGATCAGGAATTGGGCATGGGCGGCACGATCGCGAAGCTCGCAAGGCAGGGGCATCAGGTTCATTTGATTGATATGACCACCGGCGAACCGACGCCGCGCGGGTCGCTTGAGATTCGCGCCCGCGAATCCGCCGCCGCCGCCAGGATTCTTGGCGTGCAGCGAACGCCGTTGGGATTGACCAATCGGCAGGTGCAGCACACGATTGACGCCCGGTATAAGCTGGCCGCCCAAATCCGCATCCATCGGCCGAATGTCATGTTCATTCCGTATACGCCCGATGCCCATCCCGATCATGTCGCGGTGACCCGCATCGCTGAAGATGCCCGCTTTGACGCCAAGCTAACCAAGACCGACATCCCCGGCGAACCTTGGCACCCCAAGCGCATCATCTATTACTTCTGTACGCACCTTCGACTAAACATCAACCCGAGTTTCTGCATTGACGTGTCCGACACCGCCGAATTGAAGATGCAAGCGGTCGCTGCGTACGAATCGCAGATGAATCCTGATCTGGTGAATATGGTCAAACTCACCGGCGAATACTTCGGCTCGCGCACCGGATGCAAACACGCCGAGCCGTTTTTCTCGCATGAAGTATTAGCTTTTGGCGGGTTGGATCAGTTGGTTTAATAGCACTTTGTGCACTCTTCAAGAGCGCAAAAAAAAGTGTGACTCGGACCGGGCGCGGTTCATCTCTTGAGATCTGGGATAACCCGACCGTTGTATCCGCGTTGCGAAGCAAACAGCCACAGTGGATACAGAGCATTGGGATCGTCTTCAGCGTCAGCAATGCTCTCACGGGTGGTGCGCCGTGCTACACAATACCGTGAAATATCAAGTGATTCTGCCCTCATTAAAATGCGACGGGGAGTCAGGTTTAGTGGACTCGCGCGATGTGAGGACAGCTTTTTTCTCTGTGATCTCTGCGTGCTCGGTGGCTTATGCGTATTGTGCATGGCGGCTATTCAGGCTTGCCCTTTGATCATCTTCACAATTTCCGCCACCATCTTTTTTGCCCCTTCAAACACCTTGGCGGGTGACGATTCATACATATAGCATGGCGTGGTGACGATGCGGTTGGCAAGGTCGATGTGGATGTCGGTTTCACCTTGTTCGACATGTTTGCCGCCCATTTTTTCGATCGCGTCGGCGGTGGCTTTGTCGTTGCCGATCGTCACCGAGGCGTGAAAAAGCCGTGCAGCGATCACCGGGGCGATGCAGGCAAAACCAATCGGTTTTTTCGCATCGTGCATCTGTTTGCATAATCGCGTGACTTGCAGATCGACGTGGCATTCAGCGCCTTTGACCGCAAAATCAGACAGATTTTTCGCAGCCCCGAATCCGCCGGGGAAGATCAACGCGTCCAGCTCAGTGGCGTTGATTTTGGACATGTCGGAGATTTTGCCGCGCGCGATTCGGGCGCTTTCGGTCAGCACGTTGCGTTTGTCGATCATCGGTCGGCCGTGCAGATGATCGAAGGTGTGCATCTGATCGATGTGCGGCGCCATGCAAATCGCCTGTGAGCCGAGCTGGTCGATCGCGATGAGAATGCTGACCGCTTCGGTGATTTCTGATCCGTCAAATACGCCGCAGCCGCTGAGTACGACGCCGATTTTAGCCGCCATGATGATCCTCCGGTATAGTGATGTCTGTGGATGATGATACCGCATCTTCGCTTCTTCCAGCAGCCCTGATTGAAATTGGCGGCGTACGCGTGCCCGTTGCTGCGGTTCGGGTGCAGTTTTCGCGTGCCAGCGGTCCGGGCGGTCAGAACGTGAACAAGGTGAACAGCCGCTGCGAAGTGTGGCTGAAGGTGGACGACATCACCGGCCTGACCGACAACGCAGAATTGCGCTTGCGAAAGATGGCCGGTTCGCGTTTGACGCAGGCGGATGAGATTCATTTCGATGCGCACGAACACCGTTCACAGGAACAGAACAAGGCGCACGCGATCGAGCGGCTGCGCGAATTGATCGTCACGGCGATGGTCGAACCGAAACGACGAAAAAAGACCCGTCCCAGTTACGGATCCAAACAGCGACGGCTCGCGGGTAAGAAGCATCGGGCGCAGATCAAAAAAGGGCGGTCGGGGTCATTCGAGTGATCGCGGGCACAGGTATTTAGTAATTTGTAGACACGTCCGTCGTCGCTCCGATACGAATTCGCAACGTGAGACAATCCACTCCGTCAAAATAATCGGCATGTTTCATGTAAACCCATGTGTTATAGGATTTTACAGCGGAAAAAATAATGCTTGACAAATCCGTACAAATACCTAACATATGGGGGTTGTTTATTAATCATTAAACACGTCTGATTTTTGCGAAAGTGGGGTTTGAATATGCAGCGTTTAATGGAACCGGAAAACCACGCGACCGATGGAAGATTTACCGTCGATCCCGCAAAACTTATCGCCAGACGCGCCTATCGCTGGTTGTCTAGCGGCGACCGCGCGATTCTTGACCTATCCGCGGCAGGCGCGAGTCGTCGAATGATCGCAAAGGCAATCGGTGTGCACCCGGGGAACGTCACCCGACGACTCGCATCACTTCGCACGCGACTTACCGCAGCACCAACTCGTGCGTTGATTTCAACCACCTGTCCATTGCCCGACGAAACCCGCATGATCGCAGCAGAGTATTTCATTGGAGGGCAGACGATGAGGCACATCGCACGATCCAGACAACTCACACTGCACGCCGTGCAGCGCCACCTCGACAGTGCTCGTGGCATGTTGCGCATCGTCACACGGCGCGGCGTGGTTCGCGTGACGTGATCAGTCCCATCTTCATTGTCCTCATCGCAATTCGTGCTGATAAAGTGCATCAACCCTATTTACATTTCATTTTTCAGGGAGATTTTCATGTCGATGTTATCCACTCGCGTGCGCGAAATGTTTGACTTGCCGGAACAAAGTAAAGCAACGGATCATTCGATGCGACCGATCGATTGCGTTCCCAAGCCGGGGGAAATCTTGCTGGTGACCGGCGCCAGTGGCAGCGGGAAGTCGCGGATGCTCCGCGCGATCCGAAAACAAACGCCGGATCGACAATGGATTGATCCGACGATGATCCCGATCGACGATCGCCCGGTGATTGATCGCATTTGTGAATTGCTTAACCCGCATGCACCCGACACTGCGATCGAACGCGGATTGGAATTGCTTTCACGGGTCGGATTGGCAGAGGCGTGGACCTACCTGCAATCGCCACGCGAGCTATCTGACGGCCAGCGCTGGCGACTGATCCTGGCGTTGATGCTCGCGCAGGCGTCCACAGACAAATCAGCATCCTGCGCGATTATCGCGATGGATGAGTTTGCAGCATTACTTGATCGTGTCACCGCGATGATCGTTGCGAAAGCATTACGACGGCTGATCGATCAATTTCAGTCCCTCTCCGCGATCGTAGTGACGAGTCACGACGATCTGCTGATGGCGCTGTGCCCCGATCGCGTGATCGAATGCGATTTTGGTGAATATCGCAACAAAATCAGGGTTTTGCACCCAGAATCCCCAGTTGCGACAGCAGCACGATCGATCCGAGCACGCCCATGATAATCAGCAGAATGTACAGACGCTTTTTTTCCTGCTTGTCGTGCTGATCGAGCTTTGGCGGGGGGGCTTTGAATCGGCTGACCTCTATGTGATCTGCGTAACAGCGTTTGCAGATTTTTGTTCCGTGATAGTCAATCAGCCCTGCGGGTTTCAATTTTTTCCCGCATTCGATACACGCGACCATCCCAGCGAGTTTCGCGTCACGCTCGTCTTTGGCGCAGACGACACAGATATAACCGTTTGCGTCTTTTAGGCGTCGATGTCCCGCTAGATTTCGTCGGCAGATGCGGCAAAACTTTTCGACCGCCGGTGTCGCGTCGCGAACGGCTTGCACCGTTGCTTCTGCGATCGCGACTTGTTGATCGGTCGGATGATAAGCGTTCGATCCGCATTGACAGACTTTCACATCGTCCCCGGCACCTGCGCCGATTACGCCCCCGCAATCCGGACAAATGATTGGATCTGACATGGATACAAACCAATTGAAAAAATCTGGCAGCAGACTTGGAGAAAGATGCCCGTTCTCCGAGTGCGCGCGTCAATGTTCTGCGGACATCATACCTGAAATTGAATCCGATTATCTACCCGGAACATTTAAGATTTGTCGTGGATCATCGCAGGATTATCAGACGTTGGCGCGGTTTCACTACATCGACAAATCCCCTGCGACATGGGCGGGGACTTGGGTGACCCGATATCAACCACACGAACACCGGTCGCGCGATGCACCATCGCGCGTGGTTGGCGTGGTCGTATTGTCGTACCCCACCTGCACGCACGCTTTGCGACATCGCGTGTTTGGGTTACTCGGCCTATCGCAACGCGACAAACTTGCGTGGACCAACGCCAACCTCCGCACGGTTAGTCGGGTAATCGTTCATCCGCAATTTCGATCGGTCGGGATCGCCAGGCAGTTGATCCGATGCGCGCTGATGAACTGCCCGACACGTTATGTCGAAGCATCCGCACGAATGGGACGCGCGCATCCGATGTTCGAGCGCGCGGGGATGACTCGCGTCGATCCCGACCAACCCGACAAGCCAATTTACTACTGGTTTTCTAAGCCTCATGTGAATGATTGTGCATGCAGGACTCTTAGTAAACCGACCCCTTCGGATGTCACTTTGAGGTAATCCGAAGGGTCTTGTTGAACTTGAAGTGCCCACCAACTTGTGCGGCAAGCAGATGTTTCGCAGCACCTCAGCATGACGTTTAAGTGCCACGAAGTGATCCGGATGTCACCGGCAATTGTTTGCAACTTTGATACAGCGATTTTGAGGAGTTTACACATGGAACTGATGCAATTACTGACTAAACCCGATGATCTGCACGCATGGATTTGCCAGCACACGGGTTTGCTCGTACCCCGACAGCCGGTGTGTGCGCATCATCAATCGCCATTTGAATATTTATGCTCGGCCTACTTTGAACCGTCGCGGGATCAGATCGTCTGGGCACCGCGCGGGGGTGGTAAGACATCGTTGGCAGCGGTCGCGACGCTGTTGGATTTGCTGCACAAGCCGGGGATCGCGGTGCGAATTCTCGGAGGCAGTCTCGATCAGTCTTTGCGGATGTGGGAGTATCTGCTCGGGCATTTTTCATCCGGACGATTGCCCGATGATCTGATCCGCAACCCCAACGCAACCGCCAGACGCTTACTGCTGAAAAATCAATCCCATGCTGCGGTACTGACGCAAAGCCAGCGATCCGTGCGCGGCGTTCGCGTTCAGAAGTTGCGGTGCGACGAGGTCGAGATGTTCGATCGCGCCGTCTGGTCCGCCGCCCAACTGACCACTCGATCAACCCTATTGGATGGCGTAGAAGCGAGAGGGACGGTCGAGGCGCTTTCTACGATGCACCTGTCTCATGGATTGATGAGTGAGTTAATCGATCAGGCACCCAGATCGGGGACAAAGCTGGTGCGGTGGTGTTTGCTGGAGGTGTTGCAGAAATGTCCGCAGGAACGTGATTGCGGCACATGTCCGCTGTGGGATGAATGTCGCGGGATCGCAAAGACTAAATGTGATGGTTTTGTGAGCATTGAAGATGCGATCGTGATGAAGCGCCGGGTAAGTGAGGAGACCTGGCAAAGCGAGATGTTGTGCAGGCGTCCGAGTCGTGAGGGGGCGGTTTTTCCGATGTTAAATGCGGCGATACATTATCGCGCCGATCCGCCGTTTGATATCGACGGTGAATGTGATTGGTGGCTTGGGATGGATTTTGGTTTTTCCGCACCATTGGTGTGTCTGTGGATTGTGAAGCGCGCAGAACAAGTGTATGTGATCGACGAGCATGTAAAGGAAGGCATGACCTTGGGTCAGCATCTTGAAATCATCGCATCAAGACCGTGGACGCATGTGACGCGCGTCGCTTGTGATCCTGCGGGCAGTAGCAAGAACGAGCAGACGGCGCGAAGCAATATCGATTTGCTCGGCGAACGCGGATTTCGCGTGAAAACGCGTGGCAGCCGCATTGTGGACGGGGTGGAACTGATCCGTGCTGCGTTGCGGAGTGCAGCCGGACAAACCCGTCTATTCATCCACCCACGTTGCCAGCGATTGATCCGCTCGATTGAAAGCTATCACTACAAAGACAAGACAAGCGAACTGCCTGAAAAGGATGGCACGCATGACCACGCAGTCGACGCCTTGCGATACTTTTTCATCAATACCGAAAGACTACATGTATCATCACGAAAATACTGACGCGGCATCTATAAGGCTCGCGAAAGATCAGACAAACGTGCCGATATACAGCGTTTTTTCGAAGGTGCTATTGAATCCTCCGGCGAAGTAAATCTTCCCATTGATGATGTCCGCGATGCCGCTGAATCGGGGGCTGGGCAGGGAGGTGAAGGTTGTCCATTTGTTGCTCGCGGGGTCGTAGCTTTCGACGATTTTGAGTTTCGCCTGCGCGGTTCCCTCGCCGCCGATCGCGATGATTTTTCCGTCGTACACAAAGGTGCTGTCAGTGATATGCGATCGCGGCACGGACATCGACGCGAGCGTGTCCCACTGATCGTTGGCAGCGTCGTATCGCCAGGTCGTGGATTTATATACCGAAGTGAAGTCCTGTCCCGTTTGTCCGCCGATGAAGTGGATCGATCCGTTGAGTGTGACAGCGGCGGGGTGATTGCGTGCTTCGGGCAAACTCTTCTTTTGCAACCAACCCGATGCGGTGTCGGAAAGATTCAGCGCCCAGACTTCGGTGCGGTCTTTTCTGGACGAGTCGGCGCCGCCCATGATGTAGAGGAAGTTACCCGCGATTGCACCAGCAGCCGCGCCGCGTGCCTGGGGCAGATCGGGCATCGACTGGTAGGTGTTGGTCTGCGTGTCGTAGCGATAAACTTTTGTGGTTGCGAAGGTTTGTGCGGTGCTGGTCGCGGGATATCCGCCTGCAAAATAGATGTATCGCGAATCAATCGCGGTCGCGGGGTGCGAGATGCGCATCGGCAGATTAGCGATCGCGGACCACTGCTTGGTGGCGGGGTTGTAGGCGTGCGCGGTATCGACGGGTCTGAAAGTTTTATCGACGTATCCGCCGAACACATACATTTTCCCGCCGATCGTTCCGCCGAATGCTTCGGCCTTTCCGGTGGGCATCGAAGTGCCGGTTGTCCACGATATTTTCGCGGTGGCAGCGGGTGTCGGATCAGGCGTTGGGGTCGGGCCCGTGACGGGGCCTACATAATCAATCGTGATGTAGCCGATCTTGTTCCACGTCGCATCCGATCCGTTGGCAAGTGTAAGTTTCCCATCGGTGACGGTGACGGTGGAAATACGTTTGAGCAATCGCGATGTGGAAGTGGTCGTTCCAGAGGCGACAGTTTTTCCTTCTGCGGTGATGTTTACTTTGCCGCCGTACGCGCTGGGGTCGCCGACGCCGATTGTCAGTTTGTATTGTCCGTCGTGCAGATGAATTTCCCACGTACGGTCGCCGTTGGCTTGCATGTCGATGTATGTTTTGCTGCGTTGATACACGCCAGTCGCGGTGCGCGATACGCCGTTGGCGGTGGTGTCTTTGCTCCAGCCGTACTCGAGGGCGTTTTCGCGCACGCCGTAGATAAGACCGGTGTCTGCGATCGATCCGCCCGCAATCGGCGCGGCTACGGGTGCAAAATCAATATTCACCGGAAACGCGCCGTGCAGAAGTTGCCGCGGTTCGAGACTTTCAACTGTAGCAGAATTGTTTTTACGCATCGGACTGTAAATATACACCATGATTGCAGGTCGGGAGGGAAGAAAAGTTTGGTGCGACCTCTGAACAACCTCGCCGCCATTATTATTGTCATGCTGAGGTACGCCGAAGCATCTACTCGCCCAGTATTTTGAGGCGGTTTTGACGTTGCAAGTAGACCTTTCGGAGTACCTGAGGGGTGCGTGGAGGTGTTGGTTTATTCAGGCGACTCTGGTATTTGCAGTTTGAAGTTTCGAGAAAAAAAGCAGCAGAG
Source organism: Tepidisphaerales bacterium (assembly GCA_038210015.1). Lineage (GTDB taxonomy): Bacteria > Planctomycetota > Phycisphaerae > Tepidisphaerales > Tepidisphaeraceae > BPJO01. Next base: position 55,939 of record JBBQXB010000004.1, read on the forward strand.
CGTTAGGCATTTTCATCAAACTTCAAACTTCAAACTAACCCCCCAACCGCTATTTCTTACCCGGCTTCACATCGGACTTCGGTTTGACGACTTCGGTGTTGATCGATCCGATCCGCGAACCTTTTACTTTGTACGTTCCGGTGATTTGCGTGCCATCTTTTAGTGTGCACACCACAGCCTGTTGGGTGATTTTGCTGGATGGTGAAATGGGCACATTGGTAAGCGCGATTGTTACGCCACGCTTGATGAGGACTCGGGATAAGTCAATGCAGTCGATCGCCAGACTATCGGGGAGGGGTTCGGACTTATTCCACTTGATCTGTTTCTTTTCAATCGCTTCGAGCAGCGGTTCAAGTTCGCTGAACGTTTGTTTTTGTGATGCCGCCCGCGCCAGATAACTGGTCAGCATTTGCGCGGTGGCACGGGCGTAGACATCAACCGACGCGTCACGATCCTCGGATGTCCACCATGCGTTGAATTGCTCTTCAAAGCCGACCGCGTTTCCGAAGGTGTCAGCCCAGGCGTTTTGCCAGGTTTTTCCGCGATTCAGATTGACCATAAATCGGCTGAACGGGTTTTGATACTTCCCGTCTTCCCCGTGCGCCAGATACATCGTCATCGCCCAGGCCTGATCGTAATTGGTGACATTCAGTTCGCGGTTCCATTGCTGGTGGGTGAGCGACATCATGTTCTGGATGGATTTGAATTGCTTGCCTTCGATTAATTTTTGGATGCGTTGGAGTCGTGGTTTTGGGATCGCGCCGCTGATGAAACCGTCGCCGGTGTAGACGGCTTCGCCGAAATATTCGGCCAATCCTTCGTTAACCCAGATCGGCATGTCCCCGCCTATGACGGCGGCGGCGAACTGGTGAAAGCCTTCGTGCTGGATCGTGTGCCAGGTGTTATTGGTGATTTTGTCCCCTGCGATCGCCATCAGCGCCGAGCCGGTGAATACGCCTGCCGAGCCAGGTATGCCGCCGTTGCGGACGTAATCCTCCCGACGTCTGAACAGGAAAAACGGCAGCTTCTGGTTCAATCGTCCAGAAAAATCGCGCGTGCGGTCGATGTATTCATCCACCATCGCCTGCATGCGAATTAATACCTCGGTTTCTTCCTCAGGCGTCAGGTCGTGGATCAGGAAATGATATTTTCCTTCCACGCCTTTCATCCCCGGCGGAATTTGTGGTGGGGCAAATCGCACCTGTGCCATCGCGTTCGATGCCAGCAGCAAGCCTATGATGATCGTACCGATGCGTTGCATGGGGTTCCTCCACAGTCAATGTTGTACGCTAACGTTTGGTTATTTGAATCGCAACCGATCAGCCGATAGGCTTGTTCACGACGCTGTCTGCGAGATTGTAGCTATGTCCACATATAGAAGAAACGTCATTGTTGGAATCACCATGCTTATTGCATTGGTGATGCTGGGTTGGATGATCCTGCGGTTTGGCGGGAAGATCGCCCAGCCCTTCGCCGGCGAGATGATGAAGGTGCAATTCCTGACCGATCGCGCCGACGGTGTAAATGATGGATCGGGTGTCTATTACCGTGGCGTGAATGTGGGAAGGGTGATCAAAGTGACGCGCGATCCGAATCTGGTCGATATCGTGATCGATGCCGAGCTTGAAGTGTCACCTCCATTGCCAGGCGGGGTTTCAGCTCGGATTCGCCAGGCGTCGTTGCTCGGATCGGGATCGCGTTTGGAACTGGAAATCCCAACCGATGGCGTGCATGAAAATATGAAAAGCGGGGCGGTCATCCGTGCGGAATTTGTGGGGCTGGATTTTTTCCCGCCTGAAATCAAAAACCTGAGTATCGAAGTCTCCGCCGCCGCCAAGCAATTTCGTGAGGCGAATGTCGTCGGCAACCTGAACACGCGACTGACCGAAGTCGGCGACGTGCTGGCCGAGACGCGCAAGACACTCGAAAGCGCTAATAAGATCGTCGCCGATGATAAAGTTCGAAGCGACATCCTGAGCGCGATTGATAACATTAAAGCATCGAGTGAAAACGTTAAAAGCGTGACCGAGCGTGCCGATAAAATCGCCGCCGGGATGGAGCGCGCGGTGGACAACATCGACAAGACCAGCAAGGTCGCCGAGGTCGAGCTGACCGATATCGCGAAGCTGACCAAGACACGGCTGGAAGAGGTCGGCAAGATCATTCAGCAGACAACCGAGATCACTGCGAAGATTAACACCGGCGAAGGCACGGCAGCGCAGCTGGTGAATGATCCCAAGCTGTATCAGGGTTTGGTCGATACCACGCGCGATCTGAACGCGACGATCAAAGACCTGCAGCGGCTAATCAAACAGTGGGAAGAAGAAGGCGTGGCGCTGAAGCTGCGATAATCACGGATCCAGCAACGCCATCTCGGCGTCCCCGGCCTCGCCGGTGATGAACTGCTGAACGAATACATCTTGTGACGCCCGCATTTCATCCGGCGTACCATCAAACCGCACCTTGCCGTCAAATAACAGCACCATGCGGTCGGCGATTTTGAATGCCGAGTTCATGTCGTGCGTGACGACGATGCTTGTAATGTTTAATTCTCGCTGCAATTTCAGGATTAATTCGTTAATCGCATCGGATCGGATCGGATCAAGTCCGGTGGTTGGTTCGTCGTAGAGGATGACTTTCGGGCCCATCGCGATCGCCCGCGCCAGCGCAACACGCTTACGCATCCCGCCGGATAGTTCTGCGGGCATTTTCTGAGCAACGTCCGGTAGGCCGACCATTTTTAATTTTGATTGTGCGGTGCGCAAAATTTCATCGCGCGGCAGGTTGGTGTGTTCGACCAGTGGGAATGCGACGTTGTCGATGTTGCTTAGCGAATCGAACAACGCACCCATCTGAAAAAGAAATCCGAAATTTTGGCGCACGGGATCAAGCTTGCGTTCTGACAGATCATCAATGCGTCGGCCTTCAAAATAAACTTCGCCTTTATCCGGCCTGAGCAATCCGACAATGTGCTTGAGCAACACGCTTTTGCCCGTGCCGGACGGACCGAGGATGACGATTGTTTTCCCTGCCTCGATATCCAATGATACGCCGTTCAGCACAACCAGTTTGCCGAAGCGTTTGTGAAGATTTCGCAGTGAGATAATGGGCATGGGTGGCTAGCTGATAGTTAATAGTTGTCTGTTGATAGTTGGGATAAAATACGTCGTGCGGGTCCACGCTATTGAGTATAGATTGCGAACAACTATCAACTATGAACTAACAACTATCAACTACGAAGAGTCAACGATTCATCCAAACAAACTTCTCATTCCATAGATCGCGACGTACAAATCTTGAGCGAGTTTCGCGAAAAAGAAATTTAAGATCATGATTGCGACAAAGCTGGTGACGAAACTTTCTGTGCATGCTTTGCCCACGCCCGATGCGCCCGCACCGCAGGTGAAGCCTTTATAGCAACTGATGAGTCCGATCGCGCCGCCGAAGAAAAAGCTCTTGGCGATGCCTTCGCTGATCTGCCAGGTGTCGATCGCCTGTTCGCTGAACATCCAGTAGGGCGCCGCGGGTACGCCCAGAGTTTTCACCGCGACGAAATATCCACCGAGCACGCCGAGTAGATCTGAATAGATCGTCAGGATCGGCGTGAGTAGCAGGCACGCCATCAATCGCGGGACGACCAGATACCGGATTGGGTTCGCGCCCATGACTCGGAGGGCATCGAGTTGTTCGGTGACGTTCATCGTGCCGAGTTCCGCCGTCAATGCGCACCCGATACGCCCTGCGATCATTACCGCCGCGAGCACCGGGCCGATTTGTTTAACGACTGACAGGTTGATGATCGACCCCATGCGCTCTTCCTGCCCGAGCGCGCGGAACTGATTGTACGATTCGATCGCCATCACCATGCCGATGAATGCCCCCGTGACAGCGATCACCGGAACGCTTTTTACGCCGACATCCCACATCTGCGGCATCAACAATCGCCAGGTGCGCACGCGAAACATCGTCGCAAAAAGCCAACGAAACGTCAGCCCGGCGAAGATGAAAAAGTCCCCGAACAAAGCGAGGATGTTGTTGGTGCGGCGACCAACGTTTTCGACAAGACCAATTGGCATGCGGCCTTGATGATAGCCACTTTCAGCGCGCGGGGAAATGATCGACACTTCTTAGCGCTTCATCGCGGCTCAGGCGCAGATCGGCGACGTCGGAATCGAGCGGATTTTCAGCCATCGACTGATCCCACACCGCTGAAATGTGATGGCGAACGACCTGTCGTAAATCCGGGCGGGTGCATTGTCTGGCGATTGTTTCCAAAACCTCCAGCATCCGGATCATCACCGCGATTTGTTTTGATCCTGCCTGGCGTGGCTGGTTAAACGACGCATCCATCGCGCCGCCGAAGGTGGTTCGCGGGCTGATGATGCGGAGTATTTTGTTTTCGTCATAGCGTTCTTCGTCAGGGATGTTTCGATTCGCCAGCCGCGATATCGCCGCGCCAAGCCAGTCGATGCAGGTGATCGCGGTCAGCGGATCATTGATCGAGGGCGACAGTGCCCGCAGGCAGATTTCAACGAGTTGGTTAATCGAGTACTCGATATCCTGCTCGGCCGATCGCGAGCTATCGATGATCATCGTCGCACGAATCTGCTCGATTCGCTCGTCCGAACCGGCCTGCTTTGGATAAAGCAACGCAATTTCATCGCAGGCAGTGATGAATGCACCCGGACGAACGTTCATGTGGATGATCAGATCATGTTTGGTCGCTAATGTGAGCAGCCGATCCTCATCAACCGCCTGCAGATAACCGTTTTTGTGAGCGCGAATCGAATGAGCCTGCGCCGGATCGAGTTCTTTGCGATCTTCGGCGGGGTGTTCGATTTCTTCGCCGAGTTCATCCGGGAAAAGGGATTCAATCCCTTCGACGAGTTCTTTGCCGACATTCGCAACCACCGCTGAGGCTTGAATCGACGATGCAACATGGTGGATGAAATAGACCAGCACGCACAGACTCGCCACACCGAGCATGACCCCAATCGTCACCGAGAGGTGCGGCACCGCGCTTCCTGTGCCCAGCGACCGCTGGACGAGCAGGCAATAGAGGTAGGTCGAGACAAATGTGCCGAGCACAATCTGGTTCCCACGATCGCGCATAAAATTGCGAAGCAATCGCGGCCCGAATTGGCTTGATGCGAGGGTGAGAGCGGTGATGGTGATCGAAAAGACGACCCCCGCGACGGTGATCGCCGACCCGCCGACCGTGGATAAAAGCGATTGGGCACTGCTACTGTCGCCGCTGTAGAAAAAGGTCGAATCATCCTTTTGCGGGGCTTGTTTCCACTTGTCATAGCTGATGGAACTGAACGCGAGCACGGCGATGAAAACCAGCATGATCGATGGGACGAACCAGTAACTGGTGCGCAGCTTTTCGAGATGATTGCGGAGTTTGACCTTCATGATGTCATTGAAGCACTCGATACGGGCAAATAGCAAGGAGGGGCAGGAAATCATTTCGACGGGCAGCAAAAATTAGCCACCGATGGAGACCGATCAATGCGCGCTGGTAAGCAGTGGGCACTGATCCGCGTTTGTCGAATACGGATTCTGGATGATGCGTGCGCTTGTAGCTGCGACGCCTGCGTCGTCGATATGTTTCTCACAGACGAAATGGGCGACGCCTGCGTCGCAGCTACAGGCGTGCATTTCATGCCAGTTCCGTATGAGAGCATCTGCGGCTTATTTCGCGGCGATTAGTCAAAAAAGCGGCACGGAAGACGTGGGTCTTTCGTGCCGCGCTGGTTCGAGTTGGATGAGTCGGATTACTTGGCAGCGCCGACGGGTTCGGGCGCGGCAGCGGGCTTGGGGGCGACGACCTTGGCCGCGACGGGGGCGGCACGCGGGGGGAGATTCAGGCTCGATCCGCCTGATGCTGGCTTGGCGCCGGTCGGCTTGTCGTCTTCTTTTTTCGGTGGCTTGTGATCGGGCTGCAGCATCAAGGTCATGCGGCGGCCTTCCATTTTCGCGTCGCGATCAATCTTACTACAGGTGTAAAGCTGTTCCTTAATCGTTTTGAACAGTTTATAGCCCAAATCCTGGTGCGCCATTTCACGGCCTTTGAATTGGAGCGTGAATTGTACCTTGTTGCCTTCTTGGAGGAAGTCGCGGGCATGGTTGATCTTGATCATCAGATCGTGCTCGCCGATGCGGACGGTACGGAGTTTGAGTTCCTTGAGCTGACCGGCCTTGGAGTGGGACTTGGATTTCTGCTCTTTTTTCTGTTGCTGGTAGCGCCATTTGCCGTAATCGAGGATTTTGCAGACCGGTGGGCGCGCGTTAGGCGCGACTTCAACCAGATCAAGCCCGGCCTCGCGCGCCATGCGCTGTGCCTCGGCGGTGGGGATGATGCCAAGCATTTCATCTTTGTCATCAATCAATCGGATCGGCGAAATACGAATCTGTTCGTTGTGGCGGAAATTGGTAGAAATGGCTTAAACTCCGAAAAAACCCGCTGCGGGGACACGGTCTTGCGCACCCGACAGCCAAAGATAAACTCCTTCAGATCGCCCGCTCGAACCGGACGCTGAGAGTGTTGAAGGTGAACGATGGATCGACGCAACACACGCCGAACACTTCACCCGCACCTATTTTGAACACCAATTCCAAAAATCGCAAGCGAAAAGAGGTTTTGGTGACACGAATATTCGTCGCGCGACAGTCAAATCGCAGCTTAACGTTTGTTAAGGCAACGGATCGGCAACCCGACCCATGAATAAAATTGCACCCGAAGTGTTGTCTCGCACGATAAAAATGAACGGATGATCGGCTTTGATCTCCAGCGGTTCGTCCTCTTGCATCGGCGGGGCGGAGGTGGCGGCCATCATCACGGCGGTCGCGGCGGCGGCCTCGGTACCGTTTTCGTCCACATCCACATACGCCTTGTGAAGCACGTCGCTGATCGCAAGCTTCTCACCTGTTGTCATTCCCGAAAAATCGGCCTTTTCAGCATCGAAAGGCAGTTTCATGCCCATCGATTGCAACGTTTTAGATAGCGAGACCGATTGCTCGATTTTGAACTTCGGCAGGTACAAACTGATCTTACGCGGCGCGCACTGTTCGATCGCTTCCCCCAAGGATTTGGCGGATAAACCGGCCTCCACCTTTGCCAGGCCCCTCATTTCTTTGGGAACTAACAACAGCATCGACGTCGTATGCCCGTCATACGCCATTGCGACGAGGTGGTAATCACCGGCGTCGGCGTAGCTGAATTTGAGGGTCTGGTGCATCATCTGCACCATTTTGCCCGAAAATCCCTCAGGATCGCGCGTCGCGGGTTTGGCAGAAGCGACATGGAACGGGGCTTCTTGGGTGATTTCTTTACTGAATTGACTCGCCCAGTCGGCTTTGAAATAGACGGCGTTGGTCAGAATCAGACGCGTGTCCGGCGTGATCGCGCCGTCGGGCAGCAGGTCTTTAATCTTCTCCTTGGTCTTATCCTCGACCCAGCCGTTGATGGTTTTGCGGGCTGCGGCGGGTTGGCTGAAATCGAGCGAGCTGGTTTGGGCAAAAAACATCCGCTTCGCTTCCCGCATGAAATCAGGCGAAAACGGGTAGTTTTGGGCTGACCAGATCGCGTTGGCGATGCTGAGTTGCAACTTCGGGCGATTCTTTTGCGGGGTTTGCTGCATGACCGCGACCATGTTGGCAAAGCCCATCGGGTCGCCGATCTGGATGACATCGTTCATTTCCTTTGCGGTATCGCCTTTAGCGCCCAGCGCCGTCATCGCCAGCGCCGATTGGATGCTGATCGGTGAGAAAAACAGGTTTCCCTGTTCCTTGGCGAGCGTTTGATAGAGATTAATCGCAAAATCGGCTTTCATTGGGTGCGGCTGCTCTATCGCAATGGTGGTGGCGTGGGTAAATGAGCATAATCCGGCGAGCAATGCCACACAGGCGGCTGGTTTTAACATGGGGGCCTTCTCCTTAGATCGTTTGGACGAGATTGTCGCCGATTAGTTCCCCGCTTGCCATATTTTTATTCCGTGCGACATTAAATAAATGATCGTCGTCACCACTGAAACCATACCGGGTCAGGAAATCCTCGCGGTACACGGGATTGTCGAAGGCAACAGCGTGCGGATGCGGCACGTAGGCAAGGATGTAGCGCAGGGATTCAAAAATCTTGTCTCAGGCGAATTATCCACCCATGCCGAGATGCTCGCCCAAGCCCGGGCTGAGGCGATGGATCGCATGACCAAGCAAGCGACGGCGTTGGGCGCCAACGGCTTGATCGGCGTGCGATTCGCCACCAGCGCCATCACCGCCAGCGTCGCAGAAGTTTATGCCTACGGCACCGCTGTAACTGTAAGACCGTTCGCGGCGAATCGTTGAAGGGTAGAAGATTTGAAACCGCAGATGACGCAGATGACGCAGATGAAGACGAAAGCCACGAATCGCACGAATCAGACACGAATTAAAAGCTAGAATGAGAAATAATTTGTAATCGAGTATCGCCGGTTTTTCTGCATATTTCGTAGCACGGGCGTCTCGCCCGTGGCCTTTTCATCTGCGAAATCTGCGTCATCTGCGGTTATATTTTGTATTTTCTACGTGCCTCCGTGCCTCCGTGTCTCTGTGTTGATTTTTTTTTGAACTCTTTAAGAGCAAACGATGAACGACTGGACAATCACCATTCTCTTGCTAGCGATTTTCATTGGCGGCATCGTGCTGCTGGTGATCTGGGTGCAGAGTTACGATTCGCGCTGGCGCGCACGGTACGCGCAGGCGCTGGCGGCGAGGGAAAATGAATTGGTCGGGATGATCGCCGACAGCGTGGGATTGTATCGTGACGGGATTGATGAAACGCGCCCGCCCGATGTGGTGGTGGGGCAAAGTGCGCTTTCGGCTAGGTACTACAGCAATGTCTTGCCGGACACGCGGGCGAAGTATCATATTCTGAACGCCGATCACTACACGCAAATTTGCCAACTCGCCCGTCGCGAAGCGGTGATTCGCATGTTGGAATCGGCCCGTGACATGGGCTGCAACGCGGTCTGTAATGTGCAGATCGATTCGACCGATATGGGTCACACCCTCAACCGCGCCCAACGCGCGATGGTGATGATCACCGCAACGGGCACGGCGTATCGAATCCAGTAATTTCAGGTCCACTTCAACACAAGCCAATACTCGTGGGTATAATCAATCGATTGACAATTAAGAGGGAGTTTTTATGAAACTAATTTATCTCGCACCGATTTTTTCTGCCTGTTTTGTCCTGTGCGCCGCGGCGCAGGTTCAGCCCGTCAAGGTTGATCCGAAGGACGAGGTGGTTTTGTCAAGATTTATTGAGCATGCCAAAAAAGGTGCCCAATCTATTACGCCGGAGCATCTGAAAACGATCGACACGCCCGAGACGTTGTGCTGGGTTGATTTTAAGAATCTCGGCTTGTCGCTGACCGCGTACGAACTCACTGGCGATGCAGAACATTTGCGAGATTTTGCAAAAGGGTTTGTTCCTCTGCGCGACGCGATGACCAAAGGCCCAGAGGATTTGTTGGGTTGGTACGGCAAACCGATCCCGTCACTTCGCGACCCTGCCAAACCGGATGTGGTGATCGCGGAGATACAAACTGAGTTCCGTGCGATCGGTATTCTGGCAAAGTTTGTTGAACTCACGTCCAAAGACCCGGCGCTAACCAAAGAGTTTGAAGCCACCCGTCAGGACTATCTGCAACTCATGGAAAATGACCTGTTCAAAAAATGGGAACTCTACTACGCCGACCTCAACGAGCGCGGCGGGGTCTATCGCTGGAATAAAGATTACATCCCGAATAAAGCGAACATCACGCTGGCGCATGAAAAACAGGCGAACCTGATCGAAGGGTTGCTGAATCTATATCGCGCCAGCGGCAAGGCGATCTATCGCGATCGGGCTGAAAAAATGGGGATTTATCTCAAATCCTGTATGCGCACCGAAGCCGATCACTACGTCTGGAATTACTGGGATTCGACCGGCGATTGGGACAAAGCCGACGGCAAGCTCAAGCACTGGGTCGATGTCGAACCCAAGGGCACTTGGTACGCAGTTACCGTCGAGAGCGCACTGAATTTGTATCATCATGGACTGGTGTTTGATGACGCGGATGTGCAAAAACTGGTCCGCACGCAGATGCAGGTCTGCTGGAACGGCGATGCCGAAAATCCTGTTTATAAAATGGTTAGCGGTGCCACGCCTAAGGAAACCGAGCGTTTTATCGCGCCATCGCTTGCGCCATGGGACGCGAAACTCGCAGCCTTTATTTACTCAGGCCCGATTCAGGAGGAACGAATCGCCAAGAGTAAAGACTTCTGGCAAGGTGGCGTGCTGGCATCGGACTGGCTTCGCGGGAAATATCTCGAATTGCCGCAAGGAACGAAACGTCGGTATGTGAAATCCAACTAATCCGCGTGTCTGAATAATCCTGTCCCCAACATTCCGCGGGGCGGCAAACCCCTTTGACCAATCCCTGTCGCGATTCATTACTTTTCGACAACAACTGCGATATACTCTTAATATGGTTCAGGACACGCCCAGCCAAATCACAATCCGGTCGTTTCAGACCGGGGATCTGGATGCCTGCCGACATCTTTATCATGAAGGATTGATCGGCGGGCAAATCGCCGAGAATGATTCTGGACTGGATATTGATGACATTGAAGCGGCCTACATCAAAACGCCGGGCAACCACTTCTGGGTCGCACAAACTCCGCAAAATGAAATTGTCGGCATGATCGGCGTGATGCACTCCGACGGCGTAGGCGAAATCCGCAGGCTGCGCGTTTCCAACGCGCATCTGCGTAAAGGGATCGGATCGGCGCTATTGGAAACAGCGTTAAAGTTTTGCCAGGACAACAATTATCTAAAAGTCGCGCTCGATACGTTCGTCGAACGCGAGGCAGCGTTGAAATTGTTTGAAAAGTTTCGCTTCAGACACGGCAAAACCCGCAATTACGCGGGAAAGGACCTGCTATACTTTTACCTCGATCTCTACACATCCGACGCCAAGGACACCCCGCAATGAGCATGACGCCCGAAGGCCTGTTTGAGATCGCACTTCAGGAAAGCATCGATCTTCAACCCAAACTCAAAGCGCTTGCACCGACGATCGGAAATATCACGCGGATGATGACCGATGCGTGGGAACGCGGGAATAAAATCATGTTTATCGGTAACGGCGGATCCGCCGCCGATGCGATGCACTTTGCTGAAGAGCTGGTCGTGCGCTATCACCGCGATCGCAAAGCGCTGGCCGCGATCGCGATGCTCGATCCAACGACTATTACCTGTGCGGGAAATGATCTGGGATACGATCATATTTTCTCGCGCCAGATTGACGCACTCGCCAAGCCCGGCGACGTGCTGCTCGCCATCACCACCAGCGGCAACAGCCCGAATATCCTCGCGGCGCTCCGACGTGCCAAAAGCATCGGCGTCCATACGATCGGTTTCCTAGGCAAAGATGGCGGGCAGGCAAAACCACTCTGCGACATCCCCCTCATCATCCCCTCGACCCGCACCGCGCGAATTCAAGAAGCCCACAAAATGATTTACCACGCCATGTGCGACTACATCGACGCCTGGGCGCTGGGTGAAACATAATTGTTTGGGATCCCAAGTGCCCGTTAAGCCGCGAACTTGCTCGCGATTAGAGATTCTGTGACGTGATGAGTGTGTCGTGAAAGACCGCCGCGCTGCTTGTATTTTTGCTTTGTCACAGAGACCTCAAATTTCTGGAAAACCGTCGCGCGTTTCCACGAACCCCGAATCCTGAATCAGGCGTTTCATTATTCATTCTTCATCCTTCAGCACCCCTTCCATCTCCCAAACATTTTTACCGAACTTTTACTTGACTTCATAAATCCGTTAGGATACTGTCCTCCGTACACAGTCCGAACGGATGCAGGATTCGATGACGGTCGGACGCTACGCTTCAGGAGTTTTTATGAATCTCACACCTCGACAGTTGGACGTATTGGTTGCGATCCGCAATTACCGGCACATCCACGGCTATGCCCCGACGATGCAGGAATTAGCCGATACGTTGGGAACCAGCAAAGTCACCATTTTCGAACACGTCGGCGCATTAGAACGCAAGCACGTCATCCGTCGCGACAAGCACAAAGCCCGTTCGTTGGAGATTATTTCAGACGAACGCCTGCCCGATGAAAATCGTCCGACTAAGTTGCCATTGCTTGGGAGCATCGCTGCCGGTTCACCAATCGAAGCGATCGAGAATCGTGAAGAACTGGATCTTGAAGCGATGTTCAGCGCCAAGCAAGGGGTGTATGTATTGCGCGTGCGCGGGGAGAGCATGATCGAAGATCATCTTTGCGACGGCGACTTCGTCGTCATTGAACGCCGCGAAACCGCCAAAAACGGCGAACAGGTCGTCGCGCTGCTCGACACCGGCGAAGCAACACTCAAACGCTATTACCGGGAAGGGCCTAAGATTCGTCTTCAGCCCGCAAATTCAACCATGGAACCGCGGATCGTCGATGCCGATCGCGTCCGCGTGCAAGGCGTCGTCATCGGCGTGCTCCGCAGTTATGCGCATTGATCGCACAAAAAAACTCATAATACAAGCTGCGTTCACTTCCCGCTTCTCCCCGTTTAGCCGGGTCGCTTGCGGCCCGTTGTAGGAATGCACGCAACCGAAAACTGTCGCACAAAGTTAAACATTACGACTGAAAGATTACGACTGAGAGCGAGACCGAAAGATCGCGACCGTGAGATCCCGACTGAAAGATCACGAATCAGATATCGCGACCGTGAGATCCCGACTGAAAGATCACGAATCAGATATCGCGACCGTGAGATCACGACCGAAACATCACGACCATTTCCGTCACCTCGTGCGTCACGCGGTGACTCGTTCGGTATATCGTTCATGTTGCAGAAGGGAGCATCCCATGTCCGCAGCCTTTACTTCTCCGTCCAGACAATTTGCGTCTAAATCCCAAGCGTGTGTTGGATCACCACCACTCAAACCACCAGTACCTCAGACGCAGCGGTTCGAACGTGCGAACCCGGCGCCTCAATCTCGCGTGATTCCGCATCCACAACGCCAGGGCGCGACCCCGCCTATCGTCACTGCAAAACCCCAAACGTCGGGCGCTGCGGCGCAGGGTGTTGCGCGTCCAAATCAAAACAATGCGCCGCCAGAATCCCGAATCGAGCACCCGATCCTTTTCCAACATTATTTCAAATCGGTCGGCCCGCGCACCTATGCGGCACAGGTTAAGAAAGCCACTAACGACAATCACTATCTCGTCCTGACAGAAGGCCGTCGCGATAAGCAATCCGGCGAAATCCGGAAATTGCGCCTCAACATTTTTTCTGAAGATTTTGAAGCATTTTTCGATTTGCTCCGTCAGGCGGAGGGCTTCATCAAAGCCAACCCATTACCCGCAGATTTTGTCGCCAAGCGCAAAGCGTTCTGGAATAAATCCAAACAAAAACCTGGCAGCAAACGCCCGTTTACCAAGCGGTCGAACGACACGCGGGTGGCGCAGGGTGCAAAAACCTAGACAGTTTTGATCGCTGACATAAGCGGTTACTTACCGAACCGAAAGACTTGCATCCGATTATTTCCCGCATCGACGACTACAACCCGGTCGCCTAGCGTGATGCTCGCCCACGGGTAGGTCAGTTCGCCGGGCAATCGTCCTGCCTGTCCCCAAGATGCCAGCGGGGCACCGGTCAGGCGGTCGAGTTTTTGCACACGGTTGTTGCCGAACTCCGTCACGATCAAATTATTCTGCTGGTCAATCTCCAGCCCGTACGGAAACCGATATTCCCCCGGATTTCCCCCCGTGTGTCCAAGCGTGCGGCGATAACTTCCGTCCAAACCGAATACGCTGATGCGGTGATTGCAGCTATCGGTGACATATAACTCGTCGTCCACAATCACCATGCTTTGCGGACGCGCGAGATCGGAAGGCCCGTCCCCGATTTTCCCCCAGCCGCGCAGATATTTGAAATTGCGATCGAATACCTGCACGCGGTTGTTGTCACCGTACTCGCTGATATAGATATTTCCGTCGCGGTCGAATGCGATGTCGGTCGGCAGATCAAACTCGCCAGCACCTGTTCCGCGCGTTCCGAAGCGTCTGATCTCTTTGCCGTCCGGCGTAAAAATGATGATCCGATGATAATGCGTGTCCGGCACCCACAAGTTTCCGTCCGCATCCACCGTCAGTCCCACCGGTTTCCCCTGCGACCACTCTGCCATCACCCAGCCGTTAAGGAATTGCCCATTTGCATCAAAATGCTGCACCCGCGCACTGCGATCGACGACAAAAAATGTTCCGTCCGGCGACTTGGCGATTGCCCGCGGATAGATCATTTCCCCCGGCCCGCGCCCGCCACGCCCCCAGACCGTTTCGGGTTGATCGGTTTTGCCGCAGGACAAATTCATACCCGCGATGACGCACGACAGTAACACCAACAATGACATGCGCCAGCCGCGATTGTTCAAAAACGTCATCCAACCCGCCTGCGCCCGCCCGCTTCTGGCCGCGCGATTACTCGGCGGTTGCGCGTAACGATTGGCAATCGGTCGGAGGGTCATTCTGTTTGCGTGCCTCGTTCAAATTTCCTGTCGCGTGATGGGATGCGTTTTCGCATGATGACCACACACGCCGCAGCACACCAGCCCAGTATCAATACGATACCACACAGCATCAACGACGCTTCCAACATCGGCCCGTACGACTGCGTATGCACCCACGACAGCAGCATCGGTACAAGTGAAGGCGGCACCAGTAGTGCAGTCGCGGGCACTTCGGTCAAACTCAAAGACCCGATCAATACTCCCGCCAGCATCAGCACCGGCCAACCCATTCCGACGATCACCTGTCGAAAAATCTGCCCGCGCGATGCTCCATCCACCTCCGCCATCCTGCGGTAGAAGCCCCAGTTTTCGGCATGAAGACTCGCACCTGCCAACAACGCTATCCACGCAAACCGCGCGACGTGTGCCAGGATGACTGGGATGTTCCAATCCAGAATGTGAATCCCAAAATCGGAGATTGAAAAGATTCGCAGCATTGCGATCGCGGTGAACTGCCCGCCAATCAAAAAACTCACCAGTGCCAGCACAATCGTCAGCCTTGGCTTGACCATTGCTGCCAGGCACGCGATCGCGATCCCCATCAATCCGCTGCATATCGCGATCCCGATCGACCAACATAACTGCGGTGCAAGTGCGCTAAGCACATTGCTCACCACCAGCGGTTTATCCAGCGACGCAAACATCGCTCCCACCGGCAATCCGACGACCAGCAGCACAATCACCCATGCAACTGCGATCCATCCCCATCCAGCCCGCAGACGCGCCGGCGGGTGGGATAGCTCGATCGTTTCATCGGGTTTCATACGTCGAAAAGCCCATGTCGCTGCAATCGCCAGCAGAATCGTCAACGCGATCACCGGCGCGCCCGCCGCAAGCGATAGCGCCGCCCGTTGCGACAAATCCGAAGCGCTGGCGACACCCACGCCGCCGACCAACGTCGCGATCGGGTTTTGTTTCGACGAGAGTTGTCCGGTCTCAAAGATCATGCGGATTTCGGTCGCCATTACGCTGATCCCCGGGGATTCAAAGATCGAAAACTCCTGCATCGCCAGCACGATGCAGATTGCGAATGAGAAAATCGCCGGGGCGACCATCCGCCGACCCATCAATCGCGCCAGCACACCATCAATACAGGCCTGTTCGAGCAGTGATTGGTCAATTCGTCTCAACGTCATCGCGATCGCAACCGCTGGGATCGGGAACAACCATGCGGATAGGATGAATATGCAGCGTGCGATATCGACCCAGGATTGCGGCATCGGATGGATCGACAACAATTCCATCAACTGCCCCCACCCGTAGCCTGTCACCATCGTCGGCAGGAGCAATGGGAGTGGAACAATCATCCACAACGCTCGCGCGATCGGGTGCGGCGTGCGTCCCATCGCGATCGCGACCGGCCAGGCGATCGCCAACGCGCCAATCGCCGAGAGTGTTGCGAATGAAACCGTGCGCGCAAATAGGATCGCCATCCGTTCGTCCCATACGCCCGCGATGACGACTTTCGGCGTCTGCGCAACAACTGTCGCCGCCCAAAGAACCGGAACGCCGGCGGTTAGCCCGACGATCAGCCACAGTAGTAAGCGAGGGAGGATTGATTCGTGTCGTGTCAAAGCGATGCGTTATCCGCCGCAGACTATAGCCGCAGATGTACCATAAAAAAAAGCCACTGTCGGGAGGCACGTGCTACGAATTGTCATACAAATATTGAGAGGACATCTGAATAACCCAACCCGCCCCCAATGCCACTGTGAGGTACACCGAAGGATCTAGCGGAAGTTGCGTCGTGGAATCTACATGCGAGTCGAGCAGATGCTTCGGAGTACCTCAGCATGACAACGAGGATGATTACGGGTTTTCAGATGTCCTCTTGATTCACCTCACAAAAACAGGAGCAAGATAGGCATTCATGCTCGATTTGTTGACAGCATGTTGTGTAGGGGCGTGAAACTGGCGTTGTGTAAGGCAAATCAATATTTATTTACGACATGTCATCGGTCGGCGCGCCTGTTGATATCACAGCGTTGCAGCTTGATCCTGCCAGAGCGCCGCTGGGGTGGGTGGCGGCGAGACCGTTGCTGATGGTCGCGATCGTTTTAATTCTTGGGATTGCCGTCAGCCGATATCTTCCCGTGTCGGCGGGGGTGTGGGTAGGTCTTTCCATACTGTTTTCAATCTTGTCGGTATTGATGCGCCGCCGCCCGGTGGTCGCATCGATGCTGATTCTGTTCGCCAGCGGTTGGCTGGGTGTGAGTATCGCGCAACTTTCGTACAGCTATTATCGTACCGATCACATCACCCATTTCACGACCGAAACCAGACGGTTGGCGCAGGTGGAGATGCTGATACTTCATCCGCCTCGCATTTATGCCCCGACGTTCGGGCAATCGCATCCGATGCCGCCCAAGCAGGTGACGACCGCCCGCGTGACCGCCGTGCGATTGAAAACCGGCTGGGTGCAAGCGTCCGGCGACATGCTGGTGCAGATCAGCGAACCCAATCCGCGATTGCGTGTCGGGCAGACCGTGCGCGCCTGGGGGATGATCGACCGACCGGCGTCATCGATGAATCCCGGCCAATTTGATTGGGCGGGCTATTACCGTCAGCAACGCATCCTCGTCAGTCTGCACGTTCCGCACGCGAATAATCTGATCATCACCGAAGATCACGCGCCATCACTGATGCAGCAATGGCGCGCCTACACCCGCGATATGCTGGCAGCGGGGTTCACAAATAAACAATCGGTTGATCACGCTTTATTGCGAGCGCTGGTGCTGGGGGACAGCGATCCTGAATTGCGCGATGTTCAGGAGCAATTCCGCAAAACCGGAACCAGCCATCATCTTGCGATCAGCGGGATGCATATCGCGGTGATGGGCGGTGTGGTGTTTATGATCGCCAGGCTTTGCCGGTTGTCGCCTCGCAAGGCATGGATGATCGCGATTGTGTTCGTCATCGCGTATGGGTTGGCGGCCTTGCCTTCTGCGCCGGTGGTGCGGTCTGTGCTGTTGTGGGTCGCGATTGGGATCGCGATTCTGACGCGCCGCGGGATGGATATGCTGCAATTGCTGGCGGTGGTGGTGATTGCGATGCTGGTCTATCAGCCGTTGGATTTGTTCAACGCGGGGTTTCAATTGTCGTTCGGAACGGTGCTGGGTTTGATCGTTCTGACAAAACCAATGACGCGGTGGTTTGGCGCCAGATCGCACGATCCGACGGAGAGTGCACCGACGCGGTGGATCATTCGTGCCGCGGCCTATATTGATTCGCAGATTCTGCTGGTGATGGCGGCAGGTTTGGTAGCCTGGCTGGTCAGTATGCCGGTGATCGCATCTCATTTTTCGCAACTCAATCCGTGGGCGATTTTGTCGAGCATCGTGATCGCGCCGGTGGTGTTTTGCGCGTTGATCGCGGGGGTGTTTAAGATTGTTCTGACAGCGTTATTCCCAGGACTTGCAGGTGCTTTTGCGTGGATCGCCGTGCAACCGACATCGTGGATGCGTCGCGGCGTGGAGTGGCTGGGCGGGTTGCCGTTCGGGGATGTGCCGTTGCCAGCGCCGACGTGGTGGATGATCGGCTTATTTTACGTCTCGTTGCTGGTGGCAGCCTATCCGTGGGAGCGTCCGGGCGCGCGGATCATCACCAAATTGGCGTATGTGGCGGCGTTACTCGTACTACTATTTTTACCCTACCGATCGACGATCACGCAGACGACATCCGCTGAGACAATGCGTGTGACGTTGCTGGCGGTAGGGGCGGGGCAATGCGCGGTTGTCGAGCCGCCTTCGGGCAGGATTACACTCATTGATGCGGGTTCGCTGTCTTTGGCAGACCCTGTTCGTCGGGCGATCGCGCCGTTTTTGCGGTATCGCGGGATCACACAGATCGACACGATCGCGGTCAGCCACGCCAACAGCGACCATTTCAGCGCGGTGGCGGAACTGGTCGAGGCGTATGGGGCAAGGGAGGTGATGGTCGCACCGCATTTTTCGGATGCTGCCACGGATAATCCGATGCTTGCAGAGACGATGTCGCACCTGCGTCGGGTTCAGCGTCCGCCGACGACGGTCGTGCCGGGTCATATCATTCCGATGGGGACGAATGCGTCGCTTGAAGTGCTCTGGCCGCCTGCGGATGTGGGGGAGCTTGATGCCAATGATCTGTCACTGGTGCTGATGTTGACGCACGGGAGGACAAAAATTCTGTTCACCGGCGACATCGAGAACCAAGCGATGCGGGGGCTGCTGCAAAAGCCGGAAAAGTTGCAGGCCGACATCCTCATCGCGCCGCATCATGGAAGTAGTGAATCGGAAACGTCGGCGTTCGTGAAGGCGGTGTCGCCGCGTGTGATTTTGTCTTCCAATGATCGTACTTTGACGGGCAAGCAAATTCGTTTTGAATCGTTGGTGTCGGGCATCCCGTTGCTGCGTACGCACGACCGGGGCGCGATCACGATTGATCTTCACGCCGACGGAACCTACGCGATTACGCCGCATGTGCCGGTGAATAGCGATAGGAAGTGATTTGACGATGCCAATGAGGGGTGAACCGCAGATTTCGCAGAGATAAAACTGCCATGACAAGTAGCTTTTGGCGTAAACTGTGCAAATATCGCCAATATTTGATGCAAACTCTTGCGGGTGTGATAGTTATGCTTATTCCGGTGGGTTCAATGACGTTGCATGAACGTCAACTCGTCCGTTGAGTCAGAACCGTTGGTGGAACTGGAAAAAAGGTTCGCATCAGCGGATATTTGCAAATATTATTGGATTTCACGAAATCAATCTTAAAGCCGCGCCGTCGTTTGCGACGATGGCTAATCAATGTCGGATCGGTTTGCCAGCAGTTTTGGGTTGACCGGCCAACGGATGGAGCATATACCAAGTGATCCGAATCGGGTCGCAGGGGTATAAAAGGCTTGCAAAGTGCGCCAACTAAATTGGCCTAAATTGAGGAATCACCAAGTGTTACGAAGATTTTTACCCCAAGCTATCCTCGTGTTAGCGGTTTTCGCCGCAGGCGTTGTAAACGCCCAGACGGATGAAGTTCGGATCGAAAAAGGCGTCACCGCGCCGTCCTCGCGTCGGGAGCTGGCGTTTCCATACCAGGGTATCATCGGAAGCGTGATGGTGAAGGAAGGCGATGTCATCAAATCCGGCGACTTGTTGTTGAAACAGGACGACCGGATCGAACTAAAGCGTCTGTCGGCGCTTTCACTCGAAGCCGATCGAACGCTGGTCATCCGCGCCAAGCAGGCCGCGTTGGATAACAAGGAAGTCGAACTGAAACGCAAAACCGATCTCTTTGAGCGCAAAGCGATGTCTGAATCGGAATATCTGTCTGCGAAATTGGAAGTTGTGCTCGCTCAAGCCGAGTTGGATGTGACCAAACACGAAGAAAAAACGAAAATCGCAGAGAAAGAATTGCAGGAGATTCGCGTCGAATACATGTCGCTGCGTTCGCCGATCGACGGGATCGTAGAGAAAGTGGTGCAACGCGAAGGTGAAGTCGCCGACATCAATAAGGCGTCGATCATCGTGGTTAAAAATGACCCGATCTATATTGAGATCAAAACGCTTCCGGTTGAAGTCGTTCAGACGCTGAAAAAAGGGCAGGAATTGCAGGTGCGGTATAAAAACGAGGAATGGAAAACCGCGAAGCTGACCTTCATCACCCCCCAAGCCGACGCTCGCGCGGGGTTGCATCCGATTAGGCTTGAAATGCCGAATCCGGAAAACCGCTCGACCGGGTTGGAAATGGAAGTCAAAATTCCCGCTACCCCTGTGACTTCGGCACGCTAAGATAACGGTGACATTTTTTTGGATGTTTCGGAACGCGTGTTCCGCGAGGGTTGGCGTCCAAATAATTAGACGCGAGACACACAACAACGGATGTTTTAGTGGCTACGATCATGGAAAGTCAAAACTCCGGTTCCGAACAGCAGCGGAAGCGCGAGCAGGAACAGTCGCAGCAGGCGATGACGCGCTCGCGCCTCGTCGCAAAGTTGCTCGCAGCCGGACCGGACATCCGCGAGTTTATGAACGACCTGCTGACCGTGCAGGCGATCGTCGTCAACGGCACAGAAGCGGCTGGTTTTTTGCTCGAACCCGGCGAAGGTGGCGCGCAACTCCGCAATGTTGCCCACATCCGTCCCGATGGTTCGGATGAAGAAACCCGCCGCGCCGCGCTGCAGGCGTTCATCGAAATCGTTGGCGAATGTCTGAAGCAAGGCAAAGACGGCGTGATCGACGTCGGCGCACCAACTGAATCAATCGAACCGCAATTCTGCCTCGTTACACTCCTTCGCGATGAAAACCAGATTGTCGCTGCCAGTTGCGTGATTACGCGTTGTCGCGATCAGGAACGCGCCCAGCAACGACTCGAAACAATGCGGTTGGTGGCCGGTTATTTCGATCTCTGGCTTCTCAAACGTGCGAATGAACAGGCGTTGCAAACGACCCAGCGGCATCAGGATGTGCTGCAATCCGCCGCCGCGTTCGCCAATGGAGAAACCTTCAACGGCGCTGCGGCCAATGTGTGCAACGAATTGGTCACACGAACCGGGGCATCCCGCGTCAGTCTAGGCTGGGTGAAATGGCGCTCGGTCAAACTATTGGCGATGAGCCACACCGAGCAATTCGACAAACGTCAGGAATTGTCGGTCTCGATCATCAAAGCGATGGAAGAGTGCGTCGATCAAGGCGAACTCGTGCAATACGACCCGGACCCCAAAGGTCACACCACCAATAACATCACCCGCGCCGCGATGTCGCTGTCTCGCATGGAAAACGGCAACAAGATCGTTTCGGTCCCGCTTCGACATCGCAATGAAGTCGTCGGCGTGCTGACTTTGGAGTATCCGCCATCCCGCGAATTGACGCCTCATTTGACGACCAGCCTTGCGGTCAGTGCTGAAGTGCTGGCCCCGCAGATACACGATCGGTATGAAAACGACCGCTGGATACCGGTCAAAATCGGCAAGTCGATCGTTGATAACAGCAAATACATCATCGGCCCGCGGCATACGCTGGCGAAGGTGATATTTATTGCGATCCTCGGCACGGTTTTGCTGGTCACACTCTGGCGTCCGATGTACCGCGTGGCGTCGCCGTTCCAATTCGTGCCCGAAACCAAGCGGCTGATTAGTTCACCGATCGCGGGCAAGATTGATAAGGTCTATGTCAAGCCCGGCGACCGTGTCACCGCGGGTACGAAGTTGATCTCATTCGATACGACGCGGCTGCTCGAACAGCTTGAGAAGAACAAGCTCGAAAAGTTCGCTGAAGAAGCCCAGGCGCGCGAAAAACGTAACAACGATGATCCGCGCGACGACGCCCAAGCGATGCAGCACGATCTAAGAGCCCAATCGCTTGCTCAGGATATCAAGCTGGTCGAGTTTGATATTGCCCGCGCCACCGTCACCGCTCCGATTGATGGAACGATTCTCAAAGGCGATCTGACCGAACGCGAAAAATCTGAAGTCAAGGAAGGTGACCAACTGATGGAAATCGCCCCGATCGGCGAAAAAGGCACGCTGCTGGCGGAATTGAAAGTCAACGAACGCGATATTCAGATGGTGCAGAAAAGCTCGACCGGATCGCTGGCGACCACCTCTCAGCCGAACGACAAACGCACTTTTACCGTCACACGGATCGTCCCGCTCGGCGAAGCAAAAGACGCCAAAAACGTTTTCCGCGTCTACGTGCATATCAATTCTCCCGACCCCGCGTGGCAACCCGGTCAGGAAGGCGAAGCCCGCATCGATTGGAAAGAGAAACCCCTCATCTGGCACGGCACGCACCGGTTATTTGAATGGATCAGACTGAAATTGTGGATTTAAGCGAGGTAGGCTATGACTGCATTATTTGATCGTGCCTCCTCCACTTCCTTTTTTCCCGAGGGTTTGGACGCCCGTTCAGGAGAAACCGTGTACGCGATATCATTCGACATGGATATCGAATCTCTCAAAACGCACTACGGCGATCCCTACAACAACGCCTATGTGGAAATCCGTAAAGCGCTGCAAAGTCACGGATTTAACTGGCAACAGGGAAGTGTCTATTTCGGTGGTGAAAACATCAACGCCGTCACCTGCGTGTTGGCGGCGATTGATCTGTCGAAAAAGTTTCCTTGGTTCGCGGCCTCGGTTCGTGATATCCGCATGTTGCGAATCGAAGAACTCAACGATTTGATGCCCGCGATCCAGCAGGCACGGAATGTTTGAATGGATCAGACTGAAATTGTGGATTTAAGATAAGACGTGATTCAGGTTTCGTGATTCGTGGTTCGTGAAAAAATGCCCTTCACGAATCATGAATCACGAGCCACGAATCACGAGGCACGAGTACCTTTATGTCCCTTGCGCTGAGACCAACCTTTTCCGAATCCTGGTACCGCGTGGTCAACCTCAGGCCGCGATTGCGACCGACTGCGCAGATTTCTCGCCAATACTATCGAGGCGAACGTTGGTATGTCGTTCGGGATCCTGCGGGCAACCAGTTTCATCGGCTTTCTGATCCGGCCTACCGATTTGTCGGTTTGCTCGACGGCTCGCGAACGGTCGGCGAGGCTTGGGATCTGGTCGGCGGACAACTCGCCGACGACGCCCCGACCCAGCCGGAAGTGTTGCAGATTCTCTCCCAGCTTTTTTCGGCCAATCTGATCGAAACCGATGTCACGCCGGATAGCGCCGTTGTGCTCAAGCGTCAGAAAATGCACTTCAAAAAGAAGATGCAACAGCGGATGATGAATCTGCTGTTCCCACGCCTGCCCTTGTGGGATCCGGACGTATTTACCAAAAGCTGGATGCCGGTCATCCGCGTTTTAATTAGTTGGCTTGGCGTTGTGATCTGGCTTGCCGTGGTGGGTCTGGCGGTCTTTGCGCTGGCGCCGCATTGGGAAGCGCTATTCGGGCAAACCGCAAACCTGTTTCAAAACATCAATCCATCCGATGCCTGGCTGCTCTGGGTGACTTTCATCGTCATTAAATTCATCCACGAAATGGGTCACGCCTTTTCGTGTCGTCGCTTTGGTGGTGAGGTGCACGAGGTCGGCATCATGCTGTTGGTGCTCGTGCCGACGCCTTACGTCGATGCCTCCAGCGCGTGGGCGTTTCAAAACAAGTGGAAGCGCATCTTCGTCGGTGCCGGCGGGATGATTTTTGAATTGTTCGTCGCGGCGATCTGCGCATTCATCTGGGTCAACACCGGCCCGGGTCTGATCAACCAACTGGCGTACAACACGATGCTGATCGCGTCGGTCAGCACAATCCTATTCAACGCCAATCCGCTTCTGCGTTACGACGGGTATTACATCCTGTCCGATTATTGGGAAATCCCGAATCTGCAGCGCAAGAGCAGCGAATACACGTTGGGCTTGATCAAGCGGCATATTTTCCGCGTCAAACAGCAACACCCGCTGCCACCGGTCACTCAGCGTGTGCAGTTGTTCGTCTATGCGATCGCCTCGAGCCTGTACCGCATCTTCATTTCGCTGGCGATCGCTTACATGTTGTTTTATACGTTGCCCCAAGAGCTGAAAATTGTCGGCCTGCTGATGGGTGGCGGGGCGTTAATCATGTTCCTTTGCGTGCCGCTTTTCAAATCGTTGAAGTATCTGTTAACTGATCCAGAACTGCACCGCAAGCGTGCCCGCGCGTGGGCTTTTTCGGGTGCTGTTGCGGCTGCGGTCGTGATGTTGATCGGCGTGATTCACTTTCCGGTCAACATTCGCGCTGAAGGCGTGATAGAAGCCGGGGAGCGCGCTAAAATATTCGTTGAAACGCCCGGATTCGTGCAGGATATCCTCATCAAAGACGGCGATTTGGTCGAGCCCGGGCAGGTGTTGATGGTGTTGATCAATCGGCAAGAGGTCGCGATGCTCGCCAAGCACGATAATGAATTGGCGATCACGCAATTGCAGATCAAAGAAGCCGCCGCCAACGGCGATCCTTCCTACTCGACTTATCAAGAGCGTGCCGCACGTCTTACAACGATCCGACAGCAGCAGTTGGAACGGATTGAAAAGCTTGAAATCCGATCCCCGATCAGAGGCCGGGTCGTCGCGCCGGAAATGACTCATTATATGGGCGCATTTTTGGCACCCTCGCAGGAAGTGGCGCAGATCGCGGATTCTGGACAGCTCGAAGCATTCGTGGCGATCGCTCAGTCGGATCGTCAGCGGTTGAATGCTGCCCAAGACTACACCGCTGAGTTGCGGGTGGATGGGGCGATCGGTGATATGGTGCCGGTGCAGAACGAAAACATCACAATCTCCCAAGCTGCTACGCACGAAGTGCGAGCCGCCGCGATGACTCACGGTGCCGGCGGACAAGGCACGCCCGATCCGCACGACCCATCAGGACGCACCCTCTCGACCCAACAATTCGAAGCGCGTATCCGTTTCGACAACACCAACACTCCCTCCGGCGATCCCCTCTACGCCGGGCAACGGGTCTACGTCCGATTCAAAACCAACCATCCCGAACCCCTGGCCGTTCAGTGGTATCGATGGTTTATGCAGTTGACGATGAATACACAACAGACGTGAT
Organism: Tepidisphaerales bacterium; assembly: GCA_038210015.1. Taxonomy (GTDB): domain Bacteria; phylum Planctomycetota; class Phycisphaerae; order Tepidisphaerales; family Tepidisphaeraceae; genus BPJO01. Next base: position 81,058 of record JBBQXB010000004.1, read on the forward strand.
TCGTGACTCGTGGTTCGTGATTCGTGCGAATCGCGATTCACGAACCCCGAATCACGAACCCCGAATCACGAACCCCGAATCTATGTCCACCGCCGCCGCAGAGCTTTATCAGATTTTTGACGCACGCCGCGTCAAAGCCCCTGAATTGAAGGGGTTGGATATTCCTGCGCACGCTGCGGTCGGGATCGTCAAAAATCGTCGTCCGGTATTGCCGCGTCTGAAAAAAGCCGCCGCCAAAATCGAAGCGATGGAAGCGGGCATCAAAGACATCAGCGACTCCGCCTTCAAGGATGAAGTCGAAGAGATGCGCGTGATGGCCCGGCTGGGGCGTCTCAAAGGCGATCAACTGCTTCGCGCTTTTGCATTGGCACGCGAAGGCTGCGTGCGATCGCTGGGCAAACGTCCCTATCCGGTGCAGATGATGGGCGCAATCGCGATGACTGAATCGATGGTCGCTGAGATGGCGACCGGCGAAGGCAAAACCATCACCGCCGGACTGGCCGCCAGCGTGATGGCGTGGTCAGGCAAGCCGGTGCACGTGATCACCGTTAACGATTATCTGGTCGCCCGCGACGCGGAAAACATGGGGCCGCTTTATCGTCGGATGGGCCACACGTTTGGCAGCGTCGTTCACGAAACCTCGCCAATGGAACGCGTCGATATCTATCGTCGCAACATCGTCTATGTCACCAGCAAGGAATTGGTCGCCGATTTTTTGCGCGACCAGATCATGCTCGGCACGCTCCGCACGTCCGGGCAGACCGCCGTTAGCTTCCTTGCCGGTGGGGGTTTGCGATCGAGCTTGCAAGTGCCGGGATTGTTTAGGGTGATCGCCGACGAAGCCGATTCACTTTTGATCGACGAAGCCGTCACGCCGTTGATAATTAGCAACTCGCCCGAAGACGAACCCAACGCCGAACGTTATCGCGCCGCCACCGCGTTGGCGAAGGAATTGGAAAATCACAAAGACTTCAAAATCGACAAGGAAATCCGCCATATCGACCTCACCGAGCGTGGCCGCGAGCGACTCGAAGAGCTTTGCTCGGAAGATAGCTCCGGTTTTTGGAAAGGCAGCCGCCGCCGCGAAGAATTGGTTTCGCAAGCGTTGGTCGCCCAGCACTGCTTTCTGCGGGACGAGCAATATCTGATCGATCCCGAAGGTAAGATTCAGATCATTGACGAATTCACAGGCCGCGTGATGGCGGATCGGTCGTGGCGACACGGGCTGCATCAGGCGATCGAAATCAAAGAAGGCGTAAAGGTTACCGCTGATAAGGAAAATCTCGCCCGCATCTCGTTCCAACGTTTTTTCCGGCAATACCCCGATCTCTGCGGCATGACCGGTACCGCTTGGGAATCGCGCGCAGAGTTCTGGCAAATCTATAACCGACCGATCGTTCGCATCCCTCCAAATAAGCCGTGCGTCCGCAAACACCTGCCGACGCGGATGTTCGCAACGACCGATCAGAAATACGATGCGATTGTCGCGCGGGTCTGCGAACTGAATGACAAGGGCATACCGGTTCTGGTCGGCACGCGCAGCGTTTGGGCGAGTGAAGACATTAGCAAACGCCTGACCACCGCCGGGCGGGCACATCGAGTCTTGAATGCCGCACAAAACGCGCAGGAAGCGAACGTGATCGCCGAGGCCGGGTCGATCGGTAAAATCACCGTCGCCACCAACATGGCCGGTCGTGGAACCGATATTCATCTGGGTCGTGGCGTGGTCGAATTAGGCGGCCTGCACGTCATCGCGACCGAACCGCATGGCTCATCCCGCGTCGATCGCCAGCTCTTTGGCCGTGCTGCGCGTCAGGGAGATCCAGGTTCTGCGCAACTGTTTGCTAGCATCGAAGATGACCTTTTCAAACGTCACGCGAATAAAATCCGTCGTTTTTGGCGTGTTTTAGGTGCAAATCGACTGATCGGACTCGCCCAAGCCCGCGCCGAACGCCTCAGCCGATTCAATCGCAAGCAAGTCCTACGATCCGACGACTGGATGGACCAAGCCGTGCCGTTCTGAAAACGTGTTTTAAAACACTTTTGAATCACCATTCAATAACAAGGCCGTTCGCGTGTATTACTTACATGCATGAGGTACATCTGCATAATCTGTTGGTGTTTCCAATTGTCATGCTGAGGTACGCCGAAGCATCTTCTTAACGCACACATTGAGTCGAATTTCAAGTTTCAGCTAGACCCTTCGGAGTACCACAGGGTGATACTGGCTGGGGGTTGGATTCTTCAGAGGTCACATGACTGATATTGCTGTTTCTCAACCGATCCCGATTGCTCCAAAGCGTTCGATTTTTCGCGCGCGGGGCGCGTGGGTGTTGCTGGTTCTCCTGACATTGGTTGCAGGCGTATTACGGTTGACCTCGCTGGATCGACCGACCATCTGGGGCGATGAATCCGCAACCGCAGGGCGTGTGGTGGGAAGCTATCAGGAATTGGTTGATCAGTTGGCCGAAGGGTCGTTCACGCCGTTGCATTATGAAGTGCTCTGGTGGGTGGCACAGGGAATGCCCTTGTGGGGCGACATCACGACCGAAAATGACAAACAAACCTTCACACCCAGTCACCGCATCGTGCCCGGGGGGATCACGCTGACGCCGTTTTTTATCCGACTTATCCCCGCGATCTGCGGCACGCTGATGATCCCGGCGATCTACTTCCTATCCCGCCAATTGTTCGGCCAGCGCGTTTCTCTGGTTGCGGCGACACTCACCTGCTTCAGTGCGTATCTTTTGATTTATTCGCGTGATGCGAAAATGTACATGCCGTTTTGGTTTCTGTGTACGCTGAATGTCGCCTGTTTGCTCTGGTGGCTGCGCGTGCGGACGTGGACGGCGTGGCTTTGCTGGGTGGCAGCGGGCGCGGCGATGCTCGGATATCACGCGCTGGGATCGTTTGTGCTGATCGTCAACGTACTGATTTATCTAACCGCGCCCAGGCAGTACTGGTCAGGATTATGGAAGTTATTGCTGCTTTTGGTCTGGCCAATCTTGTTGGGCGTCGCGGCGCTGTATGAGACGCTGCGGACGCGGTTTGATCTGATGATCTGGTGGCGGTTTGATGATGTATTGAAATACCCCATCCGCATGTGGCCTGGCTTTCGCTTTCCGACCGTGCTGCTGTTTGCCGGGGGGATGTTTTTAATCACGGTCGGCACGTCGCACTATTTCGATTCGTTCAATCAACGAATGGATCGCGTGGTACGCGAGGACGGCGAGTTCAGCACCGACAACAACGGAACGGGCTGGGTGGAACCGTACAATCAGGGTCGCGCGATTGGCAGCCTTGCGTTGTATACGACCAGTGCCTATCTGACGGGCTGGGAATGGCCTCGCAATCAGATTGACAACGGGGTTGATGATGAGTCGTCGATCAATCCGCGCACGCTGAAATTGCTGAAAATATCGGTCGTCACGCTGTTGGTGTTTCTGGCGATGGGGATGTTGCCTTGGCGGAGGATGTTTTCACCTGCGCGGGCGCGTCTGGAACGGATTTCTCAAGACAATCGAGTCGATCGAAAGTATGTCAGCATGCGCACGCTGTGGGTGGGTGGATGGCTTTTAATTCCGGCGTTTGCGATGTATGCCCAAAGCGTTGAGAGGCCAGCTTTTATACTCGATGCGGTATCGCATATCGCATTGAAACAACCGGCGTACATTACCTGGCCGCGACTGCCCCGGGCCGCCAAGGACGAGGACAAACTCGCGTTTTACTTCAATCAGGATCGTCTCAAACCCTTCTCTAATGCGTTTGGCGCATCGTGGGGCGAGTTCAAAAAACAGTTTGCGAATCCCAAAGAGTCGCTGGCCAAAAGCAGGCTTGCGATTGTCGCGGTGGTGATCGGCTTCGTTCTGGTGATGATTGTCTGGCGTCGCAAGATAATGCTGCGCACGTCGCTTCAACTTCTGTTCGCTGCGGTGACGATCATCCTGATTTGTGGCGTACTGACACTTGCACCGCGATTCGCGGACAAAAGCGTATGGATGTCGAGATATGTCGGATTGATCGTGCCGGCATTCCTGCTTACGTCTGCAGCGTTGATCGTGCGGCTGCCAACATGGTGGCTGCGCGCGGGGGCAGTGGGTGTGTTTGTGATCGTCAACGGGTCGCAATATATCGCTCGCGTTTACACGCCCAGCGAAGCGCCGACCGCTCGCTTTGTCGCAGATATTCTCGCGTCCAATCCGCCCAGGGAAGCGACAACCCGCGCGTTTGTAAACTTCCGACATCGCGGCGTCGCACCGGGATGGGGAACATTCCCGACCGGGCCGTCGAGCTACTATTTCTGGCTTGGTACGCAAAAGCCCGGCGTGCCCGCATCGACTATCCGCCACGGCACGTATCAAGACGCTGCCAACATCCGCATCTTCGAACAAACCGATCCCGCCGGTGTCGCCAGCGTCGCTGAACGCGCGAAGCAAATTGACACGGTGATCGTCTGGACGAGTCAGGATTGGAATCAGGTGGATACAACCGACCCGATCGAGGACAAACTCCGCGGCCTGTTTCGGCGCGTCAGCGACGACGTCACGCCCGTCTACGATCACTGGCGATGGATGCACCTGTACGATGTCCGGCGCCGTGAATACGTCCGCATCAATGAAATCCGCCCCCAACCCGAAGCCCCTGCGCCAGCACCGAAATAGTGCTGCGATTGCGGTGCCGCATTGTTCTTGGTTCATCTGGTTTTCGCGCAGTTGGACTTGAAAAAATGCGGACAGGCCCGGCACCTGGGGTAGGTCTCTACTCTACTGACAGCGATAGTTTCCCCTTCTACAACGGCTGCATCGAGAGCGTTAGCGTGTATAATCCGTGCGATGAAAATCATCCTTTCCACAGATAAAAAGCAACTCGGGGAAAAAGCCGCCGCCGCGGGCGCGGAGGCGATTCGTAACGCGATTGATCTCAACGGCCACGCCAATTTGATCGTCGCCACCGGTGCCAGTCAGTTCGAAATGCTCTCGAATCTGGTTAAGGCCGACGGCATTCGATGGGATTGCGTCACCGCGTTTCATCTCGATGAATATGTGGGTACACCGATCACGCACCCCGCCAGCTTTCGTCACTATCTCTGGAAACGATTTGTCAGCCAATTACCCTTGCCGTTAGCGGGTTTCCACTACATCAATGCTGAGAAAAACCCGCAGGTTGAGTGTGATCGCATTGGCAAAATCATCGCAAACCACCCGGTCGATCTGGCGTTTGTCGGCATCGGCGAAAACGGCCACCTCGCTTTTAACGACCCGCCGGCCGATTTTGATATCGACGCGCCTTATTTGATCGTCAATCTCGATGAACCCTGTCGCAAGCAGCAACTCGGCGAAGGCTGGTTCCCCACGCTGGCGGATGTGCCGCAGCAGGCGATCAGCATGTCGATCAAACAAATTATGAAGAGCAAGCAGATCATCTGTTCCGTCCCGGACGAACGCAAATCCAAAGCGGTGAAGGCTTGCGTTGAAGGCCCGGTGACCAACCTCGCCCCGGCGTCGATTCTTCAACGACACGCCGCATGCGATGTCTATCTCGATACCGCCAGCGCCTCGCTTCTTAAGGGCTGATCCATGTCCAACCCCCAATACATTGACCTGCAGGTGAATGGCTACGCCGGAGTCGATTTTAACGGAGAATATGCGCCCGACGATCTCCATCGCGCCGTAACGCGCCTGCGCGAAGATGGTGTGCATAAAATCCTTGCGACGATCATCACCGATGATCCGGATAGGATGTGCCAGCGTATCGCAGCGCTCGTATCCATGCGTCGAAATGATCCGCTGGCTGGCGATGTGATCGCGGGTATCCACGTCGAAGGCCCGTTTATTTCGCCGACAGATGGGTATCGCGGGGCGCATCCAAAAGACGCGATTTGTCCCGCATCAACCGATCTGGCGGGTAAGTTAATTGATGCTGGCGACGGATTAGTGAGATTGGTCACCCTCGCGCCCGAATGTGACGCGGGATTCGCCACCACACGATATTTATCGCAAAACAATATCCATGTGTCAGCGGGGCACACCGACGCATCGGTCGATCAACTGCGGGGCGCAATCGACGCCGGTTTGCAGCTATTCACGCACCTGGGCAACGGCTGTCCTAGACAGATGGATCGCCATGATAATATCGTCCAGCGGGCGCTGTCACTCGCCGACTCGCTGACGCTTTGCTTCATCGCCGATGGCGTGCATGTGCCTCTGTTTGCATTGGGCAACTACATCCACTTGGCAGGGGTTGATCGGTGTCTGGTCGTGACCGATGCGATCGCGGCTGCCGGTCAGGGTCCGGGTCGTTACCGGCTTGGCAGGTGGGAGGTGGAGGTGGGCGCGGATCTCAGCGTCTGGGCACCGGATCGGTCGCATCTGGTCGGTTCCGCGGTGACGATGAAAAGAAGCGTGGAAAACCTGCAAAAGCTGGGTCTGGATGAGAAATCGATCGTGTCGCTGACGCGTCATTCGCCTGGCAAATGGTTGCTGTAGCCGCGTCGCCACTGTCGCCGATTACCTTGAAACCCAAGACGTATAAGCCGCAGAGCACACCGAGATCACCGAGAAGAATCTGGCCACGAATCACACGAATCGGGCACGAATCAGTAATCCGCTGATCGGTCTGGTTTCGCGTCAAAACCCTGAGATTTCAGGCATTTTTGTAGCACGGGCGTCCCACCCGTTGCGATTTGTTACCGCATCATCTGCAAAATCTGCGGTTTCCAATCTGTACATTAAAAAGACCGCTGCGCGAATTACGGGCGAGAGTATCACAAGAGCTACATCATTGATGAATATAAAATCGTAAACGATGAGAATTTTGTTGACGCCGGATAAGGAGTGTGACAATACTGCACATTGTTGGAGTTGCGTTCTTGCTTTCCGGGCTATGCGAGCACGCTGCTTCACTCAGAAAACAGGCGTCTGGAACCCGTCTATTTCTGAGCACGTCCATGAATAAGTTCAATTTGTAAGTGGCGAGCCGCACTGACTGGCTCAAAAAGGCACGTCCGGTACATGGGAGAATCTTATGAACGCTTCGGTATACAAAGTGGCGACCTCGGTCGCAGCGGTAATAACTGGCTTCGCGTCATTCGCGCCTGCTGCTGTTATTTATCTGCGCGACAATACAACTGCCTATGCAGGCAATCCTGTAACGCAAACGACATTCGATGACGCCACGACGTCAGTTACGTCAGGTGTGGGTAGCGCTACGAACGCTGGCACTTCGTCATCTTTGCAGATGCGGACCACCAGTGCCGGTGTAGTTGACCGCTCGCTCATTGCATTGAAGAATCTATTCACACTAGTTCCTGCAACGTCGGGTGGCGATAGTATCCAGATCAATTCCGCGACATTGCACCTTTTCGCCAACTCTACCTTCGGCGGCGATGCTAACTCGACTGTGAATGTTTATCGTGTGACTACGAATTGGGTAACTGCCGCTGCGGGCGGCAACGAAACAGAGGTTTCAGGAAAGTATACAAAAAATTCCACGTTATCGCCGTGGGCAACAGGTGTGTCAGGTGGATTGACCGCTAGCGACTTCACAACAACCAATGGCGCTAGTATTACTTGGACTGCTTCCTCCAATTTTGACAACGCTTTCAATGTGACCGGGATCGTTACGGATATTTACTCGACCGGAAATAACTACGGTTTTGTGACCACGACCACTTCGACAAACCCGTTGCAGGCGCGATCGTCGGAACAAACCGAGACTATCACGCCAGTTTTGGTTATTGATTATAGTTACGTCCCTGAACCAACAACCTTGGGTTTCCTTGGTTTAGCCGTTATGGGTCTGACTCGTCGTCGCCGCCTGTAACGCATTCGATTTCTCTTGTATTTTAGTCAAAGCCTCTCGTCGCTTCACTGCGGCGAGAGGGTTTTTTGTTTTACGCCATTCCAATTCAAATTTTAATTCATCATAGATGAACATAAAATCAGTTTGCCTGAATAATTGTGTTGCTTCATTTCTTGCTGCCCGATACATTCATGACGTAAGTGAACGTTCGACCCACAAGGGATTTGAGTGCATACGCGCATGGGTTGGGCGTTCGGACCGTGCCGTTGATTCGTCGCATTTCATCCCGGCCACCGTCGAAGACCGCTCGGCGAACGGGAAAGACAACACGG
>JBBQXB010000005.1:0-82106 GCA_038210015.1 Tepidisphaerales bacterium
AAGATTGAAACAACAAAATCAATTAATGTCGAAAGCAGGTGTCACTGACGCACAGGCATTTGCGCAGAATGATCGACGAATTGTGGAGATCATGCGCGAACTTCAAAGACTTCCTTCCAAATGAAGCCTGTAACGTGCGATTCATGTGCCGCGGGGACATGCAGCATTGTGATTCGTTGTACCGACCCCATACCCGAACGCTAAAGACTCCCTCGCAAACAGGCAAATACCCGCTTGCATTTCATCCCTGTTCATCTGCGTGCATCTGTGGCTAAATTGTATTTCGCGGCGTGGGCGGAAGCGTTGCTAGGGAGCGGATAAAGGAACATCCAGATTTAACTTGGGCAATTTGCAAGCGACTATGCTGACACGGCTTTAGATGCAGGCCGATTGTTCGCAGGGCGTTGGGGTGGAAGACCTCGCTGATGATGTAGCCTGCGACGCATGGTAAACTGTCGTCATGTTACCCATGCACGTTGCGACGGCGATTCTGTTATTCACGGCCACACTCGCGGCGGCGCGGGTGGTGCAGGTGGGGGATGATGCGAGCCTCGCGGCGGGGCTGACCGATGCACGGCCGGGCGACGAAATCAGGCTCGCACCGGGAATCTATCGCGGCGGAATCCATGTGACGCTGGCAGGTGAGAAGTAAATCGGTGCGATGAATCGCACCCTAGAATAGACGCCAGAGCGTTTTCGATTTCAGCGATCCCCTCCTTATTCTTGAAATCATTGGCGTCCCGTTACCCGCGCACTGCTTTTACTGCAGCGGGCGTAGCGGTTCTTGAAAAATCTGTGGCTTGGGGGGCAGAAAGAATAATACCGGCCTCCCCTCACGAGCCACGAGCCACGAATCACGACTCCCCCATTCCACGCCTACGATTCGTGAGTAAAGCCAAACCCCTCAACGCCGTTCACGCCACACACATCACGTCACAACACTTGCGCCTCTACTTTTGAAACCAAAATCGCCTATACTATGTCACCGAGTCTATGAAATTACTCCCAACCATTCATCAACCCGCCGATCTGCGGGCGTTATCTATTGACCAACTCGAAGCCCTGGCGACTGAAATCCGCGAGAATATATTCGCGGCTGTCAGTACCAATGGCGGGCATCTTGCGTCGAATCTAGGGGTTGTGGAACTGACAATTGCCCTCCACAAAGTGTATGACTTCGGGGCGTATCCGACGGGTCCGGACAGGCTTTTATTTGACGTAGGGCATCAGTGTTATCCGCATAAAATGCTGACGGGTCGGGCGGATCAGTTTGGTACGCTGCGTAAGAAAGGCTCGGTCAGCGGATTCCCGTCGCCGGAGGAATCGGCCTATGACCTGTTCGCGGTCGGGCACGCGGGAACCGCCATCAGCACTGCCGTCGGATTGGCGCGCGGGGATATGGCTCAGGGACGCGAAAATCATGTCGTGGCGGTCGTGGGAGACGCATCAATCGTTAACGGCATGGCATTTGAAGGACTGAACAACGCCGGCACACTCAAAAGGCAGATGCTGATCATCCTCAACGATAATGGGATGAGCATTTCCCACCCGCAGGGCGCTTTGGCGGAGTACATGGAGCGGGTTCGCGTTAGTACGACGTATGAGGAGTTCAAACGCTACAGCGAGAAAATCGTCCACACCCTGCCCATCCGCGTCGGCCATGCGATTGAACATGCGTGGGATGCTTTTTGTCGGTCCGTCAAAGGTGCGATGTGGGATGGGGCACTGTTTGAAAACATGGGCATCAAATATATGGGCCCGATCGACGGCCACGATCTGCCGGGATTGATCAACTTTCTAAGCGAGATTAAACACGTCAACAAACCGGTTCTGCTGCATGTCAAAACTCGCAAAGGCGAAGGGTATGAGGTCTGCATTAATGAGCCGACCAAAATGCACTCGCCCGCAGCGTTTGTAGTGAATGGCTGTCGGATCGAAACCAAGCCCGCCGGTCGAAACTGGACCACCGCGTTTGCAGATGCTTGCATCGAGATCGCACAATCCGATCCAAAGATCATCGCGCTAACCGCCGCGATGCCCGACGGGACGGGGTTGAGTAAGTTTGAAAAAGTAATGCCGAAGCAATATCTGGATACCGGCATCTGCGAGAGTCACCTTGTCGCGATGGCGGCGGGGATGAACAAGACCGGCCTCAAGCCGATCGCTGCGATTTACTCCACATTTCTGCAACGCGCGTTCGATCAGATCTGGCAGGAAGTGGTGCTGAACGGGTTGAAAGTCGTCTTCGCACTCGACCGGGCGGGATACGTCGGCGACGATGGCGCGGTGCATCACGGGTTCATGGATCTCGCGTTCCTACGTCCGATGCCCGGGATCGTGCTGATGGCACCATCGGATGAAGCGGAATTAAAGCGGTGTCTGAAATTAACGCAGCAGATTGATGCGCCTAGCTCGCTGCGGTATCCGCGGGATGTCGTACCGGCGGTGGACTTAGAGAATCATCTTTTGGACGAGTCGATGCGTGTCGCAGCCCGTGCGGATTGGAAGCTCGGCGTCAGCCGAACGCTTCGCAGCGGCGAGGATGCGACGATCATCAGCTACGGCGCATTGACCGAATCAGCTTTATCAGCAGCCACGACGCTGGCGGATGAAGGAATCGAAGTCGAAGTCATCGATGCCCGCTTCTGCAAACCACTCGATGCCGTGATGCTTACCCGCGTACTGCGTGAATATCATCCGGTGCTGACGTTGGAAGATCACTCGCTGACCTGCGGATTTGGCGCGGCCGTGGTCGAACACGCACAATCGCACGGATTGACGGTCGCGCATCTGACTCGACTAGGCCATCCTGATCGGCTCATGGCACACGCGACGCGCAACGAACAGCTAGCCGAGGCCGGGATCGACGCTGCGGGAATCGCTTCACAGATTCGCGATCAAGTCCGCATCACGAAACGACAGTCGCACGCCATCAGCGTATAAACAACCCGACATCTGCAGCCTGGTACTCCCGCGTTCCGCAATACGAATTAGCCACGCAGTGCGCAGAGATCACAGAGAATGTGCCTGTCCCCAAATCGCACAAGCACAGCAAACACAACGACCTTACGCATTCTTACCGAGCGATGAAACATTTGATATTTCAGGGTATTTAGTAGCGCGGGCGTCTCGCCCGTGAAGGTATTGCAAAGGCTTTATACAGTTCCAACACGCTGTGCCCTCTGCGCACTGTGTGGCTAATTTTCTGCGATGCCGAGGACCCGTGTTCCATTGTCCCGCAATACAAATCATTTAGCTTGTCGGCACGGGCGTTGGCGAATACCGCGCCAGCAATGGCCTTAACTCGGGATAGCGATTCAGCATATCGCCAACCCCTTGCAACACGGTGGCATCGAGAAACCGTTGCCGTGCCGCATCGGTATTGCCCAGCCGGTCATACGCCACCGCCGCCAATGCGTAGGCTTCAGCAACGCGATGCCCCAAGCCTGCGGTCATCAGGGGCAGATTCGATTCAAACAACGACACGGCTTCCTCGGCGTGACCCGTTTTGACATCGCGATACAGCTCGATCAGCCTCAACGCGCTGATCGCCAACGCATCGGCGGGGATTGTCGGGGCGCGGGAATCGATTTGCTGCAACTCATCCACCGCCCCGCCACGGTCGATCAGACGTCTCAGATCAATCAATGCCCGGTCGGCATCGTAAAGATGATCGCTTTGCAGCATCGCCATCGCGCGGCCTAGCTTCACCATCGCGCCGCTTGGGCCGGCGACACGCTCGGCGACGATGAGTTCGTTATAGACCAGTAACGCATCATCATGCCGCTGCGTCCGCGCAAGCGTGGTCGCCAGCAGAACCATCGCACGCAGGCGATGCTGATCGACCCGCATCGGCTTGGACATCAGCTGTTGGAGCAAAAATGCGCATTCGCCATGACGTTTCATCGCCAACGCATCTTCCATCTGATCGAGCGTGGCGGATTCTCTCCGCAGATTGCCAACCAGCAGCCAGAAGAAAACGATAACTCCGAAAAATGCCCCCCAGAGGATCATCTGCAATAACAACTTCGCGGCAGCCTCCATCGGGAGAAACACGCTGACCAGCGCCGCCATCGCGATCCAAATCGCCATCCCGGGTCGAAGGAATCGTACCTCACCTCTGATACGGCTGGCGTCGATCAACCGCTGCGGTTCTGAAAGCGGACCCGTGGGCATCGGTTGCACGGGAGATTGGGATAAAGGATCGGACATTAAATTGCTTTTTCCAGACCATCACGAACGAATAAGCCTACCCGTCAGCCCTACAAACCATTTTCCCACTTCATCCTTCATCCTTCTGCCCTTCCCATGCTACCTGATTTTGCATTGACGGGCTATCGTGCTAGTGTACGGCGACCAACACGCGCGGCGTGCCTCATCGCACGCTCTTTTTAGGGACTGGAGTTTGCTATGCAAATGATCGAAGCCGTCATCAAGCCACAGAAGTTGGACGATGTGAAGAACGCCTTGGGCGAAGTCGGCATTCTGGGTGCAACCGCATCCGAAGTAAAAGGCTTTGGCCGTCAGGCCGGTCACACCGAACGCTATCGCGGCGCGAAGATGGATATCGGCTTTGTGCCGAAAGTGTCACTTCGCGTGGTCGTCAAGGAATCCGAAGTGCAACTCGCGATTGATGCGATCGTCAAAGCCGCCCGTACCGGTGAAGTCGGGGATGGCAAGATTTTCGTCACACCCGTGACGAGTGTCGTGCGTATCCGCACCAGCGAAAAAGACGAAGCCGCGCTCTAGTCGCCCGCTGGTCATCCGCTTATTCGTTAGAAACAGCAAACGCGTTGAACTCGCAGCCTAAATCAGGTCGTGAGTTCAACCGTTTGTTGCGCGCTGGGAATCCTCACATTGGTGGATTAGGGCATCCGTACCACTCACGCTGCCCGTATCGTGAGGGGGGGAGGTAGGTACGGTGACATCCAGATTTGGCGATGTTAATCCGCGCCCGAAATGTTAAATGTCTCTTTATCCGCGTCTTTGTTTAGCGTCACATCTTGATGCAGTTGCGATGCGCGACACAAACCCGCGTCAAGACGCGGCGCTAAACAGATGTCAGCGCATAGAATATTCTGTCAGCGAGATGGGGAGGGACGGGTCATGGCGTCGTAGTTGAGCAATTTGTCCACCGCTTCGTCATCCAGCAGATTCAGTTCCCGGACAATTTGGCGGATCGTTTTCGATTCCGCCATCGCTTGTTTCGCGACCTTGGCGGCCTGGTCGTAGCCGATCACCGGCGCTAACGCCGTGACATTCATCAAACTCGCTTCGACCAGTTCCGCGCAACGCGCTTTATTGACCTGCAAACCGGCCAGCAATTTATCGACAAAGACGTTGCAGACGTTGGCGAGCAGATTCGTCGATTCAAGGAACGCATCAATGATGACCGGCATCGCTACGTTAAGTTCAAAGATCGACCCCACCCCGCCGAGGTTGGCGGTGGTGATGGCCGCGTCATTCCCGATCACGCGACAGGCGACCTGCATCACGCTTTCACAAATGACAGGGTTTTCCTTACCCGGCATGATGGATGAGCCTGGCTGGATCGCGGGGATGATCAGTTCGCCGATCCCGCAGCGTGGACCGGAGGCGAGCAGGCGGATGTCGTTGGCGATCTTGGTGAGAGAGACGGCGACCATCTTTAGGTAGCCGTGCGCGGTGACGAAGTTGTCTTTCGTCGCCTGACTGTGGGGATGATTCGCGGCTTCTGCGAAGGTCAGATCGTCTGTGTCTCGGCTAACTTTTTTAGAGAGAATCGACGCGACACGGGCTGCAAAATCGGCGTGAGTGTTGATCCCCGTCCCGACGGCAGTCCCGCCAATCGCGAGATTGAACTCCATCTCTGCGATCGACCAGTCGATTTTTTCAAGCATATCGCGGGCGGCACCGCCATAGCCTGAAAAGACCTGCCCGACACGAATCGGCGTGGCATCCATCAAGTGGGTGCGACCGACTTTGACGATCGTGTCCCAATCGGTTGCAAGACGTTCCAGTTCGCGGCTTAGTCTTGTGATGGCAGGTTCGAGCGCATACTTGAGCGATACCGCAGCGGCGATGTTCATCGCCGTCGGAAAGGTGTCATTACTGCTCTGGCCCATATTGACGTGGTCGTTGGGGTGGATTTTTGTGGAGGATTCGCTCGTGAGATTCATAGCCAATGAATTGGCTACGCCGGGGAGGCGCGCGGTGGCGAGATTCGCGATGACCTCGTTGGCGTTCATGTTGGTGCTCGTGCCGGATCCAGTTTGGTAGACATCGACGGGGAAGTGGGCGTCGTGTTTGCCCGCAGCGACTTCGCTGGAAGCGTCGATGATCGCCTGGGCGATTTGCGGATCCAGTTTGCCCAGATCACGATTCGCGGCCGCGCACGCGGCTTTGAGATGGCCGAAGGCGTGAATCACTTCTTTGGGGAGCGGACGGTTTGCGATCGGAAAGTTCTGGATCGCGCGGGCGGTCGATGCGCCGTAGAGCGCGTCAATCGGTACCTGCATCGGTCCCATCGAATCAGTTTCGGTGCGTGTCTGCATGATATGATTATAGTCGCAATGAAAGGATCACAGCACATTACGCCGATCTCTGTGAGAATGAACTTGTCACCGAGACATAGAGGCACAGAGAAAATCAGCCGTAGGGGTCACAGCGGGGACAAAGTTTATGAGTGCATGGTGTGCTTGCAACATGTTCACGGGCGGGACACCCGTGCTACAAAATACTTTAAAAAATCGCATGATTCAGTATTCGGCAAGAATGCGTAAGGAAGCAAGCATTGCTCGAATCTAGCGAATTAGGGACAACTCTATTCTCTGTGCCTCTGTGTCTCAGTGCCCATTTTTTCTTGATTGCGATTAGATCGTTGAGGCTACTCGATCGTTCTATTTCGACTTGGTGCGTTCCTGGAAGAAAAATTCGGTCTGGCCGACTTGGATGCGGTCGCCGGCTTTGAGTCGCGCGCGGCTGATGGGCTTGCCGTTGACGTAGGTGCGCGTGCCGAGAGGCAAATCTTCGAGTTCGTATCCGCCTGGCACGATGTGCACGCAGGCGTGACGCCTGCCGACCGTGGAATCATTGAACAGATAGATATGGCTCATCGGATGCGATCCGATGAAAGTGGGATTGCGATACAGCACAAACTGCTTCCCGGCGATGATGCCCGATTCGACCTTGACCCAACCGGTTTTCACGACATTTTCGATGATGCCACACGCCAAACCCGCGATCAATCCGATCAGAACGACAGCGATCAATCGCGAGATATGCTCGTTGCCGACGTACTCTTGCACAGGGACATAGACCAGCCCGCCGATCGCCCCGCCGATCAGTCCGCCGATCATGCCGATCAGCAAGCGTTTGCCATTACGCAGAATAATCCCCGGCGTGGCAGCGAGGAACAACCCGAGCAAGCTCCAGCAAACGACCTGCGTGAGAATGCGCATCCCGATTTCAGTCATGCCCATGATGGGTACTAATTCACGCTGAACGCGATCAATCACCACTGCCACCGCCAGCCCGCCTACCACGCCGACGACGGCTGCGATCGAACCGTAGATGATTGCGCCGTTGATGTTGCGTTCGATGACCGAATCGGCGATTGCGAGCATCACCGCGATCGTCACGCCACACACGCCGTAGAAAAGCAAGTTCGCGATAAAATCCTTGCCCTGATCCTCGGCGAGTTGCTTGTCGGTTTGTCGTGCTTTTTCATCCGGGCTAAGATTTGGATCGATGTAGATATTGAAATAGGCGTTGTTTTTGCCGGTCTCGACGATCTTGCGCGTGCTGCGGGCGATTTCTTCATCGGTGGCCTGCACTTTGACCATCGCGTCGCGAATCTCATCATATTGGCGACTTAACACAATCGCCTCGGCCTGTTGATTGGGACGAAAGTGCAGGACTTCCCCAAACGCCCATCCCATCAGCCCGCCGAGCGCGCCAAAGAGACTGAGATAGACCATTGTATTGAGTAGGAAATCGAAGCGCCGTTTCCGCTGCGGCATTTTAACGCTGGAGTGTTCGTAGTGCTCTTGGGTTGATGAAACAGCCTGCTGCTCTTGCAGTTTTTTTTCAACGGTGTCGCTGCTGAGGTCGTCCCAAGAGATTTTGAGTTTATCGTCGGCCATACAACATCATCATTCGATTGGAAGCCTGACACGAAATCCATTGCTGGTGAGCCATAACAACAGAAACCACGCGCCTAGAAAAGCCGTCATAAAAATCGCCACCACGCCGATCATCCATCGTATCGAAGCGTGACTGCGTGCCTTGCGTGCGGCAGGTGTTTCGGGCGTATCTACTTTAGGCAGATACTCTCGATAATCATGCCCTTGCTGGCCAAGATTTTCTTCGATCAGAAACCCGCACTTTTCGCTTCGTCCTTCGCGCCAGACGAACATACCGTCGATTTTCGCAATCGGGTCATACACCCACGCCGCCTGCCACGCGAGATTGAAAAAATGATCCTGAATGAACAGATCCATCCCCGACAAAAACACGCCAAAACCCGGATGCGTGTGATACCATCCGACGATTTTTTTGTCGGGATGTTTCAATTCCATCGCCTTTTGGATGCCGTCCCACGTCGCTGCGGTGAAGGTGACCTGGGTTTGTTTGCTGGTTGCTTTGTCGCCGGGGATGTGGGCTTCGATCAGCAGATAGGGGCTGATATTATCGTGGTGGATATTACCGACGAGTACGCCGCAAATTTCGACGGAGGTATCGGATTCGCCATGCGCGTGGACGGCCTCAACAACCGAACGCTGGACGACGACCGTAAAACCCGGTTCGCGCGGATTGCTGATGCGATCTAGCGTGCGAACTGGACCGGTATCGGCCTCGACACGCGAGGTGTCGAGTTCCGGGCGATGAGGTTGTTCGGGTTCGCTTTCGCTCACGATGACGGCTAAAGCCTTTTTGTTTAAGCGGGATAGATATACCAGCAGAATGAATATCCGTCGCGTTTAATCCAGTTCCAAATCGTCTGCGATCAGTTCGCCAAGCAAATCCGCAGCATCGCCGCTGATTTGCAGCCCGATCGCGCGATCGGTGGTGCGGGCTGTCAGAATATCAAATGGGGGAATCCCTAGCTCATCCAGCGTACGATTGAGGAACGACTCGTCGCCACGCAATGTATTGAAGGTTGTGATTTCTCGCGCATCATGCCCGCAATGCGGACACCTCGCATCAGCGACCGTCAGAGATCCCAGTGATCTAAAAATTTCGTCGGTTTTCTGACACTTCGGACAATGAAGTGCCCGTGCGATATCGCGACCCAGATCGATTACGGCACTTTCACCCAATAAACGTCTGGCGTGCGACACAATGTCAGCGCCGGTGATTTCAGCCGACACTTGTTCGATGTCGATCACTTCACCAAGCGTATCATGCGACAAACAGTCGGGCTTTCGTTGATATTCAACCTGATATGAATCGGCAGAATCCCCCGCGAACACAAAGCCCTTGCCCGCGAGTGTCGGCAGATCGTGCAACAGTTTGACCGCTTCTTGCACCTGCACCCCTGCAATGATCGACGCGATGGTCGGCGTGGTCGGTACTTTTCCCGTCTCCATCTCAGTGCGCGTCAGTAAATTGCAACTGCGGCGGTGAGCTAGCAGTTTCCAATCACGATCGCTCATCGTGCATTCATAGCAAGGATTGGCTTGTGGCACATCAGGCACGAACACTCGCGCGACGCCTTGAATTACCTCAATCGCACCGTCGATCCACGGCCTGCCCACGCGCCAGCATTGACGGTTGATCGACAGCCGTGCCTCGCGATTATCCAAGCCGCCAATCACCACATCCGCCCAGCGGTAAACGCCTGCGCCAAGATCGTGAATGATGTCGCAGTTGATCGCCTTGACCTTGATTTGTGGATAGATCGCCAGCGCCGCATTGGCGGCGGTGGTGGCTTTGGGTTGTCCGGCATCGGCGGCGCGGTACAGAACCGATCGCGACAAATTGCTGTTCTCTATCACGTCCTTGTCGGCGATCACAACATGACCAACCCCAAGCAACGCCAGATTCTTAATAATTTCGTTGCCCAGTGCCCCCGCACCAATCACCAGCACGCGCGCATTACGCAGCCGATTCTGATCCCACCAACCGATTAGCTTGAAACGATCAAACCGGTCGTCTGACGGTGCAAGATCATCGGGTGTAATCGAAATTGGATCGCTCATTCGCCGATCCCGGCTGTGATTTCAGGGAGCAACCGAAGCACATCCCCTTGCTGCACCCCTGCCGACGCGAGCGTTTGATCGTCGAGTAATTGCTTGCCTGAAGCGCGGTGCTGACACTTATAACTAAGCAGTTGCCCGTCCGGGCCGTATTGTGGAAAGCTCATCCGTTCGATTAAGACCGCGAGGATACGTTGAAGTGGCGCGTCATCAGGCATTTCGACCTGACGCTTTTTATTGCCCGTGGCATCCCAGATTTCGACCGTGACAAGTCCCATAACCCGTTTTCTCCGCTTCTTTGCGTTTAGTCCAGTAATATTTCGACACACCTAGCCGAAAAGATAGTAACGCCAAACGCACTAAAGAGTAGCCAGCATGGTGCGTGGCACGTTATAGACGGTAAACTCTGCTCAATGTAACAGTCCAGACGGAGTCTGGCATCTGATTAGATACGAATTATCGCAGGCCCAATAACAAAGCGGATAAGATGCCGCTTGAACGGGCGAACCAGGCATCGCCTGAAGGATCGCATGTGAATCAAGATCACGCTTTATCATCGCAGGCGACTGCATCAACTGACAGACCGAATCGTGTGGAGTCTGTGATTGAAATTGCCTGGCGTCGTCGCGGGTTGGTGGTCGTGGTGTTGTTCCTGACGATCATGGCCGCTGCGGTGGCGTTGATTATGATCCCCAAGCGCATCACCGCCGAAGGCCGGGTCGAGTTGGTTCGCAATCTATCCTCAACCACCGACGCTAAAGATTCTGATTTTCGCGCGTTCCTCAACACGCAGGCACAACTCGTCAAATCCGCGCCCGTTCTCGCGCCCGCTGCCGACGCGCCGCACATGTCGGAGACCGATTTTTTTGCAATGACCGGCAATCCTGTCAGCCTGCTGAAAGAACGCCTTGAAGTCACGCCCTCCCCCGACGCGAACATCCTCTACATCCGCCTGTCCACCACGAATAAGGAAGAATCGCGTTTGATCGTGCAAAACGTGATGCGCGCTTATGTCGATTACGTCGGTGCACAGAAAAAGAATGTTGCGATCGACGCCTATGAAAAAATCGCGTCCGATCGGCAGCAGTTGGAAAATCAGCGGATGGACGCCAAGAAAATGTTCATCCGCCTCGAAAGCGAAACCCGCACCTACACCTCGCCAGACGGCGCGAACACCACGCTGGCAATTCAAAAGGTGCGGCAGCTTTCAGACATGCTGCTGAAATCGCAGTTGGAAACATCGCAGTTGAAAACACAACTCGAAGAATCGTTCACCAGTCTTGGCTGGACGTTTGAAAAGTTTGACGAAAAGAAATTGCAAGAAGCGACAGCAGTATCGGCACAGAATGTGACATTGCTGCGGGACAACCTTGTTGGGCTGAATCAACAGTTGATCGAAGCCAAGCGTCGGTTTGTCCCCACGCACCCTGCCGTGCGAACGATCCAGTCGCAGATCAAGGATTTGCGACTGTCGCAGGCCGCGACATTGAAGGGAATGTTTGAAACCTCGCGCGCTCGCGAACAAGAAACCCGCCGATTATTGGTCGATCAGGAACAGGTCGTTCAAAATCTAGACGCCAAAGCCGCCGAGAAGGAAAGCCTCGGCGGGCGAATCGCGATGCTCGACAAACAGATCGCGATGCTGGATGAAAAGCTCAGCCAACTGACGCTTGCGGAAAATGTCGGCTTCAGCGCATCGGAAGTCGAGGATGCGACGATCCTTGAAGCATCCGCCACACCCAATACATGGAAAACTCTGGTGGCCGCGTCGATTGTCGGTTTGGTGCTGGGATTGATGAGTGCGTTGGTGCGTGAATGGGTCAGCCCGTCGCTTGGATCGGTGCATCGAATCGCTGATACGCTTGGCGTGCCGGTGCTGGGAACGCTTCCGCGCGTGCAAGGCAAGACCGGCAGAGACGTCGCAACCTTGACACACGGCATGAGCGATTCGCCCGCAGCCGAGGCGTTTCGATCTATCCGCACGTCGATGCTATTCGGCAGTGGCCGCTGCAATACGATCACGATTACTTCCCCCGCGCCCAAAGACGGCAAGACAACACTCGCGACAAATCTGGCAATCTCGCTGGCGCAATCCGGCAAGCGCGTGGTGCTGGTCGACGCCAACTTCCGCGATCCCACCCTGCACACCGTGTTCGATATGGATAACGCGATTGGCTTCACCGGCGTGATGAGCGGCGACGATCTGGAAAGCTCGCTGCGACGCACGCCCATCGAACACATGGATGTCCTGACCGCCGGCCCGCGTGTGGCGGAAATCTCAGAACAACTGAATAGTCGCGCGTTCACCGATCTGCTTCGCGACCTGAACCTGCGATACGATCATGTCATCTTTGATAGTTCCAGTGTTTCGGGCAGCAATGACGCCCGCGTGATCGCCGCCGGTTGCGATCAGACGATTCTGGTCGTGCGAGGCGAACGCTCGAACCGTTTTGCAGCCACTGCTGCACGGGATGCGTTGTTGAGTGTCGGCGCATTGCTGATGGGAATTGTCGTCAACGATTCGCAAACCGCCCAGGCCTATCCGCCGGGCACGGAACACCGGGATCCGCAGGATCGCACCTCTGAAATCGCAGCACGCATGCGAGCCAGCCGCTAGGGGTTACGGGGAAATCCTCGTAAACAGGCTGGGGTGAAAGGGGTATGAATGTTGTAGGTTGAATGAGCCAGTTCGGACAGCGCCTCTGGGAGGGGGAAGTCTGTCCGATAACAGGAAGGACGGGAAAATGCGCGTTAAAGTCGCTACGGCTTACGCACTTTGCCATGCCTTCCGTTCGATCAACGCCCGATAGTTGATTGGTTAACTAAGCTGCTAACAAAACGTGTCGATCTTTGGAGAGAGATCGACGCCTCTATGTAGCGGCAAAGGTCTGTACGGGAGAAAATGCCATGGCCACCGATATGATCGGGCGCTTCGCGCCCCACGAGCACAAGCCTCACACCGAGCACCGGCGTCTGCACGAAATGTATTTCCCTAAGCATCTGCTTTCGGTCATCCGTCGTGAACGCGCCCGGGCGGATCGTCAGAAAAGCCAGTTCTCACTGGTGATGTTTCGCCTCGTCCCGGCCAAGGGTCGATGGGCGACATTACGCCTGTGTAAAATCGTGCTGGACCAGATCCGCGCCACCGACGAGATCGGCCAGTTTGATCGCCATACCGTTTGCGCGATCCTCCCCGATACCGACCCCGAAGGTGCGTGGAAACTGATCGATCGCGTCCACGCTTCTGCCGGGCAGCGCGGGATGAAGGTCGAACCCGTCATCTATGCCTACCCAACCAACTGGTTCGAGGACAGAAATAAAAAGAATAAGGACGATTCCGACGACGACGCCTCCCGCCCCGGCGGCGGACGCGGCGCGGGCGTGGCGGACTGGGTGCGAAAAGCCGAGGATCAAAATTCTCGCAAAGCCCAAACCCTCGACACCCTGCCGCTGGAAACGCTGCTAGAACGCCGTCCGAGTGCGATGAAGCGTGCGTTGGATGTCTTCACCGCAGGATCAGTCTTGCTCGTCGCATCTCCGGTCATGATCGCGATCGCAGCAGCAATTAAACTCACCAGCGACGGTCCAATTATCTTCAAACAATGGCGATCCGGCCTAGGCGGGCGTCCGTTTGAAATCTATAAGTTCCGAACGATGTGCGTTAACGCCGACGCGATGAAAGCCAAACTCCGCGCCCAATCCGAACAAGACGGCCCGGCGTTCAAGATGACGCGCGACCCGCGCGTCACCCGCATCGGCGCATTCCTACGCAAAACCAGCCTCGACGAATTGCCCCAACTCATCAACGTCCTCAAAGGCGATATGAGCCTTGTCGGCCCGCGCCCGTTGCCGCTGGACGAGCAGGCACAATGCGATCAGTGGCATCGCGGCAGGCTTGATGTCATGCCCGGCCTGACCTGCATCTGGCAAGTCTATGGCCGATCGCAGGTGACATTTGAAGAATGGATGCGCATGGATCTCGGTTACATCAAACGCTACAGAGTCTGGGAAGACCTGAAGCTGATATTCGCCACCGTCCCGGCGGTTCTTCTTCGTCGCGGCGCGAAGTAAATCCGAAAACGAACCACAGATGTCCAGATGGCGCAGATGAATTAGCCACAGAGCACACAGTGGTCACAGAGGAAAGAGTTAGCCACGAACGCACGAATCAGGCACGAATCTGAAATACCCGACGACGCCATTTTTCTGCGAAATCGACCGGAATTTCGCGTCCAATTCGTAGCACGGGCGTCCCGCCCGTGGGCTCGACATTTTACGCAATAACTCGGCGCTCTCTGTGCACCGCTAAAGCGCCGCGCGTTCTCGTTCCCAGTCGTTCCCAGTCGTTCCCACGACACGACAAACGACTTTCGTGCTGTAAAATCCGAACATGTTTTTTGCTGGTATCACGCCAGCCCACGAGTCGTCCTCGCCGAGCATTTATTGCTGCCAAATCTTGACACGCACATTTTAGAACATCGGTTAAAAACCGATGCCACAAAAATCTGGTCACACCCCGCAGCACTTCTTGAACTTCTTGCCACTCCCGCACGGGCACGGATCATTTCGGTTCACCGCGCCGCGGGCGATGGCGTCGCGGTCTTTTTGACGATACCAGTCCATGATCATCGCGGCCGGGCGCTGGGATTTCACAAGGTCGGCCATGATTTTCATCGGTTCGTTGATGTGGTTGAAAAAACGCTTGTAGGCTGGGCAGAGATAGTTCAGGCCTTCTTCGCCATCGGGAGTTTTAGTGAAGCGGTGCTTGGGGCATTCGCCATTGCAGGCGAAACGCACTTCGCACTTGCGGCAATACTGCGGCAATGTGTCGGACTTGTCGGATCCGAACTTTTTCATCTCGTCGCTTTCGACCATCGCGCCGAGGCTGACATTCATGATGTTTCCGAGGTTGTAGCGCGGGTAGACATAATGGTCGCAGGCGTAAAGATCGCCATTGTGTTCGATCGCCAACGCCCTGCCACACTTTTCGGCAAACACGCATAGACTGCTGCCTAAGCCCGCCCAGTTGCCCAACGCGACATCGAATAGCTGAACGAATGTCTTGCCAACATCCCGACGCACCCATTCGTCAAAAATCGTGCAGAGAAATTCGCCATAATCCTTCGACCGCACCGACCAACTCGTCACCGGAACCTGCTCGTCTTGCTCACCCATCGCAGGTGGCTCGGCGAAATCCATTCCGAGCACTTTCAATCGCGTCTGAGCCTGGCGTTCGACCAGCGGAATGAACTGAATAAAGCCCGACCCAATCTCTCGCAAAAACCGATAAACCTCCAGCGGCTTCTGGCTATTAATGCGATTCACGACCGTCAGCGTATTGAAATCGACCTTATGTTTTTTCAAATACTCCAGCCCGCGCATCACATCTGGAAACGTCGGCTTCTGCTGTTTATCGACGCGGTAAGCATCATGCACCTCCGCCGGGCCGTCAATCGATAAACCGACGAGAAACTTGTGCTCGGCCAGAAACTCGCCCCATTCATCATCCAGCAGCGTGCCATTGGTTTGAAAAGCGTTGTCGATCTGCTTGCCGCCTGCATACTTTTTTTGCAGCTCAATGATCTTGCGAAAATACCGCACACCCAAAAGGGTGGGCTCACCCCCCTGCCACGCAAAACTAATCTGATTCTGCGGCTGGGATTCGATGTACTGCGCGATGTATGCTTCCAGCACGTCATCCGGCATCGCCCACTTACGGGTATCGGGATAGAGCTTTTCCTTTTCGAGATAAAAACAGTATTTACAGTCCAGATTGCAGATCGGCCCGATCGGCTTGGACATCACATGAAACGGCGCAGCGGCTTTGGAGATGGTAAGTAAAGACATCGTGAATGGGCAGTATAACGTATTTGCCAAGCACTAAGCGTATTCGATCAACTCACTCAATCACGCGGCGGGATTGTCATCCCCGTGCCTGCTCCACGGCGTGATGAGGAAAATCAATCCGCAAAGCAAGAAACCAGAACGAAGCCATTGGGGAATCCGCATCGTTCTTCCATTTCACAAACCCATACAATAGATATGCAAGCCTCTGGCGGTTGGCGAACTCAACTGGCCGCGTCGATTTGCCAACCAGACGACCAAAAGCTTGCGTCGTACCATTATCGCCAATTACCAACGTAGTCCGGAGCATCTCGCACGACCGAGCCACAGTGGCAAAAATTCAATTGTTTGCGTGGAATTGACGCTATCCGGCACTTCCGGTACTGTTTTACTCCCTAATCTTCAAGGAAATTGATATGAGAGCTAGCGATATCCGTAAAGGCCAGGCCATTATGATGGATGGCAAGTTGTTTGTGGTGACCAATGCCGACCACAACACGCCCGGCAACCTGCGTGCGAAGGTGCAATTTAAGATGCGTGACGTGTCCAAAGGCACGATTCAAGATAAGCGCGTCGGTGCGACGGATGATATCGAGGTGGTCAATCTGGACCGCCGCAAGGTGGAATATATTTATACTGATTCCGAAGGCCTATGGCTGATGGATCTGGAAAACTACGAACAGACCCCGATCCCCGCCGAGGTGTTTGGATCCGATGCGCTGTATCTCAAGGATAACACGCAAATTGAAGCGCTGTTCCATGATGGCAAGCTCGTGAGTTATGATTTGCCCAAGACGATCAATCTGAAAGTGACCGACACCGCCCCGGCGATCAAAGGCGCGACGGCCACCAACCAGCAGAAAGATGCCACGATGGAGACCGGGCTGAAATGCCGCGTCCCGCCGTTCATTGAAATCGGCGAAGTGGTGACAATCAACGTCGAATCCGGGGCGTATCTGTCGCGGGCGTAAGGGGTTGGTTGCATGGTTTCGACGCTTGATACCCGCCGCGAGCGTCGGGGCTAAACGGGACCGTGCGCATCGTGCCTTAGTGACTTTATCGGTCGCACCAATCGTGATTGCGCTCGGGGGTTTTTGCTTCAATGCTGCTACGCCAATCGATCAATAACTGATGCAGTCTGCCGCGAATCTTTGGCTCACTGTCAGCCAGATCGACCGCTTCGCTCGCATCATCCCGCAGGTTGTAAAGTTCGAGCCGGCCGTGTTCAAAGAACTCGATCAGTTTCCAGTCGCCGTCGCGGACGGAGCATCCGGGCGTTCCGCCTTGGTTGCCGTAATGCGGGTAGTGCCAGAAAATTGGACCGCGAATTTGCGACTCGCCTTTCAACAGCGGCAAAATACTCACGCCATCCCGATGCTGATCGGGCAATAATTTTAAGCCCGCAGATTCAAGCAGCGTGGGGTAAAAATCGGGGGAAGTCATCGGCGAATCGCACGTCGAATCTGCTTTAATTTCGCCCGGCCAGCGGACGATCAGCGGTTCGCGCGTGCCTCCTTCGTACATCCAACCCTTGCCTTCGGCCAGGGGGAAATTACAGGTGGGCGACGACTCAGCCGTCGATAATCCGCCATTGTCGCTTGTGAAAATGACGATCGTGTTGTCGCGTTGGCCGATCTGATCCAACGCATCGAGCAGACGACCAATATTGCTATCCACACTTTCAATCATCGCGGCGTACTCCGGGCTGCTCTGCACGATCCGGCGTTGAATCTGCAAATGCTTTTTATGCTCGCACGGAAATGCTTCGCCTTCGACGATCGGGTTGATCTGATCGAGTTTGAGACGCTTCGCCTTGGCTTGGTATTTTTCGATCAGGTGCTGCGGGGCCTGGATCGGCGTATGCGGCGCGTAATGCCACAGATTGAGGAAAAAAGGCTTGTCCGGCGAGCGTTCACGCAGCAGGTGGATCGCTTCATCGGTCAGGCGATCGGTGAGATATTCGCCATCGGGGCCTTCGGGAAGCGTGGTGATTTTGTAAGGCGAGAAGTACCCATGATACGGACAGCCCATGTCACAGCCTCCGATATTCGCATCAAACCCGTGCTGCAACGGCCATGTTTGCTCTCTCCCCAAATGCCACTTCCCGACGTGCCATGTTTGATATCCTCCATCGCGTAAAGCGGTCGCGACTGATGCCTCTGCCAAGGGCAACTCCTTGATGTACGGGGTATCAATAACCCTTCCACGCGACGGGTGGCTGTCGCCATGATCAATGTAATTTGTCACGCCGATCCGTGCAGGATACTTGCCCGACATAATGCTCGCCCGCGTCGGCGAACAAACCGGACATGCCGCGTAAGCATCGGTAAAACGAATGCCGTCGCGCGCGAGCCGATCCACACAAGGCGTTTCGTAAAAGGTACTGCCATAACATGACAGATCGCGCCAGCCCAAATCATCCATCAAAATGAAAATAATGTTCGGTTTGGAATTGTTCACCATTCGTCAGTCCTATGTAAGCTGCCACAACCCGCGCAGCGTGGCGTGCTCGACAGTTCTAAACTTCCATGTGCCGTATTTCGACCAGTCCCGACGCAGCACCGTCGACAATCCCGATTGCCCACCTCCTGACATCACAATCGTGGGCAGGATTTTACGATACTGATCTTTAAGCAGTCCGATCCGTTCTCCGCTTGCCGTCGCCAGTCCGTGACAAAGCGCCGCTAGCATTTCTTCTCGCGTCGTGCCGAGTCGCAAGCCGCTGATGCTGCCCGTGCTTTCATCGATCGCGGTCCGCGAACCAGCCAGATCGGGAACAAAATGCACCGCCGTCTTCTGCCGCTGGATGCGATTGAGCAATTTGTAAAAATCATTCGCAGACAGATCGCGAAAGAAGGTATTTCGCGCCCATTCCACCGCACTACCCGCCGCAGCGAGGGTTGAAACCGTCAGCCATTTCTTGCCGATGCCCAACGGTCGCGTCAACAACGATTCATGCGGCTTGGGATGATCGACTAGCAACGCCAGCACATCGGTTGATCCGCTAACATTCAGCATCTGACCGATCTTATCCCCCGCCGCCAGCATCGCCGCCGATCCGTCCATACAGCCGGTCAGCACCGGCGTGCCTTCCAGTAATCCAAACGCCGCTGCCCCCTTTTCGGTCACATGCCCTGCAATCCGGTTTGCTTCACGAATCTCTGGCAACAATGCACGATCCGCGCTCACTGCTTCGATCAATTCGTCCGACCATCCGCCCAGCGTGGTCGTGTTGTATAACCCCATGAAAGCGGCATTCGATGGATCAATCACCCGCGCGCCGGTGAATTGCCTGCACAACCACGTCGAGAGATGTCCGACCAGATCGGCGCGTTTCATCACCGCCCATTCGTGTTGATTAAACCATCGCCACGTCGTTGAACTGATCCCGCCGGGGAATGGACGATTGCCAGCGATTTTAATATGACGTTTCAGTCCGACGGACGATTCAATCTGCCTCGCTTCTTCAATCGCCCGGCGATCTTGATGCGTGACGATCGGCGTGATCGCGTTGCCACGCTTATCCATCGCAACCCAACTCGGCGCCATCACCGTGGGGACGATCGCTTCGACTTTTTTTACCGACGCGCCAAGTTGAACGATCACTTGATGCAACGCGGCGAGGATATTTTTCTCATCCACTTCGGCGCGCGTGCTATCGTATCGGGTTGAAAACGCTGCTTTAACAACCCGCTTGGGCACCCCCGGGCCGGTGAGGATGGCGGCTTTGATCGAGGACGAACCGATGTCGATCGCGAGGATTTTCATGTCAAAAGCAGGCTAATCAACCGTGAATTCGCGGTACTCGATCAATCTCCCTGCGGCTGACTTCGCGTGCCGACCTGCGTCGCGCCATGCCCGGTCGCGGGGACTTCGTGATGCGTTTGTTCGCTGCTCCATTCGGTATGGATAAAGGTGCCGGGGTTATCCAATCGCTCGTAAGTATGCGCACCAAAATAATCACGTTGCGCCTGGATCAGATTGCCCGGCAAGCGTTCGCGGCGATAGCTATCGTAGTAGGCAAGGCTGGTGCTGAACGCCGTCAGACCGATTCCGTTGTCGATCCCGACCTTGACGACGCGACGCCAGGCTTCCTGTCTCGCATCGATCATCGACTTAAATCGGCTATCGAGTAGCAGATTCGCCAGCGACGGGTTTTCCTTAAACGCCTTGGTGATTTCTTCCAGAAACACCGCACGAATAATACAGCCAGCACGCCAGATCATCGGCAAATCGGGCAAGGTCATCTTGTAATCAAATCCGCCCTTCTCCGTCGATTTATTCGCCGCCGCCAAGAGCGCCATGCCCTGTGCGTAGGAACAGATTTTCGAGCAATAAAGCGCGTCTTTGACATCTTTGATAAAGGCTTTGACGTCTCCGGCAAATTTCTTTGGTTTCGGTCCGCCCAGCACTTTGCTGGCTGCGACGCGCTCGTCTTTGAGCATACTGATTTGTCGCATATCCACAGCCGCCGCCATCGTGGGCAGCGGGACGAGCAGATCAAGCCCGGCCTTGATCGTCCAGGTTCCAGTGCCTTTCATCCCGACTACATCGCGAATCTGTTCGACCAATGCGCCCGTGCCATTCGGGGCTTTAAAGTTGATGACCTTGGCAGTGAGATCAATCAGGAAACTTTGCAGTTCGCTGCCATTCCATTCCTCGAAGGCGTCCTGCAACGCCGCGTTATCGAGACAGGCGACATTTTTCAGCAGGTCGTAGGCTTCGGCGATGAGTTGCATGTCGCCGTATTCGATGCCGTTGTGAACCATTTTGACGAAGTGCCCCGCCGAGCGTTCGCCGCAATAGGTGACGCAGGGCACGCCGTCGCTGGGGGCTTTGGCTGCGATTTTTTCGAGGATGGGTTTGAGATAATCGTATGAAGCGCGATCCCCGCCGGGCATCAGGGATGGGCCGTGTCGTGCACCTTCTTCGCCGCCGGAAACGCCCATGCCGAAAAACTTTAAGCCTGTCGGGCGCAGCGCGTTTTCACGGCGTTCGGTATCGGTATACAGCGCGTTGCCGCCGTCGATGAGGATGTCGCCGGGTTCGAGATAGGGTTTGAGTGCGTCGATGGTCGCGTCGGTTGCGTAACCGGCTTTGACCATCAGCAGAATCTTTCGCGGCTTTTCCAGCAGCGCGACAAACTCCTGCGGCGTCTTTCCGTACTTGATATTCTTGCCCGCGTTCTCCGCGACAAAATCCTCGGCCTTGCTAGTCGTACGATTGTAAACCGCGATCGGAAAGCCCTTTTCCTCAATGTTCAACGCGATGTTCCGACCCATCACTTCCATCCCGACGATCCCGAATTTCTGCAAACTCATATTAATGCCTCGTATAAAAATAGCTCGTGGCCGATTGTCGGGTTTTTGGGGATGAATCGCAAATGATGGTGGGGTTTGGGGCTTGGGGTTTGGGGTTTGGGGCTGGCGGAATGATGAATGGTTAATGATGAGTGATGAATGGGAGAGGGCATGGTTCGTGGTTCGTGGTTCGTGGTTCGTGAAAGAGTGGATCCTCATGAATCGCACTCTCGCAAATCGCTGTGCGAATGGCGGGTGATGAAAGGGTGTAATGCTTCGCACCCTTAACAGCTTTGGTAACAAATCCTTATGCATGATCTGGCGGAAGGTTTGTGCCGCCGGGGTGAACCGGTCATCCACCTACTGCATTATTGTGTTGCTGTCACATTTGCCACATTCCACGCGCGGCAGTCCCAACGGTGTGTGGGCGATGTTATGACCCGCAGCGTCCACCGAAGATAAATGAATGTCCAACCGCAATCGACGCGCTAACATCGCGGCTTTCCTTCCGGTAAAGCATCGGTAATGTTAGGCATTTGTTCGCTAAATGTCAAGTCTAAAATTCCCCGCGTGAATTTTATATGCTGCTGCCGACCACCCCGCGCGTTTTAAGCCTGCGGATGGACGTGCTCATTAGCCGTCATGGTTGCGGCTGATCCGATGTCCGCTTAAAAAATCAGGCGAATGAACAATGTTCAATTCGCGGAGAGTGGGCTTCAGCTCACCGATTCAAGTTCGCTGAACGTGGCGGGTTGAAACCCGCCCTAAAAAACTGATAATAACGAAGTGCGTCCCCGTATCATTTCCTGGATGTCCCCTTTTCATTACCCTCCATCCCCTTTTACCAACCCTGCCAGTTATTTGAGTCTAGAAGCAGTGCGATTAAACTCTGTTTCAAAAAGCTTTTCAACATCAACTTCCGGTTCGTTCAGTAACTGCATGGATTGACTATCTTTGAAATCGAGGCCTTCCAATCGGAAGAAGCTGCGACATACTTCAAACTTGTCAGATGCATTCAAGGCAGAATCAAATAGTGTTTTCATCACGCCTCTTGCTGCGCGATGTTGTAAACTACTTTGCCACTCATCCCAACTGAAGCGCGCCTGCCACCATCGCAATTGTTCGGCAGCGAGGGCACCATCACCTCGTTTGGCAAGGGCTTCAGCGTTCTGCGCAAGCAGCGCCATATCCTCATCACGATATTGTCTGGCTCTCAAAAGATCCATTGCGAGCACAGGCCTATATTGAAAAAGTTCATTTAACTGGTACGGGGTTATTTCATCGACTAACATACAGCGTTGTTCATTGGTTAGCGGATACAATTCATAACGCACCTGTGCATAGGCAATCCACGATTTGGGCACAACGGCAACCGCGAGCAGCAAGCACAAAATGACTAATAAAAAGGGCCAGAGCCTCCTCACCCATACGATAGCTCGATTGGGTGCATCACCATGAGCATAATCGATTATTGGAGACTCACTTCGCATCAATTCAATAACAGCGACACGCCCACATACGCGCTCGCATCTTCTAATACTTGCTGAATAATCCCAACGTCCGCCGCAATTGGCGTTTGATATATTCCTTGATGCAGCTTGCTTTCGTATGTACCGCCAGCGCGCGTAAACACATATTCTGCTGTTTCCATTGCCATGGTATCTAACACATTAGAAAAAGTATAAAATTCGATGCGGCGCATCGGCATACCATGAAGTTCATATGTTGTGACATCGTACGCGGTCAAATCATTTAAAACTGGCTCTATCGCAAAAGGCACATGCGATTGCCAGCTATCAAATCGATGTCCAAGCCCTGCTATGTAAGCCAATGCTTCTTCCTCTTCCAGTGGCGTGTCAAAAGTGTATGAGACAAGGTCACGTTTTTCGATTACTGCGGTGTGACGCAAGACATCGTATGACCAACTTCGAGTTCGCTCGACTCCCGCGCCAAGGATATGATACGGGGACGCGCGTCGTTTACTGTAAATGCGATGTTCAAGTTGCGGAGAGTGGGCTTCAGCCCATCGATTCAAGCTTGCTGAACGTGGCGGATTGAAACCCCGCCCTACAAAACTTTTATCCCTCCTACCCGCGATCCAAGTGAACCCTGCCCGTCTAAAACCTTCTGAGGCTTCTTTTATCTTTTGGATTAGTCGCTCTATCATCCTTTTTAACCAACCACGGATCCAAATAAAGGGACATCCAAATTTAACTTGAGTAATTTGCACGATAATATGCTGACATCCCTTGTGTGGCGCGTCAATGTCCGGGCGGGGTTGATTGACCGCGTTCTGGAACGCGGCAATGATCGGCATGGCGCGGAACGGCCGCATCAAGATGCGCGCTAAACATTGCACGCCTTCCCAATGACGAACAAATAACTCGACTCCCAAATATCAAAACACAAAACATCGCCCTCCTCTCCGCGAAACACGAACCACGAGTCACGCCGCACTCATCACTTGCCAATAAAATCGCCCCGGCGCAGCAAGCTGAGCCGGGGCGAACAGGGGAAGTTAGACGATGCGATAGGCGGTTAGTTGGCGGTTGGAATCTGCGGCAGATTTAGCACCGCGCCGACTTTGATGCGGCCGGCGTCGGGGCCGATGGCGGCTTTGTTGGCGTCATAGATCGCCGCCCAGAACTTGGTCTTGCCGTACAGCTTTTGGCTAATCTTGTGCAGCGTGTCGCCGGCTTGCACGCGGTACTGCTTGCTGGCGTCGATCGTACCGACAACGGTTGCGGTGGTGGTGATCGAATCGGCGACGCTGGAGACCGCCTGCGGGGACGGGACGTTGATTTCCTGCCCGATTTTTAGCCGCGACGGATTGATACCGGGATTGGCTTTTTCGATCACGGTGTAGAGATTCGACTTGCCGTACAGTTTGGAGGCGATGCTGGAGAAGGTGTCGCCGGAAGCGATTTTGTATTTACCTTCAGCGGCAGGCGCGATGATCGTCGTGGTGGTATCGGTGCGGGTCGGCTGATCGGGGGTCGCGGTGCGGATCACCGAGTCATTGTGATTAGTCGGAGTGGAAACTTTTTCCGGGGTGACATCCTTGACGATGCGTCCGGTGTTCCACGCGGCGGTCCATTGGTCGACGGGCTGGCCATCGGCGCGAGTGCTTTCGGCGAATGGATCGGCTTTCACGGGCGGGACATTATTGGTTGCGGTATCGGGGATGATTAGATCGGCTGGCGATCCTTCTGCCGGGGGCAGACCGGAGACGGCATCGTCCAAGCCGCGTCCCATTACGTCTGGCGATGAATCGCCGGGACGGAATGAAATTTCATCTTTCGACGATCCGCCGCTGCTAAGCAGCGACATCCCGCCGTACACAACCGCGACGCCGAGTACGGCGGCAGCGATTCCGAGACCGACCTTGAGTTCTTTGCGAATGATGAGCATTGGGACTCCTTCCCATTGCAAGATATGAACGTCCGGCCATGACGGGTGGATGAGATGTCATCCATGACAGCCCGTCAGGTCCCACGGACGCCGGTCGTGCCTGCAGCGCGACCGATCTCGTGACTTCCTGATTTGTACCTATCCTGCGATTTGCGGCTTGGCCTTGGTTGGGGCGGGAGCGGGTACAGCATCCGTTTTCCCTATTAGCAACAAAGGCGCGGCGATCACCATCGACGAATAAGTTCCAACAATAATGCCAAGCAACATCGCGAATGTAAAGCCGTGAATGCCGTCGCCGCCAATAATATACATAATTAGCAAGATTCCGATCGACGTGCCGCCTGTCAAAAGCGTGCGGCTGAGGGTTTGATTGACTGAATCATTGATGACCTGCCGGGATAGCACGCCGAACTTGCCGCGATTCTCGCGCACGCGGTCAAAGACGACGACGGTGTCGTTCATCGAATAGCCGATGACGGTGAGGACTGCAGCGACGAGCGTGAGATCGAGACGGAATGGTTTGATCAGCAAGACCTGATCGACGAATGCGAATTGCCCGACATAGTGGGCAAAACCGATCGCCGCCAGGACGAATAAACCGTCGTGCACGCATGCGACGACCGTTGCGCTGCCGAACTTGAAATCGCCGAACCGCACCCAGATGTACGCCATGATGCCCAGCACAGATAGCGTCAACGCGACGATGGTGTTCCACTTGGCTTCGCTGGCGACCTGCGGGGCAAAGCTGGTCACGCTGGTGAGTTTCGGGGGATTGCTGATTGAATCCGTCACGATCGACCACGCCGGCGATGCGAGGTTGCTTCGCCATTGTGACAGCGCGTTGCTATCAGATGGATCGTAGCGATAGCTGGTACTGCTGAAGATGATGACCGCGTTGTGTCCGTCCGGCGACGCTTCGACATCGTAGCTGGTGGGTCGGGTGGTATCGGGTTCTTGCAGCAGGCGTTGATCCAGCCGTTCGCGGATGGCTTGCTCGGGGATCGCCGGTTCAATGTTGTTCAGCACGATCGCGACGCCGCCGACGTGCCCGGCGATCTGTTCGGGCGTTGCGCCGCTGATGCGGGTTTGATCCGTCTCAATCGGAAAAACAGCCAGATCGTTCGCACCTTCGATGGATGCAGAACTGTGCTGGAACTTGCTGGGCTGGGTGATATCCAATTTGTCGCCCACGGCTTGGAGAACCGCTAACTGCACGTCTTTGGTGTTGGTGGTGGGCGTTGAGATTTCAAACTGTTTGCCGTCCTTGCCGACCGCGATCACGCGGGGGGATGCGAAGGATTGCCCGCGTTGTTTGCTCTCGGCATCGATTGCGGTCTGGAGGGACTCACGATCAAAAGCCGGTTTGCCGTCGGGACCCGCCAAGACCGCAACGCGCACGCTGGTACCGCCGGAAAATTCAATATCCAGCATTTCGCCGGCATTGAACTTAATCATAAAAAGCACAAGGCCTATCGCGATAAATCCCCAACTGAGTATGCCAAACAGCCACGCCTTGCCGACCCAATCGATATTGGGTGTGAGCATTTCGTTCCATCGTGGGAAAGTGCGCGGCAGGCTGCTGAGATCGCTCACGCCGAACTTTTCGATCATGATGGCGAAGATCGTTCGCGTAACAAACAGCGCGGTGAACAAGCTGGTGGCGATACCGATCAGCAACGTCAGGCCGAAGCCGCGCACTTCTTCAGAACCGAACCAGAATAAAAATACGCTGGTGATCGCGGTGGTGAGCTGGCCGTCAAAGATGGCGCTAAAGGCGCGTTCGTAGGCGTTTCGGATCGCCATTTTAAGGGACAATCCGCGTGCCTGTTCTTCTCGCAAACGTTCGAAGATCAGCACGTTGGCATCGACCGCCATCGCGACTGACAACACAATGCCCGCGACACCCGGCAAGGTGAATGTGGCGTTGATGGCAGCCATCGCACCAAGAATCAGCACCAGGTTAATCAGCACCGCGACAAACGCGACGACGCCGGAGGTGTAGTAATACCCTATCAAAAAGATCGCGACGATCACCAGACCGGCGATGCAGGAAATGAGTCCGGCATTGAGGTTGTCGCTACCGAGTTGCGGCCCGACGGTGATTTCGCTGATCGGTTCATCAGTCAACTGCGCGGGTAACGCGCCGGCGGAGAGGGTGTTGATGAGGTAGTTTTGGTCGGCTTCGGAATACCCGCCGCGTGAGGTAATGATGCCTGATCCGTAGATCGGCTTGTCGGGAAGCGAGGGCGCGGTATAGACACGTTCATTCAGCACCACCGCCAGGAAATAGGTGCGCATTTCGGTGCGTCGGAAATCGCCGGTCATTTTACCGAACAACTGTCCGCCGGCGGCGTCAAAATCGAAGCCGACGGCGCGTTTGCCGTTTTCATCGACCTGCCGACGTGCCCCGGCCAGGCCCCATTTCGGGCGTCCATCGTTATTCATCATCGACCGGGCGGGATCGACATAAACCAGCATGTAGTTTTGCCCCTGATACGATACTTCCCATTCGCTTTCGCCGGCGCGATCGGTCGGGTACCAGCGGGCGACATCGCCGGGCTTGGGACGCGGGCCTTCGGTGCGCAGGCGCTCGGCCATCGGATCAAACTCTGCATCGGATGGCGTGACTACGATATGGAAGCTCAGCACGCCCGAACCGGCCAGATCGCGCTTCAGGCGATCGACATCATCCACCTTGCCACGAAGCGGCTTCCACGTGTCATAGGCTTTTTCAAACGCATTGAGGGCTGTTAGACGAGCAGGGAAGTCTTTTGCGTTTGCTTTCAGTTCCGACAATTGCTGATTGCGGATTTCGAGTCGTGCATCCAGCGCACTTTCGATGCGGGATATATCCAGATTCGTACCTTCGAGTTGTTTTTGCAAAGGTTCGATCGCCAGACGAGCATCGGCGGCGGCGGCGGCGTTCTTGGTTTCACGCGCTTGTTGCAACTTGACAAATGCCTCTGCCAGCTTGGGCAACACTTCCTGCCGCGTGGCTGAATCGCTGACGTAGTGCTTGATACGGGCGTCGAGTTCTGTACCTGATTTGGTTTCAAGATCGTTCAGCACCGAGCCGATGCGGATATTGGTGGATTCGAGCGCTTTTTTGGCACCAATATAAGTTTGTTGCGCGGCCGCTGCTTTTTCATTCTGGCGGCTGGCGGGCATCTGGATTTCAAGGCGCGTTGAACCCTGTGGACGCCAGATCAGATTGCGAACGCCTTGCGGATCGACGCGTTTTTTCAACGCCGATGCGACGTTTTCAGACAACTGCTTGTCGGGCATTGATCCTTCGGGCTGCTTGATCTCGTAGATCAGGCTGGTGCCGCCGACCATGTCGATGCCAGGCTTGAGATTGTCCTGAAAGGAAATCTCGCCGCGCGGATTAAAGAACCAGAATAAAGACCCCGGCACGCGCGGATAGATCGCTGAAAGCGATACCCAGATCGTAGCGAGAATAAAGATGACGCGATTGGTGTAGTTGGTTGGCATGGATAATCGTGGTTGGTGGTTTGTGGCTCGTGGTTCGTGAATCAAGGCGTTGGCCACGCATCACGAACCACGAATCACGAGTCACGGGTGTCACTTGCTTTCAATCTTCTTCTCATCCACAACGACCCGGTGGATCGCCGAGCGGGTGAATCGCAGTTTCGTGTTGGTGGTTTCGTCGACTTTGACAAGCACTTCGGTATTGTCGCTGGAAACGACCGTGCCGAGGATCCCGCCAATGGTTTGCACGCGGTCGCCCTTTTTCAGGTTATCCAGCATCGACTGACGCGCTTTTTCCTGCTTGCGCTTCGGCAAGACCAAAAGCACGAAATAGACCACCACCAATAGAATCAGCGGTGCAAAAAACAATAACTGTCCGCTACTCTGTGGTGCGGCATCCTGAGCGAGAATATCTAACAAGACAAAATCCTTTCCATGCAAATTTTTGATTTGCGATTAGGCAATTAAGAATAGCCGAACGTCCAACTAACTGTCACTCTGAGGTAATCCGAAGGGTCTAGACGACTCATCAAAAAACCAAGTCAAATGACTCTTCAAGGAGATGCTTCGGAATACCTCTGCATGACAATGGTGGAATGAAGCGGCTATTCAGATGTCCCATAACAGTATCGCAAATCTAAAAAATCTAAAATCCTACTTCGGTCCCAGCTTTGATCGGGGGTCGTGGTCGATGAAATCGGCAAACGTGCCGGCCTCGATCGATGCACGGATGTCCGCCATCAGCCGCTGATAGAATCGGGT
This sequence comes from Tepidisphaerales bacterium, assembly GCA_038210015.1. Lineage (GTDB taxonomy): Bacteria > Planctomycetota > Phycisphaerae > Tepidisphaerales > Tepidisphaeraceae > BPJO01. The sequence goes on from JBBQXB010000005.1 coordinate 28,985, forward strand.
ATTATGCAGGCTGACAAGAATAGGTCCAAGCATCTCGGACGCAAAAAAGTAATGTCGGATCGCGCCGCGGGTAAAAGTTCGACATGCATAGCAGTCGCAGCCTTGTTCAATCGGTCTTGTATCCTGCGCATATTGGGCGTTCCGGATGCGAATTGCCCCTGTTTTTGTGAAGGCATAGGCGTTTCTGCCGTTTCGGGTGGGCATGACGCAATCAAACATATCGATCCCGTGCCGCACCGCTTCAACGATATCTCTCGGAAAACCGACGCCCATTAAATAGCGCGGTTTTTGCTCTGGCAAGCGTGGTGTCGTGCCTTCCAGCACCGATTTCATCGCTTCAAACCCCTCCCCTACCGCCAATCCGCCTAAGGCGTATCCGGGGAAATCCAGCTTAATCAACGCCTCCGCGCAGCGGGCGCGCAGTTCCAAATCCGCGCCGCCTTGCACGATCCCGAACAACCCCTGCTCATTTTTTCGCGCATGTGCCTCAATACACATCTCTGCCCAACGAATCGTCCGATCAAACGCCTGCAACTGCACCGGCATCGGCGCGTCGCCGGGCGGGCATTGATCGAAGCACATAATAATGTCGGCGCCCAGTGCGTTTTGGATTTCGATTGATCGCTGGGGGTTCAGATGGTGCATCGAACCGTTGATATGCGATTTGAAGGTGACACCTTCGTCGGTGATTTTATTGGTATCCGCGAGTGAAAAGACTTGGAATCCGCCTGAATCGGTCAGGATCGGGCCGTCCCATGCCATGAATCGGTGCAGATCGCCCAGCGCAGCGACCGTTTTTTCACCGGGACGAAGCATCAAGTGGTAGGTATTTCCCAAAATGCACTCAGCCCCAGATTCGCGGAGGTGCTGCGGGAAGATGCCTTTGACCGTCCCCTGCGTGCCCACGGGCATGAAGGCGGGCGTTTCAAACGTGCCATGCAACGTCGTCACGCGACCCCTGCGAGCGCGGGTTTGCGGGTCATTGGCGATCAATTGATATCGAACCGGATCAGACATCGGGGCGGGAGTGTACAGAATCCGACGCCCGGAAGCGATTGCTGTGTTTGATGAACCTGCGTCTGACCGGTAGCATCGGCGGATTGAAACATGCCGCACCTCCCGATCGCATTTTCGAGCAAAGCCCAACGCACCGGCGAAGCCCCGATCAGTTATCTGATTGCCGTCGCCAAGGCGAATCCGCATTTGATCAGCTTCGCTGCGGGTTTGGTCGATCCGTTGACCTTGCCCGGCGAGGAAATTCGCACGATTGTCGATGAATTACTCGCTGATCCGGCGTCCGCACGTGATGTGCTTCAATACAGCACAACCGTGGGCGATAAACGACTTCGCGAAGCAATTATCCGGCACATTGAATCTCTCGAAGGCAAACCCGCTTCGGCGATGTCGATCACGCCGGACAGCGTGGTGCTGACCACCGGATCGCAGCAGGCGTTATATATCTTGGCAGATATTTTGATCGATCCGGGCGACATCGTGATCGTCGAAGCGCCATCTTATTTCGTCTATGCCGGAGCACTGGGTAGTTTTGGCGCGCAAATCATGTCGGTTCCGATGGATCGCGACGGGATGGTCGTCGAAGAATTGGATAAACTGCTGCACCGGCTTGAAACGCACGGGCAACTCGATCGGGTCAAAGCGATCTATTGTCAGAGCTATTTCCAGAACCCAACAGGACTTACGCTTAGTGCCCCCCGCCGCCCGCGGCTGGTGGAGATCGCGAAAAAATACAGCAAACGTCACCGCATTCTTATCATCGAAGACGCTGCCTATCGCGAACTGCGTTATGAAGGCGATGATCTGCCGAGCATCAAGCACTACGATCCAGACAATACCTTTGTCGCTAGTTGCTATACGTTTGATAAACCCTTCGCTGCCGGTCTGAAGATGGGCTACGCGATCTTGCCGCAGGATGTCGCACACAAATTGATCGAACAAAAAGGCAACCACGACTTTGGATCGTCTCATCTTTGCCAGCAAATTTGTTATCAGGCGTTGTCGGGTGAATTGTATGTTTCGCATCTGAATGTGGTGCGGGATGGCTACCGCAAAAAGCGGGATGTGATGCTCAATGCGCTCAAGCGCTACATGCCCGATCACGCACAGATTGAGTGGACGTTTCCCACGGGCGGGCTTTACAGTTGGTTGTCTTTGCCTAGATCGATTAACACTTCGCGCACCGGCGGTCTGTTTGAGCAATGCCTCAAAGCGGGCGTGATCTATGTCCCCGGCGAATATTGCTTTCACGCCGATGCGAATGGAAATCTGCCCCAAAACCACATGAGATTATGTTATGCGGTCACACCGATCGAACTACTCGAACCAGGAATCCAAAAACTCGCGGATGCGATTAAAACCAGCCTTGCCTGATGGATGACCACACCCCATGAGCCGCACCCTATTTAGCTACGTTTTCCGCAACCTTGTCGTTGTTTTCATGCTCGCATCCGGCGTGATCGCGGGAATCATGTCGTTCGGCGGACTATTACGGCCATTGACCGAGCAAGGACTGGATTTGGCGCAAGTCGCGCAAATGCTCGCCTATGCGATGCCCGCGATGACGACCTACAGCTATCCTGTCGCGGCGTTGTTCGCGACGACGATCGTCTACGGACGACTCGCTGCCGACAACGAAGTCACCGCGATCCGCGCTGCGGGGATGAGCCTCGGCCCGCTTGGGCTGGGTATGCCGGCGCTGGTGATGGGATTAGTCTGTGCGCTACTCAGCCTCGTATCACTCTCATTCATTGTTCCTGCGGCAACGCTCAGGGTTGAGAAAACGGTCGTTTCTAATATCGGGCAATTCGTTGTCAACCGAATCGAACAACAGCATCAAGTCCGTCTGCAACAGCCTGGCGGGCAGGCACCGCTAACCGTCTACGCTCGCACCGCGAGACTCGGCGAGGTCGATCCCAGTTCACCCAACGAACAAGTCGTGATTCTAAATGACGTTTCGATCGTCACTTACATGACCTCCACCAGCGAAAAACACCTGCAATACCCAGAGGAGTTTTACATCGCACAAGAAGCGCGTGCCTATATCCGCCAACCCGATGACGCCGATGCCGACGAACAACCCGTCCTGTTTCGCGCCACACTCACCAAAGGCATGAAGTTCCCCCGCACGGTGATCGGACGCACTGAATCAGCGGTGCAAGGCGGGGTCGGGGCGTTGCAGTTCGGGCCGTTTGAATTGAGATCGCCGCTGCGCGAAAACACCAAGTTCATGGATTATCGTCGCCTACAGCAATTGCTGATTCACCCAGAAAAAAGCCGCCGATTAAGCGAAACACTGCGCGGGTTTGTCCGATCGGATCAACAACGCCAGTATCTATCGGATATACAAAAGCAACTGACCTACGGCATGGGCGTGGTGACATTCAAATCGCTCAGCGGCGACGAATACACCCTGCGCCCGGGCACGCTTGCACCGGTGATGGAACGCGGATCGCTCGTACTCGGATCGGATGTGAGCGGTGCGCCCGAATCAGTGCAGTTGATCCATCGACGGACTGGCGCGCCGTCGATCGAATCATTCGCCCGCGAAGCCCGCGTGCGCGTTTTTGCAGACACCGAAGGCGACCGCCTGGCGATCACCGTGCAACTGGTCGATGCGATCGTCAGAGGCCCGGATTACGAAAACCCACGCAGCAACTTTGAACGTTCCTTCAATGTCAAAATGCCCGACAGCCTGACCGACATCGCCGCCAGACCGGCGACGCATTACATGCGCGAGGGTTCGGACATTTTGATCGACCAGAAACGCACGCTCTACCGCAACTGGCTGAAACAATACAACAGCGTCATCAGCGAAATGCACAGCCGCGTCAGTTTCGCGATCAGTTGTCTCGTCCTGACGATGGTGGGTTACGGGCTGGGCGTGATGTTCAAAAGCGGCAATTACCTGACGGCGTTTGCAGTCAGCGTTGTCCCGGCGCTGCTCAGCATCGTCCTGATCGTCACCGGCCAGCACATCTGCGAAAACGTACCGTCTGACCTTGGCGCGAATTTCAAAGACCCTCTCTACCTCGGCCTAAGCGTCATCTGGAGCGGCAACGCCATCGTGCTGCTGATGGCGGTGGTGTTGATGGTGAAATTGAGAAGAACATGATTCGTGGTTCGTGAAATGATTGTGAGGTAATGTGAAAGTGAAGAGCTATCGTGATCTTGAGGTTTGGCAAAGAGCGATCGAGGTCGCTGCGGATGTCTTCGGACTCACACAAACGATGCACGCCGATCAACGATTCGCGTTAATTCCGCAGATGCATCGCAGCGCCGTTTCGATTGCTTCAAATATCGCCGAAGGGTTTGGGCGCGAAACGACGAAAGATTACATAAAGTTCTTGGTCATCGCACGAGGATCGGTGATGGAACTGGAAACGCAGATCACCATTGCTGTACGTGCAGAATTAGTCGAGCGCGAACACGCAGTTCCCATTTGGAACAAACTCGAACAAACCGCGCAGATGCTCAATAAATTGATAGCGCAACTACGGCGACGCCTCTCCTCACGAACCACGCCTCCCAAGCCATACCAACAATGAAAATACTCACCAAATACATTCTCCTCTCCTACCTCAAAAACTACCTCATCAGCTTATTCGTGCTGATCGGGTTGTATGTGGTTTTGGACATGGTTTTTAATTTTGATGAGTTTGCCGTCTCCAAAGATGCGGGGGGGGCGGGATCGACAATCGTCAACGTCGCGGAGTATTACTTCTATCAATCGTTTCTGATCTTCTCTCACCTGTCAGGCGTTATCCCCGTTGCGGCGGCGGCGTTTACGTTCCTGAGATTGGCGCGATTCAACGAACTGACCGCGATGATGGCCGCCGGGATGCACTTGGTGCGGGTCGCGGCGCCGGCGATTTTTTGTGCGGTTGTGCTATCGCTGATTTTTCCGATGGTGAATCAGGAATTGATCATCCCGCAGATCATCCCCGAACTCACCCGTGGCCGTGCCGATCCGAGTGATTATTCGCGTCAAAAAGTTATCCAGCTTCAAGCGATGCAGGACGACAAGCGCAGCCTTGTTTTCGCTGCCGATTACAACGCGCCGTCACAAAACAAACCGGCAGAGATTACCGATCTGGTGGTCATGACTCCCGACCACGAGCATGGCCGCGCCGAAATACTCGATTCATCCTCCGCGATTTACAACCCCCGCACAGAATCATGGGAACTCACCGACGGGCTGAAAGTATCCAACATCGGTTTGAATCTGCGCAACCGCAAAATCGAACCGATCGACGAATACAAATCAAACATCACACCCGAAGAAATCGCGCTGTATCGTTCTGGCGATTTCGTCAATTTGTTATCGACTGCGCGGATCAATCAGTTGCTCGATCGAACGCAAATCTACGGCGCGAATGATCTGCTGCGCGTTAAGCACGCCAGACTGGCGCAATTGTTGCTGAACATCATCATGGTTTTACTGGCGATCAGTTGTGTATTGATCCGCGAAAACGGACAGATGAAGTTCGCCGTGATGAAATGTCTCTGGCTGGTCGGTGCCTGCATGGCGATGACCTTTATCTGCCAGTCAATGGCGGACGATCCCCCCGCCGGCGACCAATGGCGCGACCGCTGGGCGGCGCTGATGGCGTGGCTGCCGATCTTTGTCTTCGGTCCGATCAGCGTCTTTCTGATGGATCGCGTCAAAACCTGATCCACCGATACTTACCGCGTGCAAATCACCGTTGAATGTGCCGACCAATCGGCGTTTTCAGGATATTTCTCGACCCTCATCGTCTTGCGATTCACCCATCGCACATCAAATCGCTCGGCCAGCAACGGCAGGAGCTGATGCGGATCGCGCGTTTTCCACGGATGGATTTCGATGATCCAGGTGTGCGCTTCTTTCATCTCGTCGATTTGATCCGGCAAAACCTTGAATTCCTCACCTTCAATATCCAGTTTGATGACCGTGGCTTTGGGTTCCATCGCAGGCAGGCGAATGCCGGTCACTTCGATCACCCCGCGATCCACCACCCTGCCGTTGCTATCAGCGGTGAATTGCACCTTGCCATTCACCGTTGTGATCGCGCAATGTCGGATCACCGGATCAAAACCATTCAATGACAGATTCACCTCGGCGATCGCGCAATTGCTCTCCACCGCCTCGACACACACCAGCCGTTTGGGTTCCATTGACGCCAGCAACAGCGAATAATGACCGTGGTGCGTGCCGACATCGACGACCAATTCATTCTTCAAATCCAGATTTTTTTCGACCCATTCGTATTCCAACTGCGTGTAAGGTTTAACCGGATCGTACCAATCGCGCGCTTCGGGAGTCGCGAAGAAAAACCGCATCGCCCGCCTACCGACCATGAACGGTTTAATATACGGACGAAATGCCGATTCGTTTGCGGCGATTGCTTGCGGTACAGTGTCGGACATGGCGCTTTCCCTTCAATACGACGAGGCGAAACTCATCGCTGATTATTTTCTTAAACACCCACGAACGGGCGTGATGATCGATGTTGGTGCCCACTTCGGCACGTCGTTTCGATCTTATCTCAATCTAGGCTGGCGGGTAGTCGCGTTTGAACCCGATTCAACCAAGCACGATAAGCTCAAACCTTATCAAGCCAACCCGCTTTTCACCTTTTATCCCGCTGCCGTTGCTGAAAATCCACGCGAGAACGTGCAGTTTTATACCTCACCAGAATCGACCGGCATCGCATCGCTCGTGCCGTTTCGGTCGTCTCATCAACCGTCCGAAACTGTGGCCGTCACCACGTTACGCCATGAATTGCCGAAACTGGGTATCAACGCGATCGACTACCTCAAAATCGACACCGAAGGCTACGATTTGCAGGTTTTGCAAGGCCATGACTGGGAGATAAAGCCCGAAATCATCATGTGCGAGTTCGACGAGATCAAAACCCGCCCGCAGGGATTTGGGCATCACAAAATCGGCGAATTGCTGCTGTCGCACGGGTATGTCGTTTACTGCTCGCAATGGGCGCCGCTCGTGAAATACGGCAGCGGGCACGCGTGGCATTCGATTTCGCATTACCCGTGTGATCTGCATCATCCCGATGCCTGGGGCAATTACATCGCGATCCGGCTTGATGCGAATCTGGACACGATGGAAACGCTCGCGTCGCCGCACATGGGTTGATCTCACGCCGCTTTCTCCAATGGCATGATTTCAGATTCCAGCCGCGCCGCGACCCACTCAATCACACGCTTCATCCCGGCGGTGTAGCTGTAGCGTTTTTCGATCGCTTGCCTTTGCGTACGAGCGATGTCTGATCGCAATCCATCATCCCGCACAAACCGGCAGAGCAATTCCTGCAATCCCGATTGATTCGTAAACGTCGTCTGATCCAGCACCGGAATCAGCGGTCCGTCAGTCGGCAAAAATCCCGCATCCTGCATCTGCTTGACGATCGCGACATGATCCACCGCGCCCGGCGACGCATCCAGCGCGTCATTGGCGGTCAGCGTCTGTTCAAGCTCAGGCAACAGATTAGTCGGCAGACGTTTACAAAGTTCTGCCGTCGTTGAACTGCCCGATCCAAAGCCGAGCAAATCGAGCATCGATTGAATCGTATGATTGGCCGGGTTTGATCGGATCAGACAGAACCCGCCCGCTGCCAGTGCATCGAGCAGGCGCTGATGGGCGATGCAGACGAATGGTTCGAGAACCAGATTCACCCCTGCGGATCGGGTCAAATCTTCCAATTCCTGTCCGTAACCCACCTCGCCGCGCGCGTGGCGGGAAAACTCCGGGTTTTCGTTCCAACCCTTGCCATAGATTTGCAGATCAAGATCCAGTTGCCGACAAGACTGAATCGCCCAACGCAATCCCTGTTGGCGAAACATCAGATTATTGAGTCGATCGAATAGTCGCACCGTGGTGTTGCGGATCAATGCCTCATCGGCAGCGACCTGGCAATTGCGCATTGTGTCGATCAACGCTCGCCGCACGTCGCCTTGCGATGCCAGCGATTCGCCGGCCATGTACGTTGCGATGATCCGCTGGCACGCAGCCTCGATCACCTTGCGCGATTCACCTGATTCATTCCGAAGCAGTTCGTCTTTGATTGTTTCGGGTGTTTGTGACCAGTTTGATACATACACCACCTGATTCGCCCGCGCTGCCCAACTGATGGGTCTGGTCGGGATGCGCGTCAGCTTGCGAAACTCAAGGCATTGCCTCGCAGGATAGGCATAATCATCCACCCACCGTTGCAGCGACGGCGTGAGCACATAATCCCGCGCGCCCAATTTGCGCCCCGTCTCAATCTTCATCAAATGCGGCAGCATATCCTGAATCCAATTCACGAACGGGATATTCGCAGGGAACAAATCGGCGTGTTCAAATCGGTTGTGATCGATCTGGAAGATTAAATCCGGCTTAAACTCTGCCAGCGTTCGCCTCATGCCCAATCGCGTTAAACCATGATGCGGCGAAGGTTCGATCATCACCAGCGCTTCGCAACCGATCTGCCGAAACGCATCGGCGGCGTCGCGCGTGGAATGTTGCAGCACGGTGCTGAATCGCGTCGTTATTAATAACACCCGCGCCGCGCGATCGGATTGCCCGTGCAGTGCTTTGGCGAAATCATCGCCTGTCCGTTTGGCGTAATAGTGTGCAATCTGCTGCGTATAGGCTGCATCCATTTTGCCCAGCTCTGCGAGCGTCGATTGGATGACCGCCTCCAGTGGCTGCGCATCCGTTCCCAGCTTCACCGTCACCTGCGGGAATGGCAGATACCGGTCGGTGAGCGTCGCAATCCGAAACTGATCCGCCCACTTCGGACCGACAAACCACTGCACCTGCTCCGATTCGATCGGGCCGTTTGCTCCGGTCAGATCGTGGATCAACAGACATGCCAGGATCAAACGCGGGTCGGGTTCGATCAGGTGAATCGCCTGCTTACGATCCATGAACAGCACCGGCGGATTGCGGACGATCGCATCGAATACATAGCCGTCGCCGATGCTCAAAATGCCCAGTGCGATGCCTTTGTCGCTATGCGGGGCGAGCGATGCGCAAACATCTTTTCCCGCTTTTTGCGGATCATGCGCTCCGGCCAGCAATAGCTTGGAACCGTCCGCGCGGGTCGCCAGAATCGTGGGTTTGCCTGATTTGGATGGATGAATGCGGTAGGCGTCACCAAAATCGGCGTCGGCGATGATGCGGTAGATTTCAGGCCGGTGCGTTTTAAGACAATCCAGATTGCGGGTGAGGTTTAAGTGCAATTTTTGTTGAGAATCGGGGTTTTTGAGGTGTCCCAGCGCCGCCGCCGCGTCGTCCCATCGTTCCCGCTGCATGTGAAGTGTCGCGATCGCGCTCCACACCCCGTCCGGCTGCATCCCGCCCAGATCCGCCATCAAACCGTCCGCATGATCCCACTGCCGGCGCGCAACCGCATCAACAAAATCGCTCGCGCAAACGAGCCTCTCCGAAGCCTGCATGGTGGTTGATGACAAAACAAATACTCCAAAACAAATATCGGACGTTTGGGAGGTTGGGGGTTAGATATTTGGTGTTTTGATATTTTGTGGGTGGGTTTTGGCAGTTGTCGTGGTCATTAATCATCCGCCGTGCTGCGGGGGCGGGAAATCGTCTCTTCACAACTGGCAAGCGAAGAGAGACATTCAGAATATTCCCACGGCGAACGAGGACTTGTCGCAGTCGGATGTAAATGGGTGAAACATGGCGCATACGCCGCACGACGACAGAATATGCTGGATGTCCCCTTTCCGCGGTCCGGAGAATCACTTAACTTCTCACTGATTTTTTTCTTGTGTTTCCGAAGTCATTGAATGCCCTCCAATAAAAACGCCGTTCCCGCACCATTATCGCCCCACCCCACATCAAACCACCGCGTTTGCATCTACGAACGCCACGTTCTCATCTACAAACGCCGCGTTTACATATAGAAAAAAGTAAATTGCGTTCGTGCACATTTCTGTGTCGCAATCGCAGGGGGTGCTTTAGTCCACCGATCCCACGATTGAGAACGCGGTAAATCAACCCACCACGATTATGGCAGAAGGCATACAAAAGCGCGAATGATGTAAATACAGTAATGGCGCGGAGTTATGAACGAAATTAAAAATGGCGGCTTAAGTGAATGGCATTCGGGACATCAATAATTGTGGCACGGGTTTTTAACCCGTGTCTTTCTCGCGAATCAAACACGGGTTGGAAACCCGCACCACGATTGTGAAATGCCACGCCGCACGTTCACAATGCACTGTTTTGCAGGGGCGGCTTCAGCCGCCGTCGCGACCTTGGCGGCTGAAGCCGCCCGTACTCGTTGTTACCCAACCGCGACAAGTTGCACGACGCCATCGACTTCGATGCGTTTCATTCGCAGATCAAATGCGTAGGAGATGATCAGCTCGGTCATCACGTCGTCGATCGCGCCCTACCCAATCTGGACGCACAGATCACAACAATCAACTATCAACTCCCATCCCCCAACAACTCGCTTCCTCACGACATCACGGTAAACTATACAACTCATGCTCGCGTTGACTTCGCCGATTCAATTATCCCACTTCAGCGGGTGGTTCGCCCTGCTGTTGATCGCGTTATTGGCGGTGCCGATTGTGCTGCTTGGGATCAAATCGCTGGCGGGGTTGGGGCCGGTGCGGAAGTGGACCTCGATCGTCGTGCGGCTGATCGTCATCGGGCTATTGGTCGTCATCCTCGGCGGGATCACCTGGACCCGTCAGGCGAAGGATGTTCATGTCATGGTGCTTCGCGACACCAGCGAATCGACCAATCAGGTGAAGAACTATCCTGAGGCGTCGCTGGATGAATCGGTCAATGAGTTTCTCAAAGCCGCGAGCAAGAACGGCGAACAGACGAATAAGCAAGCGAGCGATCGCATCGGCGTGATCAGCTTTTCAGATCGAGCCTTCGTCGATTCGGTGGCGGACACGACGTTAAGGCTTGATGCACGGGCGATTCGCGAACGCGGATCGGGCACGGACGTGGCCGGTGCGATCCAACTGGGATTAGCGACATTGCACAAAGACGCGATGCACCGGCTGGTGTTGATCTGGGATGGCAATCAAACCACCGGCGATCTGGAAGCGGCGCTGAATGCAGCCGCATCGGCACGGGTGCCAATCGACGTCATGCCGCTGACGTATGATGTGCGCAATGAAGTGATGGTCGATCGGTTGATCGCGCCGACGTGGAAGCGCGAGAATGAGCCGTTCACGCTGGAAGTTTATCTCAGCAGCACGAACGAAGGCATCACCACCGGCACGCTGACGGTGACGCATCAAGGTCTGCCGATGGATCTGGACGCATCCATCGCAGGCGTTCAGCCGACGCGGCGAGTGGAACTAAAGAAAGGCCCGCCGGCGAATGTCGAGCGGATTCAGGTTCCACCGCTGGCCGATGCGGGGGTGCATCAGTTTCGGGCGATATTTGAGGCCGACGACACGAGCAAGCAAGGCGGCGTGACGCTTGGCAATCCCAAAAACGCCGCCAAGACCGACACAATCGCCGCCAACAACGCCGCGACGGCGTTCACGTTTGTGCGTGGCAAGGGTCGTATCCTCTATATTGATAATGTGGCCGAGGGGCGCGGCAAGTTTTTGCGCGAGGCGCTGAAGCGCCAAGGAATCGAAATGGACGAGGCGCGATCGCGCGTCGATCAATTCCCTGCCGGTGCGGTCGAGTTGCAGAATTATGATGCCGTCGTGCTGGCGAACGTGCCGCGCGGGCCAGGGGGATTAACCGACGATCAGGGCAAAGCCCTTGCAATGTACGTCCACGATATGGGCGGCGGATTGGTCGTCATCGGCGGACCCGATGCACTCGGTGCAGGTGGGTGGCAAGGCACGGAGTTGGAGAAAATCCTTCCGCTGGATATGGATGTACCCGCACAACGGCAAATCCCCAAAGGTGCGTTGGCGTTAATCATGCACTCTTGCGAAATGCAGGATGGCAATTACTGGGGCATTCAATGCGGGATCAAAGCCGCTGAGGTGCTTAACGCGCGGGATGAGGTCGGCGTCATCAGCTACGGCATGGGCGGAAGCGTCTGGGATTACCCGCTGGCGGTAAAAGAAGACGGATCGAAAGTGATCGCCGCGCTTAAAAATATGGCGTTCGGGGATATGCCCGACTTTGACGATTCGATTCGACTCGCGCTAGATGGGGGAAAAGGCGGTAAGGGCTTGATCGCGTCCGATGCGCGTAGCAAGCACATGATCATCATCTCCGACGGCGACCCCGCCCCGCCGCGCCAGGATCTAATCCAGAAAGCCCTCAGTAACAGCATTACGATCAGCACGGTGAGCGTTTATCCGCACGATCAGAGCGCCAACGGATTACCGCCAACAATGCGTCAAATCGCCGACCAGACCGGCGGCCGCGCCTACGGGCCGATCAACGGCAATTTCTCGCAACTGCCACAGATTTTTATCAAAGAAGCGACGGTCGTCCGCAGGTCGCTCATCAGTGAAGACAAGGAAAAAGGTCTGGCCGTCAAAAACGCCCCCAGCGGCAGCGAAGTGCTTAAAGGCATCGGCGATCAGATTCCAAGCCGCGTGTGGGGCATGGTACTGAGCAGTAAAAAGCAAAGTCCGCAGGTTGAAGTGCCGCTTGTCGCAGGACCGCAAAACGATCCGCTCTTGGCGCATTGGCAAAGCGGGCTGGGTCGATCGCTTGTCTTTACAAGCGACGCACACAGCGTCTGGGCAAGCGAATGGGTGGGATCAACGGTCTTCGACAAATTCTGGGCACAGGCGGTGAGACAAGTCGCCAGACCGGCAGAAAGCGCGGATTTTGATGTGCAGGTGAGCAATTCCGGCGGCAAGGGAAAAATCATCGTCGAGGCGGTGAATAAGGAGAATCAATTCCGATCCGGCCTGACAATCCGCGGAACCGTCGTCGGCCCGGACATGCAGCCGCATGAGGTCCGACTCGTCCAAACGGGCCCGGGCGTTTACGAAAGCACGTTCGACGCACCCGACCCCGGCAACTACGTCGTCGGCATGTCCTACAGCGGCGGCGACAAGCAACAAGGCATCCTGCGATCCGGCACGGTCGTCAACACCAGTCCTGAACTGCGCGATCTGAAGAGCAACGTGACGATCCTGAACCAGATCGCCGAGCGTACTGGTGGCAGGGTCATCAGCCCGTTCCAAGCCGAATCGGTCGCGCTATTCAGCCGCGATGGATTAGTCCAGCGAAACGCACCCATGCCGGTGTGGGATTTGTTGCTGCCGTTTCTGATCGCCTTGCTGCTGCTGGATGTTGCGGTGCGACGTATCGCGTGGGACTGGGCGAGCATCCAAAAGGGCTACGCCGGTGCGATCAACTACATCAAATCGTTCACGACAACCCGCAAGGTCGAAACGACCGGGTCGCTGGATGCGCTGCGTCGCGTGCGATCCGAAATATCGACGAAAACCCCGTCCGCCACGTCGTCCAAAGCCGCATCACAAGCACCTGTTTCGACGATGAAGTTTGAAGCCAAAGAGCAAGTCTCCGGCGACATCACCAAGGTCGTCGGCGGCGCGTCGGATAAACCGATCCCGCCCGCACCTCAAAAACAATCGCCACAAAAACCCAGCGCCGCCACCGATACCACCAGCAACCTGCTGGCCGCCAAACGACGCGCGCAGGAAAAAATTCGCGAACAAGAAGATGGGTAGTTGGGTACCCGCGTCTGATCCCGAACCGATCAACCCGAGCAACCTCACAGCTTAACTCTCGTCCGACCCACCGCCCACAACCCACAACCCACTAATGACTAATGACGACACCCGTTCAATCAACAAACAACATAATATTTGTGATTCCCCGCACTTGTTCTGTATAGTGCCCTCATGGAACAGGTGCTACCGCCGGAAACTGCCAGCGGTGCGGGTTTTGAACTCACGCGGGTCAGGCAGTTTACGGTATTCCTCGAAAACCGAGTCGGCCGACTGCTTGCTTTACTGCGCGCATTGGAAGAAGGCGAACAAAAGCTCTACGCGCTGGCGATCGAAGAATCTGCCGACGCGGCGTTAGTGCGTCTCATCGTCTCAGACCCCGAAAATGCAAAGCCATTTCTAAAAAAACAGGGTTTTTCCCTCAGCGTCACCGAAGTGTTGTGCGTGCAGATGCCCCCGAAAATGAGCAGCCCGCTTGGCGCACTTTGTTCGGCATTGCTGGCAGCGGAGCTAAACCTCCACTACACCTACCCGATGATGCACACCCCGCTTGGCCCGGCGGTCGCGGTCTATACCGACGATTCCACGCTGGCAGCCCAACTGCTGATCAAAAAAAACTTTCGTCTGATTTCTGAAGGCGATTTGTATGTAAAACCTGCTTAGCGACCAGAAAATGCAGCCATCGATGTCGCAGATGACACAGATAGACCAATACGAAAGCTTGATTGGTTATCGCGCGATGGCTTGACCCCCACTCCGCGAATGGTTGAAACGCACTGCATTTACCTATCGAGAACCTCTGAACAAGGTCAAGGTCATCCACTTGTATACTTGTCATGCTGGGGTATTCCGAAGCATCTACTTGACGTGCAAAATGAGGCGGCTTTAAAGATCCAGCGAGACCCTTCGGAGTATCTCAGGGTGAGATTCGTGGGTGGGTCGGATTATTCACAGGACCCATCTGTTTTGTCTGTGCCATCTGTGGTTCAGTCTTCATTTCTTGGGTAGGCCTATCGTCGCATTTTCACCTCGCGTGATTTTTAGGCCCGACGCGATGCCGATCCATTGGATTTTTTTGCGGCGGGCTTCGAATTCCTCTGCCGATTTGAATCGTTCGCGCTCGATCACACGGTTTTGTTGTTGCACCTTCGCCCAGCCGCCGGCTTGATTCTCAAAATACCAAACTTCGATCCGCCAGATAATTTCATCCCCGCTTCGGGCATGGAAATCGGTGTCACGGATCAGTTCGACGATTGCCACGGCGTGCTGGCTGTCGCCGGCGAGTTGGAGGATCGTGTTTTTGTTGGTGAAGGCTTTGATTCCGCTAAGAATTTCGTTGATAGCAGCCCGATCGTCATCGTCCATCGGGTCGGCGGGTTCGGGGGCGAGATCGGCATACCACGATACATCTAACAACCGTAATTGCTGGCCTGTGGGTGTTTGAAGCGACACATCATAGCGTTCGCCGGGCAGGAGCTTATCGAACTGCACCTTGTCTTTGGTAACAGTCGCATCGACGGATGTTTTGCTTGCGTTTGCTCTAGCGGTGGCAGACTGCACGGCGGTATCGCCTGTTTGGATGGTGAGAGTTTCAGCGCGAGTGAATGTCGCCAACAACCCGAATCCCGCCAGACAAATCAAGCATCGCCGCATCGAGATATCTCCATTTTCGCACGTAAAATGATTGTGTTTCAAAACAATCAACGAGGTGTTTTCATTTTTCCAGCCTATAGTTATTGTCGCAATACCGAGGGAGTTATTCAATGAATCGGGCGATTGTTCGCAGGATTAAATCCGTCGATGCCGCAAGCCTACTGGATGAACTGTCTAGGCGGCAATATCTTTTTCCGCGTAAACCGCTTGTGGATGTTTTGACAGAGGTCGCTGCGGTGTCAGGATTAACCCTTACCAGCGTGCGATCGGCAACCAATCGGTTTGAATTGGACACCACACGGTCCATCGGGCGGCTGAAGCGTGTGGAATTGGAGTATCTGTCCCGTTTAATCCACCGTGCCTACCGTCAAGAACTATCCAGCGTCTGCTAAGCCACGCCCAGCACGAGAAAAAGACTGAAATCCGCAACCGATTTGTAACGCAATCCCAAAATTGGGTCATATAATCTCAAGCTTGATGGCATCAAAATGCCGATAGTGGATGCAGACGAACCCCTCACGTTCTGCAGGAGATGGTTATGTATCCATCGATTCCGTTGTGTTGCTCGCAGCCGGCTTACCAGTTATTCCGCAAGCATGCGTCCCAAGTTGAAACCAACGCCGGGTTGCTCAAAGCGGCAATCGCGGTGTCGATGCACCAGCTGCCTGAAATCCATCCACAGGATTCCGAGCGTGAACTCGCCGGTTATGCCAAGATAATCCGCTCGCGGGTGCGCGGCACGCAGCAGCAGGCGATGCTGGCGCACTTGCACGATTATATTTTCGATGAACTCGCCTACGCAGGTAATTCCGAAGACTATTACGCGCCATCCAACAGTTATCTGCCCGAAGTCGTCTCATCACGCCGGGGGATGCCGATTACCCTGGCGATGGTCTACAAAATCGTCGGTGAAAAACTTGGGCTAACTATTCGTGGCGTCGGATTGCCCGGACATTTCATCGCAGCGGTGCACACCGATATGGGCATTTTGTACGTCGACGCCTTCGGGCAAGGCCGCGTATTAAGCGAAGTCGAATGCCGCAATCGGGTCGAGAGCATTTTTTCCGACACGGTTGAGTGGAATGATCAGATGTTGAATCCGGTGAACAACCGGATGTGGATCAGCCGCATGATCCAGAACCTCTTGCATATTTTCACGACGAATCAGCAATGGACCGACGTTGCAGCGATGCTTGAACTGCAGATGGTGCTCTGGCCGAAACAGTCGCAGTTAAAGCGGGATGTTGCATTGGTGCTGGCCCGGATTGACATGCCTAAACCCGCATCGATCTGGCTGGATGAATACCTGCGCAGCAACCCCAACGACCCTGAACGCGACGAATTGACCGACCTGCTGGCGAAATTGTCGCGGTGAGAGTCCGGCGTCACGGCATGGGGATATCCGTCAGCGTAATTGGGATGTCGATCACGCGCACTTTTGTAGGCAGGCTGATACCGATCACCTCAAAGTCCTCAGGAATTGGGGGAACAATCGCGCGATTGGGATTGGACGGATCATCGCCGCCGATTTGGAGTTCGATCTCACCCTCTCGAGCGTCGCGCAGCGCGTAGCT
This sequence comes from Tepidisphaerales bacterium, assembly GCA_038210015.1. GTDB lineage: Bacteria > Planctomycetota > Phycisphaerae > Tepidisphaerales > Tepidisphaeraceae > BPJO01. The sequence continues at coordinate 45,880 of JBBQXB010000005.1, forward strand.
ACAACGGATATCAGTGATCACACCGTCGACATCTTCGAGATACATCCCTCGCGTGATGGCGTAGTTCCACGGGGGCTGCATGTACGATTTCATCAGATCCCCGCTGACACGAACGTGCAACGTACCATCGGGTGCTGGCGGGAGCGTCGTCAACTTTAACCCATCCTTTTCAACGCTTGCACCTTTGGTGATCGCCATCCCCTTCACTTCCACCGACGCGCGCTCGATGGATTGCCACGCGCGCAGGCGAAGCTTCATAACAGTCGCAATATCAAGCGGTTCGGTACTATTGATGTTGTAGGTGAATGCGAAGTTTCCGATAGGACGGGCATCGACTTTTTGTATAGCTATCCTTCCTTCGCTTGCAATCCGAAACTTGTAAGTATTAAAAATCAACTCATCCATCATGGGATTCCCAGCCACGGCAATAATCTGTCGGGAAGGATCAAAGTGTGCGGACATCGTCACAGTGTAGGCATAGCGCGGTTTAGCGTTGGGGTCGCGGGCGGCAACCTGTGCGTCGAGCGCAATGTTGTTAACGATAATCAAAGTGGTCGGGTCAGGGTTTATGATCAACGCGGGTTCCACATTTTGAAACGTCAGGACGTGGCTATTTCCCATATCAACCGGTTGCAACTTCGCCTGGCGTACTAGTTCTGCGAGCACCTGCATCATCGGCGCATTCTCAAATGCCAGTGTGACACGCGCATCATCTTTCTGGTTGTGATAACGATTTACCGCGATGCCCGTCGCTTTGGTGAATGCTGCCAACGCCTGGGCAGTCGTTGCATTATCCAATTTTAGACTGATCCGCGTGGGTTCGGCAGCCGGTCGAGTCGTCTGCGCACGAACATTTCCAACGTAAGTACACACTACAAGAATAAAAATTGTGCCACGCGTCAGATACCCAAAGCGTTGGATTTTCATAAGAAGCCTCATGGAATACGCAGGTTGTTCTCGGTTACGGGAATCTCAATCAAAGCGGTTTGCGTGATGACGTGCCAGACCATGGATACGGGTTTTGACGCATCCTTTCCGGCTTGCTCGGCGGGCACAGTGGTTGCCCGGTTTACAAAATCAGGATCGCGAGGTTCAGGCCCGCGGGTGATGATATAGCTATATGCCCACCCCTGAGCGCTTCCGCTGCCGGTTCCATCTCGGACAATACGCAGCTTCGTCCCATTTGCGTCCTGAATATCCATCAACGCGGCGGATTCTTCAACAGGTTTGAAGGCCCGTTGGTTCCCCGTCGTGGGCACCACTGGCATCGGATTGTAAATGACAGGCAGTCTCCAGCCTTGAGGATCGGATTGCAGAGGTCCGATTTTGAATTGCAACCCGCCAAAAATACATGCTATCGGTTTGTCGTCGAAAGCGTCTATGGTCAGGCGATCGTACTTCGTGGGAACCATTGCTTTGACGACTGCGCTAAGCGTCTTGATCTGCTTGGAGCGGGGTGATGGCGTTTGGATCACGGCCGGGACTGCGGCTCGACCAAACCGTAATTGTGTGGCGTCGGTGTACAATGAAACGGCACCGACTAGTCGAATATCGCGTCCCTGCTCATCGATCGCCTCTTTAACGCTCACCGTTGTTTCGCCAATGACACCCGCCGGACCCGGCCAATACGAAATCGCGAGATAGGTGCGATTCCCGGCCTGCTGATTTTTTGCAAGTGAACGTGTGACGCGAACGCTTTCGACTCTAGCGTTGGGTGTTGGTCCCTCATCTGCTGGGATGTTGCGCGGCGCGGTCTCGCGACGGGACGTGTCCAACCCGATGGGGCCGTATGATCCCACGCGATAGCCCTCGCCGCGTTTGCTGACCGTCATTCGCAGCGACCGTCCCATCTGATCGAGCGCTTCGTCAATATTGTCGGCACGAATGAACAGGTCATAAACGATTGTCGGGCCGCCTGATTGTGCTTTTTGCAGCGACTCGTCAATGACTATGGATAGACTCAGCATTGCCGCGCACTTTGTGACGATTTCGTTGGCGGTCGCATCCTGCAACGACACGTCATAACTTTTTACAGGGACTGTTGTTGCTGCGGGTTTGGATACCTCCGACGGCTGCCCAGACCGCGACAGCGGCGGAAACTGATCGGCGCGGATACTCTCAACCTTGTAACCCGCTTGTAAGAACTGCGCCGTTGCAACGGATAACAGTCCCGCGATGACACATGATCTGATATTTCGACGTCCCACAGTCAACTCCCTTACAGCAGTTGCCAACAGTGTAATTCATACCGTTGCTTAACGCAGCATTACTAAGACTTATGCGACAATATGCTAGGGTTCAGTATTGATCCGCGTAACAATATCCGCTTGCTGCGTGGTGGCGCCTTCGAGCCGTTTTCCACAGTCATTTGGCGGGTGGTAATTGTTTAGAGCTTCATACGTTTAAGCAGCGCTTCCCGCGTCTCTTGCAAGTGTCCGGTGACGGATGCAAGGATAGCAGCGAGTGTGCCCACGCGAATGGGTCGGTGCAACGGGATGGTCACGTGATGCTCGCCATTGACTTGCGTTATCATGCATACATGGTCACCGCGTTGTCGGGTTTGATGGTACCCGAGCCGTTCCAAGCCTTTGACAAGCTCTGCCCCGCCGATGTCACGTGGCAGTTTCACAGCGCCATCACCTCATCGCGAACATAGTGCAGATGAACGACAGTGGGACGGTTCTCGTTTTCATCAAATGCACAATGAATCGCTTCGCGGATGTTGCGAAGCAGATCGTCGCGATTGTCAGCCTCAGTGATGATGTCGCGATTCCCTTGCCGCCAATGCGCCTGCGCGGTGTAGCCGCCGTCGGTGTCGTCCTGCTCGATAATAAAGGTGATCGATGACATGGAATTAGTATATCAAATGCCTGCGCTATTTCGCTCCCACAATATCCGCCACCTGTGTGGGGACGCCTTCGAGCAGTTTTTCAAGAACCATGTCGGTGGTGATGCCTTCGGCTTCGCCTTCAAAGTTCAGGATCAGGCGGTGGCGCATCGCGGGGATCGCGACGTCTTTAATATCCTGAAAACTGACGTGGTAGCGGCCATCGAGTAATGCGCGGACTTTGCTTGCTAGTGTGATCGCTTGCGCGGCACGCGGGCTGGCACCGACGCGAAGAAACTGATTCACCATCGGCACGGCGAACTCGCCTTGCGGATGCGTCGCCAGCGTGCAGCGGATCGCGTAATCCTGCACATGCGGCGCGATCACCACACGCCGGACAAGATGCTGGTGCTCAATGATCCGCTTGGCGTCGATCACGGTTGTGATTTCAGGACGATAGTCGCGGGTCGTGCGATCCAAAATCGCGTGCAGTTCCTGGCGGCCAGAGTATTTGACGATGAGCTTGAAAAAGAAGCGGTCGAGTTGGGCTTCGGGCAGCGGATAGGTGCCTTCCTGCTCAAGTGGATTCTGGGTCGCCATGACGAAGAAAGGCTGTTCGAGTTTGCGCACTTCGCCGCCAGCGGTGACTTGTTTTTCCTGCATCGCTTCGAGCAATGCGGACTGCGTTTTGGGCGTGGCACGGTTGATTTCGTCGGCGAGTACGATCTGGGCGAAGATCGGGCCTTGCATGAACTTAAACTCGCGTCGACCGTGCGCGTTTTCTTCGATCACATTCGTGCCGATCACGTCGGCGGGCATCAGATCTGGCGTGAATTGGATGCGGCTAAATTGCAGATGTAACGCGTCGGCCAGCGACCGGATCAACGCCGTCTTGCCCAATCCGGGCACGCCTTCCAGCAATGCATGACCGCCGACAAATAGGCAAGTCAGTACGCCGTCGATAATTTCGGAGTGTCCGACAATCGCCTTGCCGATCTCGTCCTTCACCTTTTTATAATCGTGCCGAAATGCCTCGCACTCGGCGTGAATCAACGGATCAATCCCGGGTATATTTGCAGCGGCCATAAGTCCTCTTATTTTCCACTAATCTACACAAATCTGCACGAATAAATACGGCTAACGAGCCATTCGCTGGCAGATTACCTGCCCATGGGTTCAACCGCAGCAACGGTCGTCATGTCGATCCCGTAGGGTTCGTCGGTCACGACCGCGGTTTTCCAGCGGCCTGAATGGAATCGGGCGCGCAGGAAAAGCCCCAAAATCATCCCGTAAACCGCACCGATCGCCCAAGGCCAACCAACGCCCCAATCGCGAAAATAAGTCGCCATGAGCAGTCCGCCACCGACCACCATCGTCCAGCACAGACTGATCTGCACCACAGAAGGCAAGAACGTATCCTTCACGCCGCGAAGCGCGTTGCTGTAAACGATAAACACCGAATCAAAAAGCTGGTAAATCGCGCAGAAGATGAACAGCAGTTTGCCGATTTCGATGATCTTCGGATCGGTTGTGAACACGCGAAGCAATGGTTCGCCAATCGTCACGAAGACCAGTCCGCACGAAATCATATAGACCGCCGCGATCTTCAAGCCCAGTTTTGTGCGCTGTTCTGCAACCAATGGTTTGCCCATACCGACGTATCGCGCCACTAGCACCGACACAGCCGTTCCGAACCCAAACGCAGGCATGAAACTCACTTTCATGTACTGAATCATGTAGTTGTTCGCCGCCAACGCTTCCTGTCCGTAGAGACCCATGACGCCGACGAGGAAGATCGTCCACGCGAGCAGATCGCCTGTCATTTGAAATCCGCTTGGGATGCCGATTTTGAGCAATTCGGTGAATTTTTTTCGATCGAATCGCCAGGCGAATGAGTTGTATTTATTTCGCACCGTCGGACCGAACGCGACGACGCAGAGGATGAGCAGCTCAACGGTCACGCCGATGTTCGTCCCCCATGCCGCGCCCGCGATACCCATCGCCGGCATACCAAAGTGCCCGTAGATCAAAGCATAGTTTGCGATGATATTCACCACCACCCCGCACGCGGCAGAAAGCAGCACAATGTTAGGCCGATCAATCGCCAGGATAAATTGCCCGATCGCAACCGCTAGCATTTTGACGATCAAAAAGGTCATCGAGACCTGAAAATAGATCGTCTCCAGCCGGATTAGTTCGTGCGAGTGTCTGAACAATGAAAAGGTGCGTTCTCCGAGAAATAAAAATGGTGTGAGGACCAATCCGTACCCCAACGCCATCCATATCCCCTGCCAAAGGTGCTGGCCGCACTCGGAGTATTTTTTTGCGCCAAACGCCTGCCCCGCCATCGCGTTCACCAGCACCAAAATGCCGAATCCGAAGCTGATAAAGCAAAATGTGACAATTCCGCCCGTCCCAGCGGCAGTCGCGTGAACATCACCGACCTTGCTGAGCATGTAGATATCCGTGAATTGCTGCACGGTATAAGCGGCCATCTGTAAAATGGTCGGGATCGCGATCAACATGATCTCACGCAAGGGCGAGACCGGTTTGTCTGTCAATAAATCGTCTGAAGTCGTCACAGGATCACCCTATTGCTTGTTCGTGTTATGCAGTTGATTAAGATAAGAAACACCAGTGCCTTCAGATCGCTTACGCAAGGAAAGCGTCGATCGTGGCGAATACAGGAGATTTGATGAAACGATTACTCATTGGCGTTCTGTTGCTCGGCGGCATGATTATGACGGGCTGCGCGAAAGAAATCAAAGAGGCCGCCAGGCCGGCATCGGTGAAGGGTATTGTTAATAGTTAGGCGTTTGAAGTTTGAAAATTGGAGTGAATGGTCTGCAGTCCAAACGTTTCAAACCACCGCCGTTGCGCGCTCGGCGACTTCAATCATCGGGGCAACATACCGATGACCAAAAAATTGCACGTGATTCAACAGTGGATATAGCTGGTAAATGGGCTTGCGGATTTTGTGATAATCCTCATCCATTTTCCGCTTTTGTTGATATGCCCGCTTGAATGTCTTGCTGGTCGTATCGAACAAGTCCATATACGCCAGTTCGCACTCGGCGTGCCCGTAGCGAAGATTAGGATCAAGCAAGGCGCGAACTTTCCACTGGCCGGACTGATCCTGCCCGCACATGACATTCGCACCCCATAAATCGCCGTGACAAAGACGTGGTGAATCGTCATGCGTCAGGAAGTCGCCTAGCCGCTGGTGCAACTTCTCGATTTTTTTCCGCAGTTTGATCGGGATTTCCTGCGTTTGTTCGATTACCGCCACAACATGATCGTGCAACGTATGAAAAAACGTCGGCCAACTCTCGACCTGATGATTGCCCGTCGCATCCAGCTTGCCATAACTATCTCGCGTTTGCGCGTGCAAAACCAGCACCCAATGCGACAGGTCTTGTTGTAAATCGTCGTAATCAGACTTTGACAAGGTCTTTTTCGCTTCCGCGAGCGTTATACCTTCGATATATTCCATCAACAAAAAGCTGTTGGGATCCTCCAATGATGCGGTATGCGAAGCATAGACCTGCGGGACGGGGATTCCCAAATCACGAAGGTAATTTAGTTGCCACGATTCGGTTTCCAGATCGCGATTGATACGATGTGGCGTGATTTTCAGCACGACTTTGCGTCGATCGCCGGTGACCAACAAAAGCGTATTGTTAACGCTTCCGCCGATGAGGGGGATGACTTCTGTCAATTGCGCCGGGTCCCCTGCCCACTGCTGGACAATCCGACCCAACGCGCTAAACGAGATATCATCACCATCCGTCATTGGCGGTTCTCCGAATGACCATAGGTATCGTCTCGCGCAGACGACGACGAATCAACAAAAATTCCCCGCCGATAACCGGATATTTTGCCCTGAAATGATAGTGTGTCACCGTGGTATCGTTATAAGGGCATCGTCACAGGCGATGAACCCACTACCAAACGCGGCGCGCCATATGCGTCAAATGATTGATCTATGGAGACAAGTGTCAAATCTTGTCGCAAACACTGCGCCGCAATCGATCGGTTAAACGGGTCTTTATGTTCCTTCGTGATCAAGCCTACAACATGGAGCGCGTCTTCGGTTGTGACAGGCAACAATTCAACTTGAAAGGACTGGACAATCGCAACAAAATCACGCAAAGTGCCTCATTTAAGACTCAATTTCAACAATCGAATTTTGATCGCCATCTCCCAAATACTTGCCACGCTCGCCAGTCGTTGAGTCGCGGGGTCATCAACGATCGAAATAGCGCGAGCAGATAAAATTGGCGAGTTCTCTGCGAACCAGATCAAAGCCTGCGTGTCGATTAACACGCGATTCATCGGTACTCCGCAAATTCATCAAGTGGATCGTTAAAATCATCGCACATGTCAAACAGTCCCTTCGCAAACCCTACGAGCGACTTGCGATCAATATGGTCCGAGAGCGCGACCGTGGAAGTTTTTTCTAAGGATGGGTGTAAAAGGTCTTTATCAACAACGATACGCACTGATTGCCCGGCGACCAGACTCGCCGGTTCATCCAGCACCACCATCGCACCATTGAAATGTCCCTTAATGGATTGCATAGCACTATCATAACGATGATGAGACGTGTTGGCGACACATTTTACATGCTAAATGATCGTGCATGATTCCGCGCCGCTCATCTTGTAGGGACGCTATTGCTTGCCACAATACACGACACGCAACAGCGTGCCCTACACATATTGATCGCACTTAATTTCGCACAGTCATTTAGTGATCGAGGACTATTAATGGTTAAAAGGTCACGTCACTGAAAAATCGCCGCTGAGATGTTTGCAATACCTGCTTCTCCGATAAGATCACTCCGCATGAAGCAGGCGTCTATCATTCTTTCCCTGCTGCTAAGCGCCTGTGGGTGTTCGGCGCCGCAGCATGCGCATTGGCCGGACGATCAACTGCGTCAGGACGTTTACTGGCTGGCCGATGACGCGCGTGAGGGTCGGCTTCCCGGAACAACAGGCGCAGACCAGAGCGCAGACTACATCGCTAAACGCTTTGAATTACTCGGACTCGCTCCCGCGCCAGTCAGCCACGCGTATGTCCAAACCTTCGAATTGCCAGGAAAAACCACACTCGGTAGCCAAAACGCACTAAGTTTCAATAACACCAAACTCACGCTTGATCATGATTTTCGACCGTTGGCGTTTAGTCCCCAGGGTAAGTTTGCGGGAAAGCTCGCGTTTGTCGGATACGGGGTCAGTTCACCCAAGTACGATTATGACGATTATGCCGGTCTTGACGTCGCAGGCCGCGTTGTGATCGCGATGCGGTATGAGCCGCACGACCCCAAAGGCAAAAGTCGATTCACCGCTGGCGATTTCACCAACAACGCGCCGATCACCCGCAAAACACAGCTAGCTCGCTCACACGGCGCGATCGCGTTATTGCTAGTGAATCCCCCGACCCATCATCCGGACGATTCAGCACTTCGCGAGTTTGTCCCGCTCGGGTCCCGATTTGAAGTCGCTGCATTACCAGTCATCTCGATCAGCCCGCAGATCGCAGAGCAGTTGCTGGGAAATACCAATCCGCATACATCGCTTGCATCGCTGCAAGATCAGATCGACAACACCGGCAAAGCGGCTTCATTTCTCGTTGAGAATGCATCCGTCCACGGCCAGATCGATCTCGATGTTCAAAAAATCCGTACCTGCAACGTGATGGGGATCATCCCCGGCATCGGAATTGACAAGGATGAATACGTCGTGATCGGCGCACATTACGATCATATCGGCAGAGGTTTATTCGGCAGCCTCAAGCCCGGCGAAAATTTGATTCACAACGGCGCGGACGACAACGCCAGTGGAACCGCAGCACTCATGTCGGTCGCGCAACATTTATCCAACCATCGACTCAGCAAATCCGTCCTGTTTGTCGCGTTTTCAGGCGAAGAATCGGGCTTGCATGGCAGCCGGTATTTCGTGGAACATTCGCCCGTCCCGCTGGACAAAATTGTCGCGATGATCAATCTCGATATGGTCGGACGCATTCGCGAGAATATTCTATTCGTTGGTGGCGGCGGCACGCGAGCGGCCTTCCGCAACATCCTTAACACCCTCGATCAACAATCAGCCATCCAACTGAAAAGCATCGGTGAAGGCGGGTACGGACCAAGCGATCACCAATCGTTTGCCCTGAAAAAAGTGCCGGTGCTGTTCTTCTTCTCAGGTTTGCATAAACAATATCATCACCCCGATGACGACGCGAAGCTGATCAATTTTTCAGGCTTGGCACAAACGGCGGACTTCATCAGCGAACTGGTGCAGCAGTTGGCAACCATCCCTAGGGAGCAATACGTCGATCGGTTTGATGCACAGGGAATGACGTTGGTCGCCGACCCGACTTCCAAGCCCGCCACGCAATCCGCCAGCCATTCAGGACGCGCATCGTTGGGCGTCATTCCAGACTACGGCACGGATCAATCGACTGGCGGGGTTCGTATCGGCGGGACTGTTCCCAATACGCCAGCAGCCGGTGCCGGTTTGATCGAAGGCGATGTCCTCGTTGGCTGGAATGACAAAACCATAGGTAATCTCTATGACCTCACCGACTGCCTAAATCAGTCGTCGCCAGGCGATGAAGTGACGATCAAATTCGATCGTGCAGGAAAACGTCAGTCGGCTAGGGTAAGATTGTCGCAAAGGAAAGGAATGCAGTAGCGTGGATCGCCTCTGAGCAACCTCCAACTTATCCTCCTTGTCATGCTGAGTTATCCCGAAGCATCTACTTAAACCGCGAAACTGAGGCGATTTTGACGCGCAAAGTAGACCCTTCGGAATACCTCAGGATCACAGTTATGGGTGGGTCGGATTATTCAAAACACCCGATATTGCCACGGTAAACATTCTGGCAATTTTGAATGCAACTCACGCAAAAATACGCCCATGACACCCGCCATCATCATCGTCGATCACGGCAGCCGCCGGATGGAGAGCAATCAGATGCTCGAAGAAGTCGCACGTCTGTTCGGCCAGCGATATCTCGCGCAATACGCGATCGTGGAACCGGCGCACATGGAACTGTGCGAACCGTCCATCGCCACCGCTTACGCACAAGCTGTCAAACGCGGTGCGACCCGCATCATCGTCTTGCCATTCTTCCTCAGTTTCGGCAAACACTGGACGCGCGATATCCCGTCACTGCTATCACAGGCAGCAGCGGAGTTTCCGGGAACTGAATATCAACTCGTGGAACCGCTTGGAATTGATGATCTGATGCTCGAACTGTTATTTAAGCGTGCAACTCAATCCACAGAACCGGTCATCGCATCCGGGGACAGCGATCCGCGAATTGAAGGTTTGGAACCCACCGCACGCCGTGAACAATGCACGAGTTGCCCATTCCAAATCCAACCCGACGGGACAATTCTGGACACCCGCAAAACTGCATAAACCGCGACTGTCGCTCAGATATCCGCGCAACACCTGAATGCGTCAATCCGGAAATTTATATCGCAGTTTTCAGACTTATTTGCAGCGCGTTGCGCGATTTCATCAAAAATCGCGCAACACCGGTATATAGATAGACGAAACGATGAAACGTGATGACAACTTTCAACACGTTGGATCGTGATTAGGATTGAAGCAACGCTCAACAGTGGTACAGACATGACTACCAACGAAGAACACCATCCCTACATCGAACGCGAATCGCCTGCACCGTATCAGGTGTGGGGCGCTGATCTGGAATCCGGCGCGATCGCGCAGATGCAGAATGCGTCGCGATTGCCGGTCGCGGTTCGCGGTGCGTTGATGCCCGATGCCCACCAAGGATATGGCTTGCCGATTGGCGGGGTATTGGCGACCAAGAATTGTGTTATCCCCTACGCAGTCGGGGTTGATATCGCCTGCCGGATGAAACTGACGGTCTTCGATCTTCCCGCGCATAAGCTGCAATCGATGCGGGAGCAGTTGGTGAAAATCCTTCAGCGTGAAACCGTCTTCGGAACAGGTGCAGGTCATTCCAAACGCCTTCACCATGATGTGCTGGATGAAGATTGGTCGATTACGAAAATCACGCAACATCTTTTTGACCGCGCTCACAAACAGCTTGGTTCCAGCGGCAGTGGAAACCACTTCGTTGAGTTCGGATCGCTTACACTCGATCAACCCGACCTCGGCATCCCTGCTGGAGAATATGTCGCAGTGTTGAGTCATTCCGGATCGCGCGGATCGGGCGCGACCATCGCGGATCACTACTCCAAGATCGCGATGAATCTGCACCCTGAATTGCCGAAGGAATTGAAGTATCTCGCGTGGCTTGATTTGGATTCTTCCGAAGGTCAGGAATACTTCGCCGCGATGGAACTGATGGGGAAATACGCATCGGCCAATCACGCGTTAATCCACCAGAAAATTGCCCGCGCGCTAAGCGAAGAACCAATCGCAGGGGTCGAAAATCACCATAATTATGCTTGGAAGGAACAACACGACGGCCAAGAACTGATCGTGCACCGCAAAGGCGCAACCCCCGCAGGCGATGGCGTGCTCGGTGTGATCCCCGGCTCGATGGCAACACCCGGATTTGTCGTACGTGGAAAAGGCAACACCGACAGCCTGCTTAGCGCCTCACACGGTGCCGGTCGTGCGATGAGTCGGACCGCAGCGAAAAATAAGTTCCGCTGGGCGCATTACAAAAAGCAGTTTGAAGAGCTTGGTATCACCCTTCTCAGCGCAGGAATCGACGAGGCCCCCGGTGCGTACAAAGACATCCACACCGTGATGTCGCATCAACGCGATCTGGTCGACGTAATTGCACGCTTCGATCCAAAGATTGTGCGCATGGCAGACGGTGGTGAAAAGCCGGAGGATTAATCACAATGCCCGGCAAAAAATACGCCAATTCACCGCGTCCAGCATCACCCGCATTAAGCGATCGCGCCGACGCAACCGACATCCAGCGGGCACCGACCGTGCAACAAAAATCCCGTCTGTACCGATTGCCCATCGAACAGATTCGCCCGGTCATTCGCATCGCACACCAGCTCACCGGCGGACTCACGATCGCCAAACGTATCATCGTTGATTACGAAATCGTCCTGCTTATCCGCGGCCAATCGGTCCTGCATTTCGACGATTTGCCCGTACCACTCAGACCCGGAAATCTGGTCGTGATACCCCCTTTCGTCGAGCACGCGTTTGCGTCCGGCACAGGTGAATTGATCGAGCATGTGGCGGTTCACTTCGATCTTTCCCAAACCATCCCCGGCACGCAGGCGGCGGCGCGGTCGCGAGCCTATCGCGTTGAATTATCGCACGGGCAATCGTTTCCGACATGCAACGCAATCCCGGCGGGAAATTTCGTGCGGACTGCATTCTCTCGCATCATTGAGACGTTTCCCGACCGCAATCCCGCTGGTGAATTGGAATGCTCTAGTTTATTGGGGTCGGTTCTGGCATTTCTGCTCTCACAAAAAGCCCTGTCCTCGCATCAGTCGTCCGGCCAGTCGCATCGGATGCGATTGGAACACTTATTGGCATATATCGATGAGCATCTTGGCGAACCCCTGGATGGGGAATATCTTGCAATCCAGATGGATCTAAGTCCGAGTCGGTTCCGCACGATCTTTGGCCGCATGATGGGTGTTTCGCCTCATCAATATCTGACCCAGCGGCGAATTGAAAAGGCCCGTCGGCTGCTCGCGGACGATCATCACACGATCAAACAAATCGCGAGGCTCACAGGATTTGCCGATGAGTTTCACTTCAGCAAAACCTTCCGACACATCGACGGATTACCGCCGAGTCTTTATCGGACGCAAGCCCGCGCCAGTCGTATTTGACATGCCTTTGTCGCTCCTGCCATGTACGCGCGCCATTTCGCACACCATGATTCATATAACACGAGGAGTTACCTATGCTTAGTCCGCAGCAGATTCAACACTTTCGCCAGTATGGTTATGTTTTGGGCAATCGCGTTTTGGATGATGAACAGGTCGAGAGCCTTCGAACCGAAACGCTCCGCGTCATCGACCAGCGTGAAAGAACCGATGTCGCGCAACCGGTGCTGTGTCACACCTTCGGCAAACCCGACGCGCCGGTCTGGCAGATCGTCAACATCTGGATGGCAAGCCCGGCTTTCAAGGAATTGATCTACAACCCGCAGATCGGCGAGGAAATGGCGCAACTCATCCCCGATGCCGACACGCTGCGCATCTGGCATGACCAGATTCAATTCAAACCCGCCGGTAAGGGCGGCGTGAATATGTGGCATCAGGATTCGCCTTACTGGGGCATCCTCACTCCCAAGCACGAGCAGGTCACTGCCTGGCTTGCGCTGGATGATGTCGATGAAGCCAACGGGTGTATGTCGATGGTTCCCAACTCACACGAGTGGGGAAACACTGTTGAGTTTTTGCATACCTTCAAAGAGTTCAACGACATCCAAAAGGTGAAGGAATTTGAAGGTCATCCCGTTCGCGTTGTCACCTGTCCGGTGAAAAAGGGACATATTCACTATCACCACAGCCTGACCTGGCATGGGAGTCATGCGAATACCAGCGACCGTCCCCGCCGCGCCATTGCGATGCACTTTATGACGCAAAATACGCGGAATGTCGCAGACGGTCAGCACATCATGAAACAGTTCGTGCATGTACCTGCTGGCGAAGTCGTCACCGGCGACGCCTTCCCGGTCGTGTGGCAACGCCAGCACGCTGCGGTGGTGTGATGCGAATTATAGAATTTCCAGCGTCGGGCCGGATTGTTGATTGCGCTTCGCGACTTCTCCGATCAGCGACTTCACGATCGCTTCGAGGCTGGTTTTCAAAACCGAATTGCCTTCGAAGTTAGCATGCGGGCGTCCTTCATCAGAATTGATGCGCAACTCGGTGAACATCGGTATCTCGCCGAGGCAGTTCATGCCCAACGCGGTCGCAGCCCGGCGTGTGCCGCCGCGACCGAAGATGTCGTGTTCGGTTCCATCGGGCGCGACAAAGTAGCTCATGTTTTCGACCAGTCCCAGGATTGGGGCACCGAGTTGCTGAAACATTTTGACTGCGCGGATCGCATCATCCAGCGCGACTTGCTGCGGCGTCGCGACGATCACCGCGCCGGTGATTGGAAGCAACTGGCAAAGCGTCAGCGGCACGTCGCCGGTGCCGGGCGGGAGATCGACGATTAGATAATCCAGTTCAGGCCATTGCGTGTTGTCGAGCAACAGTTGCTTGAATGCGCCGTGCGCCATCGGGCCTCGCCAGATCAGCGGCTTGTCCGATTCAACCAGCGAACCAATGGTGATCGCATGAATCCCATGCACATGATGCGGCAGAATTTTGTTGTCTGCCATTTTCGGCTGCACGCCCTTGATGCCCAGCATCGTTGGCATCGACGGGCCATAGATATCTCCGTCCATCAGTCCGACGCTTGCCCCGGTGCGTTGCAGCCCGACCGCCAGATTGACCGCGACCGTGCTTTTACCGACGCCGCCTTTGCCTGCACCGACCGCAATGACATTCTTGACCTGAGGCAACGCCGATCGCGGCGCGGCATTTTCTGCACGTTGACGCGTCGTGAGAATGACCTGCACGTCGGTCGCGCCAATTTGCCGCATCGCGTTGGTCACGTCGCGTTCGATCGCGGATTTGGCTTGAGCGGTCTGGGTAGTCATCTCAATCGTGATCGCCACTTTTGTTGCGTCGATCGAAATATCCTTCACCAGGTTAAGCGTGACGATATCCTTGAAAAGTTCCGGTTCTTTGACGTTTCGCAACGCCGCGACAATGGATTCCTGTGTAATTGGCATAGTCCCACAATTATAGCGCGACATGCCGCATCGTGACAGTTTCCACATCCACCTTGTTTGCGTGTATCGTGTGCGGATCAGCTATGTTCTATTTTTTGACCGAAAATTTCCGGCTTGGTTTAAAGAATCTCTACCTGCATCGGTTGCGCACGCTTCTGACCGCGTTGGGCATCATCATCGGCGTGGCGGCGGTCATTGTGATGGTCGCGATCGGCGAAGGCACCAAACGCGAAGCGATCCGTCAGATGCAACAACTGGGCGTCCGAAATGTGCTGATCCGATCAAACCGTCCGCCTGAAAGTACTGACGGCGGCCGAACTAGGTTGCTCGAATACGGGCTGGTGGAGCGCGACTTACAGCGTATTCTTGAAGTCCCCGGCGTCGAACGCATCGTCCCGTTAAAGGACACGAAGAAAGCCGTCTCATTTCAATCCCGCCTTTTCCCCGCGATCAGCGGAATCGCAACCACCAGCGATTTATTTCCGGTCATTAATCTCAGACTTTCTGCCGGTACGTTTTTCACACGTGTCCATGAAGAACAATCTGCAGCCGTCTGCGTGATCGGTGCTGAAGCCGCCAAGCAGATCTTTCCAACCCAAGACCCGATCGGCGCGAATATCCAACTCGGATCATCCAATCTCGGCGTAGTGATGCTGACAGTCATCGGCGTGCTCGAACCAACCGGCCTGCGCGCCGGTGCGGATAAAGCCGGGATCATGGTGCGCGACATTGACAACGATATTTATTTCCCCCTTCCGCTTGCACAAAAAGTATTCGGCACGATCTCTGTACGATTTCGCGCAGGCTCAATGGAACGAGAACAGCTCGAATACAGCGAAATCTGGGCGCAGGTAACAGATGTCGCAGATGTCGAGCAAACCGCAGGCATTTTCAGCAATCTGGTTGGGTTGCCACAGAGACAGGACGTTCAGGTCAAAGCACCAATCGAATTGCTGCGCGCCGCAGAACAACAAGCGAGGATGTTCAACTACATCATGGGTTCTATCGCCGGTTTTTCGTTGATTGTTGGCGGGATCGGGATCATGAACATCATGCTCGCGACCGTGACCGAGCGCACCCGCGAGATTGGCATCCGCAGGGCATTGGGCGCAAAACAGAAACACATCACACTTCAATTTTTGATCGAAACCACTGTGATTTCACTTACCGGTGGATTGATCGGCGTCGGATTTGGAATGCTGTTGGCGTGGGGGATGCCGCTTGTCCTGGAAGCATTCGGGATCACCGGTTTCCCCACCGCGATCGCGCCGTGGAGCGTAATTGGCAGCTTCCTCGTCAGCGGATTGATCGGCATTTTCTTTGGACTTTATCCCGCAATCACCGCAGCACGAATGAATCCGATCGAAGCGCTGCGACATGAATAATAGACGACTGTGATAGCACTCAATCAGCATCAACCCATCACACTACTTAGACCCTCGGACATCCCGCAGGCGGACATTCATGGGTTGTACGTGCATATCCCATTCTGTTTTCATAAGTGTCATTACTGCGATTTCTATTCGATCACGCGACAAACGCCCCAGCGCATGGATGCGTTCGTCGATCTATTGTTGCAAGAAGCAGACCTGTGGACACTGGCGGCCCGTCGCGTAACACCGCAGACGATTTTCTTCGGCGGCGGTACGCCGTCGCTTTTGCCGATCGAGTCGATGCACCGGTTGATCGACGGATTGCAGAATCGATTTGATCTCACGGCGATTGAAGAATTCACAATCGAAATCAACCCCGCAACCGCCGATCTGAGCTACCTGAAAATGCTGCACGATCTTGGGGTAAATCGGCTGAGCTTCGGTGCGCAATCGTTCAACCTCGAGGAACTAAAAACACTCGAACGACACCACAATCCAGCAGAGGTGCAACGCAGCGTCGACCTGGCGCGGAACGCAGGATTCACACGTCTGAATGTCGATCTGATCTACGCCATCCCCGGCCAGACAATGGACACGTGGTCGCAATCATTGGCGGCTGCAATGGCGTTGGGGATCGATCATCTGTCGTGTTACGGACTGACTTACGAATCCAACACGCCGATGACCGTCCGAAAGCGGCTGGGGCACTTTGTCGCTGCTGAGGATGAGTTGGAATTGCAGATGTTTGCTCAGGCGCGTCACACGCTCGCTGCAGCGGGGATCGACTGGTACGAAATCAGCAACTACGCACGCCTAGGCCAGGAATGTCGTCATAATCTTATTTATTGGACGGGCGGAAACTACATCGGTCTTGGCCCCAGTGCCGCGTCGCACGTTGAAGGACATCGATTCAAAAATCGGTCGCACCTACGCGAATGGGAGCAAGCCGTCCCGTCGGGCGCGCTGCCGGTGATCGAACACGAATTGCTTTCTATGACACAACGGGCGAGCGAACGAATCATGCTGGAATTGCGATTGCGAACAGGCGTTCGATTTAAGGACTTGGTCCGATATGCAGATTTTGACGCCAATGAAGTGTTTGCAGAAACGCTACAAAGACTGGCACATCATGGACTGATAACGTTGAGCGATGACGGATTTTCGCTGACTGATCGCGGCTTGAACGTCGCCGACGGTATCGCCGCCGAATTTGCGACTGCACCTTAATACTGCGGTATTTCACGTCAAAATTAAGCCTTACGACTAAATGGACGATGCGCAATACGGATAGTCGCGCATTGTTTTCCAGAGCCACCCATCAATGTGCATCAGACGCCACGTTTGCCTTGGCAGGATGTGAATTGTAACTCCACGTATCGGAGAAGTGCGCGATGTTCGGATTCGTCAAAACACTATTTGCTGCTCGACCCGGCCCGATCGGGATTGATCTAGGCACGGATACCATCCGCCTCGCACAATGCACGCAAGACGGAAATGACTGGCAACTCAGCGCCGCCGCTTGCACCGATGTACCGGCGGGTGTTCGTGATACCGCTGAATCGCTCACCTCTTTCACAATCGAAGCGTTGCGCGAGCTACTTGCCCAGGCAAAATTCAAAGGCCGCGAAGCAATTCTCTGCGTTCCATCCAGCGAATTGATCATCCAACACATTCGCATGCCTCGACTCGACGACTCCGAAACAAAAAAAACGCTGCCATGGGAATTGAACGGCAAACTTCCACTCGATCCGCAACATGCAGTCTTGCGACACCTGATCGCAGGCGAATTGCAGGTAAACAACGAGCCTAAAAATGAAGTCGTCGTGATGGCGACTCCGAAGTCGGTGGTATCACATCTGTTGCAGATCGCCAGCAAAGCGAAGCTGGATGTCATCGGGATGAATGTCGAACCCAAGTCGATCGTCGATTGCTTCAGCCACGTTTATCGACGCAAAAGTGATGCCGATCTCACCAGTTGCTACATCGATATCGGCGCACGTACCACCCGCGTGACGATCGCACGTGGCAGTCATATCATTTTCGCGCGGGCGATTTCTATCGGTGGAGATACCTTTTCACAGGCGGTCGCGGCATCGATGGGCATCGGCTTTGAGCAGGCAAAGCTGCTCCGTATCAAACTTGCAGCCACACCGATCAGCCGACCCGAACCGATCGTGTCGCGACCGACGCAAGAACCGGTCGAAACAGATGAAAGCCCATCAGAAAATCATTCGTTTGCGTTGCTTGGACTTGCACCCAAACCCGACCGCCGCCACGAGATCGAACCTGTCGCGATTGTCATGCCCGCAATACCCGATGATCTTGCCATGCAGCAAAAGCAGGTCGATTCCGCGTGTGAAAACCTCGTTATTCAATTATGCGATGAGTTGAATCTTTGTCGCAGGTATTGCGAATCGACGTTCGCACAATTTCCGGTAGATCGATTGATTTTCATCGGCGGCGAAGCGCGACAACGAACCATGTGTCTGCAAATCGCACAAAAATTGGGATTGGCAGCTCAACTCGGCGATCCGCTGGTGCGCATGGGAAAAACAACGGACGTCGGCACGGAAAGCGGGATTGATCCACGTCAACCGCAACCCGCCTGGGCCGTGGCGCTCGGCTTATCCATGGGACCACTGGCCGCCGAACAAACTTTGTTAAAGACTGCATGATTCAAATTGTAATGTTGAGGCGACTATGAACGCACCTAATCAGCTCAGCTTTCTGCCCGAAGACTACCTCGTGCGTAAGGCACAACATCGCACGAATCTGATTTGTGCGACTTTGTTCGTGGTAATGATTAGTGCGATCGCGGTAGCATTTACAACGGCTGAGCGCTCGCTTCGACAGACCGAAGCGCGACACACCGCCGTTGACAATCAATACGCCGAAGCAGCCAAGCGGATCGCGCAGATGAAACAATTGCAGGATCGTCAGCAAGTGCTGGCGCGCCAGGCGGATTTGGCGGCGTCGTTGATTGATCGTGTACCGCGCTCGTACCTGTTGGCGGAGATCACGAACAAACTGCCTTCAGGTGTATCGCTGCGGGATATGGAGATGTTACGCAAAAAGAAGCCGACCGTCGCACCTGCTAAGACGACCGCTTTTGACCGCAAGAAGACCAGTAAAACCAAGGCCAATTCGAAGCAAGTCGCACTGCCCCCGCCTCCCGATCAGTACGATGTTCTCATAAAACTCAGCGGTGTCGCGGCGTCCGACGCGCAGGTTGCAAAGTTCGTCACGCAGCTTAGTGATTCGGATCTGTTTACCGATGTCAATCTGTTGCTCAGCGCCCAGCTTGAGCGCGCCGAGAACGATATGCGCAAGTTTAATCTTGAAATGCAGATCAGCCCCAATGCTGACATCCGACCCGCGGCCAATGCCCGGCCAACCAATTTGACGAAGGTGCAAGAATGAAAATCGGACTTCGCGAAATCATCTTCTTCAAGTTGATGCTCGGCCTACTGCTGGCGTCGTACTTTTTCGGCTTCAAACGCATGAATGAGAAACGGCTGGGCTACGAGCAGGAAATCACCGTTAAACAGCAACGTCTCGCGGACCTCGCGCGCGCGTCGCGCGATATTGCCGATATGTCGGATCGTCTGAAAAAATTGGAACAAGCGATCACCATTTTCGAGAAAAAACTGCCCGAAGAGCAGGAGGTAGATACGATCCTCAACCACGTAACGACGCTGGTCGAACGGCATAAACTTTACAGCAAAAGCTTCAAACCGAATCCAAAAGTCGTTGTCGGACCGAACTTCCGTGAACGCCAGATCGAACTGACGCTCAGCGGCAATTTCTTCGGGTATTACGCGTTCCTGCGTGATATCGAACGCATCGAGCGCATCATCAAAATCACGGACATGAAACTGACTCGTATCGACGAACACGACGGGCAGACTCAGGCGGTTGTGAAGCTGAGTATCTTCTTTGACCCGGGCACCAGTTCAGTCGCCACGATTCGATAGTCATTGTCACGACATATTTAAGGATTGACCATGAGCGAGAATGAAACATCAGACATGCCGCCGCAATTCGCAGAGATTGCCGAGCCTGCGGGCGTGGATACCGAAACCGAAACCAAACGCCGCGTCACACGCGGTACGGTTATACTTGGCGTGCTGATCGTCGCTGCCGTCGGTGGGTTGGCGTTGATGCACTTTCGCGCCGGACCTTCCACCGCGCAAGCATCCAGCGATGCCGCCAACACCATCAACTCATTCCTTGGTGATGGAAAGAAAAACCTCGCAACAATGCAGCAGGCGCTGCATGACACCGATAAACTGGTCAACGATTTTCAAAACTTCCCCGCCGCCGCCCAAGTACCACTGGAGGACCTGCAACGCAATCCATTCAGCGACGGCAAATCAGTTGCCACACCCGGCGAGCAGGTGGTCGAATCCGATCGGCAAATCAAACTCGAGCAAGCTCTCAAGCGTGTCAGCACCCTTAAAGTGCAATCGATCATGTTCGGCGAAGTCACGCGGTCATGCATGGTGGATGGACGATTCCGTGCTGAAGGTGATTCATTCGACGACTACACCGTCGAGCGAATCAACCCCGCGAGCGTGATCGTTCGCACAAACGGATTCCGTTTTGAAATCAAGGTCAAAAACTGATGTTCGGCAAACGTCAAACAGTCATCGATGCACCAGTTGCTACGCCGGAGGAAGGATTTGATCCGGTGGATCAACTCTGGTCGCCATCGGCGCGATCAAGTGTTAAAAGCGTCGAGCAATTGCTGCTTGATCGCGGGTATATCAAAGAAGAGCAACTCCTGCAGGCACGTAACGTGCAGCGGCAGACGCCGGGTAAATCACTCGCGCAGATATTGCTCACGATGTCCGCCGCCACCGAGCAGCAGGTTGTGTCGTGTCAGGCCGAGACACTCGGATTGGCATTTGAAAATCTCGACAAATCAAAGATCGATCTGAAAGCATTTGAGTTGCTGCCGGTTGAATATATTCGTCAGCATCAGGTGATTGCGATTGGATTTGACGAGGATGCGGTCATCGTCGCGGTCGCCGAACCGACGAATGTGTTTTTGATTGATGAGGTGAAACGCAAAATCAAACGTGAGGTGAAACTGATCGTCACCCTCGCCAGCGACATCAATCGCGTGGTCGAGCAGATCGCTGCCGGTGACACCGACATTCGTGTTGATGAAATCATCAAAGATATGGCCGAGGACGACGTGCAGGTCGTCAAGGAAACTGAGATCGACGACGTGACCGATCTGGAGAAAGCCGGATCGGAATCGCCGGTGATTCGGTTCGTCAACTACGTGATTTTTGATGCGGTAAAACAGGGCGCAAGTGATATTCACATCGAACCGAAAGAAAAAGCGCTCAAGGTGCGTTATCGCATCGACGGTGTGCTGTTTGAAGCGATGAACCCCCCTCACACGATGGGTGCGGCCATCACCAGCCGTTTGAAGATCATGGCGAATCTGGATATTTCCGAGCGCCGCCTCCCGCAGGATGGCCGAATTCGTGCGGTGGTGCATGATCGCAAGATCGACCTTCGCATGAGCACACTGCCGACGGTCAACGGCGAAAAAGTCGTGATGCGTATTCTGGATAACCGCTCGATCAACGTAAAACTTGAAGACCTCGGCTTTAGCGACAACGCTTATACGATCTGGAAAAACCAGGTCGATCAGCCGCACGGCATTCTCCTAGTCACCGGGCCGACCGGTTCGGGTAAGACAACAACGCTCTATTCATCATTGCGGCAGATGGATGCGCAAAAACTTAACATCAGCACCGTCGAAGACCCGGTCGAATATCACCTCGGAAGCGTTAATCAGACGCAAACGCACGAAAAAATCGGCATGACCTTCGCCAAGGCGCTCAAAGCCCTTCTGCGTCAGGATCCTGACGTGGTGATGCTGGGTGAAATTCGCGATCAGGAAACGGCGTCGATCGCGGTGCAGGCTGCGCTTACCGGACACTTGGTGCTGAGCACGCTGCACACCAACGATGCCCCGTCCTCCGTGACACGACTGATTAACGTCGGTGTCGAACCCTATCTGATCTCAGCTGCGCTGAATGCGGTTTTGGCGCAACGATTGGTCCGCAAAATATGCCCTTCCTGTAAAGAACAGATCGATCCGACCGACGAGATGAAAGAGTTTCTTCAGTTGCAGGGCTTTCCGTCCGAGAAAATATGGAAGGGCAAAGGTTGCGACCGTTGCCGCAAGACCGGTTATGCAGGCCGGTTGGGTATTTACGAAATGATGGTCATGGATGACGCGATGCGAGACATTGTGACGCGCAATCCCGATGTGAATCAGTTGCGAAAGCTCTGTCGCGAACGAGGTCTGGTCACGCTGCGTGAGGATGGATTTAACAAAGCGATGAACGGTTTAACGACGGTCGATGAAGTGATCCGTGTAACCGAAAACGCGATGTAGGGACGAGAAAATGATTAACGATATCCTGCGAAACGCTGTAACGATGAAAGCGTCCGACGTGCATATCAACGTCGGCGCGCCGCCATTGTTTCGTATCCATACCGTCGTGCAGCATAGCGATTTCCCGATCGTCACCGCAGAAGGTGCGCATCGACTCTTAAAGGAAATGCTGAAGGACGAGCACCGCTGGGAGGCTTTTGCCAAGCTCCGTGATAGCGATTTTTCCTACGAAATCCCTGGCGTGGGACGTTTCCGCGTCAATGCCCATTATCAACGCGGCACGATCGCGATCAGCATCAGAACGATCAACGATAAAGTGTTGAAAATCGAAGAATTATATCTGCCCGAAATCGTCAACCGCCTAACCTATCTGCCGCGGGGGTTGATCCTGGTGACAGGCCCTACCGGATCGGGCAAATCGACAACGCTGGCGGGCATGGTCGATTCGATCAATCGGCGTGAATCAGGGCACATCATCACCCTCGAAGACCCAATCGAATACGCCTTTCACTCAGCCAAAAGCGCGATCGAACAACGCGAACTGGGTGCCGACGTGCCGAGTTTTGAAAGCGGATTACGCCACGCCTTACGACAAGACCCGGATGTGATTCTGGTGGGCGAAATGCGAGATCTTGAGACCACCAGCGCCGCGATCACCGCCGCCGAAACTGGGCATCTGGTTTTCAGCACGCTGCACACCGTCAACGCACCGCAGACGATCGAACGCATTATCGATATTTATCCCAGCGACCAGCAGAATCAGATCCGTTCGATGCTCGCCAACACGCTGCAAGCCGTCATCAGCCAGACGCTGTTCAAACGTGTCGATCAGCCCGGCATGGTGCCAGCGGTTGAGATCATGCTTTGTACGCCAGCAGTGCGGAATTGCATTCGCGAGAACCGCATATTCGAAATCCCGAACATCATCAGCACCAGCCGCGCGATAGGAATGCAGACGCTGGATGACAGTATCAAGCAGTTATTTGTAAACGGATACATCGCTCGTGATGATGCGGTCGCCCAGGCGGCACATCCCGAGAAACTTGAACGGTCGTTGGCAGCATAATTTAAAACGCGAACCCCATGCCCTCATACCGATACGAAGCAAAAGATCAGTCCGGCAAAGCGATCAGCGGCGTCATCAACGCCGGCACGCTCGCCGAGGCATCGGCACAGCTTCGCTCGGGTGGAAAATACATCCTCGCACTTCAGCCCGCCGACGCACGATCAACCAGCCGCGCGGGTGGTTTTTCCCTCTCCTTCGGACCTGGCGCCAAGGAGGTGCATAACTTTACCTCGCAGCTAGCGGTGATGATCAAAGCCGGTATCTCGCTGCGGGCTGCGATCGAAGGCATCAGCGATCAGGTCGAACATCCGAAGATGAAGTTGATCCTCGTTCAGATCAAAAAGGACGTCGAATCAGGTAAACAGTTTTCAGAAGCACTGGCGCGATATCCCAAAACATTCGGCACTCTCTACATCAACATGGTTCGCGCATCCGAAATGTCCGGCGGCCTATCGCGGATGCTCGAACGAATCGCTGGCTACCTCGCGCAGCAGATCGAAACGGTTTCGATGGTGCGTGGCGCGATGATCTATCCCGGCATCATCGGCGGGCTGGCGGTCTTTACGACGATCTTTTTGCTGACCTGGGTGTTGCCGCGATTCATGACGATCTTCCAGGGCAAAGAGCACGCCCTGCCGCTACCGACCAAGTTTCTGCTGGCAGCCAGCAGTTTCATGGTCAACTACTGGTGGATTTTGTTGATCGCGACAATCGCGACGGTCTGGGGTTTGTATCTGGTTCTCAAGACCAACTGGGGAAAGCTGACATTCGATAAATTGAAACTGTCGATCCCGCTGTTCAAAAAACTGTTTCGAGCGTTATACATTTCGCGGTCGCTGCACACGATGGGGCAGTTGATTAATGCGGGTGTGCCGATGCTGGACACGATTTCGATCACCGCTGAGATCAGCGGCAACGCCCTGTATCGGCGACTTTGGAAAAATGTGCTGGCATCGGTAAAACAGGGCAAAAAGATCGCGGCCCCGTTGCAGTCTTCGTCATTGTTGCCCCGATCGGTTGTGCAGATGATCGGCGCGGGTGAAGAATCGGGCAAACTCGGCGAAGTGCTGGATGAAGTCAGCGAGTTTTACGCTAAAGAGCTGAAAAACGTCATCAAATCGGTCACTGCGATGATCGAACCTTTGATGATCGTGCTGATGGGAAGCGTCGTCGGATTTATCGCGATGAGCATCATTCTCCCAATCTTCAAACTCTCCTCGATCATGGCGAAATAAGGTGCGAGCAATCGGGTGTCAGGTGTTGGAACCCGTTAAGCCGCGAGCTTGCTCGCGCATTCGCCACACACCCACAACTGACACAACCCACAAATTATATTTGCTTCAATCCCATCCATATTGCACATCCCCAATTGATGTACGCGCGCAGGCCACATTCTCACGGTTTTACGTTGATCGAAGCAGCGATCACCACCGCAATTGTCGGGATCGCGTTTGCATCCGTGCTCGAATTATTCTCCGCCTGCACACGCCAAAATAAAGTCGCCTCCAATGGCACGGTTGCAATGATGCTGGCGCAACACATCCAGGAGACGATGGTCGCATTGCCTTTCACTGATCCCAGCCCACTGACTGCGACTTTTGGCGCAGAGAGCGGTGAGTCGCTGGCAACTTACGATGACGTTGACGATTTTAACGGGCAGACCTTCAACCCGCCGATCGACGCTTCGCGGCACACGATTGACGAACTTGCCCAATATTCGCAGACAATCACGGTCACTAACGTCAATCATGCCCGGCCATCCGTTGCTGGCACTGCCGGTAGTGCAGTGCGCGTGCGAGTGACGATCACCTACCAAGCCAACAACGCCGCCCCGGTCGAACCGATCTACGCCTACTCATGGCTGACCATGAACCAGTAAGTTTTACAATGAAACATCACCTCGCATCATCGTTCGGTTTTCGCAACAGGTACGCCCGTCGCGGCGCAACTGCTGTGCTGGCGATGATGTTTCTGATGATCATCACCACGCTCACGGTCGGTATGTACGCGATGACGCAGACCAACATGCAGTCGGCTAAGAATCTTGCGGATGTCACCCGCGCCCGTGCGGCGGCGGAAAGCGGCATGACGTGGATGCAGTGGCGATTCGTCAAAATGGCGCGCCCGAAAACGACAGCGGGTGTGATCAGCTCCGATGTCGCGCAAACCCTCTGGCCATCCATTCGCACCGCGATTGTCGGCGATTTCAACACGATGTCGCTGGCGTCAGAACGCCCCACCGCCGTCACAACTAATTCCATCATCTCATCATCCATCGCATTGGAAAACGGGCAGACTTTTGTGATTGAGATTGAGCAAGACGCCACAGACGCCCGCGTATTGCACGTCACCAGCACCGGCCGTTACGGACAGGCCGAACGCGCCGTGCGAATGAGTTTTATGATTGATAAGAAGATTCGCTTTGCGGTGGTCGGTAAAGTGCCGATCCAGCTTGGCAGAAATACGCTCATCGAAGGCCCGGTCGCGATGGGCACCGCCAACAAATATCCGCCGATCCTTTCACTGTCAGATTTCACACACCTTAATTCCACGCTGGCGTCTCAAATCAACTCATGGGAGGCGTTGCTTGAGTCGCAGAATGCGAATTACTCGGGTGTGATCAGCATCAACGA
Organism: Tepidisphaerales bacterium; assembly: GCA_038210015.1. GTDB lineage: Bacteria > Planctomycetota > Phycisphaerae > Tepidisphaerales > Tepidisphaeraceae > BPJO01. Next base: position 71,981 of record JBBQXB010000005.1, read on the forward strand.
CACCGAACGCTATAACGCTGCGGTTTCGGCAGGGTTTACCGATTACGACCGCAATGGATACGTCGATGAGTTGGATTTGTTTATCAAGTATTACGATGTCGACAACGACCGCGCGGTTTCAAAGTCCGAATTCACCGATCTGGCGACGGGTAAGCTGTATGACGCGAATTTGTTCGCAGCGATCGATTCACTTGGCGGGCCGCTATTCGCGGGTGATTCTGAGCGGCTGGGTTATGAAGACGACAAAATTGACGCAACCGACGCCTATGCCAAGATACGCGGTCAGATTCTGATGATGACCAGTGCCAGTGCGTGGCAATCCAATTTGGGATCGAACACCTCGATTCACGACATGATTAAAGGCCCAGTCGTGCCCGATTCGCCTGGCATCCCGCCGGTGAAGTTTAGCGCTACCGCGAACGATATCTTCGATCTCTCGCCCGCAAATTTTGAAGAGGCTGCCGACAACTTCCGCAATCGCAGCGGAACCAGCGCAGGCAGTACGATCAAAAACGTATCACTGATCGCCAACAAAACGCTCGCAATCGCAGACGCCAACGCCGGTATCTCGCAAGAGCGAACGCCGTACGGATCGGTCAGCTATCAAGCAACGTATCGACGACCGGTTTTCAGGAATATGACATTACGAAATGTCATCATTCCCAAAGGACTAAATGCCTTGTTCGATAATTGCAACTTCGATGGCGTGACGTTTGTCGAAGGCGAACGCGATATCAAAACCTCCGGCGGAAGTGTCACCTACGACAAAAGCGATGGTATGAGCTGGGCGCAACGCAAAATCAGCGGCGATACCTTCAGCAAAGATAAAGCCCTCATCTCCACCGGCACGCCGACCAGCGGGCAAAGCCTCACGCAGGGATCAAAAAACGGCAACAATCTCCGCTTCAACAACTGCACTTTTAATGGACCGTTGGCGGGAAATTACGCGACCGCTTACACCCACTTTGCCAATTCATGGGAGTTTACCGGCGCGACATTATTCGACAATCAAGTCGATGAAACCGCCACGATCGTCAGCCCGCAGGTGAATATCGAAATGGGTTCGTTTACCAATCCCGATGCCGCGCCCAGCACTTTAATTGGTGTGGTTGTGGCAGGTAATATCGACATTCGCGGAACGAGCGTCATCGACGGATCGCTCATCGTCACCGGCGACGGCGCGGGCAACACTACACTTGGATATTTCGGTGCCAGCGACTCGGATACCAATCCGTCCGCCCTTCCCGAAGGCGGATTCGGTCGGCTGAATATTCGTTATAACCCGCACAGAGCGCTGCCCGACGGGATCAACGTCGCGATTGATATCACGCCGGATGCGATGACGTATCGGGAGGGAGAATGAGTGTGGATAACAATAGTTGCGAGTTGCGAGATGCGAGTTGCGAAAAATGCAAATCGCACATCAAAAATCGGCGATTAAATCGCCGCGGCATTGGCTTGGCGGAATTGCTGATCGCGGTTGCGATTACGGCGGGGTTGTTGACTGCGGTCGCGGTGGCGATTGATGCGTCGATCAAAGCCTATTCTATTAACCAGGTGCAATCCGACACGCTGCACCGCGCGCGGCTGGCAATGCACAGGCTTAGCACCTATATCCGCACCAGCACCGAGCATTCGCCGATCACAGAATCGCAAATTGAAAGTTTCACTGCCGGTACGACCGTCATTGACACAGGCATCGCGCTATTTGACGAAAACGACGACGAGCTGACCTTCCGCTATGACGCAGTGAATGAGCAGCTAATCGTTACTGAAAACGATACCGACCACATATTGCTACGCGGCGTGACTGCGTTCAGTCTTGAAATGACCCCCTCCCGTTCGGCATCGAGCATCAAAACCGGCGGCGGATTCGATCGGCTGTCGCGGGTCACGATCACCCTCACGCTACGCTTCATTGATCCTGCGCCGGGAATGCAAACCGTGGAATCGGGCAGAACGATAACGATTTCCACATCGGTCACACCGCGACGATCGTTTTGATCAGGCGTCATATTTTGTGCGCGTATCAGACCGATAACAATCACTGTTTCATCCATTATATGCCCCGCAATTGTATCTAAATCGACCCTCCGATTACGTCGATGAAGAAGAGTATGACGGCCAGTGATTCTGATCGACAGGACTGATCAAGTCACGGCAGGATCGAACCGATTGCACAAGTGGGACGTAAATGCGATGACCGGACACCAGCCACGCGAAAACATCCGACCGTCACGAATATCAGACGCCGAACGACAGGCGATGCTTGATAATCTCGACGCGCTGGAGGAAAAAAACCCCGCCAAAAACAAGCGGGGAATGCCGCGCGTCGCATTTCGTAAAAATGAAATCGCTGTGCGCATCCACCACCCCGGCGGCAGCGCCAGCGCTAGCTATGTCACCACCCGCAATCTCTCTGCCGGTGGGATGTCGTTTCTGTATCACGGATTCCTGCACAAAAACACCAAGGTTGAGATCGTGCTTCGTCGCAGGCTCGGCGGCGACGATGTGATTCGCGGCATCGTTCAGCATTGTGCGCTGGTCAACCGCACCTACCACCTGATCGGAACCAAGTTCGATCAGAAAATCTTCCCGAAACTCTACCTCGATCCCAGCGAATGGGGTGAACTCGACGACGCCACCACCGTGGATCGCGCGACATTGCAAGGCAACGTGCTGCACTTGGACGACCAGGAAATGGATCGGCTGTTAATGCAGCATTTTCTCAAGGGCACGAAGATCAATCTTATCAGCGTCGGTACGACCGATGAAGCGATGGCACGGATCAAAGAAGGCGGTATTGATTGCGTGCTATGCGATCTGATTTTAATGGATGGTGCGGACGAGTTAGCGGTTTCGCGGCTTCGTAAGGGTGGATACACCGGCCCGATCGCGTTGGTCACCGCCGAGACAAGTGCGCCGCGCATCAAGCAGGCAACCGACGCAGGGGCCAGTGCGGTATTAAGCAAACCATTTGATGCATCCAAACTCACTTCGTTGCTTGCGACATGGCTTAGTGCCGGGACATCGGGTGAAGAACCGATCGTCAGCGCGATTGGCAACAATCCTGAAACCGCAGGGTTGGTCGAACAATACGTTACCCGCCTGCGCACACTTGCACGCGAGATGCGTAAGCATATCGAAAACAACAACCTTGAAGGTGTGCGACAGGCCTGCCAGATGGTTCGTGGAAGCGCCGCGGGTTTCGGATTTCAGATTTTGTCGGATCTGGCACGCGACGCGGTGCACTGCCTAGACTCATCACAGTCCGTCAAAGACAGTGCGATGCAAGTCCAGCAGCTTGAGGCCGCCTGTTTCCGCGCCGCAGCGACCAGTCGTGCGGGGTAAAGGTGCCCACCCGAAACAAACTTACACTCCCGCGCCGATGGTCTGATCGACGTACTTCACGGCATTCTCAAACATCGCCAATCCCTGTCCTACACCATCGCGTGCAGGTTTTCGCGTCCAGGCGGGGTGTTGATCGAACCGCACATGCCGCTCTGGATGCGGCATCAAGCCAAACACCAAACCGCTTTCATCACACACACCCGCGATCGCATCGGTCGAACCGTTCGGATTATCACCCGTGTAAACCATCGCGATCTGATCGTTGGCGTGTAGCGCCTTGCGAACCGAATCGTTGGCGGGGATGAATTTGCCTTCGCCGTGCGCCATTGGCAGTTCGATTTCGCCAAGCCCTTTTGTCCAAACACACTTCTGGCTGACCGGTTTTAAGCCAACCCATTTGCAGATAAAGCGTGCAGAGTCGTTGTGCGTGAGCGTTGCGGTCTGTCCGGTCGCGCCGCCAATCGGGCCTGGCAAAATGTCGGTCTTTACTAAAACCTGAAAACCATTGCAGATGCCGATGATCGGCTTTTGCGAAGCGATAAAACGATGAAACGCATCGCGCAGGTGGTGCATAATCTGATTGGACAAAATCCGTCCCGCCGCGATGTCGTCGCCGTAACTGAATCCCCCTGGGATGGCGAGCATTTGGTATTCGTCTATCAACGAGGGGTTATCGATCAAACGATTCAGATGCACGCGCTCGGTGGCAGCGCCAGCGCGTTCAAACGCGTGGGCGGTTTCAAGATCGCAATTCGTGCCGGCGGTGCGGAGGATGAGGGTCTTGGGTTTCACGACAAGGATCATACCGGATTTACGCGAAACTGTTGAGGCCGCGCGGCCTATGTGACGCGGACAATTTCGATTGTGCGATCAGTTTCGCTTGTCGGCTGGATCGTGACGTTGATGTGGATCCTCGGGATGATCGCTGCGACGCGTGATGCCCATTCGACGATGACGACGCCTTGTTGATCGAGCAACTCTTCAAACCCGATCTGTTCAAAATCGTCCGCCCCCTGCACCCGGTAGGCATCGAGATGATACACCGTTAGCGATCGCGTGGGATAAACGTGAAGCAAGACATAAGTTGGGCTGGAAACATCTGTAGCCGCCCCGCCAAGGGCTTTGACCAATCCGCGAGTGAACTGGGTTTTGCCAGCGCCTAGGTCGCCGTGCAATGCGACGCACTCGCCACCTGTTAATTGTCGCGCCAATTCGCCTGCAATGGCTTCGGTATCGGCGACACTATGCGAGTGATGCGTCATGACTTTTGTATTAAAAGTGGTGCTCAAAACCGGCTGTTATGAGTTTTTCACGGACGCCGGAGCGGTCGATCCAAACACCCTTTTCTTCAACAATCTTCCCTATACGGATCGCCGAGTCGATGCCTGCGTCAGCGGTAAAACAAAGTTCGTGATCTTCCCCATCGTTGAGTGCGTGCAAGAGGACGTCGCCGGGACGTTGACGCGCGTCATCGTGGATCGGGATGCAGCCACTATCCAGCACCGCTCCGACCCCACTTTCACGGCAAATATGTCCAAGATCGCGCGAAAGCCCATCCGACAGATCGATCATCGAACGAATCGCATGCCGTGCGACCAAATCCCGAGCTTCGCGAACCCGTGGCGTAAAGATCAAATGCCTACCAAGGATGCTGCCGCCCAAAGCGCCTGTGACGTAAATCGTATCACCCACGCGCGCCCCGCTTCTTCGCACCGGCGTCAACCCCGCGCTTTTACCGGTAATAGCAACACTAATCGCCAATTTTTGATCCCACGAACCCGTATCTCCACCCACGATATGACAATCGAACGCCTCGCCAGCTTCTTTCATGCCCAGATAGATTTCCTTCATGCACTCGACACTCATTCCGCGCGGGATCGCAAAACTGACAACCGCTGACACAGGCAGGCACGCCATCGCGGCGCAGTCCGATAGGTTGCGGTTCATCGCTTTTTTGCCAATGAGCCGCGGATCGTGCTCATTCAGATTAAAATGCACGCCATCCAAGATCTGATCGATGCCGATCAGCACCAGGTCATTCGGATCAAATTTCACGATCGCCAAATCATCCCCCGCTGCCAGCAATACAGACGCTTCGGTGCGTTGTTGGGAGCGGATCCAGTCGATGAAAGCAAATTCGTTGGACATAAAAAATACCCACAGACTGGCTGTGGGTGTGGGGTGAAACGATTCCCGCAGTCGGGGTTATTCCGCCGGTTCAATCGTGACGGTCAGACCTTTGGATTGGAATTGCTCCTGATACAACTCCGCGCGTTCCTTGTGCGTAACCAGCAGCAACGACAATCCGTGCTCGTCGGCCTCTTTCATGCGCAACTCAGCATCTTGTTCAGTCAGGGGCGTTAACTCAACAATCGACATGACAACATGTCCCATGTCGTTCTTGTCGTCGTTATGCAGCAACACTTTCCAAGGCGGCAGTGGCTGCGGGGGTTTGATCTGCGGTTTTGTTTTTGTCGCAACACCACCCTGCGGGGTCTGCGGCGTTTTGTCTTGGTCGGCCATACGTCTTATCCCTTCGTCATCTCATTATACGCCAGCCGACCGCTACGCCAAGCGGTGAAATCAAAGTAACATGTAAATGATGAAAGATCGACTGATCATCGGTGCGATGTCCGGCACAAGCGCCGACGGCGTGGATGCGACGATTCTGCGTGTTATGGGCCGCGGGATATCAATGCAAGCAGAACTCATTGATTTCATTGAAACCCCCTACCCGGACACCCTGCGGAAGAAAATCCTGCAAATCCGCGCCGAAAAATCCGTCACATTGAATGAATTAGCCGAACTGGCGAAAGATGTATCGCTAGCATATTGCAACGCGGTGCAACAGTTGCTCAAACACTGCCAGATACAATCTGCTGCAGTCCGCGCGATTGGGGCACATGGCCAGACTTTGTTCCACGCCCCGCCGCTGACGATTCAATGGATCGACGGTGCGTTGCTCGCGCAGACGACCGGGCTAGACGTGGTGACCGATTTCCGACGTGCCGATTGCGCAGTAGGCGGGCAAGGTGCGCCACTCGTGCCCTTCGCCGATTGGATCATGTTTCGATCCGAAACCGTTAATCGGGTGATCCTCAATATCGGCGGTATCGCGAACATCACGATCCTGCCCAAAGACTGTTCGATCGACGAAGTAACCGGCTTTGATACCGGCCCGGGAAATTGCGTTTCAGACTGGCTGATGCGCGACAACGGCGGGTTCGATCCCAACGGCGATACCGCGGCCAGCGGACAAGTGCATCTGTCACTCCTCCCCAAACTTATGGCGCACCCCTACTTTGCTCGGTTACACCCCAAATCAACCGATGGTCCAGAGATGATCGAAGCGTTTCAGCAAGCGGTAGTCGGCACGAACCTGTCGCTTGAAGATTCGCTGGCAACGGCGCTGGCGTTCACGGTCGCAGCGATCGAAAAAGCGATAGCAGATGTCGGCTGGGATTGGAAAAACTGCGAACTCATCGTCGCCGGTGGCGGCGTGCGAAACCGCACACTGATGTCGATGATTCGCAACCAATGCGCCCAAGTACGTACGAGCGATGAATGGGACATCCCGTGCCAGGCACGTGAAGCGATGGCGTTCGGGATCCTCGCGGCTGCGACATTGGATCGTCTCCACGCCAACGTGCTGCGTGTCACCGGCGCGTCGCGGTCAGTGGTTTTGGGGGCGATCTATCCACACTGAACAATCGTGCGAGTGGCTGCGCTGATCGATCCACTCCTACAACATTGCGCTGCGTGGAACCACAATTAGGCCGCAGAGACCCGGAGAAAACAGTCTCGCGTTCCATGCTTTCACGCGAATTTTTATCCGAGTATAGGATCGCGCATGCGCGGCCTTTTTTGTTGTATCTCCATAATTGATGGTGATTCATCGCATTGCTCTCTGAGTCTTTGCGCTTCTGCGGCCTATTCTCTTTTCCAGTCATCAAAAAAGCAGATTGCTACGACAGAAAAGTTTCAGACCCAAAGGCCCAGCAAACTGTCGCTAAGCGGTTGTGGCTATCGCAATCGCATTCCAGCAAATATACTCATCGCACGATGGCAGAGACTGATGGACCATGGACGGTCGAGCGCGTGCTGAACTGGACACGCGGATTTTTCGAGCGTAAGCAACTCGATTCCCCGCGACTCTGCGCCGAACTGATCATCGCACACGTTTTGGATTTGTCGCGGATCAAACTTTACACCAACTATTCGCAACCGCTGACCGACGAGCAGCTCAAAACATTGCGCGATCTGGTCAAACGCGCCGGCGATGAAGAACCGATCGGATATCTCACAGGCAAAGCCCATTTTTTTAGCCTTGAGTTTGATATCGCACCCGGAGTACTGATCCCGCGTCCGGATACTGAAACGCTGGTCGAACAGGTCATGGGGTTGATCCAACACACACCGGGATTTGAAGCGCCTCGCATCCTCGATCTGTGCACCGGCAGCGGCGCGATCGCGATTGCAATCGCGAAGCATGTGGCTGCGACACAGGTTGTCGCGACCGATATCAGCGAGAAGGCGATCGCGATTGCGAAACATAATATCGACAAACATCAACTGGCTGATCGCGTGACGCTCTTGCAAGGCGATTTATACGAAGCACTTTCGCAGCATGTTGATAAAACCGCGTTCGACATCATCACCGCGAATCCGCCTTACATCGCAACGGTGCAGATGAGTCAGCTTCCGAAAAATGTTCGCGATTACGAACCGCACTCGGCGTTGGATGGCGGCCCGGACGGGCTTGATCCGCACCGACGGATTCTTGCATCGGCCTCGAATTATCTTCGGACTGGCGGACGCATTTTGCTTGAAATCGCATACGACCAGCACGACCCGGCCATGGAAATGGTTGCGGCATTTGACGATTTTACCGACGCCAAAATCCTTCGCGACCACGCCGGACACCCCCGCGTGCTGGCGGTGACTCGGAGAAATACGTGATCCATCTATTGCTGCAATCCAGTTTCGTCTCTGACAAAAACATGCCGTGGCTGATCATCGGCGGCGGGGTTTTTCTGATCACCTACCTGGTCATACGCCCGTTTCTGCGTCGTAAAAAAGACCCAATGGACGCCCCCGCCCGCTATGGCAGGCCGTTGTCCCAGCAGCGAACCGTCGAAAAACAGATGGAAAGTCTGCTGGTTGAATTGAGTGAAATGACCCGCCAAATGTCGGCGCAACTCGACAACCGATCTGCAAAGCTTCAGATTCTACTCGCCGAAGCCGATACGAAAATCGCCGAATTGAAACAAGCCAATCAACTCACGCCGTCGGCAGCGTCACCCGCTAGTGATCCGTACGGCGAACAGGAACCGACGACCCCAGCTGCCAAAACATCACAAACTAATCCAGACCACGACGCGATTTATGCGCTGGCGGACCAAAAAATGACGATCCCAGAAATCGCCCAGCAACTTCATCGGCCTTCCGGTGAAATCGAATTGATACTGGCGTTACGTCCCCGGTAAAGACTACGCGCGAAACCCTCAATCAATCCCGATCGCCCATCACGCCGTCTGCCACCGCTGGGTCATTGGTTGAAATTGGTGCTCTTTTCGCAAGTTCAAAAATTGCTCTCGCGTAGTGAGCACTTCGTCGTGGCGAGATTGGCTACGCACGAGAAAATCGGGTTCCGGCGGATAACAGGCGATCGGCGCGTCGGTGGATTCCGGGTCATAAACAGTTTCGCCCGGCAGACGCGTAATTTTCGCGTTGGTCGGCAGCGACGCACTTTGATAACGAAGATCCATGCTCCAGCGGACCGAGTCAGTGACGTTATCAAAACTCGCGTGGGGCGTGCGGTTGGTCAGCAGCAGCACCCCGCCCTTAGGAACTGGACAGCAAACGGAATCAGGCGTCGGCATGTTCGGCGTGTAATCGACGTGATCGATAATCAGATAAGGCTGGCCTTTTGCCTGCTTGTGCGGAAGCACCCGATCCGTATGCTGACGCGGACGAACCCACAGGCAGCCATTTGCTTCCGTCGCGTCCACCAGCGGCAACCAGCAGGTGACGACCATCGCGGTGTCGCAATACGGTTCAAAATAACCCGAATCCTGATGCCAAGGCACGGCGGATCGGTTGTTGCTGGGCACCTTCGGACGAAGCCTATAAACGCTCGACGCGATGATCTCCGGCCCGCAGATCGATTCCATAATATCCAGCAAACGCTCAGTGCGCATCAGATCAAAAAAGGATGGCAGCACATGAGCGTTCCATATCTTCGCTGGTAGATCGGGCGCTTCGCGATTCAGGTGCACGAGACGCTGCTCGAAGTCGAATTCATCGTATAGCCGCGTAAGCTTACCGGCAGCGAAAAATTCTCGCGCCAGCCGATCAACATCGGCTTGGATCTCGTCGATCACGGGCTGAAGATCGGCGTTGGTGAAAACGTCGGGCACCATAACGTACCCTTCGGTTTTGAGTTGGTCGATTTGATCCTGAGAAAGCCCGATTACCGCATCATTTGCTGACATACGCCGCTCCGCTTATGAACGTGTGCTGGGTTCCAGCAGCGTGATGTTAATCATCACGTTATATCCATTATATCACATCGGCTGATGATCATCACGTGAAATCACGCTCCTCAGATCGATCCAGGGTCTGCCAAATCTTCAGTCTCGGGTAGGATATGTTGATTCCGGCTTGGATGTCGGGAAAGGAATAGCCATGGATCGGCTCGGCAAAATCGATGTGGACGAACTACAGCGGCGGATGCGGGTGGCGTATGAGCAGACGATGAGCGACGTCGCCCAAG
>JBBQXB010000006.1:0-78463 GCA_038210015.1 Tepidisphaerales bacterium
GGCTAGGGAGTGTTTGCCGGACTACGCAAGTAAGTTTAGTCGGCATGACTTCACACTCCCACAACTGTTTGCCTGCCTCGTGCTGCGTGAACACCAGAAGAAGAGCTACCGCGGGATCGTCGCGCTTTTTCAAGACTCCCCCGAATGGTGTGCGGCCATCGGACTGTCCAAGGTTCCCGCCGCCAGCACCCTCTGTACGGCGTTTGAGATTCTCACTCGCGGCAAGTCGCTGGCGACGATGCTCGACCGCGTTGTTGGATGGATGCGTGTGCGCCGGCACATGGTTTTTTGGCGCGGCGAACGAAGGGTCTGAACAGAGCCTGTGCGTCCCAGTATCATTTCCTGTGCGTCCCCGTATCATTTCCCTGGGCAGGCCGATTGCTGTCCACAGCTGGTATGGGAATTTCGAAAGTACATAAGCCTGCCGGAGGCATTATAGGCTTTACCGGCATTATCACCCAATTGGGGGCGGACCGCTTCGTTGGTTATTGGTATACCTCATTGGGCATGAGGTCAGAACGTTATGGCATCGACAGTCGTAGATATGGATGGAAGCTGGAAAGTGTCCAGTTGCCTGGGAATTTCGTGAAGTGCGATTGCGCAACACCTGCTGATGAATTTGCCAAAGAGTTCAGAGGTATAACTCGCGGTTATGGGATATTTTAACAATACGATAGATTACATTTGATGGAGAAGGTTACCAAAAAAATCAAGTCATGTGCAAGTCCAGCGATAATGTCGTCTGTACCTTGGAATTTAGTCACGATGGTTATATTGCTTTGTAGCGGCATCGCACACGGTTTATGGGGCGTTTACACACTTGCACAGAACCGCATACTAGATGGAGCGTTGGGAATTACGGGGGCTGTCCTTTTTGGAATGTGGTCGGTGAAGTGTTTTTTTAGTGTCTTGGAGTGTTGCAGGCGGAGCAGCCGGCATCGACGTGGCCTGTGTGCATCCTGCGGCTACGACCTACGAGGATCGTGTAGCGTAAAATGCCCCCAGTGCGGGAACGACCGATTGAACTGAACAGATAAATAAGCGGGACGGGTCCGAATGGCGTTCGTTTAAGCATTTTTTGCTGTTTTTCGCGTAGTTTTGAGACGCAGCCCGGGACATTGGAATAGAAACGACGCACGGGACATGATACGGGGACGCAGATAGTTTTATGGTGAATGCCATTCGAATGTGACCGTTTTTTCATGCCCATACCAGCATCGCCTTAACTGCGGGATTACTTGGGTTTGATCTCCGTCCATAGTTCGCCGGGCTTGTCGAAGGAGTTATTGCTCATCACATAGTTGCCGTTGCCATCGGAAAAGATGTGGTTGTAGTGGATGGGTAGCGTGACGACGCTGCCGTCGGTGTCGGCATATTCCTGGCGTTCGTAGATCGTATCGACGCGATCTTTCTGGCCTTGATCTGAACCCTTCATCGACTCCTTATATTTCGCAAACTCGGCATCGCTCATCTGGTCGTACATCTTGCCCCGACGGCGGATTTCATCCATGCGTTGTTCGGCGCGGACGCGCATGATTTCGCTACGCAGTTTGAACATCTGCACCCACCACTTTGCGACTGGCTGCATGGTGGATTGGATCGCCTCGAGCTTCGGTTTAACCTGGTCGAACTTGTCTTCTTTGGCTGCGTAGGATGGCATGAATTGCAGCATCCACATGTCGCTTCTGAGATTTTGGTTGATCATCGGCGGGAAAAGAACGTAGGTAACGTTGATTTCTTGCTTGATCTTCATCCCTTCAAAATCGTAGGTGATCGTGATTGCATGAACGGTCTGGCGGAGGTCTTTTAAGTTGCCGCCCGCGTCCTTGTCCATTTGCTGAATCATCGCTTCAAATTTGGCGTTGCGAACGTCGCTAATGAGTTTGACGTTGGCGATCTTTGGGTTGCGTTCCTGAAGATATTGTGCGAGCCAGACGCCGAGATCTTGCGGGGGTGGTGTCCCTGCTGGCGGGATCTGCGGCATGCCGGGGATGTTGTTCATCACTGTGTATAGAAAGGGCAGAGACGGCGAGAGGTAAATCTTCGCGCCGTCGGGACCTTTAACGATGATTTTATTTTCCGGGGTGTAGTCGGGTTCGCCTGTCCATTCGATGAACCCTTCTGCGGTCCAGCCTTCGGGTATAAGCATGGTGTGTGACACAACGCCGTCCATCGACACGTCGTGAAATTTGACCAATTTAACTTTGACGGGTTTGTTATCTGCCGCCGCGGGTTGGGCGGATGCAGCAGGCGGCGCGGGTTGCGGAGGGGGAGGGTTTGCCGGGGCGGGATTTTGATTTCCATTGCCCGGCAAATTGAGCAACGGATTGTCAGAAGGTGCAGGCGGATTGGTAGCGGGATTCGGCGCCACGGGTGGCTGCGCGGGCGGGACAGGATTGTCGTTCATTCCCGGCAAACCCGTCAACGGATTTTCCACAGTCGGCGCGGGTGGTTGTATCGGAGGTTGCACCGGGGGAGTGACAGGCGGTTGTGCGGGTTGATTCAGCGGATTACCCGGCTGAGGCGCTTGTGGCTGCTGTCCGGGTTGAGCAGGTTGTTGCGGAACGACCGGAAGCAATTTATACCGCTTTGCTCCGGTGACAAAAATCATTGCTTCCGAATTGGCATCTTCTCTGGCGGAAAATGCGAAGGGTTTGCCATCGACATAAAAATTGCCGCGGACGACTTCATCGTCCTTGTCGTCCATTTTGGCACTAAAGGGATAGACGGCTTTGTCGCGTCGGATTTCACCGCTCATTTCGCCGGTGTCCTCGGACATTTTGAGGATGACGACGGTTAATCCGTCGCCGGCGTAAATCATCGGTTGCGCAGGCGGATCTTCGCCGCGCGACGCAGCCGTAAGTGACAGGGCGATGGTCAACGCAATCGTAAGGGCGGTTTGAAATCGATTCATCCTCAAATCTCCAGACGTGATCGTAAAATCAGATACGCCACTTTTTGACGCACTACTAGAGTTGTATCGCCTTGCGGCGGCATGAGTAAAGCCAAATTCGGAAAATAAAGCCGGAACCAATCCACCTGTTGATAATCCCTGTTTTGCGGTATGAAAAGCGACATGCGATTATCGTTTCAACGAATCACGTCATTCGTTCGCGGCTGTGATGATCTGGAAGAAATCAACGACGAGATATTCTTCGATCGGATCGGTGCGGCGGGTCGGGCTTGTTAGCCGCAGATTTCGCAGATTAAAAAAGCTTTGTATTTACCTGCGGAATCTGCGGAATCTGCGGTTACTCGCATTTATCCCAAAAATCACCGATCGCTTCGCAGCGGTTTTAGATTGCGGGCGGCGCGTTGGCGGTTTACTTCGGTCATCAGGGGTTCGCTTGAACAGATGAATCGCGATACCGCGCCAGTGGTTACGCCGAGTAATTTGGCCGCCTCGGATAATGAATACCCAGCCGCATGCAGATAATCCATCATGATCGCGAGATGACAGACATTGCTGGATCGAAATTGATCGAAAGATACGGGTAAATCGGCGAGGAGAACTGAAACGTCTTGAGTCGCGACGACATCGCGGATTTGCAGCGCGATCGCGATTCGCAGGCGGTTGATCGCGTGTTTTAGATTCGCTTTTTGCGACCTCGTTTCCTCCGCCCGAACAGATATACCGGTCGGTCGATGTGTTATGCGCACCGCAGAGCTTGTTTTGTTGCGTTTTTGCCCCCCCGGCCCGCTTCCGCGGGTATGTGCAAGATCGCACTCCCTTAAAAAAATGGGTAAATCGAGGAGAAGATAGTCTCGCCACGTCATCGATAAGCTCTTTGCATAACTACACTTATAACACACCACAAAAAGGACTAGATTATCTTCTTAACAATTGCCACGCCGCAAATGATTTGCTAATGGCATCCTAACATTTCGCGCCTAACTTTCCGACCGTCGCCTCCCATATGGGCAGGTGAAGGATAGGAACAGGGAAACCATAAGGAGACAGTATATGATTCGAACCACCCCCGTGCTCTCAGCGATCGTCCTGGGCGCACTGACCGTCGGACTTGTTGGATGTTCAAACGGCGGAATGACCGCCAAGGACATCAACAAAAAGATCGCACGTGAAGAAGCATGGCGCGGAACGGAATATCCCGTTTTGAATGAAGTCACCTACAAGGGCAAGGTGTACGCCTTGGGGTCGAAAAAATCCGCAGACGCACTAACGCAAAACGGAACAATGCCCAAAATGACCACCAAGGCATTTGCCTTTGGACCGAATAACGAAACCGTCATTTTTGAAGACAACAAACTCGGCATGGCGGATATTCTCATCGAAGAATATCAAGCCAAGCACGGTAAAAAGTAACTTTTTGATCGCTGATCCAAACCAGATATCGGCGACAAAGGGTCGCTGTCGGTTGGATCAGTAAACCACGTAACCAACCCCTTTTTTTTCAAGGAGCTTCATTATGTTCGCATGGTTCAAACACTCGGCCCTAGCGGCCGTCGTTGTCGGCTCGTTTGCCGGCTCACTCGTTCACGCCCAATCGATCAAAGTCGATGGCAGTTCAACCGTTGGCCCGATCTCCGAGGCGGTCGCCGAAGAGTTCACCAAAGAAACCAAAGGCGCCGTTAAGATCACCGTCGGCATCTCCGGCACCGGTGGCGGGATGAAGAAGTTCGTCCGTGGCGAAATTGACATCGCCGACGCTTCGCGCCCGATCAAGCAGTCCGAAATCGATGCCGCCAAAGCCGCTGGGATTGATTTCATCGAAGTCCCCGTCGCGTTTGACGCCCTCACCGTCGTCATCCACCCTGACAATAAGTTCGCTGAAAAACTGACTATCGCCCAACTCAAGAAAATCTGGGAAGAAGGCGCACAAGGCAAGATCAACAACTGGAATCAGATCGATCCGTCGTTTCCTGATCTGGCGTTGAAACTGTACGGCCCGGGCACCGATTCAGGCACGTTTGAATACTTCACCGAAGCCGTCAACGGCAAAGCCAAATCCAGCCGTGGCGATTACACCGCGTCTGAAGACGACAACGTCCTAGTTCAAGGCGTCAGCGGCGACAAAGGCGGCCTGGGCTACTTCGGCCTGGCTTACTACCTCGAAAACAAGGACAAACTGAAAGCCGTTGCCGTTCAGAACAAGACCGGCAACTTTGTCCTGCCCTCGCCCGAAGCCACCAAAGACGGGTCGTACAACCCGCTGGCCCGCCCGATCTTCATCTACGTTAGCAAGAACGCGATGGCCCGTGATGAAGTCAAGAATTTCGTCAACTTCTACCTCGATAACGCCGTCGATATCGTCAAGGACGTGAAATATGTTCCGCTCCCCGACGAAGCCTACAAGGCGCTGAAAGCCCGTGTTGCCGCAGGCAAAACCGGTTCGGTGTTTGGTGGCAAGGAACAGATCGGTATGACGATCGAACAACTCGTTGGCGCTGAAACCAAGTAAGCACATACGGTCGCTTTGCGAAGCGATCGAATACAAAACCAGCCTGAAACACCTTGACCGGTGTTTCAGGCTTTTCTTGCCGATGCGTGATCGGCGTTTTGACACGACCGAAGGAACAGAATGACCACCATGAATCCCGGGGTGGCAGAAAACCCTGCCCCGTTTCTTGACCTGACGCGCAGCGGATCGTCCAAAGCGTCACGCGTGAAAGAAACTATCATCGAAGGTATTCTTCTTTTGGCGGGCGTGTCGTCGGTCATCATCACGATCGGCATTGTGATCGTGCTGCTGCGCGAGACGATCCCGTTTTTTGCAAAACAGGTCGAAGAAATCGCGCTGCCTGCGATGCACGCCGACGGGCCTTACACCGTCTCTGCAATCCATAAAAAGCCGGGCGATACGCTCAATAAACGCGATGTGTTGCTCGAAATCACCGCTGCCAATGGTGAAGTAACGAAGGTCGTCACGCATTTTGATGGCGTGGTGAGAAACATCAACGCCACCGTCGGCGAAGTAATCGACGCCGCAAAATTCTCCACCTCCGACCAGATTCGTCTACTCTCGGCTGCCGAGCAACGCGAAACCGAAGTGCAGGCGAGGATACCGCTTGCAGACGTAACATGGAGCGTCGGCTTCGTGGATTTTTTCGGCGACACGCAATGGACCCCCGCTTTTGCCGATAAGCGCTTCGGCATCTGGGCGCTGATCGCTGGCACGGTCGTCACCACGCTGGTTGCGATTTTTGTCGCAGTCCCCGTCGGAACGATCTCGGCGATCTGGTTAAGCGAATACTGCAACGCCAGTTTTCGCGAAATCATCAAACCGATTCTCGAACTGCTATCGGCTGTTCCGACCGTCGTATATGGATATTTCGCACTTCTAGCGATCACCCCGGTACTACAAACGATAGGCGGCTGGTTCGGGATCGACGTACCGGGCTTTAACATGCTCTCTGCCGGGCTGGTGATGGGCGTGATGATTATTCCGTATGTTGCATCTCTGTCAGAAGATGCGATGCGATCAGTCCCGATGCAGCTTCGCGAAGGCAGCTACGCGATGGGCGCAACGCGCGTACAAACCGCGACTAAAGTGATCCTTCCCGCAGCATTCAGCGGCGTAACGGCGGCTTATATTCTCGGGATCGCCCGCGCGATCGGCGAGACCATGATTGTGGCGATCGCCGCAGGGCAAATGCCCAACTTCACCGCTAATCCAAAGGAAGGCGGTCAAACCCTCACCGCCTTCATCGTCGGGATGAGCAAAGGCGACACGCCTCACGATTCGCTCGAATATCGCACGATTTTCGTCTGTGGGCTGGTGCTGTTGATTATGACTTTGTTCTTCAATGTCACCGGTTACATGATCCGCAAACGCTACCGCGAAGCTTACTAACATTCGTCGCAAAGACCCGACGCCTTTTGAACTGACCCATCATGGCTGACACCCCTCAACAACTTCGTAAGTCCACCGACGCTAAAATCGCATCGTTGCGAACGCTGATCGCAAAGCGAAAGCGGTTCGATGTGATGTTCAATGTCCTCGGTTTTGGTCTGATCGTCTTATCGTTGTCCGTGCTTGGCGCATTGGGCGCGAAACTGATCTACGATGGCGGAGGCCGATTGCTGGAAACCTTTGAGATTACGCCTTGGGGTCTTGCACCAGGCAATCGCGATGTCGTCGGTGACTTTGAAAAAGCCCCGGCACAAGGGAAGTTACCCGCAGGATATCAGGTGACGCCGAAGATGATGACGCTTAAAACCGTCTACGGCACGATCGACCCCACCCCGTTGATCGGGCAGCGCGTCGCGGTTAAAGGCGACATCACCAAAGACGGTGCAATCAGCGTTGACGCGATGCGCGCCATCCCCGATTCAGCCCCCGGCGAAGAAATCAGCGGCGAACCCACAGTCATCGGCAAGATCAAACGCGTGCGTCCCGATCCAAAGGATAGGAATCTCGTCCACGCCGATTTTTATCCCGAACCGATCCGCGTCATCATGCCCGAAAAAAATGACTACGCCGCGGATGATCTGGTCGGCGAACGCGTCGCGGTTGATCCCGGTCGTCGCGGCAGAAAAGCAGAAATTGGGGTTATCGAAGCCAAATCGGTCACCCCACTGAAAGTCGAAAACTTCCTCTCCGGGATGCTTTCAACCAATCCGCAGGAATCGGGCATGTTCCCTGCATTGGTCGGCACGCTGCTGGTGTGCATTGTCACCGCATTGCTGACGATCCCCATGGGTGTCGCAGCGGGGATTTATCTCGAAGAATATGCGCCTAAAAACTGGTTCACCAACCTGATCGAAATCAACATCGCCAATCTTGCAGGCGTGCCATCGATCATATGGGGGTTGCTGGGATTAGGCTTATTTGTGATTTCAATGGGATTGGGCGAAAGCGTTATGACCGCCGGTTTGACACTGGGCCTGCTCGTCTTGCCAATCATCATAATCGCGACCCGCGAAGCGATCCGTGCGATCCCCAATACAATACGCGAAGCATCAATCGGTCTTGGTGCAACCAAATGGCAGACGGTTCGGTATCACGTTTTGCCTTATTCCACTGGCGGCATCCTGACTGGTGCGATCATCGCGATGAGCCGCGCCGTCGGCGAAACGGCACCGCTGGTGCTGGTGGGTGCTGCAATTTCGATCAACTTTACGCCGTTTAATGATCCAAACATAGCAACGCAGACGACGCTCAATCCGCTTAGCTGGTTGAACAGCCAGTTCACCGTCATGCCGATGATGACCTATCATTGGGTCGGCCAGCCCGAACACGAATTTCATCGTCTGGCGGCGGCGGGAAGCATCGTGCTGGTTGCTTTCACACTCGCAATGAACGCGGTCGCGATCTACCTACGATACCGGCTGCGACGTAACATCAAATGGTAAAGGATCGACCCATGACCACAACAACCACCGACACCGCGCCCGCTGCTAAATCGAGCAAGCCTGCCTACACACCAACTCCTGCGGTGAAAATCAACGATCCGCTCAAGGCGTCTGTCAACAAGTTTAATTTTTACTACGGCAATGGTTTCCACGCACTGCAGGATATTTCCATGCCGATCGCCGAATACAAGGTGACGGCATTGATCGGCCCCTCAGGATGCGGCAAAAGCACGCTGTTGCGATCGTTCAACCGAATGCACGATCTGTACGCGAAAAACAAATACGTCGGCGACATCACCTTGATGCCCGAAAACATCAATCTTGTTGGCCCGGAACTCGACCCAATCGAAATCCGCATGCGCGTCAGCATGGTGTTTCAAAAGCCCAACCCGTTCCCCAAGAGCATCTTTGAAAATGTCGCCTTCGGCCTGCGCGTGCGCGGCGAAAGCAACGCGTCCTACGTCAACGAACGCGTCGAAACCGCGCTCCGCGGCGCAGCATTGTGGGACGAAGTAAAAGACAAACTAGATCACTCCGGTATGGCGTTGTCCGGCGGACAACAACAACGACTCTGCATCGCCCGGGCGCTGGCGACCGATCCGGAAATCCTGCTTTTCGACGAACCGACCGCAGCCCTCGATCCGATTTCAACCGCAAAAGTCGAAGAGTTGGTCATCGAATTGAAGAAAACGGTTACGATCATCATCGTCACGCACAACATGCAGCAAGGCGCCCGCATCGCCGACTACACAGCCTTCATGTACCTCGGAAAATTGATCGAGTTCGACGAAACCAACAAAATCTTCACCACCCCGTCCAACCCAATGACCGAGCAATACCTCACCGGGCGATTCGGATAAAAAATCTGGCGTACCACTCAGTTGCAAGATAAACTGCAAATCTGGTTTCGCACGGTGTTTCGCACGGAGATTTGGATGCAACACGATAAGAATGCGATGGCGCAACGTCTGGCTGAATCTCATTTCCGCGTCGATTCGTCGATCGAGCACATATTTCGATTGCTTGCGACGGATGAAGATGAAGCACGTCAGGATGAACCAATCAAGCTGCTTGAGGTGACGCAGGGCACACCAAAGTGCGGGATCATGCCCGTTCACTTTACTGCTCATCCGCCCAGCGGCATTTTTTATCCTTCGGTGATCGTGGAAGTGCATTCGGACGAGTTTGATAAAATTAAGCAGAAAAAAATGCCCCTTCCAAATGGCTGGAAAGTCAGTCGAGAATATGCACGTCCCGATCTCGCCGCTTCAGCATGAGCATGACTTGGGCACAAGCTTTCGCAACGCAGGCACGATCCGATTTAATGGCTCGCGACACGCTCTTGCGCGATACTCACCTGCCACTGTCACGAACTACACTTTCTGCAAATGGCATGCGAGAAAGTGTGCAAAGCATATTTGATGAACCAGCCAAACCAAGACCCCATGCAATTGCAGTTCAGTCACGGATACATCAGAAAAACCTTCCCAATCATTGCCAGACAATTCCTCGCCGAAAATAACTCCCGCGTGCCATCGCATCTGCTTCATGCGATTGCCCGGCTTGCCGAGAAGATTGAATTATTGTCCCCTGCTCAACGTGCCGGTGGGAGCGTGCCATCTAATACAGAGTATCCATGGAAAGGCCCCAACTCGATTTGCGTGCCTTGCGAGTATGATTTCGGGCTTATCTTGTTGAATGAGCGCGCAGGCAGCACGTTGATAAAGTGTTTGCAGTTCGCGGTGGACCGAATCACCTACGAAGAATAGTCGGTATCTGTTTCATTTTTCTCTGCGGCGCTTATCATCGTGTCAGGGAACACGACCGCTTAAGCGACCTGATGCCATCCGTTTGTCTTTATTTTCAGCTCCATCAGCCCTATCGCCTGAGGCGGTATTCGGTCTTTGATACTGATCGTCACTATTTCGACGACTTCAAAAACGCGGAAATCCTGCGCAAAATCGCCACCAAGTGCTATCTACCCGCCAATCAGTTGATTGCTGATCTGATCAAACAATACGACGGGCAATTCAAGGTCGCTTACTCAATTTCTGGCATCCTGCTCGAACAGTTTGAAGAACATGCTCCTGAAGTCCTGACGAGTTTCAAAAAATTGGCGGGCACGGGATGCGTCGAGTTTTTGAACGAAACCTATTACCACTCGCTCAGCTTCCTCTACAGCCGGGACGAGTTTCGCCAGCAGGTCTTGATGCAGCGGGCGAAAATCAAGCAACTATTCGACATCGATGCCCGTGTGTTTCGTAATACCGAGTTAATCTATAACAACGATCTGGCGCAAAGCGTCGCACACATGGGTTATGAAGGTTGTCTTGCAGAGGGCGCCGATCAGGTGCTCGGTACGCGAAGCCCCAATGTGCTATACAACCCGCCCGGTGGATCAAAACTGAAAGTGCTGCTAAAAAACTATCGCCTCAGCGACGACATCGCCTTTCGTTTTAGCGACAAAGCATGGGAGCAATATCCGTTGACGGCTGAAAAGTTCACCCAATGGGTCACGCAAATCAACGGCCACGGCGACCTGTGCAACCTGTTCATGGACTACGAAACCTTCGGCGAACACCAATGGGCCGATACCGGCATTTTTGATTTCCTCCGTGAACTGCCCGCTGCACTACTCGATCAGCCGCAAACGCAATTCCTAACGCCGAGCGAAGTCATCGACCAGTTCAAAACTGTTGGTGAGATTGATGTGCCGCACGTCACCAGTTGGGCCGACAGTGAGCGTGATCTCAGCGCCTGGCTGGGCAATGCGATGCAGTCCAATGCGTTGCATGAGTTGTATAAGTTGGAAGGTATTTTGAAGGAGCGTAACGACCCGCAACTGCTGGCCGACTGGCGCAAACTGGGTACGTCCGATCACTTCTACTACATGTGTACGAAATACTGGGCCGACGGCCAGGTCCACCGTTATTTCAGTCCCTACGAAAGCCCCTACGACAGCTACATCAATTTCATGAACGTGTTGGATAACATCCAATCGCGTGCTCGTGCTTAAAGGCTGATTAAGTAGAATCCGAGCCCGCTATTCGCGGCGGTTTAATCCAGCAGCACGCGAAAGTGATACGCAGTGATGGTCAGGCGTTCGCGGAAGTAGAATCGATGCGCGTCTTCGCGTTGAACGCCTGAATCGAGATGGAGCTGTACGCAGCCGGCGTCGCGGGCGGTTTGTTTCAGCCAATCGAGCAACTGATGCCCGTGGCCTAGCGAACGCGTAGCTTGGTCGGTACTGAGATCATCGACGTACAAAATCTTGTCGCAGTGCAGCATTTCCATCAACCGAAACCCCGCCACCGCACGCACGACACCCTCAGACCGCAATGCAGCCAATCGATAGTTGTCCGACTTCATCATCCTGCGAATCGTCTCGACGTAGTTGGCCGGTTCAAGATGCATGCGAAGCTGGCGCATCACCTCAAAGGTTGCGAAAATATTGTCATCAGTGCGGGCCTCGTCAATCTCTATTGGGCTTTTTGTTGGGTGCGGAGGATTCATATTTTTTAGATTTGGAATGATTGCAACATCACACATCACAACAGCAAGGCAAAGCGATCACGACACCCGACGACGTGACGATGATTTTTTCTGTGGAATTTCAGGCGAGTCAAACGCTACGCCCCGATACACTTCCGATGCCGCGATCGTAATGCCGACCGATTCGATTTTGACAGTCGCTTTCAAACCCGTTGTCACGTTCATCACCCACGTCCCGTCGTCCCGGCGAACAAAGGTTTGAATCTCTGGCCGATCCTGCCGAACCAAAACATACTCGCGCAATGAAGCCAGCGTGCGATCAATGAAACGCGAATATACGCAGCAATCTGGCGGTGGCGATCAATCTTCGCCATCGTTGGTTTCCTGCAGGCGATACCCCACGCCGCGCACGGTGCGTATCAGCCAGTGGGCGTCGCCGAGCTTTTTACGGATCGCGGTGATATGGACATCGATCGCGCGATCGGTCACGAAAACGTCCGCACCCATCGCTTTATCCATCAACTGATCGCGCGACAACACCCTGCCACGCGCGCTGACTAATGCGGTCAGCAATTTGAACTCAGTCAGCGTCAGTTTGATGGTGTCGCCATCGACGGCGGCATCGTGTTTGGATGAATCGATCGTCAGCGGTCCAGCACGGAGGATATTGCCCCCTTCTTCACCCACCACGTTTGCGCCACTTTCAGCCCGACGCAAAACCGTCGTCAGACGCGCCAGCAGAATCTTCATGCTGAACGGCTTGGTGACGTAATCATCCGCACCCAGTGTCAGCCCGACGACCACATCCGTTTCCTCACTCTTGGCCGTCAGCATGACCAGGGGAATGTTGGCGGTTTGCGGATCGGCTTTCAGCCGGCGCGTGACTTCCGTCCCGTCCAGACCCGGCATCATGATGTACAGCAGGATCAGATCGGGGGTCTCCTGCTCGGCCAGGTCCAACGCGTCATTGCCGTTGTGCGCAGTCAGCACATCAAACCCGTTTCGACGCAGGTTAAATGCGATCATCTCAACGATATCTTTCTCATCATCGACGACGAGAATTTTCTTTTTTATTTTCGTGGCGGCGTTTGAACGGGTCGGTTCGATTGTCTTAGTCATTCGTACTCCATGAGTGCCCGGTGAGTATTGCAATCGCTTAAGGAATAGAATCAAGTCGCTAACGCAGACTTAACATTCGCCATACCCTATGTTAGCACGTCTTTTCTGCTGCTATGGAGAGCAAGGACCATGAATCGTCTAATGCTATGAACTAAGTTCGCTCTGTGCGTCTGTGCCAATCCTTCCTCGAATTCAGTCGTGTCGCGGATATTGGTCAATCACTGCCGATCGGGATAGGTTATCTGCGATGTCTGACTTGTTGATCCCAACCAAACTGTCACTCAAGCGCGACACCGACCTCGCGCTGACCTGGCCGGACGGATCGGTGGACCGGTATCCGATCCAATACCTGCGTGCCAAATGCCCTTGCGCGACTTGCAAGCAACTACGCGAATCGCAAAGTAAATCGCGTTTGACGGTCTTGCCTTCCAATTTCGTCAGCGGTCCGGTCACGGTGTTGAAGGCTGAGATGGTCGGAAACTATGCGTTGCGGATCGACTGGTCCGATAATCACGGGTCTGGCATCTATTCGTTTTCCTACCTGCGAGAAATTGCACCGCCCCATAAGGGTTAATCTGTAGCGGATGTCATGCGCTGCCCCATTTTGCCCGATGATGAACTGTGCCCTGGCATTGGTCCCCGGAGCAGTGGAAAACAGAAAGATGCAGACTTCGCTTCAAGAAACAATTCACAAGCTGCTTTTAGCAGCAGAGCAGACTGCCGGCGCACACGCCGGGGCGATCATTCGCGATGGACGATTTGCGTCCCTGCTCACCCGCGATCGCACTGTCCCGCATCTGCTTCCAAGTAATGCGATTGATTCCATTTGCGCCCCGATGCGATCGCACGATGCCAGCGAACATTTCAATCAGTTGTCCGAACACTTTGAAAACGCACCCATCACGCTCTGGCCGGTACAAAGCAGGATGGGACACACCATTGCGGTGTTGTGCATCGCGACCAACGCGCTTAACGAAACCGTATACCCCGTCGTTGATTCGATCGCCCACACCCTTGGCGTATTGATCGACACACTGGATTGCGCCGCGCAACACGCCACACGATCGCTGCACGATCCGCTGACGCATCTTCCGAATCAAGCGATGTTCTTCGAGCGTCTTCGTGATGAACTCGCCGTTGCGCAACGCACCAACAATCGCGTTGGAATGTTAACGATTGATCTGGACGGTTTCGCCGAGATTAACGCCCAACACGGCAGGGATTTTGGCGATCGCGTCCTGCAGCGCGTCGCTGCACGTTTGCACCATGCGGTGCGACGATCCGATCTGCTCGCACGCCTTGGCGACGACGAGTTCGCGCTGATGGCCGTCCAACTTAACGACCAACCCCAAGGCGCGCACGTTGCGTCGCGGATGCTCAAAGTCATCAATCAACCGATGGAAGTCGATGGCGTCCCGCTCACGCTCTCAGCCTCGGTCGGTATCGCGGTTTATCCGTGTGACGGCATCGAGAGTGAGACGCTCAAAACCAACTCACACGCCGCGATGCACCGCGCGAAAATCCGTGGTCAGAATCAGTTCGAGTATTTCACGCCTCAGATGAACGCCGAAGCGATGGAACGTCTGGAACTCGAATCGCATCTCCGCGTGGCGATTGATAAAAACCAACTGCTGCTGCATTACCAGCCCATCGTTGATCGCGACGGAAAAGTCACCGGTGTCGAAGCATTGGTGCGCTGGCAGCACCCCGAACATGGATTGATTTCACCGGCCAAGTTCATTCCGATCGCCGAGCAGACGGGATTGATCGTTCCGATCGGAACATGGGTGTTGAAACAGGCCACCCATCAAGCGGCGCAGTGGACGCTGCAAGGCCTGCCGATGCGGATAAATGTGAACGTCTCCACGCTGCAATTTTTCAAAGATGACTTCAGCGACATCGTTTCTGATGCGTTGGAACGCTCCGGCCTCGGCGCTCAGCAGCTTGAATTAGAACTGACCGAGAGCGTCTTCATCATGAATGAAACCGAGATCGCGAAAAAGCTCGCTGCGCTTCGTAAGACCGGTGTACGAATTGCGATCGATGATTTTGGGGCGGGTTATTCCAATCTTTCGCGCCTGCACAACCTGCCGATCGACACATTGAAAATCGACCGCGCATTTGTGAGCGAAATCACCGTTAAAGATAGTGCCACGCCGTTGCACCACCGAACCGCTGTCTTGCGTGCGATGGCGACGCTTGGCAACAGTCTGGGATTGACGTTGGTTGCAGAGGGCGTGGAGAGCGAGGACGAGATGAAGTTCCTCAAGCGCGTGGGGTATGAAGCGATGCAAGGCTATTACTTTGCAAAACCGCAACCCGCCGATCGTGTCGCCGAAACCGTCCGCGCGATCGGACTCGCCGCCGCTACCAAACGCCTCCCACTCCGCGCTGCGGCCTGATTAGCCGCAGACGAAATACGGATACCTCAGCATGACAAGGATATTAACGACGATGTTATTCAGACGTCCATGACATCAAACTCCCGGCTACCAAACGGCTTGCCATTGATTTGCAGTGTCAGTTGGTGAACGCCCGGGTACAGCGAAAAGGTCGTCGCATCAGCACGCAACCGATGTCGCTTGATGATCTGCAACTTCTGCCCCGCCCGCATTTTCACTGACTTGATCTTGAACACCTTCGGTGCCCTGCCGCGATTGGATTTGACGAAATCAATCACGTAATCCAACAGCAATGCCACATCGTGTTTGGCCTGGACCACGAACGAAAACGTGAGCGTGTCGCCGGGTTTAATATTGGTATCGGCGACCGCGAACGATGAAACTTTGATGTCGGGCGCTACGTGGAAACCACGTAATCCCAATGCCTGCGGGTGTCCTTGTTTCACCAGTGTCCGCAGCGCATGGCGAGTGATCCACCCCATTTCCTTTTCACTCTGCCGGTTCATTGCTTTCCATCGTGTCAACGTATTTAACACCAGAGTGGGATTGGTTTTGGCGATGTCGTTCAGATGATTCGCTACCGAGCGAGTGACGTACCGCGTCGGGTCTGCGTGCAGGAGATCAAGAAATGCAGCGCCTGTATCAGCGGGCAAAGTGAGCCTGCGTGACCATGGCAACAATGGCCGGGTGCATTCGCTGACCAATCGCCGAACGTGGTAGTGTTTGTCGGTTGTCCATTGGCGTAATTCCGCGAGGGTCTGCTCGGGATACGCATTGATAAACGGACGCATCGCGTCTTCCATCGAAAACCGCATCGTCAATGCTTTCAGCGTTTTAAGAGACACTTTCAGATGTTTCGCGTTTAACCCGTTCCGCGCGACATACTCGCCAAGCGGTGCGAAAATAAACTCGCCAAAATCATCGTCCGATCGCGTTGGATCCAACGGTGCTGGCAAGGCCGCGATAATCTGATCGCAAGCGGTAGGGAAATTTGGATCGAGATATTTCTCCAACGTCTGAGCGATGCGCGCGATTCTTTGCTTTAGTTCCAACGCAGAAAAATCCTTCATCACCTCTGCGACAAACTGCTTTGCGTTGAATGTAGAATCCGTCGTTTCAAATCGCTCGGCCAGGTACATCACACGCTGACGGTTGAAGAGCTGATCTTTCAGACTGAATCCGCTGATTTTGGATGCTGTTGGTTCGGGCATGTGCGACTTTCGATTGGTGATTGTGGTATCAAGAATACGCGACACAGATTGAGCAGACGCTACGGATGAGCGCGGATAATGAAATATGCCACAAACGCGCAATATTTGGTTGTTTCTCATAAACAAAATTAACATCTGTTGTCGCGGCAACGTCTGCGCAACACCTGAATGCGTCAATGCGAAAATTTTTGCAGCATTTTGTTGGACAATTCGTCGAGATGTTGCGCGTTAGCATCGTCAATCGCGCAACATCGGGGGAGATATAGAGACTTCAATGTGATCGAGCTTGTCGTGAAGAGGACAAGCCTCGAAGAATGCTGCAGAATTCTAACGCCGCCACTGTTGCAAACTACACGATGTGGCGGCATCGTATTGGGTTCGAATAGTCGTCGGCCGGACGGTCAGCCATGTGGTTGCGACGGAACAGGCGACATTCGATTTTTTGGGAGGACTGCTATGAATCGTAAGATTAAATCCCTGTTGATCGCCTGCGGGTTGGTCGCGACGTTGGCATCTGCGCAATTTGTTCGGGCGCAGGAGATGACCGAGGACGGCGTCATCACCGGAACGCTAAACATAGACTTCGCCACCCGAACCAATCTCGATACGTCAGGCGATCTGAAAAAAGGATCTGCGGCGGCGGGCGCGAAGGATACCTACAAACTGCAACTCAACGTCGCTAAGACGCTTGAATTTGCTGGTGAAGTCACCCGTCAACCCAAGCTGTTCAGTTCGGTTCTAGGCCGAACCAAACAGGACGGACGCCTTTATTACAACCTGAATCTTTCGGTTCTGAATCCAAAAAATATGGCTCAGAAAAAGACGGTCGGAAAATGGGTCGGGGAAGTCCCGCTTGATCCGGCTTCGGGCGTTTACGATCTGTCAGGCGGACGCGCCAACGAAAGCCCGCTGCGCATCGCGATTGATGCGATCGGTTCAGCGCAGGCGTTTACCGATCCGTTCGCAGGCAAACTTGTCGGCAAAGCCGAGAAAAAAGAGAACCTGGGTTCGCGTCTGTACAAGCGTGTCGTGAATGGCAAGGAAGTGAAAATCGAAGTCAAACGCGCTGACCCGATGAAGTTTCAAGGAATCGAACTCGCGAAAGGTCCTGCCAGCGTATATCCCCGCGCGACCGTCAACGGTTCGCTGGATTTCGACTACGAAACCAGCAATTACCTGACCGACGGAATCATGTTCAATTACAGCCTAGACGGTAAGGAATACGCCGACAAGGTGACAGGATCGATCAAGTGGGTCGAAGACCCGAACTATTCCAGCAACGGAAAAGGGTACTACGAGTTTAATCTGCGTTTCAATGAGGAAAAGTTCGCCAAGCCCTCCACCGAAGCGGCAGCATTTGAAGGTCAGGCCGCGGAAGACGCCTTCTTCGCGGTCGATAACACCATCCCGACGTTGACCGGCAAGATTGAATACGTCGACACCTTCATCCCCGGCGAAGAAACGGTCTCTGCCAGCAAGGTGACCTACAATCTCAACGCCAACAAGCTGACCAAGCAGCAGATCGTCAATTTCGCCAAACTGTGGTTGATCTGCGTTGGTCCGACTAACGACGATTGATCGAGTTCAAAGTGACTGATGCAACCGTTACTGCTGCGACAATTGAAATCCCCCCGGCCAGATCATAAACTGGCCGGGGGGATATTTTTGAGACCCGTCCTATTTTTCTGCGTTGTCCAGACATGAGTGGTTCACTCCCAAGCCATCTTCATCCATCGCGCACGAGCGCCCCCAAACGGCTGCTGGGGAAGTTGTTGCGTCGAAACAAAGTCGGCGTGAATGTCGGTCCTGGAAATCACGACGATGGATGGCATTCGCCTGCCCCGGTGACGCTGGCGGACGGATCGACGGTACAACTCATCAAGGATGGCGAAGCGTTAAAGCACGCCTATGACGCGATCGCATCGGCGCAGTCACGCATCTGTTTCGAGTTTTATATCTGGGACGACGATGCCACCGGCAAAGCGTTTGCGGATTTGCTCCTTAAAAAAGCGCGCGAAGGCGTAAACGTGTATGTGATCTATGACAGCTTTGGTGTCTGGGGTGGAAACGATCGGCAGATGTTTCACCGTCTGAGAGCAGTCGGGGCGCGGGTTGCGGAGTTTCATCCTATCCGCCCGTGGGAATGCGATTTCGGTTGGCGGCCGTACGCGCGGAATCATCGCAAGCTGGTGGTGGTGGATGATCGATTCGCCGGTGTCGGCGGATTGAATATCGCCGATCCATATGCAGGGGCGTGGGTCGCGCCCAACGAACTCAAACCCGCAGAATTGTGGCGCGATACCGGGATCAGCGTCACCGGGCCTGCATCGCGAATGTTTCTTGCATCGTTCATCAGAACATGGAATTACACACGAGGCGGCGGACGAATCACCCGCGCGTTTTACGCCTCTGGATTCAACATCCCCGAATCGCCAAAAGGTTTTCGCATCGGTAAAGCCAAGAACACAGACGTGCCTGAAACGCCAATGATGAAGCGTGATAGTCTGGCCGTGCTGGCGACCGTGCCCACCCTCGCCAGCCCGCTGCGACCATTATTGCACGATCTGTTTGCTGGCGCTGAAAAAAGCATCCGTATGACGATGGCTTATTTCGCGCCCGATGATCAACTCGTCGGCGAACTTTGCGACGCGGCGAGGCGCGGGGTCAAAGTGCAGTTGATGCTTGGCGCCAAGAGTGATCTGCCGATCATGGTCACCGCTGCCCGCGCTTTTTATGAGCGACTGCTCGACAGCGGCGTTGATATCTACGAACGTCAGTACGTGGTCCTGCACGCTAAAACCGTCACCGTTGATGGAAAGTTCAGCGTGATCGGATCGACCAATCTCGATTACCGCAGTATCGAATTGAATTGCGAAATCGGTGCAATCGTCCGCAGCGAACAGTTCGCCAATGACGTGCAAAGACTATTCGATCACGATATTGAATACTCTAAACAGATCGATCCTGAAACGTGGAAGGCGCGTCGCTTTCGCGACAAGCTTATCCAATGGATCGTTTCGCGGATACGTTATTTCTTATGACGGACATGGATATGGGGCAGAGGGTGACGGGTAAATCACCAGTTCTTCCCGTCTACACCGCGCGTGTGATCCAAATGATGAGAACGACGATAAGAAGAATCCCAACGATAGTCCAGATAATGCCTTAATTCATAGACTGATTATAGCACTGTGCTTGTAAAGCGCTTCCTTGTTTTGAGATTAATTCGCTTTCATGAGTTGCAGAGAGATTTCAAGAGTCCGCGGACACGGACTCTTCCCCAAAGCTCAACAAGCGACTCCCAGGCCTCAAACGCCCGTGAACCTATTTATCAGACAGGCTCGCTAGCGTGGCGTCTTTGGCTGCCAGCGTCGTTTTATAGGCGTCCCAGTTTCCACCAGCATGATGACGCTTCATACCGCCTTTGGCGTGGGCGCCGCATAGCTGACAAACGGCTAAGCGCTTTTGCGCCTCGGATGACGCGTAGTCCGTGTTGGTTTGTTGGCGGCCAAGGAGCGCTTCAGCGCATCCATCAGATTGATTTTTCGAGGCGTATCCACTTCCTCCACCTCATCGTACACCTCCGTGGTATCTTTCCCCTTCGCCTTGGCCTGTATCAGCTTCTCTAGTTTTTCGCGATAATCGTCATGATAGTCGCCTAATTTCAGCGGCTTGGTCATCGCCTCGATCAATTGCTGTGCGATTTGCATCTCCTTCGCTGCCGTTTTCTGCTTGGCGATGGTTGATGGGAGCGACTCCTCGATATCCAGCACCTCGTCCGGCCAGTGCATGGTGTGCAGGATGATGCCGTCACCGACGACGCGGAGCGAACAGAGATTCTGCCGTTCCCGCATCACGAACCGAGCTAGCGCGATCCGCCCGCTGTGGTTCATCGCTTCGACCAGCAACTTATACGCTTTGGAACTGCCGTCTGCAGGAGCAATGTAGTAGGCCTTGTCGAAGTAGATCGGGTCGATCTCCTCGAGCTTCACAAACTGCTCGATTTCAATCGTCTTGCCCTTCTCCGGCTTGATCTTGTCGATCTCTTTGGCATCGACAATGACGTACTCATCCTTGCCGACCTCGATCCCTCGAGTCGTGTCGCTGAAATCGACTTCCTTGCCCGTATCAGGACAGTACAGTTTGCGGCGAAGTCGACAGGTTCCGTCCTTGGAAAGCATGTGAAAACTGACGGTCTTTTCCCTCACCGCCGTGTTGAGTTGAATGGGGATGTTGACCAGCCCGAATGAGATCGAACCTTTCCAAATAGGACGTGCCATGACTTACTCCTCTTCTGTAATAAGCTTTCTCAGATCGACCCGCTTACGATCAAAATCGCGCCACGGGTCGGTCTTCTTCAATTCACCCTTGATATTCGTGACCGTGAACTGCCCCGCCGATTTGATACGAGGCAGGCGCGACCAGTCGATCGGCATCGACACCGGCGCACCGGGTCGTGCCCGGGTCGAATACGGCGCGACAGCGGTCGCGGCGCGGCCGTTGCGGTGGTAGTCGATGTAGACTTTTCCTTTCCGGAGGTCTTTGCGCATGTTCGCCACCACTTCGTCCGGATGCTCGCTGGCGATTGACTTGACGATCGCCTCGCAAAACGACTTGGCGGTATCCCAGTCGATCGTGGGCTTGATCGGAATCACTAGGTGCAGCCCCTTACCGCCGGAGGTCTTGAGGAAATTGGGGAGCTTGAGCGCATCGAGTTGTTTTTTCAGAAGTTTTGCGATCTTCACCACCTGCTTCCACGGCACATCATCGGCCGGGTCGAGGTCGAAGATCAGTTGGTCGGGGTGCTCGATATCGCCACGGCGACTGCCCCACGTATGGATCTCCAGCACGCCCACCTGCACCAGCGCCGCCAGTCCATCGGCGGTGTTGATCGCGACGTGCTCGTCCTTCTTCTTCGAGTCGCTTACATCGATCGGCACGACGGCGTCGGGGAGGGTGGCGGTGTAGTTGCGCTGGAAGAAGCACTTGCCTGATCGCCCATTCGGACACCTCACCAGCGCCAGCGGCCGATCCGTGACGTGCGGGAGCATGCGCTTCGCAACCAGCGCGTAGTAATCGGCCAAGTCCTGCTTGGTCAAACCTTGCTCGGGATAGAGTACCTTGTCAGGATGCGAAAGTCGTGTCGATGTTTCGGCATCCGCATCAACGGGCTTCTCGCGCACGATTCCCTCCACAGGTTTGTCGGACCTCAGCGCAAGAAATGCAGGATGTCGGAGCACCCCGCTGCGCGTCCAGCCTGTGAACCGGATCTCGGCTACCAGCTTCGGGTCTACCCAGTGTGCTTGCCGTTTCTCGCGCGTGGGGACGGGCTTGTCGGTGGGAGGGGATTTTCGGTGCAGCTTTTTGAGTTCGCCGTGCAGATCGCTGAGGCGTTTCTCGTCGAATCCAGTGCCGACCCGACCGGCGTAGACCAGTTTCCCCGCCTCATCATGCACCCCAACAAGCAACGCACCAAAGTGCGACCGGCTGCCGCTAGGATCGGTGTAGCCGATGATCACGAACTCTTGCCGCTGCTGGCACTTGCTCTTAAGCCAATCATGGGAGCGTTTCGAGACATAGCGTGAGCCAACCCGCTTAGAAATCACGCCTTCGAGCGACATCCGACAGGCCTCTTTCACGACCGACGCGCCGTCGCCTATGACATGATCAGAATATTGAATCGTGTGGCTCGCGTCGGACATGTCGAGGATTGATTTCAGACGCTCTTTCCGTTCGATCAGGGGCATATCGGTCAGGTCCTCGCCGTCTGCGAAAGGCAGGTCGAACAGATACGCGCTCAGCGTCGCTTTTTCGCCGTCCTTGATCATCGCTTGCAGCGCCTGGAAGTCGCTAACGCCATCCTTATCGACAACCACAAGTTCGCCGTCGAGGATGGTGTTGTCGGTCTTGATTTTTTCGCAGGCGCGGACAATGGATGGGAACTTTTGCGTCCAGTCGAGACCGTTTCGCGTCAGCAGTCGCACTACGCCACCGCTGATATGAACGAGCATCCGGTACCCATCAAATTTGACCTCGTGCAGCCAGTCGTCGCCATCCGGCGGGCGGTCGGCGAGCGTCGCGAGCTGGGGCGAGAACTTGGCAGGGAGCTTTGATAATATCTGGCCGTTTTTCCCATTGGCGCGACCGTTTGGATGCCACACGCCATCACGCTCGTCTGCGATATCGTCTAAGCTGCGGCCGGTCTTGACGCTTTTATCCTTCTTCAGAATGTCGTGCTTAGAAGCCGCGTCGTCTTTGATTTTCATAAGGAGCCAGTTTTTCCCGTCCTCGTCGGCGCGTCCGTGCATTTGGACGAGGCTCCACTCGCCGCTGAGCTTTTCCCCGTGAAGGGCGAAGTGCAGCTTCCCGCTATGCAGCCCCTCTTCGGGATCGTGAAATGGTTCCCATGTTCCGCGATCCCACAGCATCACCGTCCCGCCGCCATACTCGCCTTTGGGGATGATGCCTTCGAACTCGCCGTAGTCGAGCGGATGATCCTCGACCTGCACCGCCAATGTTTTCTTCGCAGGATCGAGTGACGGCCCTTTCGGCACGGCCCAGCTTTTGAGCACACCATCAACTTCTAGACGTAAGTCGTAGTGCAAATGCGACGCGTGGTGTTTCTGGATGACGAAAATCAGTGCGTGCCCCCGCTCGGAAACCCTGGGCTTGTTGCCAGTAGGCTCTGGAGTGGCGCGGAAGTTCCGCTTGCGGTTGTACGCAGTGAGTTTCATAAATATAAACGGACGCAAGCATCGTGCTCGCGTCCGTGCGGTTAATTCGGTTGTTTGTAACGGCAGGCGTCCTTACCCACTAAACACTGTAGCCGTGTCATAACGATCGCGGCGTTAATTCGGCTTCATGGACGGGGGTCAACCCCAATTCAGCAATGGGCGGGGCGTTCGTGACGCCTACTGAATTGAGTGATTTAACTCACCATTCAGCGATCAGCCGGTTGTACCGTTTTTTGCGTTCGGGGCTTTTAAATGTCGCAAGATAGTGGTTCTTGCCATCTAGCCTGACGACGGCACGACCATACAGGCCATGATAACGGTACGATGAGGTTCGTAAGGAAGTCTTGGTCATGGCGGTGCATCCAAGGGATTCCGGTAATTACCGAAATTGCGTTAGAAGTCACACCGCTCAGGCGACCATCGACCGGTACGCAAGTAGAGCGTTCGGAGTGGGTTACGACAATGGGCGATACAGGGCTCGAACCTGTGACCTCTAGCGTGTCATGCTAGCACTCTAGCCAACTGAGCTAATCGCCCGAAACGAACTTTGACGTTCGAGTGTGGAATTATATCCAAAACCCTGCGTTTGCCAAGTCGCGCCGGCGCTTCGGCGTTTTATGCTGCGGGAAATCGCCGCGTTTATCAAGCAATCATCGCAAAGTATGCATTTCGCGGGACTATTGTTTGCCAATCGCGTTGCTCTACAATTGGTGCATGTCGTGGATTGAGAACCGATTTGAACCTGGATTGATCGTCACCAGCCTTGATTTTGCGATCAACTGGGGACGCAAGAACTCGCTTTGGCCGATGACGTTTGGGTTGGCGTGCTGCGCGATTGAGATGATGGCGGTCGGTGCGGCGCGATTTGATATTGATCGGTTCGGCGCCGGCGCGTTTCGCGCTACGCCAAGACAATCGGATCTGATGATCGTCGCCGGGACTGTGAATTATAAGATGGCCGATCGCGTGAAACGACTTTACCATCAGATGGCCGAGCCGAAGTACGTCATCGCGATGGGCGCCTGCACGGTGGGTGGCGGGCCGTACTTCAAGTGGGGATACAACGTCGTCAAGGGTGTGGATTTGATCGTGCCGGTGGATGTCTACGTCCCCGGTTGCCCGCCGCGCCCGGAGGCGCTGCTGGAAGGGATCATGCGATTACAGGATAAGATCGCGACGCAGACGATCGCCAAGCGCACGATGCCCCCGCCGGTGAGTGTGTGAAAATTTCAATATCTAAACGCAATTGCCCACTCGGTGGATTCGATCGCGAAACCCAGTTCATCGACCAATCGCTTTTGTAAATCGGCGGCATGCGACGCACCGTATAGCAGCACGATCTTTTGGTTGCCGCGATTTAGACGTTGTTTGAGCGTGATGATCGCCTGGGCGTTGCGTTGCGGGATTGCCAACGCCGCTTCGGTGGCGTGGCGGATACCGGGGTCGGTCTGGGCTTGCATTATAGATTCGGCGAGTTTTTGGCGCGTATCGGGGACAAGGGCTATCGGGATGCTGCAATCTCTCACGCGTTCAAAGGTCTCTTCATCGAGATCGCCACGCACGAATTGATCGCCGCGACACGGTATGGCATTGGCTTGGGACAGCAGGTTCATTTTGGCCTGAGAATCAAAGCCGATGCGCAGTTTGGTGCGATGTCGGCTGATGCCTTCAAACGCCACGCCATCTGCTTTTGTCAGCCTTACGCGGATGTCGTTGAAATAATCGGCTTCGGCGTGATGTACGGTCGCGATCAGCGTGACGCGTGCGCCGCTGGGATGTAGATAAGTCGTCGTACGTGTCTGTAAACAGGATTGCTGCTGTGTGCTTTCAATTCGAACGAAGCTCTCTGCCAAAGCGAATGATTTAGTCAACACAACTATGCAGACACATCTCGCCAGGGTCGATCTAGCGACGATGGAGTGGATGGCTGGGTTGAAAATCATTGCGAGTTTGACTGGCAGGCACTATCGTCGGTGCATGCTTACGCCGCAAGAGATCGCAGAACGCTTGGTTGCGCAGTTCGGTGCGAAGATTCACGATTCGATCGTGGATGATCTTCATCCGCGCGTGCACATCGCCGCGTCGGCGTGGCTTGAAGTGGCGAAGTTTCTCAAGACCGATCCCGAGCTGCAATTTGACTGGCTGGCGTGCTTAACCGGGGTGGATTACGTCGCGGACGATCAGTTTGCGGTGGTGGTGGATCTGACGAGCACGGTTTACGGGCATCGTTTTGCGGTCAAGATCATTATCCCGCGAAGTGAACCTGTCGTGCCGAGCGTGGCGGGGATTTGGTCGGCTGCCAACTGGCATGAGCGGGAGGCGTACGATTTGTTCGGGATTGAGTTTGCAAATCACCCCGACCCCAGACGAATCCTGATGATGGACGATTGGCAGGGCTTTCCGTTGCGAAAAGATTATGTATTTCCGCGTCAGGTGCATGGGATTCCGGGGAGCGTGGAGTTGGATTGGCAGCAAAAGCCGGAATTACGGAAATAGCAGACTTAAATGGCTTGTAACAGTAAATAAAAAGAGGCCGGACACACGTCCGGCCTCGCGTGTTGCGCGTGGTCGGGAATCGCGCAACGACTGAACGCAGGTTTTGTGTCGTTGCCACCCTCATATGTGGCCTAACGACATATTCACTATCGTCGATTGATGAAGACTTCTTCATTGTTAAATTAGGATGACAGCAATTTACCACATTTGCGGACTTTTGGGGTTCCGGGTTTGGGTTTCGGGGTGGTGGCGCGAGGGGGGACTGGCCACGAGTGGCCGGGTTACGACGGGGGAGTTTGTTATTTAGTGAGTTTTATGGCGCAATCCGACATAGAGTGCCAAATAGAAGCGCTTTGCGAGGCGTTGTGCGAACAAACTGGGTTATTTGTTCAGATCCGCGCCGTCGGGGGCGGGGAGTGACCAGTTTTTCTTCAAGACGCTGACGAACGGATCTTTTCCGTCCGAACGCTTCTCGGCGAGATCCAATAACGCTGCGGCGCGGCGTTCGTTGGCGGTGTTGTAGTAGACATACGACAACAAAACCGCTGCGCCCGTGTCATTCGTATTCTTCTGCACCAAATCCTTCAAATCCTGCTCGACCACCTTCAAACGCTCGTCGCCGATGATCGAACGCAGATCGTACTGACCTGCCAGCAGATTTTTGTCCGCAGAGAGCGTCTGGCGCAGGCTCATCTCGGCGCGGCGATAATACCCACCACCCAATTCCGCGTGCGTTCGGCCAAGCTTGATCAACGGATTATTTGGGGAGACCTTTTCAGCCTGCTCATAGGTGTCGATCGCTGAATTGAACTTGCCTTCGCGCAGTTGTGTTTCAGCTCGTTTAAGCATCTCATTTAAGCCGCTTTTGCTGGTATCAACCAGCGTATCAAACTTCGGCGGCTTGGTCGCACCGACATTTGGGGTTTTATCATCGACCGGTGGCTTGCCCTGCTCACCGACGCCGGGGGTGGGCTGGTCAGTTTTACCCGGATTTTTTTCGTCTTCGTTGCGTTTGCGAACCGCTTCGTTGAAATCGCGTGCAGCCTGCTTGTTGGCATCGCCGGGGCGCGCTACTTCTGCGTCGGCTTTTCTTCGTTCCATCAGCGTCGAATAAACCTTCGATTGTTTCTCGGCACCGACGAGCGTGTTTCGCACGCCCATTTCAGGCGATGCATTCGGATCGATCGCCCCTGTACCCACCGCATCAGAAGGGCTGACACTTTCGAGTTGGTCGCTGACCGCTTTGCTGCCCATGCGATCATCGATCGAACCCGGGATTTTGCTGTCGGGTTGCGATTTTTGATTTGTCCGCAACTCCTGTTGCAATTGCTGAAGCTGGTCAGCGGATAATCTGTTCTGGTTGGCGCGGTTGAGTTGTGTGTAATCCGACAACTGTTCGGGATTAAGCTGTCGTGCCTGAACAATAGAAGGCACGATGATCGCATCTGGCGCGAAGGAGGTATCAATCGCGCCGGGCATGCCGAACAAATCGGGACGGTAGGAAAGATTCGCATCCGACGACAGTGATCGCTGGCGCGGATCAATGGTTGTCCACGCCGATGGGGTCGGCGGGGTATAGCTGTTCGTGCCGGGGATCATCGTGACACCATTTGGCGGCGCGACGGCGCGGGAATCGCCGTAAAACTGTTGGGTTTTCTGGGCGTTGAAGCTGGTTTGTCCGCCGGTGGACACGCCGGATGAATCGCGGACGAAATCGCTTGTGACCGTGGAGATACTCCCGCGGAAAGCGCGGGGATCGCCTGACGCCTGGCCGCGAAACTCTTTGCCGCCGGTGACATTTCCATAGACCAGATCGTTGGACAGTTGCCAGGGCTTGGGTTGTTCACGGACGATATTTCGTC
This sequence comes from Tepidisphaerales bacterium, assembly GCA_038210015.1. Classification (GTDB taxonomy): domain Bacteria; phylum Planctomycetota; class Phycisphaerae; order Tepidisphaerales; family Tepidisphaeraceae; genus BPJO01. Next base: position 27,631 of record JBBQXB010000006.1, read on the forward strand.
CGCCTGAGCCGATGCGATTGTTGGCGTCGTTTGCGCCAGAGTGATCGACCTGATGCTGAGCGCCTGCCCACCCCGCCGCCGCCAAGACAACCGATACTGCTGCGATGATTTGTTGTTTCATGACTGATAACCTCTGTTCGTATCCCACATTCTATCAGGTCAGACGCCATACATCGACAGAAGTTCGTGAAATCGGCCAGAAATACGTTTTCTTAACGAAAAATTCCGTTTTCCGGGGATAGTTGGCCTCTTGATGGCCAGCCAGAATTTCGATTTCCCAGTGTTGTCGATTGATTCGACCAGACGCCGTATGATCGCATTGCAATGACTGCCACGCTCGAACCGATCGCCCCGCCAAGCCCGCCAGAAAATAACCGTATTGGGATCGACTTCCACCAGCCGATGCCGCGTCCGAAGGTGCAAGGCGGCGTGATCGACTACCACACACACCTGTTTGCACATCGTCATACAAAAGTGTGGATGCAGGCGATGAAACATTTCGGCATCGACGCGTTTGTCTCGATGACGCCATTGGAAGAAGCGGTGCGCGTCAAACGTGATCTGGGCGACCGAGTGCATTTTATCGCGATTCCCAAATGGGGCGACGGCAGCCCGCACTGGGTCGATGAGTGGCTTCGCAGAGTTGAAGCATTCTACAATCTGGGCAGCCGGATCATCAAATTTCACATGGCGCCGGGGTCGATGGCGCGGGCAAATTATTCGCTCGAGCATCCCGGTATTCAGCGGATCATTCGCGAAGCAGTCTCGCGAAACATGATCCTGATGTCCCACGTCGGCGATCCTGATACATGGTATCAAAACAAGTACACCGACCACGCCAAGTTCGGGCAGCGTCAGCGGCATTACGAAATCTGGGAGGACCAACTTCGTACCTATCGCGATCATCCGTGGGTGGGCGCGCATCTGGGCGGAAACCCTGAAAATCCGGGCCGGTTGCAGCAATTGCTCGATACCTATCCCAATCTCTATCTGGACATGAGTGCAACGCGGTGGATGGTGCGCGAGGTGAGTATCCGCAGGGATGCGATGCGCGATTTTGTGATTCGCAATCAGGATCGATTGCTGTGGGGTAGCGATCAGGTTTCAGGCGATACCCGCGATTTCGATTTTCTGGCGTCGCGATTGTGGTGTCATCGCAAACTATGGGAAACCGCCTATATCGGTCCCAGCCCGATTTACGATCCCGATGCAGCCCATCAGCCTACGCTGCGTGGATTGGCGCTACCCGATGGAGTGTTGCAGAAAATCTACCACGACAATACCACGAACCTGCTGGCACGGCATGGCGTCCATTTTGATCTGTAATGAGTTGATTTTGGAATGTGCCTGTGGCAATTATCGTCATGCGCAGGTACGCGCAAAGGTCTCGTTGGATCGTCAAAAACCGCTTCAATTTGCACTTCAAAGTAGATGCTTCGCAGCACCTCAGAGCCTGTGAATTAATTCAGAAAGAGACTTAAGATACCTTGTTATTGAGTGAATAAACGGGGTCAAAACAATTAATTCACAGGCTCTCAGCATAACAAGTGTGGTGAGCAAGTGGTTGTTCAGGGGTTTCTCTCATCCAAAGCGATCAGTGCGATCTATGTCTTATTCTCAATGGCAAAAGCCATCCGGGGTGCTATTTCCTTGATCCGCTCACTATCGCGGGTACAATACGCCCTGTCATCAGACTCACCGCGCTCTTGCGCGGTGTTTCGTTTTTTTATAGGCCACGATCATGTCGGGCTTGTTGGAGATTAGTGTTATGCAGATTGTCAGCGCAGAGGAAAAGGTCCAACTCGAACTCAAACGAGAAAACCTGTACAAGGCCAAAATCGAGGTTCAAGAACGCATCCGTAAAGCCGCCGCATTAGGCGACCTTTCCGAAAATGCCGAGTACCACTTCTCCAAAGAAGAAAACCGCGCCATCGAAAAAGAATTGGCGGATCTGGAAAACAAACTGAAAAACCTGGCGGTTGTCAGCAGTGACGACGTGCCCGAAGGCATGGTTTTCCTAGGCCATACCGTCAAGCTGCTCGACCTATCAGACGATACCGAGCAACTCGTCCGCATCGTCGGCGAAGCCACCACCCCCGACCCCGACAGCGACATCCTGCCCGTCTCGGCCTCCAGCCCGATGGGCGAAGCCTTGATGAAACGTGCCGTCGGCGACACAATCAAAGTCCGCGCCCCACGCGGAATGCTCGAATTCAAGATTCTGGAAATCGTGTGAGTATGAACTGCTGAATGAAGAGTGAGGAGTGATGACTAACACGGCGAATGCTGTTGCCACATTCATCACTCCTCATTCAGCATTCAGCACTTTCTTTCTCTCGCCGCGGTAGCTCAATGGCAGAGCACTGGTTTTGTAAACCAGCGGTTGTCGGTTCAAGTCCGACCCGCGGCTTTTATCTCCCGCCAAGTTATTCTCAGCAGGGGCATCCCGCCCGCGAGAGCTTTATAGACCCTCAGGACAATCCCAATACTCTGTGTCCGCTGTGATCTCGGTGGCTGATTTTTTCGCGACGCGGATGCGAAGGTCGGGTTATTCAGAGGTCTCATCAAGTAATTTCTGTACTGCTTTTTGTGCGGTTGCCCAACGTTGGTCGTAGGGACCTTCGATCAGCACCGTCGGCACGCCGGTGCTAGCAAGTAGCTCGCTGAAGCGATCGTGCATCCAATCGCGGATCAGTTGTCCGTCGCGAAATCCATCCTGTACAAACTCAACATCCGGGCGTGTCAGCAGGTACAGATCGACCTTGTCTTGTCGTCCGATTGCATCGACCTGCGGGTGCCGCAAATGGCGGTAGCGCTCAAACCATGTGCCTGTGGCGAATGCATTGGTATCGCACACCAATACTTTATTTGCAGTACGCGCAGCCAGGTTTTCGCGGCGTTGTTGTTCGATCGCGATATGGACAAACTCTTCATCACTCCAGCCCGGCAGCGGATCGGACATCTTCAGGCCCTTCACCTTCTTTTCCCAATGCTCACGACCGTATTCCGGCACCCAGTTGGTTTGAAACTGATCCGCCAGCATCGCGGCCAGCGTGGTCTTTCCGGTCGATTCAGCACCGATCAATACCACGCGTTTGACGAAATATGCCCGAACACACGCTTCAAGATAATCCAGATTTGCGATCGCATCCCGTCGGATGTGCGTCGCAGAAATCGGCACGGTACTGCGGCTGCGGTCAACCATCACATGCCGAGAACCCATCAATTCCGCATAACGCGGACCGTAATCTTCACTGGTGAAAACAACATCGGGCGTACGGCCGAGGTAGTCGATGGTCCACTTTGCCCATTGTTCACTGTCGTTATCAAGTTCGTCTGGAACTAGACGAATATCACAGTCGGGATGAATCTCTTGCAGCCATGCCCGTCGCACCTCGCCGGGAATGGTCTGAGACGGATGATGCGCAAGCACCACGATGAGATGATCCGCCTGTTGACGTGCAGTCTCGATCAGGTGTTTATGACCCTTATGAGGCGGATAAAATTTCCCAACGGTCAAACCCAGTGTCATGGCTTCGCCCTCGCTGGCAGGTGCTGCGCTGGTGCCCGGGCATTTTCTGCGATCCAAGTCGCGCGCCAGTGCAGCAAACCCATGATCGCCATGCAAAGAAACACAGTGTAAAGCCCGGCTGTTAAATACAGTCCCTTATAAATATAAAGAGGAACGTAAATCACATCGACGATAATCCAGCCAAGCCAGCTTTCCATCCGTTTACGATTCAAAAGCCATTGCGACGCCAGACTAATTGAAGTCGTCAAGGCATCCCAGAAAGACGCCGATCCACCAACATGGCTGAGCACTGCCCAGAGTGTGCCGGTAGATACTAAAACAAATGCTGCCAACGCAATGATCTCAAATCGACTCGCGTACCCGATTCGCAAACGCGACCGGTGTTTTCCGCCAAAAATCCACCAATACCATCCGATGCACCCCAAAACGAAGTAGACCACCTGCAAACCCGCATCGGCGTAAAGCCCTGCGGTAAAGAAAACGACGCTGAATGTGACGACATTCAGCAGTCCCAGCGGAAAATTCCAGACATTTTCACGAACCGTCAACCAGACGCACATCGCCCCGGTGACAAAACTCACCGCCTCGAGCCAACTTGCGCGTTGCAAATACCACATCCATGCCGCAGCGGCACAGGTAAGCAGAGTTAGAATCAGCAAAATTGCCGTCTCGCTTCGTTTTTGATTTTCCAACTTACGCGTCATGCGTGATGAGCTTACTCCTCAGTGATGCTGCCACACAATCAGCCTGCATTCATGGCCAGTTCTGCAAACACGCAGGATCGTATTTGCTTGATGATCTCACGCCCGACCTATACACTGCCGCTCAAGTCGTCGTAAGACGTTGGTGCCATTCGCATTTACATTTCAGAGGGAGTCGTGACATGAAACACGCCGTCCTGTCGGTTATCGCGGCCTTTTGTTTGCTCGCGAATTTGATCCAACCCGCGCGGGCGGAGGAAATTGTCATCGGGCAATACGCGTCGCTTACCGGCGCGATCGCCAATTTTGGCAAATACACTGATTTAGGCGTGCAACTCGCCGTCATGGAGCGCAATGAGAAAGGTGGGATTGATGGCAAGAAAATCGTCCTCAAGACCTACGACACGCGCGGCCAGCAGTCGGACGCGAAATCGGCGGTCACACGCCTGATCACGCAGGATAAAGCGGTGGCGGTGATTGGGGAGGTCGCATCGTCGCTTTCGATCGCCGGGGCGCAGGTTTGCCAGGAAAACGGCGTGCCGATGGTGACCCCCTCCTCAACAAATCCCGATGTGACCGCGATCGGCGCGATGATCTTCCGGGTCTGCTATACCGATGAATTACAAGGCACATACGCCGCAAAGTTCGCCAAGGAACGCGGCTGGAAAACCGCAGCGATCCTGTACGATCGCAAACAGGCCTATTCGGTCGGGCTGAAAGACGCCTTTATCGATGCGTTCAAAGCCGAAGGCGGAAAAATGATTCTTGAGCAGGCGTTCAGTTCCGGCGATCCCGATTTTTCAGCACAACTTGGTGCGATCAAAGCCGCCAACCCCGACGTGATCTTTACGCCCAGCTATTACAACGATCTAGGCAACATTCTGCGGCAATCCAAGCAGGCGGGCATCACGCTGCCGTATCTTGGCGGCGATGGCTGGACCGATGTCGAGACGGTCGCCCCGCCGGAAGTGCTGACCAACTGCTTCTACGTCAACCACTGGGACCCCGCCGACACCTCCTCAGAAGAAAGCAAGACATTCCTGGATCGCAGCAAAACGAAGTTCCCCAACGACACCTTCAACGTCTGGAGCGCGCTCGGCTACGACGCAGCCAACATCCTGTTTGATGCGATCGACCGCGCCGACAGCAATGACGGCAAGAAAATCGCCGCCGAGCTGGCGAAGGTAAAGGATTTCAAAGGCGTGACGGGTTCGATCACCATCGACGACGAACGCAACGCCCGCAAACCCGCCGTGATTCTGACATTCAAAGACGGCAAGCCGAGTTACGTCACGTCGGTAAAACCGTAGAGATGCTGTTGCGTGATGAGTGTGTCGTGAAAGGAACCCATGTTTTCTTTTCACGTCACACTCGTCACGCCACATATGTCTGTTTAATGATCGCCATCGCGCCTAATCCATGTCCTCCCTCTTCCTCCAGTCCCTGCTCGATGCGCTGTCGCTTGGTGCATTATATGCATTGATCGCACTGGGCTACACGATGGTGTACGGCGTGCTGGGGTTTATCAATTTTGCGCATAGCGATGTGTTTGCGATTGGCGCATGGACGGGATTGCTCACTGCGGGATTGCTGGGACTGCAGGTGCTGGCGGGACAACCCACCATCGAACCGCGTGGGTACGAAATATTTCTGATCATCCCCGCCGCGATGTTTGTCTGCGGAACGATGGCGTTTGTCATCCAGCGGCTGGCGTATCGACCCCTGCGCGGTGCACCGCGATTGAACGTGCTGATCACTGCAATCGGCGTGTCGTTGCTGCTGCAAAATGTCGGACAACTGCCGTGGGCTTTCGGCACTGATCCAAAGCCGATGCCAAGGATTCTGGCGAACCCGACCTTGTTCGAAGTCCTCGACGTGAAAATCAATCTGCTGGATCTGGCTGCGGTGATCGCAGCGGTGGTGTTGATGGCGTGTTTGGAAATCCTGATCTTTCACACCAAGTTTGGCCGTGCGATGCGGGCGGTTTCTTTCAATGACAAAACGGCGAGCCTGATGGGCATCAATGTCAATCGCGTAATCGACGGCACGTTCATCATCGGCGGCGCGCTCGCCGGCGCGGCGGGTGTGCTCTACGCGATGAAGTACCCCGCCGTCCAGCAACCCGCCAGCAACGCGTGGGTTTTGCTGGGATTGAAAGCCTTTATCGCAGCCGTGGTAGGCGGGATCGGAAATGTTCGCGGCGCGATGGTCGGCGGCTTTTTAATTGCAATTCTCGAACGTTTCGGCGCCGCAGGGCAACAGTTTTTCCCGAACCTGATCACCTTCGATACCAACGTCTATCGCGATGTTTATTGCTTTGCGATATTGATCATCATCCTTCTGATCCGCCCCAGCGGATTGTTTGGCCGCGCGACCGTGGAGAAGGTATGAAGATCGCCTTGGGCATGATCCTTCCGCCGTTGCTGGTGATCGCGATTGCGCTCGGCATCCACGCAGGCGTCGGCAACTACGACAACGGTTATTGGATCAATCAGCTCACCGTCATAGGCATCGCGATCATCATGGCGGTGTCATTGAATATCGTGAATGGGTTTACCGGACAGTTTTCGATCGGCCACGCAGGGTTTTTATCCATCGGCGGATACTTCGCCGGCGCGATTTTGTACTACGGATCGATCCGATTGTTTGATACGCCACCTGTCGCAGGGATATTGAGTTTTACATTGCCCTTCGAACGTTTTTCCGAAGGCGCGGCATGGTTCACAACTGGCGATCTGTTTTTCATCGCTGTCTGCATCGGTTCAGGTCTGCTGGCGGCGATCGTCGGGTTTGTCGTCGGATTGCCTTCATTGCGATTGCGAGGCGATTATCTGGCGATCGTGACTGTCGGATTCGGCGAGATCGTGCGAGTGTTGATCGAGAGTTCCAACCCCGTCGTGAAAGGCCGCTCTCTTTCCAAGACGCCGCAGGCGATTCGCGATGCGAATTTTCACGATCTGGCGACCGGACTCGGCGAGGCCAGCGGATTCAACTTCATCCCCAAGTATGGCTCGCTTTTCTGGGTCTATCTGTTCGTCGGATTAACGGTGCTTGTCGCATTACGATTGAAATATTCGACGCACGGCCGCGCCTACCTGTCGATTCGCGAGGACGAAATCGCCGCCGAAGCGATGGGCATCAGATCGACACGATACAAGGTGCAGGCGTTTATGATCGCGGCGTTCTTCGCGGGTATCGCCGGGGCGCTGACCGCATCCAGTCAAGGGACGATTTTCGCATCCGAACTGGCGTTTATGAAGTCGCTGGAGTTTGTGGTCATCATCGTGCTCGGCGGATTGGGATCGGTCAGCGGTGCGGTCATCGCCGCAATCGTGCTGACCTATCTGCCGGAGTTATTGCAGGCTGAGACATTTCAACGATACCGGTTGATTATCTATTCGTTAATCCTGATTCTGGTGATGATCCTCCGCCCGCGCGGGCTGCTCGGCACGCGCGAATTGTGGGATCTGTTCCGTCGTAAAAAGGGATTGGCGCGATGAAAAAACCAACCATCGCGCAACTGCAAATCGCCGGCGTCACCAAACGCTTCGGCGGGCTCACAGCCGTTGATGATTTTTCACTTTCGATCCAGACCGGCCAACTGCATGGGTTGATCGGACCCAACGGCGCGGGCAAAACGACGTGTTTTAATCTGCTCACCGGCGTCTACGCGCCCGATTCGGGATCGATCCAGCTCAACGGCAAGCGACTGAATGGCCGCCGCGCCAGTGCGATTACGGCTGCGGGGATCGCGCGGACATTCCAGAATATCCGCCTATTCAAAGACCTGTCGGTGCTGGACAACGTGCGGGTGGCGTGCCATCTGCGGTCGCGGCACACGCTGCTGGGTGCGTTGATTCGCTCGCCGATGCATTACCGTGATGAGAAGCAGATTCGACTGCACGCGATGCATCTGCTCGATCGTTTTGGTCTCGCCGCCCGCATGGACGAAACCGCTGATAACCTTTCCTACGGCGATCAGCGCCGGCTCGAAATTGCACGTGCCTTGGCGACCGATCCGAGCATCCTGCTCCTCGACGAACCGGCCGCAGGCATGAACCCGAATGAAAAGTCCGCATTGAAAGGGCTGATCCAGCAGGTGCTGAACGATTTTCCGATCGCGATTCTGCTGATCGAGCACGATATGAACGTCGTGATGGATTTATGCCAGCAGATCACCGTATTGGATTACGGCCAGATCATCGCAACCGGTCCGCCGGAGGAAATCCAGAAAAACGAAAAGGTGATCGAAGCCTACCTCGGCGCCCCAGCGCACTCGGTCGAAGAAGTGGTAAAACATGATTTGCAACAAGAGGCTTAACCACGAAGAAAGAAAACTAACCGCAGATTACGCACATTGCGCAGATAAAGAGTCTGCATTTCGTCTCTGCGCAATCTGCGTTAATCTGCGGTTACAGTTCTTCGTGGTAGTTAAGTGATGACCCATACGTTGCTGGACATCTCCGATTTGCACGTTCACTACGGCGCGATTCACGCGTTGCAGGGGGTGAATCTGCGCGTACAGTGCGGGCAGATCGTGACGCTCATTGGCGGAAACGGCGCGGGCAAATCGACGACACTCAGGACAATCTCTGGCTTGCTCAGACCGACATCGGGAGCGATCGTTTTTGACGGCGAATCGATCGTTCGACGTAAGCCGCATCAGATCGTCCGTAAAGGTATCTCGCACGCACCGGAAGGCCGGGGGATTTTTGCAAATATGAGCGTGGATGAAAATCTGATGCTCGGCGCCTACGCCCGCGACGAGAAGGACGGCATCGCAAAAGATCGCGAAAAAGCCCTCGATCTTTTCCCCCGCATCCGCGAACGCCTCAAACAACAAGCCGGCACCCTCTCCGGCGGAGAACAACAGATGCTCGCGATCGCCCGGGCACTCTTGGCCAGCCCGCGGTTGCTGTTGTTGGATGAACCGTCGCTCGGACTTGCGCCGCAGATCGTGCAATTGATCTTTCAAATCATCAAACAAATCAACCGCGATGGCGTGACGATTCTGCTGGTTGAACAAAACGCACACATGGCGCTCAGCGTCGCCAACGAGGGTTATGTCATCCAGTCCGGGCAGGTCATCAAGCACGGCCCGGCCAAACAGTTGCTGGCGGACCCGGACGTGCAAAAGGCTTATCTGGGTGGATGATCGCCGAACCGGGATCGGCTTATCCGCCGTTCATATTCGACAACTCTTTTGCGATCGAACCGACGACAGCTTTCGCGTCGCCGAAGAGCATCAGCGTTTGATCTGATGTGTAGAGTTCATTATCGATCCCCGCGAATCCGGGATTCATACTTCGCTTGATCGCGAACACCGTCTTGGCCAGATCGGCGTTGATGATCGGCATGCCGTAAATGGGGCTGGATTTATCGTGTCGAGCAGCGGGATTCACCACGTCATTTGCGCCGATGACAAGTGCCACATCAGCCTGGGCGAAATCGCCGTTGATGTCGTCCATTTCTGAAAGTTTATCGTACGGTATTTCCGCCTCGGCCAATAACACGTTCATATGTCCTGGCATTCGTCCGGCAACCGGATGGATCGCGAATCGCACATCCACGCCCCGGCGAGTCAGTTGATCGTACAACTCACGCACTTTGTGCTGCGCCTGCGCGACAGCCATTCCATAGCCGGGGACGATGATCACCTTGTTGGCGACATCCATGATCTGCGCGGCTTCTTCTGCGGTGGTGGATTTGACCGGTTTTTTCTCACCCGCAACAGCCATTGGTTGAACTTGTCCGAACGCGCCGAACAACACGTTGGTGAACGATCGGTTCATCGCTTTGCACATGATGATCGACAGTACAAGTCCGCTGGCGCCATCGAGCGCTCCGGCCACGATCAGTAGCTTGTTGTTCAGCACAAACCCCATCAACGACGCACTGATACCGGCGTAGCTGTTCAATAGTGCGATCACGGTCGGCATATCGCCGCCGCCGATTGGAAGGATCAACATCACGCCGAATGACAGTGCAAGAATAATCAGGATCGGAAACAACCACGTTTGGTCCGGCCAGATCGCCAGGCATGTGCCGCACGAAACCGCCAGCACAAGAACCGTCACATTGACGATGTTCTGGCCTCTATAGGTCATGGGGCGTGTGGGCAAAATCTCCTGCAATTTACCGAAAGCCATCAACGAACCGGTGAAGGTCAGCGCACCGAGCAATACTTCTGCGGCGAGGATCGCCATGATGTAGGATTGGGTTTCTGGGGTTGAAAACTCGATGTAATAGTGTGCCGTGCCGACCAATGCCGCAGCCAGCGCACCAAAGGCGTGCGACAACGCGGTTCGCTGGGGAACGTGCGTCATCGGCATCAATAGTGCCATCGGGATGCCCGCACCCGCCCCGATCACCATGCCAACTATGATCCATTGATATTCGATCACCTCAGTCGACAACATCGCGCCGACGATGGCAGCCAACATTCCGATCGTGCCGATGTGGTTACCGCGTCGCGCCGTTGCTGGCGCGCTCAGCCACTTCAGTGACAGCACAAAACAGGCGCAAGCAAACAAAAAACAACAGAGAGTGAATGCGCCCTGCACCGCGTCCCCGCGTGCCGCGTGGGTGATGGCAGGTGGGGTTGCGTCGGCAAGAAACGTGAAGGAAGCGAAGAGCGTATTCATCGCTTCACCTCACGTTTTTTGAACATTTTGAGCATTCGTTCGGTGATCAAAAACCCGCCAACGACGTTTGTCATCGCCGTCGCAACCGCGATCGTGCCTAACACTGTTCCGAGCGTGCTATGCCCCTGACCCGCCAATTCGATTGCGACGATCACACTGATTGCGCTAATCGCATTGGTCAACGACATCAGCGGCGTGTGCAGCATGTGGCTGACCCGCTTGATCACCTCCAGCCCCAAAAAAGCGGCCAGGAGAAACACGAATAAATGGGAACTCAGTTCGGCCATGACAATCCTCATCTCGCACGGTTGCTAATCCATGTTTCGCAGCAGCATAGGTTCAACAGGTTCATTCAACACTCACGCCGCACCGAGCAGTTTTGTCATCGTCGGATGAATGACCTGCCCGTCCCGACAAACCACAACACCGGCGATCACTTCATCGCTTAGATCAAGATTAAGCGTGCCTTCTTTACTGATGCACAACGCGAGCAGTTTTTGTAAATTCGCGGCATAGACCTGCGACGCATGCTGCGGAACTTGCGACGCAAGATTGGTCAGCCCGATGATGATCACGCCGTGTTTGATGACGATCTGTCCGGGTTCGGTCAGCTCGCAGTTTCCTCCGCGCTCGGCAGCGAGATCGACAATCACGCTCCCGCGCGCCATTTTTTCAACCGCAGACGCGGGTACGAGCTTCGGTGCAGGCCTGCCGGGGATCAATGCGGTCGTGATGACAACATCGCTTTCGGCGATCACCTTGCTCATCAATTCCTGCTGTTTACGTTGCTGCTCTGCGGATTGTTCTTTGGCGTATCCCCCCGCATCCTGCGCGGTTGCGGTATCGATTGGTAGTTCGATGAACTTCGCCCCCACCGATTGCACCTGTTCTTTCACCGCAGAACGCACGTCATAGGCACTGACGACGGCGCCCAGTCGCTTGGCGGTCGCAATCGCCTGCAGTCCTGCAACGCCCGCGCCGATCACAAACACCCGGGCTGGTTGCAATGTTCCGGCGGCGGTCATCATCATCGGAAAGATTTTTTCCAGCTTCGCCGCCGCCATAATAACCGCCTGATACCCCGCGAGATTCGCCTGCGAACTCAGCACGTCCATCGCCTGTGCTCGCGTGATGCGCGGCAACAATTCCAATGCCAGCGCCGTCACACCCGTTGATGCGATGGATTGAATGTACTGTGGATCGTCCAGCGGTTTGAGCATGCCTGCAAGCGTGGCCCCTTTTTTCATTTTCGCAACGTCTTTACCCGCAGGCGGACGAACCACCAAAACGATATCCGCATCCTGCCAAGCCGAGTTTTGCTCAACGATTGTCGCGCCCTGCGCGGCATACGCGGCATCGTCGTGCCCTGCGCGCAAACCGGCACCTGATTCGATCAGCACTTCATGTTTGTCAGCGATCATTTTCTTGACCGCCAGAGGGACCAGCGCCACCCGCGCCTCGTCGCCACCGATCTGATTTGGGATGAGCAATTTCATCGCCGTCCTTTATAGGATTAAAATGTCCTTTTTCAAGTATGTGCGAATTACTTGGACTTGGATGTGCGAAAAATTGTTTAACGCGATCCATGGAAATCCGACACTTAATGCCGAGTTTTCATGGTTAGATACTAAACACCTACGATTAACGGACTTAACAGTATGAATTCACGCTACTTCACCTTCCCGATCAGCATGAATCGCTGCGGAGTCAGTTCATCGGCGATGCCGTCCATGGGGAAAGCCGTGTGGTCGTCGTTGCTGGTGTGGTCGATCCAGAGGTTGATCGGACGGATGACCGCAAGCTTGTCGTTGTGTTTGATGATCAGCTGCGCCTGCAACTTGGATCGGTCGATGAAATACCATGAATTCTGATACCGCCACATCGTTTCGCGTTTCCAATTATTGCTGGGAATGCGTACTTTCAAGACCTCGGCATCGGGTTGCTCTTTTTTCCAGGCATTGATCGCCAGTTCTTCAATCTTTTTGCGATCGGGATTGGCGTATTCATCATTGGGAAGGGCATTGTTGTTGATGATGTCTTCGCTGAGCGCCCCCTGCTTGGTTTTCAAATCAGCCCGTGTTTTATCCATTTTTTCTGAGACGGTTTTGGCGACATCGGCATCGAGGGCTTGCAGCAACACCAATTTTTCGGCGGCGAAATCCAACTGCTGGGGAATGCCGCCGGTGAAGAATAACGGCTTCTTTTCTGCAATGGCTTGGTCCGCCATTTTGTTGATGTTCGCCAAATCTTGATCGATTTCGCCGGGTAGCGATTGCTGTTGTTTTTTGCCCATTTCGATGAAGGCGATCAATTTCTCCTTCATGTGCTGGCTTGTGCCGGTCAACTGTTTGCCTAGGTCGGTCTCTTGCTGCATCAGTAGTGCGTAATCTTTGACGATTCGATCGTGTTCTTTGGCGGCTTGGGGGATTTGCGTCCAGACCGACGCGGCACGGGCACGATCGGTGAGGAAAATATCGGCCACCGCGTACATCGCCGACAGCTCGGACAGGCGCTTCAAATCATCCCCAACCGCAGGATGATTTTTCGGATCCAGCGCCGCGACCAGTTTGTCGTAAGCGGGAACGATCACTTTTTCGGACGCTTGGACGCTTTCCTTGATGGCTTTGAGTTGCTCGGCGACCTCCGGCACGCCTCGCCCTTCGGGAGGGAGCTTAGCGAGATTTTCATCAGCGAATTTCTCCTTGCGATGCGTGTCTTCAATGGTGTTCATCCCAGCCTGCAATTGCCCGATCGGAACGAGATTGGTATCCTCGGCCTTGCTGACGGTTTCCGCTAACTTCTGAATCGCGGCGGATTTGCCTTCGAGTTCCCGGACATGGAATCGGGCATTTTTCAGCAACTCTTCCTGTTTATAATCCAGTTTCGTCCCCGCAGGGGCGGGATTTGCCGGTGCCGCGGGGGCTGCCGGCGCACCGGGAGCGGGTGTCGCGGGGGCGGCAGGCGCTTGGGGGTTGATGATCGCATTCTCCAAATCCGTCACCGCTTTTTGCAACGCCTCTGTTCTGGTTTTTAGTTCTTTGACGCGTGCCTCATCAGCGGGGAGTTTTTCGATGCGAATGTTCGCATTCGCGATCGACGTTTTGACCTGCCCAAGCCGCACCAACGCCAATTTAGCTTTGGCACCGCTTGGTGTTCCTGTTCCAAGTCCGTCGGTCGCGGTGTTGAAGTTGGCTTCGCCTTGCGCGACATGCTTTTCTGCTTCGACCAGCCAGTTTTTTTGGTTCGCGTCCATCTCCGCCATCACCGGAGCGCATGCCAGTAACGCAACCAGAATCGATTTTTGAAAGGACCGTTCTTGCATTTCTTATCTCCAAGCTGAAATGATCTGTCCAAATGCCTATCCGCGCGGAATAAGCTCCGTTTCAAACCGAACCATACCACCCTGCAGCGGCTCGTGCAAAGTAACTTTTCGATGTGAAACCAGACACGCTCCCGACGCGAAGGTGAGTTGGCGAATCAAATTACTGGTGAATGCAAAACCAGAATTGGTCAAGGTTTACGTTCGACAGGCTGCTGCACTTCGTGATACCGTTTATCTTTCGACATCGAAGGCGAATTATACCCCATCACCCGCAGGTCGCCGGCTGGTTGGTATTCGGGATGATTGGCAAGCCATTGGTCGAGCAGTTCGCGTGAGTCGGTCATGGAGCTTGCCGACCAATCGCCCCTGCCGCCGACGCTGACGACATCCATCGCCGCGACATCCACGACCGTAACTTTGCCGTCGTCGCCGATTTTGCCGACGTCGGCATTTTCATATAAAAACGCCATCTGCTTCATCGCCGGGCGTTGGTCATCGGACATTTTCATTTCCACCGGCGCGGTCATCGGAATGTCGTTGCGCTGGATATGAAAAAACAGCGTCATAAACTCCCCGCCTTTGAGGGTATCCCCGCGATTGACATAGGCGATGCGGTATTTGGGATACTGCTTCAGTTGCACCTCTCCCACCGGCGTAAAATCAGGCCAGGCACGCGGGGTGGGGGCCTCCATCGTCGGGGTGAAAGAGATGTCTTTTGCGATGCTCATCGCCTGCTTGCGATCCATCTCCCCTGACAGCATTGCATCCAACTTGCGTCGCGATTCAGAATCTTTCGGCAATCCGTCCCGCGCCGTTATCACCGCTAGCTTGATCTGATCATCCGAGGCGTCCGACTTGCTCAGTACCGCGCTCAATCCCTGCCCGACGGGCGCGAGTTCGTTCACTGGCTGCGTCGTCGGCGCTGCCGCTGTGGCTACGGATGAAAGTCCTAATAACACAAACAGTTTGTAGCAATATTTCATCAACCGTTCTCCGGTTTGATGATAGGCGCGTTCTTGTCGATCGGCCGCTCACAATTTCGCGGCCACCCGCTTCATCGCCTCTTCGACATTCGCACGGCTATTAAAAGCGCTGAATCGGACGTAGCCTTCGCCGGCGGAACCAAAACCGGCACCTGGGGTGCAGACGACGTGGGCGTCGTTCAATAAGTGATCGAAAAAATCCCAGCTTTTCGCGGCCTTGGGCGTTTGTACCCAGCAGTACGGGGCGTTCGTGCCGCCAAACACCGTCAAACCGGCCTGCGTGAGTGCTTCGCGAATCAATCGAGCGTTGGTCAGATAATGATCGATCAATGCCCGCGTCTGCTGTTTCCCGGCGTCACTATAAACCGCTTCTGCACCCTTCTGGATGATGTAGCTAACGCCATTGAACTTGGTCGTATGTCGACGCGTCCATAATTTGAACAAATCGACGGATTCACCGGTAGTAGTTTTACCCATCAATTTTTTCGGTACGACGGTGTAGGCGCATCGCGTGCCGGTGAAACCAGCGGTCTTGCTAAAGGACCGAAACTCAATCGCGCAGGTCTCGGCGCCGGGGATTTCATAAATGCTGTGCGGGATCGACGGATCGGTGATGAAGGCTTCATACGCGGCATCGAACAGGATCAGCGAATCATTCTTTTTCGCGTATTCAACCCACTGCGTGAGCTGGACGCGGGTCATCGTTGCGCCGGTGGGGTTGTTTGGCGAGCAGAGATAGATCACGTCGGCCTTGCGGTCGGGCAGCGCGGGGGCGAAACCGTTTTCAGCGGTCGCGCGCATGTAAATCAGGCCGGTGTATTCGCCTTTGGCGTCGGCGTCGCCGGTGTTGCCTGCCATCACATTCGTATCGACATAAACCGGATAAACCGGATCGGTCACCGCGATCACATTCTGCTTGCCCAGAATATCGAGGATATTCGCACAATCGCATTTCGATCCATCGGACACGAAGATTTCATCGGCGGTGATCGCCGCCCCGCGGCTTGCGAAATCGTTTTTAGCGATCGCTTCGCGCAGAAAATCGTATCCTTGCTCCGGCCCGTAACCCTTGAAGGTATCGCGATTTGCCATCTCATCGACGGCTGCGTGCATCGCCTGGATGCTCGCGGGAGGCAACGGTTCGGTGACATCGCCGATACCCATGCGGATGATTTTGGCGTCGGGATTTTTCGCGCCAAACTCCTTCACCCGGCGGGCAATTTCGGGAAACAGATAACCGGCTTTGAGCTTCAGATAATGTTCATTGATGTAGGCCATAAGGTTGGGCAGTTTAAGGTTTGATGGCGACAGGGCAAATCCCCAGACGCTTGCGCGCGCAGTTGCCTCGAAAGCGTGTTCGTGCGTAAAGACCGTGTGTACCGCGGAGTCGCTGAGAACGCTGAGAGGATCTCTCAGCTTCCCGCCCTCTGCGCCCTCTGCGTTTCGGCGGTGTTATTAAGAATCTAAAACAGAGTGAACCAAGAAGACCATGAAGAACCCGAAGTGAAATAGTTCTATCTGGTTCGTGTTTCTTCGCGATCTTCGCGCTGTCGTGGTGAAAAGATTCCTCATTTAGCACTCAGCATTCATCATTCCCCCCTCTGCCGGTTATATTCAACGAATGATCCATCTTGAGGGTTTGCAGTGTGTGATGGCGACGTTGCTCGCCCGGCGGAGGCGCGTGCAAGTGGTGTTGTTGAAGCACGACATCCCCGACGCCAAAACAGTCGAGCTGCGCGAAGCCGCATTGGCAGCGGAGGTGCCGGTTAAACGCGTTAGTGGGGCTGAGTTGTCCGCGTTGGCACACGGGCAATCACATGGTGGCGTGATCGCGGTCTGCTCGCCGATCGCTAGATGGGACGGCGATCAACTGATCGAACACCTTTCAACTCTTTCGCATAAACCCTTGCTACTGATGCTTGAGGGCGTGGACGATACCCGCAATCTGGGCTTCACGATTCGAACAGCAGACGCTGTTGGGGTGGACGCGATCCTGATCAAAAAACACTTGTGGGATTTTGACGAAACCGAAGTCGCGCGATCCAGTTCCGGAGGGATCGAGCGCCTGCCATTGGCGCAGTTTGAAGATGTCGAATTGCTGCAATCGCTACAGAAGCGCGGGATCCGACTTTATGGCTGTCTCGCGGGGGCAAGACGAACGATCTTCGATACGAACCTATCGCGCGGCGTGTGTCTCTGTGTTGGCGGTGAGAAACGCGGGTTGTCGGGCGCCGTGCGAAATATCTGCGACCGATTCATCACGATCCCGACGCTGGATAACGCCAGTTCGTTGTCTCTGTCGCACGCCGGGGCGATCATCATGGGCGAAGCGCTAAGGCAACGCACCAAGCGACGTTTAACGACGTGATCGATGAATATCATTTGTAACAGATCGGGCACTGATGGGCACCGATTAAATGCAATTGGGAAAGCGGAATGAACCAATCCGCTCATGAAGATCACGCTGAGGTGCTTTAAAGGGGCTAATTAATGCGGTGAATTCTGAAGTTTTTTTCGCACACCGAGAAGATGCTTCGGAGTACCTCAGCATGACAATGCCCATGAGCGTGGGGTTATTAAAAAGTCTGGCTCATCGGTGCTCATCCGTGTCCGATCGGTGGCAAAAATAATCTTGATGCGTGGCGAGCGTTATTCAACTGTTTTAACAGGTACTGTTTGTGGCGCGGCGGGTGGGATCGGACGCAGGCGGTAGAGTTTGCCGGTTTTGGTTTTCACTTTTTCCTGCCCGTCTTCGACTTCCATGCGGCCAAAATCGAGGATGTATAGCGATCCGTCCGGGCCAAACTTCACATCGATCGGGCGTTCCATCGCGTTGGCGATTTGTTTGGTCATGTGGGCGGGCAGGCGTTTGGTGTTGAAGACAAAATCGCTGACATCTTTGTTATCCAGATCGACGCGGACGACGGTGTATCCCTGCGGGGAGACGAGCTTTTGCCCGCTGGTCGCGTAGGGTGAACGATCGCCGGATAGTGCGACGATCACCTGCCCACGAAACGGCTGAAACGCGGCGTCGGCACGGTTCGGTACGAATGCCATCTTCGCAGCACCCGATAATGGCGGAAACACGCCGAGAAGCAGCCGCGATCGATCCGGCGGTAACAATCCCGATCCGTCACGATTGATTAAAGCAGCCAATTCAGGATAACCGGTCTTGATGATCATCTGCTGCGGCGGCTGAAAACGCTGGCTTTCAATCGGTTCCAGATCGGCAGAATAATCAGGCCAACCAAACCACAACTGCCCGCCGAGCGGTACACGCAATATGCTGTCCGGATCATCTTTCACCGGTCGCGTGCCGCGCAATTCCATCCCATTGTTGGTCGCCAGCAGATTGCCGTATTCGTTGAATAGCAATCCGCGCGGGAGTCGGATGCCGTGGGCTTCGGCGCGTAGGTCGCCGCCTTCGAGATTGACCGAATAAATCGCAGCCGTCGGCTTGCCGGTGGGTGATGCGGGGATGCGGAGTTGCTTAGAAGCACCAAACGCCTGAAATGGCGCGGTGACGGCGATATCGTCGCCGCCAAACAGTCCCCCTCGCGGGTTTTGCGTGGTGAAGCGATAACCGTTGAGACGCAGATCGGTCAGCGGTTGATCGGAGAATGTCGCAAAGTAATCGACCCACCCCGCTTGCCAATTATCAAGCCCAACGACCCCGCTATTGGTGGCGGCACCGAGTCCGAAATACAACCGGCCATTGGTTGGATGCACCGCTAGATCAGTCAGCGAATAATCCCCTGCAGCGGGCAAATCACCGACGATGGTGGTGTGGTTGCCATCGTAATCAAACGCGGTGATGACGCCCAGGCCGTTGGCGTCGCGATGCGAAACATACACTTTGCCCTTGTGGACGATCATCCCGCCGACGGGCGCATGGATGCGAAACTTCTGCCCGATGAAAGGCAGCGTTGAACCGCGCGGGTAAACCCAGAATTGCGTGCCATCCGGTTTGAAACCGAAGATGCGAAGATCAGTATCACCGATTCCGCTTTCTGCGATCAGCACCGAACCGATGTAGGCGGGATCGTCAGTATCAAATGCCACGGCGACCGGCGCGGTGAGTCCTGCGATATAAGTCGTCAGTTGCAGATCGCCGGGGTATTCGACTTCAGAGCGGTCGATCACGATCTGCTTGTCATCAGGGATCACGTGCGGGCCGCGCGCACATCCACCCGCCAGCGAAAGCCCGAGAGCAAGCAGGCCAATCGCCTTCATGGAACGATAACATTTCCCGTTCATCTGCACCGCCAACCAGCGTACAGTCACGCTTGCCAAGTCACAAGTTTCCACGTCGTTGAACCTAACTCATGCAGTGCGAAAAAGCTGGCCTACAATGGTTCATAAAGGAATATTCATGACCTCCGCAGGCCTGCATCACGTCACCGCGATCGCTTCCAACGTCCAGCACAATTATGATTTTTATACCAATGTTTTGGGTTTACGCCTGGTTAAAAAGACTGTCAATTTTGACGATCTCACCAGCTACCACACCTACTTTGGTGATGAATCCGGATCGCCGGGCACGATCATTACGTTCTTCCCCATCGCAGGCGTTCCACGCGGACGAATCGGCGCCGGTCATACGGCCGCCACCGCGTACAACATCCCGATCGGGTCATCTGGTTACTGGAAAGATCGGTTGACGCAGTTGGGCGTCGCCGGGATCAGCGAATCCGTCCGCTTCGGCGGATCAGTCGTTGGTCTCGATGATCCTGACGGACTGCCGATTGAATTGATCGAACATCCCAGCAACATCCCGGCTTACGCGAGTGTTGGCGTTTCGCAGTCCGAAGCATTACGCGGTTTTCATTCGGTGACGCTGTTGCAAAGATCGCTTGAACCGACCGCCCAGATACTTACAAATCTTTTCGGCTATCGCGCCGAGGGCGTTGAGGACGATCGGCATCGCTTCACCACCTCCAGCGACGAGCACGGGCGGATCGTGGATGTAATTGTCGATCCCGACGCCCGCAGGGGCATGTCTGGCGGCGGCACGGTGCATCATGTTGCGTTTCGGGCAAAAGATGATGCCGAGCAATTGCAAATGCTCGAAACGGTTTATCAGATGGGTTGGACCGCATCGCCAGTGATGGATCGCAACTATTTTCACTCGATCTATTTCCGAATCCCCAGCGGGACATTGTTTGAAATCGCAACGGATTCGCCGGGCATGACGATCGATGAACCGCTCGCGACGCTCGGCGAATCGCTGCGATTGCCGCCGACGCATGAGAAAAATCGCGCCGAAATTGAATCGGTATTGCCGAAACTGCAAACGCGTTGATTGAGGCAACGATTTACATCCATAGCACGCTGGTCACGATGCGCGGGTAGTATTTACTGCCCTTTGCGACGCCGCTAACGAATTGGTCGCTGCACGCCCAGTAGGCGCTTTCGCCTTCGGTCATCCATTTCACATGGGCTGTATCGGCGGTGGCGAGAAGCGTTTTCATCGTCGGATCGCTGTCCAGTTTCAACACCTTGGTGCAGACATATTGAAACAGCGCGATTTTGCTCATCCATGAGTTGTCGCTGGTGCTGGAGAGTTTGATTCCGCCGTCGGCGAAAAGATTTCGCTTTTGCGGATCAGCCATCAGTGCGAGCGTGTGCTTTGATAACGCTGCATAGAGGGATTTGTAGGCGCTGACATCCGTTCCCCAGACCGCCGGATAAACCAGCCCTTCGATTGCGGGTAGGATACGGGAAAGATACCCCGGATTGTCTTTTTCAAACACCGCCGGGATCGCGCCGTCTTTGCTGACATTTTTCAGAACGGTTTCGACACAGCGATTCGCCTGTTGCTCTGCCAGCAGGACCGAATCATCGCCCATTTGGCTAAGCAATTGTTTCAACCCCAGATAACAAGCCCAGCACTTGATGGCCATGTACAGGTTGTTGCGGGTTTGCGCCAATGAGTGATCGAGTGAATCGTAAGTCGTGATTTCCGCGCCGGTTGCGCATCGGGTGGAATCATACGTGACAAATCCCGCCTCGCCGGATCGATTCGCCAGCGATTGCAGGCATGCGCGGATCGTCGCTTGATTGTGTCTCGCCCAATCCAGATCGTTTGTATGCGAAACATAGCTCGTCGCGATCAGAATCCAGTTGCACAATTCCTCGCATGTCATGTAGCTGAAACAGCCGACCAGATTCGGCATCTCATACGATGAATACTGCTGACGCGAGAATTGATTGTGTACGCCCATGTCATGGCAGAACGAAATGCCGCCAGGCTTCAAATCGAACGCTTCCATCGGCTGAGTTTGCCCTAGCACGCGTGGCGTGCCGCCGAGCGCTTCGGCATCGGATTGCTGGACATGCGACGACATCACACTGCCGGATTTGGGGACTTTGATCTGATCAACATAACTGTAGTGTCTGACAAATCGGTCGAGCAGATTTTTCACCAGCCAGGGGTGCTGTTTGAGCTCCCAGAAAACATGATCGACCGACAGGTCGAGCGTGTTCATCATGCAGTATTCGCCTTCGTTGACGATCCAGAACGGTTCTCCGCCGACATCGAGCAACTGCGTACTACCGTGATAGCTGCGCGTAGCGTGTGCGATTAGCCACTGTTGATCGGCGCTGAGCTTGGAAGCGAGCAATTCGGCGTCCTGCCGCTGGGCTTGCTGTTTCAATTCATCAAAACGATTGAGCGCCGATTCCAGCACGTGGTTCAGCGAACTAAAATGCCGGGTGTAGAGATATTTGCCTTCGATGCGCGTTGTAACAACCTGATCGAGATAAACCCCAATCGCCATCCGGAGTGTCGCTTTTTCGCCCGCGGGGACAGTAAATGCGACGCCGGGTGTGTTGCCAAGACCGTGGACGGGATTGATGTCGCCTAGGGCTTCTTCGACTTTCCAACGCATGAAGTTTTGGATTTCACACTTTCCGGATCCAACAACCGTCGCCCGGACGCCCATTTCATTCCGCCACGCGAAGCCCGCTGTTTCGTCGAAGGTGCGTACGCCGGGGTTGGCGAAACGAATCGCAAACACACCGGTTTTGTGTTGTTTGCCAGCGGTATTGTCGATCGTCAATTCCGCAATGACCGCAGGCAAAATGGATAGCGATTTATCTTGTGATGCGTCTGTTTCTGGAACCGGAAAAAACGGCGTGTAGATCGAAAAGGTCAAATCCTCTGTCTTCCAAGCGTCGCTCGACCAGCCGTATTGACGTGTGATTTGGTTTCGCGAATAGGCGATGAGTTTAGGTTGGCTTTGCGTGGCGGATTTACCTTCAACATCGTAGCGCGCCGCTTCTTCTGATTCAGCCCCTTTGAAAAAAGGCAGGCACTGAATCGGTGCGTCAGAATCGATGCCACCGGCTTTCACGCCGATGAATAAATCCTGATCGCCGGGCGTGCCGATCTGCAAACCGAATCCGCCTCTTGATCCGAACAATCCGCAAGTAAAACTAAAAAACGCGCCCAACGGCGAGTGCTGGGCGTGGTAACTGATATTGTGATGAAAATCTGGAAGCGGTTTGGATGTCATAAGACGGAAAATCATACCCCATAGACTTCCTTACGCCAGCCACAACTGCATAATGTCATAACCTCTACGCGGAGTCGCTCATTCGTTACTGCCTTTTATTCATCGGAGTGTTCGTCATGATTTCCAGCACCCTGCACGCCGCCCAGCGTGAAACGATCCCAGGCGGTTCGACCCCCGTGATCGACCAGACCCCATTGGCGCTGCCGCAAAATGCCACATGTGAAGTGATCGACATCGCAGGTCAACCGTTCAAAACCGCGCTTAGAGTAACCACCGAAAAAGTCGATGGCGAACAATGGGTCGTGGGCACGGGCACAAAAACGACCGTCGCGATCGCCAAAGGCGACACGCTGTATGCCGACTTCGCGGTTCGGTGTCGCGAATCAATGACCGGCGACGCCGCATTTACCTTTCTTTTCGAGGAAGGTCCGCCGACCCATACCAAAAGCGTGCAATTTCCCGTCACTGCAGGCAAAGACTGGACGTATATCAAAGTCCCATTTCAAGCCCATCGTGATTTTGCCGCAGGCGAAGCTAATGTGCGTTTCTGGTTTGGCTATCCGAATCAATCGATCGAAATCGCCGATTTGCGTGTCGTCAACTATGGTAAAGAAGTTGATTACAAAACACTGCCCCGTACACGCCTGAATTATAAAGGCCGTGAACCCGACGCGTCTTGGCGTAAAGAGGCCGATGCACGCATCGACCGCCTTCGCAAGGCCGATCTCACCGTGCAAGTGCTCGATTCCACCGGCCAACCCCGGGCCAATGCCTCGGTGCAGATCAAAATGACCCGCCACGCCTTTGCCTTCGGCACTTGTGTTGCAGTGAAAGCGATTGAGTCAGAAGCTGCCGATGCAGACCGCTACCGCGCTGAGCTGGTCAAATTATTCAACCAGATCGTTTTTGAAAATGATCTCAAAGCCCCGGGTATCCATAATGGGTCGCTTGATCGGGTCGAGCGGGATCTGAGTTGGCTTGAAAAAAATCAGATCACCGCGCGCGGGCACGTTCTGGTCTGGCCGGCGTGGCGATGGAACAAACACCTCGAACCGTTGAAAGACAAACCCGACGAACTCCGCCAGGCCATCCGCGATCACATCACCTCAACCGTCACCCGCTTAAAAGGACGACTGGTCGATTGGGACGTGATGAACGAACCGTTCTCGAATCACGATTTCATGGATATCCTCGGCAACGCTGAGATGGTCGAATGGTTCAAGCTCGCCAAGGCTGCCGACCCGGCGTGCAACACTTACATCAACGATTACGGCGTCCTCGAAGGCGGACCGAACCACAACCAGCATTTGCAGCATTATTTCAAAACGATTCAATACCTGATCGACAACGGTGCGCCGTTTGACGGAATCGGATTTCAGGGACACGTCGGATCGAACCTCGTTTCCCCCAATGATTTATTAAAGGTGCTCGATCAATTCAGCGTCTTTGGCAAGCGATTTAAGATCACTGAGCTGGATATTAATCTGAACAATGACGAAACGCTGCGAGCCGATTACATGCGGGATTTTCTGACGGTTTGTTTTAGCCACGATCGCGTGGACGGCGTACTGCAATGGGGTTTCTGGTCCGGCCGTCACTGGCTGCCGCAGACGGCGCTATTCGATAAAGACTGGAACCTCCGTCCGCACGGACAGGCCTATCTCGATCTGGTTTTCAAAACCTGGTGGACCGATGAAGCCCGTACAACCGGCACAGACGGCAAAATCCAACTCCGCGGATTCAAAGGCGATTACGACATTGTCGTCGATGGCAAAACCACCCATGCCGTGCTCGATCACGATGGCGTGACGGTCCTCATCAAATGAGGCGCTGAGCACACGGAAATAGACGGAACCACAGATGGCACGGATGGTAATGCCATTTTGTTTACATCGTGGGTGGTTTAATCCCTGTGCAGGTCAGCGGGGATCGGACTTTTTTTAACGCAGACATATGCACCCAGACCTCTCATCTCACTCCACGTGCACATTGCGCGAATGCGAAGATGAACAAATATTGGTCGCACATTTATTACTTTTTGTTTGTATGAAGTGAATGATCAGTTAAGTCTGGTAGGTAGGGCTGCGCGCTTCACCGATTGACGTTCTTGATCGGTCTACACACTTTGGACACACAACTTTGGATTTACATGATTAATCGAAATGAAAACCGGGCGCTAGTGGAGAATCTGGAGTCGCGATTGTTCTTAGCGAGCGACGGGAATATGTCAGATGCTCTGAATACACCCGCTGCGACGCAATTTGCAGTGCGCGTCAATTTTGCCCCGCTCGATGCTGGACGTGTTCGCGGATACAAAACCGACTACGGCACACGTTACGGCCAACGCGGAAACGGACTGGTGTACGGATGGAATGCCGATTTACGCAAAAACGCCGTCTATAATGATGATCCGCGTTACGACAGCCTGCGTGCCGAAACCCACGTCAACATGCCCGCCAATAGCCGCTGGAGCATCAAAGTCCCCAACGGCTATTACGAAGTGCGCGTCTTGATGGGCGATCCCAACACCTTCAATGCCGACTATCGACTCAACGCCGAAGGATCCGCCGTTGTGAACGGCAAACCCTTCTCGCCCAATTTCCCCTGGGTTGAAGGGATTGGCACCGTTCGCGTCACCGATGGTCAACTCACTCTGACCAGCGATTCGCGTGCGGTGCACAACAAACTGGCGTCGGTCGGAATCACCAAAGTGGCACCGCCGGCATCCACGTTAAAGGGGGTCGGCATCGACTGGTCCACCGCATCGGTGCAGTCGCCGATCCATCGCGTTGAAGCCGGGCAGGCACGCGTCGGCGATAAGCTGTATGTTTTTGGTGGATATTACAACCAGTATGACAGTGTGACCGGCAGGGTCGATATTCTCGATCTGAAAACGCAAAGATGGTCCAAGGGTCGGCCTCTGCCCGGCGCGCAGACGCATTTCGCCACCGCCACCGATGGCAGGTATATCTATCTGGCTGGTGGACAATATGGCGCGCAACTCGCCACCGCGGGAACAAACGAAGCCTGGCGTTACGACACGCAACTCAATACATGGTCTGCGATGCCGCGCATTCCCGACATTCGCTTCGGCGGGCAGATGCAGTACCTCAACGGTCGTCTTCACTTTGTTGGCGGCAACGACAAAACCCGCGTGCGCTCGCGCAGCGAACATTGGATTTTTGATCTTAACCGCCCGCAGATCGGCTGGTACGCAGGCGCGACACTGCCGATGAGTTCCGATCATCATTCATCCATCGTCGTGCAAAATCAGCTTTACGTTCTCGGCGGTGAAGTCGAGCACGGAACCAGCTATCTCACGCAGTCTGCGATGTACCGTTATGACGCATCAGCCAACCGATGGCGAACAATGCCCGATTTGCCAAACCCCACCAGCCACACCGAAGCCGCGACGTTGACCGATGGTAAACGGATTTTCGTTCTCGCCGGACAGGTGAACGCCCAGCAATTGTCCAGCAATGTCTACAGTTTTGATATCGCCCGCAACCGATGGGTGCAGCACACGTCGATGCCCACCGCCCGCAAAGGCGGCCTGTCCTGGATCGACGGAAATCGTCTCTACTACATGACCGGAGACGACGCCCGCTTCGGCGAACCCAAAACGACCTACGTCGGCGTGATCGGATGAGACTTCCCCCACCGTCAGGGAACGGATGGCGTGCAGCACGCGGGCAGCCCCTCGTCTAAGCCGAGGCAATTCGATAAACTTGCGCCGCCAATGGGGACAGTACGACGGTTTCTCGGCAAGTTTGGTTGGTGTCGATATTCCTCAGCGTTTTGCTGCCAATCGCAACGGTTTGTGCCGATTGCGTGAAGTTAAGCAGGAAGACAAACATCTCATCGCCCGCGCCGCGAACTTGCGCGGTGACGCCTTCGGGTAGCGGGGTCTCAAAAATCGGTACGCAGTCGAGGGTGGCCAACACGTTGGCGTATAACGCGTTGCGGGCTGTGGGATCAAGACGCGTGCCGATGAAATAGGCGTGGCCTTTCCCGAATGCGTGCTGGGTGACGGCGGGTTGACCGGTGTAGAAATCTTCGGCGAAGGTCGCGACCGCCGTCGCGCCGGTCAGGTGCATGATCGCTGCGACATCACCGCCTGTTCCAGGCAAACCGCTGATCGCGCGACCCGTGCCGTGACCGAGCCGGTCAATCTCCTCCACCCACAATCCAAAAACATCGGCCAATCCTTCACCCGGCCACCCACCGAGCAACATACGATTGCTTTCATCCGCCATCGCGGTGTCCCACGTTGCGATTAACGTCCCGCCTTGCTGCACATATTCCCTCAATTTTAACGCAAACTTCGGCGTCATGATCCAGTGCATCGGGAGTACAACGAGTTTGTACTTCGACAAATCGCGATCATTTGAAATTACATCCACCGGCAGCCCGCGTTGCCAGAACATTTGATATTGCTCGGTCGCGATTTCGTCATAATAATGCCGCTGATTCATCCGCCAGTCCGGCGAACTGACGCCCGCACCACACGAAAACTGCTGCCCCCATCGACTCTCCCAATCGTAGACCATCGCGATTTGCGCGTTGACCGATGTGCCCAGCACTGGCGACAGCTTTTCGTAAGTGTCGGACAAATCACGCAACTCGCGAAACCGCCGGGTTTGCGTGTGTCGATCCGTGCCCCAGTGTTCGACGACCGACCCGTGCAGTTTTTCCATTGATCCCCGCCCTGCCCGGAACTGAAAATAGCACGTTCCGTCCGCGCCATGCGCGATCGCCTGCAGCATCTCCAGCCGATGCACACCCGGACGTTTTGCTTTTTGCGGCGTGCGCCATTGCACCGCGCCGGGGCAGGATTCCATCAACATAAACGTGCGATCGGGCTTGAAGCAACGATACAAATCCTGCTTCATCGACCAGTAGGCCGCCGATTTTGCAAAGTCTGCGTTGTCGGGGTCGTAACCGGGATATTGATCGTCCGCCACCACATCCACCACGCGGCTAATCGCCTGATAATCCAGCGCGAAGGAGGTGGTCATAAAATTGGTCGTGATCGGGATATTCGGCGTAATTGGTCGCAAAATATCGGCTTCAAACTGATACCAGTCGATCAACTGCTGATTGGTAAATCGCATCCAATCCATCGTCAACCCGTCCATCACCTCATCGGTGGGTTCGGCGTGACGCCATTCGGTTGCTTCGTGTGCCCAGAAATAGGCCCAGTGGGCGTCGTTCATTTTTTTCAGTGAGCCGTAACGGTTTTCAAGCCAGGTGGCCCAAGATTTTCGGCAAAGCTCGCAAAAGCACTGGCCGTTGAGTTCGTTGGAGATATGCCACATCGATAACGCCGGGTG
Organism: Tepidisphaerales bacterium; assembly: GCA_038210015.1. GTDB lineage: Bacteria > Planctomycetota > Phycisphaerae > Tepidisphaerales > Tepidisphaeraceae > BPJO01. Next base: position 55,663 of record JBBQXB010000006.1, read on the forward strand.
ATCCCGATATCGCTTGGCGAGTTGGGTACTGATGCTGCCGACGCGATCGTGATAGGCCGGTGACGACCAGCAATGATTATGACGCCCCCCGTAGTGCGCACGAATGCCTTGTCGATCGACTCTGCGAACCTCGGGATATTTTTCCGCTAGCCACGCCGGCATCGCACCGCTGGGCGTTGCGAGGATGACGCGATTACCGATCTCGTGTTGCGCATCCATCACGCGATCCAGCCAATCAAACTGAAAATTGCCTTCGGATGGTTCCAATGCCGTCCATGAGAAGATGCCGATGCTGGCCGAATTAATGCCGGTTTGCTGCATCAAATGAGCGTCGTCTTCGAGAATGGTGGGTACGGTGGAAAACCACTGATCGGGGTTGTAGTCGCCGCCGTGGATGATTGCGGTTTGATTGATGAACGGTGTTTGCAGGCGGTTGGATGGGAGCAGGTTTCTCAGCATAAGGCGATTGTGCATGAGGTTTACGGCATATCAAGCATCCCGCGTCGCCACGGGAAGGGAGAGGTCATATTCGATCACATTCTGAAACCGCTGGTGGTAAAAATCTTCGCCACGTTCACGTGCAATGTGCTGACGATCATCGGCACCGACCAAGCCGACGACATCGCGATCGCTGCCGGCAAACGGCAGTTCGTGGTGCATGACAATGGCACGCAGACGGCGTTCGCCACGCGGGCGGTGAAAACCATTCGCATCCACGGCCTACGCGGGGACGATTCGATCATCGTCAGTCCCAAACTCCGTCCCGGCGGGGAGGCCTGTGCTGCTGGATTGAATCCTCCCCCGCATTACTCTTTGCGCCTCAGCCACCCTGCGGCCAATCCAGTATTCCCGCTCAACGGGGACTTACGACAACGGGTCAGGATATGAGTGCTTCTAGCGACTCTGGTATCTGCTTGGTATATCCATCGCGTACCGAGTGACTGGCGATGTTAAGTCGCGGCAATATCGCTTATACTCAAGTCGTAAGCGACAAAGGGAGATTTTGTGATGCACGATTCGCCTTGGCGACAGCACATCCACAGCGACGCCTCAATCCATCACGGCGAGCCCGTGATCAAGGGCACTCGCGTTGCCGTCTCGGTGATCGTCGCCAATCTCTCGGAGATGACGCCTGATGAAATGCTCGTCGCCTACCCGCAACTCACACGGGAGGACTTGAAGGCCGCGCTGCTGTTCGCGTCGGAGTGTGCGCGGAGCACACTGGTCAGCGGATGACTGTCAAGATCGACGAAGACCTGTCGGGACTCCTCAAACCCCTCCTTAACGCCGCTGGTTATGTCGCTTTGACGGTCAACGATCAAGGCTGGACCGGCGCACCAGATCATGTGCTTTTCCCGCTGGTGCAGATGGAGAGCGAGTGCTTGATCACCGCAGATGCTGGGTTCGCCGACATTCGGGCTTACCCGCCCGGCACACACTGCGGCATTCTGCTTCTCCAAAGCGTCGATCAGACGATCCGCAGTTGGAAGTCCCTCCTCTGGAATGTGCTGCAACGCCACAACCTTGCTGATCACGTGGGACATGTCATGATCGCGTCCGAGTCAGGCATTGTGATCCGCATCGCGTGAACGGACACGGCGTTTGCTATGTATGGCGACCCAGCGACCAATCCGCTTTTCTCCAGTCGCGATGCCCACGCCATTTATTGGGTGACTGGTAGAGCCGCGTTGGTTTCATACAATGCGTTCCATGCCGAATGACACCTATGAATCCCCGCTGGCGGCGCGGAACGCGTCGCCGGAGATGTTACGACTCTTTTCGCCTCAACATAAGTTTGGGCTGTGGCGGCGGTTATGGCTTGAATTGGCACGGTCGGAAAAGAAACTGGGTATCCATCGCATCAGTGATGAGGCGTTGAAGCAGCTTGAAGCGCATCTGGACGACATCGATTTTGATCTCGCAGCAAGTTGGGAAAAGCGTTTGCGGCATGACGTGATGGCGCATGTGCATACGTTTGAGGAAGTTGCACCCGCCGCCAAGGGGATCATCCATCTGGGGGCGACGTCGCAATATGTCGTCGATAATGCCGATCTGATCATCATGCGTGATGCGATGAAACTGGTCGCGATCCGACTCGCTAACGCGGTTGATGCGCTGGCGGAGTTTGCAGTGAAATGGAAGGATTTGCCGACGCTTGGCTACACCCACTATCAGCCCGCGCAGCTAACAACCGTTGGCAAACGCGCCACGCTCTGGGCGCAGGATTTAGCGATCGATCTGGACCAAATTGAACACCGCATCGCGACCTTGAAGTTCCGTGGCGTCAAAGGAACGACCGGCACGCAGGCGTCATTCCTCACGCTGTTTGATGGCGATCATGCCAAGTGCGACCAACTCGATCAGATGGTGACGCAGGCATTCGCATTCGAATCGAGCTTTTGCGTAACGGGTCAAACTTATCCGCGAAAAATCGACGCCATGATCGTCAATGATCTGGCCGGTTGCGCTGCCAGCGTGCACCGTTTCTGCAATGACATCCGTCTGCTGGCAGGCATGAAGCAGATCGAAGAACCATTCGAGGCCGAGCAGGTTGGATCGAGTGCGATGGCGTACAAGCGCAATCCGATGCGATGCGAACGCGCCACGGGGTTAAGCCGGTTTGTCATCAGCATCGCGTCGTCTCCGTTGCAGACCGCCGCAGAGCAGTGGTTCGAAAGGACGCTGGACGATTCATCCAATAAACGATTGACCGTGCCCGAACCATTCCTGGCGATCGATGGGGCGTTACAGATTGTGGTGAATGTGTCGCGCGGGCTGGTTGTTTATCCAAGGGTGATCGAAAGCTACGTCAAAGCCGAGTTGCCGTTCATGGCGACCGAAGAAATCCTGATGGCTGCGGTGCAAGGGGGTGGCGATCGTCAGGATTTGCACGAGTTGATTCGCAAGCATTCGCTCGACGCTGCCGCCGAGGTGAAACAGCAGGGCAAACCCAATGACTTGCTGGAACGATTGCGAAAAGAATCTGCGTTTTCGAAGGTGAATCTGCAAGACGTGATGGATGCGTCGCGGTATATCGGCCGTGCGCCGCAGCAGGTGACACGATTTGTTGACGAGGTCGTCACGCCGATCCGCCAGCGATATCAATCACACCTCGGTCAATCGGTGCAGTTGAAGGTCTGACCCTTTTGTCGACGCCGGCTCTATCGACGGCGACGAAGCAGCATCGAAGCGATCCCGCCGATCAAGCCAAGCGATGCCGGTTCGGGGATTGTCGTGAAACTGATCTGCGCGTTGAGCAGGTGGACGTTTGATGTTCCGGGTTCTGTGGCGCTGGCGCTGACATTCGCGAATAGTTCTGCGTACAAACCCGTGGTATTTATGGGTAGAAGCAACGTTGCCGTGCCGGTGAACTCGTCGGAACCGGGAGTGTTGGGCGGTGTGGGGGTGAAGACAAGCGGGAGAATCGTGCCGCCGCCTTGGGCATAGGCGAGTGTCAGCGTTGCGGTGTAATTCACATCGGCTGGGGATCCGACGATCGAATAATTACCTAGCACTGTCACGGTGACCGACTGAAAAGAATCGGTCGGCGCGATGGTCGCGGCATTGAACGAGACGATGTCAGAAGTTGAGGACGGCGAGCCCGGCGCGACAGCAACAAAGAACTGCGGTGTTGCAAATTCAAAGATACCGTCGGCCACTTCTGGGGTGCCGAATAAGCCATTGGTATCTTGCCCGTTCGCATACGAGATCGGCCCGTTGATGCCGTTGTCGGGCGCCCATGGCGCCGCAGGCGCAATCGCGGCCGACACCAACAACATACAGGCACTCAATAGATAGTGAACCTTCGACATCGCATTGCTCCACGCCAAAACTAAACACATTGTATTTCTCAGGCAGGTCGGCGTGGATCGAAACGAAAATCCATGCCGCGAATGAAAAGAACGTGCGTTCTTCTAAATAGCGATCAATGCGCTTGCCACGCATCGATCACTTGCGGATTGACAGGACGTCGAGCCGAAGCTCATAGCGGTCTTGGTGCTTGCCACACCAAAACCGCTGCGGATTGACAGGCTTGTCGCCCCCCGCGATAGCGATCGGTGCGCTTGCCACGCACTGACCGCTGCGGATTGACAGGACTGTGAACCGTCGTTCATAGCGACCGGTGCGCTTGCCACGCATCGATCACTTGCGGATTGACAGGATATCGAGCCGAAGCTCATAGCGGTCTTGATGCTTGCCACACCAAAACCGCTGCGGATTGACAGGGTCGTTGACCCGGTGGCTGCAAAAAAGGATGTTTGTAGTTTTATCCGCATCTATAAACCACATTTGCAGCACACTGGGTTCGCAGGCCACGATGGCGTGCGGTCTCCCGAAGGCTGTGTGCGCGCTATTCACGCGCCCACAGCCAGGATCAAGCCTGCGCGGTTACGCAGGGTCTAGTTTTCGTTGGTACTACGATACTTGCGATGACGACGAAGCAAGGCCGCTCCGCCGATAAAGAGCATGGACAGTGATGTCGGCTCGGGGATGATCACGTCGATCTGGAATTGCGGATCGCCGTTATCTGGACCGCCCACGACCTTCTTCTGGATGAACGCCGTTCCGCCGGCGGTAGAGCTGGCTTGGAGGATGTTGTTCATCACGACCTGCACGCTGGTGACGCCCGCAGGTAGATCAATCGTGAACGTACCGTCCCAGGTGCCCGAGCCTTCGCTGTTGGGTTTGGACGGGGAATTGATGGTGTTGGAGTTTTCAATGTCTTCGTAGATGACATCGAGGGTATCGGTCCAGACGGATCCGAAGCCAGGCGAGTTTAGACGGGTGATGTAGAGTGTACCGAACGCCTTGACGCTGCCGCCACCGAGAATGGACCAGTCGCCCAGTTCTTTGATGGTAACTTTCTGGATTTCCTTGCCTTGCGCAGCGGTCACCTTGACCGAAAGACGGTCAGAAGTTGTTTGCGCACTGCCATTAGAGGCATTGGCTTCAAAATTTGAGGGGAAGAAGAGGAAGGTTGAACCGTTGACGGTCGGATCGGCGAATAAGCCTTTGTCCGATTGTCCGTTCGACCATGAGATATCAGCGTTAGAACCGTTGGGGTTCGTCCACGCTACGGGTGCTGCGAAAACGCAGGAGCTGGCAAGCGCGAGCGCACCGAGGCCACCAAGGGTGGCGAGTTGGGTTGTTGCAAACATCGGGAATCTCTCCGTTTCTCTGGAGACAGAGCCTGTCAATCCGCCAAGTCGTCGTGTCTCATATCGACGAGGAGCGTCTGCCTAGGTGGTTCCGCAACCACTTGGAGTCGATTCGGTGGGGCCAGCCCGAAAAACTGGCACTAATCCACGGCGACCGATTCCATCGGCAGAATGATAAAAAAACCAACCGGACTCGGGTTCCGCAACCTCTGTCCAGTAACTTCCCATAAAATATCACCTCTCACGCAACATGCAAGCATAAAATGTTTGTTTTAACCATTTTGTTTGCAACTACCGTATCGGCATAGACTTATGACCACTTAAGATTAAAAAAATGACCGAATATCACTTTAGATATGGTTAAAATAACCATCCCCCTCTCCCCAATTAAAGATCATTTTGCAAATATGGGCAAGCTGTATGGACTGCGCGGCGCATCATGCCGAAATAGGGGTATCAGGGAAATTTCGCCCGACCGCGAACGTGGCAAAGTTGTTGCGTGCATCGGGCATCGAAACCCCAATCAGGAAGTAAAATGCCTCGTGACATCCCCGTCGGTAACGGAAAATTGCTGCTGACCTTCGATCACCGATATCAGCTTCGCGACGTCTATTTCCCACATGTGGGTCAGGAAAACCACGCCGGAAACGGCGCGTGTCGGTTCGGTGTCTACACCAATGTCCCCGGCCGCGGTCACGGACAACTCGCATGGACCACCGACCCCCATTGGACCATCCACCAGCGATATCTCCGCGATACGCTCACCACCAGCGTCTCACTCGATCACAAAGACCTCAAGATCGGCCTGTATTGCAACGACGTGGTCGATTTCCATCGGCCTGTCTACGTCCGCAAGATCAAGATCAAGAATCTCGACACAAACGACCGCCAGGTCACGCTGTTCCACCATCAAGATTTTAATATGTGGGGTCAGAAGATCGGCGACACCGCTTACTACGATCCGGAGCTGCGCGCGATTGTTCATTATCGCGGCAAGCGCTACATCATGTGTATGTTTTTTGACGGGCACGAACAGCGCATCGACGAATATGCCTGCGGCACCAGCGGCTTCCACGGTGCCGAAGGTACTTGGCGCGACGCCGAAGACGGAAAGCTCGGTGGCAACGCGATCGCGCAGGGCGCAGTCGACAGTACGATGAGCATCCAAGTGCATACGCCCCCCGAAGGCGAACACACCACCTACATGACGATGATCATGGCCGAGTCACGCGATGAACTCATTATGCTGCATAAGTGGTTGCTTAAGCAGACGCCCCAAGGCGTGATAGACCGCACCACCTCCTACTGGCGCTTGTGGGTCGGCGGCACAAACATCAATTTCGGCAATCTGCCCGCAAAGGTCGTCGATTCGTTTAAGCGATCGCTGCTGGTCGTTCGTACACAGATCGACAACGACGGCGCGATCATCGCCGCCAACGACAGCGACTATCTGCATTTTAATCGCGATACTTACAGTTATATGTGGCCTCGCGACGGGGCGCTGGTGGCTGATTCACTCGATCTGGCGGGTTTCCCCGATCTGGCCAAGAGCTTTTATTCGTTCTGCCAACGCACGATCACCGACCAAGGATTTTTCTATCACAAATACAACCCGGACGGTTCCCCGGCATCAAGCTGGCATCCCTGGGTAATGGAAGGCCGACAAGTTTTGCCCATTCAGGAAGATGAAACCGCGCTGGTTGTCTGGGCGTTGTGGCGACATTATTTCCGTTACCGCGACATTGAGTTCATGCGTCCGATGTGGGTCGATATCGTCCAAAAAGCCGCTGATTTCATGTGCGATTACCGAGATCCGCGCACCGGATTGCCGCTGCCTTCCTACGATTTATGGGAAGAACGCTGGGGCGTTCACGCTTTCACAGTCGCAACGGTGTATGGCGGACTTAAAGCGGCTCGCAATTTTGCAGTCTGCTTCGGCGATCGCGAAAAAGCCGAACGCTACAATAAAGCCGCTGAAGAGATCAAAGCCGGTGCGGCCAAGTACATGTTCAGCGAAAAGCTGAATCGATTCGTCCGTCGTCTGGTGCCCAAAGATCAACCCGCGCCGCCTGACGATACGACCTACACTGAAAACGTCGAGCTCAAACCCGACATCGATTGCGGCGACATCTACGAAGTCGATGAAGTGCTCGATGCCGCGTTATTTTCAATCTTTAAGTTCCACCTTTTCGAGGCCGACGATCCGCGCGTCGTCAGCACGATGAAAGCAATCGAAGAAAACCTGTGGATCAAAACCCGCGTCGGCGGCGTAGCGCGGTACGAAAATGATTACTACCACCGCATCAGCAACGACATCGCTGCGGTTCCTGGAAACCCGTGGTTTATCTGCACGCTTTGGATGGCCGACTACTACGTCACTCGCGCCAAAACGACAGCGGAATTAAAACTCGCGCTCCCGATCTTTGAATGGACCGCCGCTCATGCGCTGGAATCAGGCGTGCTGGCCGAACAGGTGAATCCCTATACGAACGAGCCAATCTCGGTCAGCCCGCTCACCTGGTCGCACGCAACGGTCGTCAGCACGGTGATCAAATATCTCGAGAAGTTGGAAACACTGCAACGCTGCAATAGTTGTCAGCAAAGCGTCTTCCGTCTGCGGCGTCGCGGCGCGGTGGATATCAAATCGCAGGCGACATTTGATCGTTACGAAGCCGGTTTTGAAATCACCACGGGACGCGAAACAACCAGTGCATTCGGCACATTTGATCGGCCCGACGCTGCCACCGGCGCGCCCAAACGTGTGACACTGAGCATTGATCTGCGTGATTGCATCGGCTGCGGCATTTGTATCGCGCATTGCGACAAAGGCGTGCTGAAACCGGTCGATGGCAAGGCGTTGGTCGATCTGCGTCGATTAAATCATTGCGACATGGACGGCGAATGTGTCGATGTCTGCCCGACCGATGTGGTCAGCCTCGTCGTAGAAGACGCCGAGGCAAGTCAAACCCCCGGACACCACGCCGCGTAAATGTGGGTGCGTTCGATACTTATCCCGTGTCGCCGCGAGGCTTGCCGCGCACTATTCGCGCCGATTACATCGGAATAAAGCTCGTCTTTTTGTCGATCCGCTTGATCGTTTCAGCGATCAGAATCGCGGCGTTTTCAAGATCGGATAATGCACACAATTCGACCTGCGTGTGCATGTAGCGATTCGGAATGCTAATCAGCCCCGCGGCGACGCCGGCGCGGGAAATCTGGATCGCATTCGCATCCGTGCCGGTCGCGCCCGGGGCTGCGGCGAGTTGGTGGTCGATCTTTTTCTTTTTCGCGGTATCGACAAACAAATCGCTGACGATCGGATTGATGTTCGCGCCGATGTCGATCACCGGGCCTTTGCCAATCAGCACGTCCCCAGCGATGCGTTTGTCGACCGCTGCGTAGTCGCTGGCGTGGGTGACATCGACCGCGATGCCCACCTGCGGATCGATCCCGTAGCAGGCGGTGCGCGCCCCGCGCAGACCGATTTCCTCCTGCACGGTCGCCACGGCGTAAACCGAGCAGTTGTACGAACTTTCGCTTAATAAGCGCAACGCTTCCATGATGACAAACGCGCCGACTTTATTATCCAACGCCGGGCTGACGATGCGATCATTCAGCAATTTTGTCATGCCGAGCTTAAAGCTGATCGGATCGCCGATTTGGACATGTTCGAGTGCTTCTTTTTTATCTTTCGCCCCGATATCGACCGCCAGATCCGCCAGTTCGATCTTGCCGCCGTTGCGTTCGTCGGGCTTCATCAAGTGGACGGCTTTTCGACCCATCACGCCTTCGACCGGGCCTTTTTTGGTATGAATCGTCACCCGCGAACCCGGCAAGACCGCGTTGTCGATCCCGCCGACCGATGCGACATGGATAAACCCATTGTCGTTGACGTGATTGACCAGAAACCCGATCTGATCCATGTGCCCCGCCAGCATCACCCGCGGCGCGTTTTTGGCAGCACCCTTGGCGTGGATCGCCACGATCACATTGCCGTGAACATCGGTCGTAATGTCATCCGCAAACTTCGCCATCCGCTTGCGGATAATCCGTGCAACCGGCTGCTCATAGCCCGATACGCTGGGGGTTTCTTCGATCGATTTAAGAAAGTCGTATGATTCTGCTCGCATGGGCAAAGAGTGTATCGCGAACGCTGCGGGATAAAAGCGCGACGGGATGATTTGTGGGAAGACAACACAGGCACGCACATTGCAAAAGAATAAGAACAATTATCTTGGGCAGGAACGAGGTCACCCGTTACCTAACCTTGTCAACCGCGAGGCTGATCTTCACACCGATCGCGTCGGCATAACGCAGAATGGTGTCGATGGTGGGATTTGGGTCGGCCACGTTTTCGAGGCGGGAGAGATTGGCTTTGCCGATGCCGGATTTTTCGCCAACTTCGCCTAGCGACAATCCGCGTTGCAATCGTACGCTCTTCAAACCCACGATCAGGCTTCGCATCGTTTCATAGCGTGTGCGGACGGCTTTTCCCACGGCCTTAAGTTCATCCAATTCTTCTGCATCGATCTTTTTACCCAATGCGGTCAGTTCCGCGACGCGGGCTTTGGTGAGGGCGGGATGCGTTTTATGCGATTTGGCCATGATGTTAGTCCGTCTCAAATGCCGTAATGGGATAGACCGTTGTGGCGTCGATTTCTTCATAAACGACGCCGAGAAATCGTCCCTCAAGCGTGAATCCAAACGCGATGGGACGGCCGCTGCTACGACTGGTGTCAAGTCGCAATACGGTTACGGAGAATATATTCCACTTCGCGCGACGACACGCCATGCTCGGCGATGTGTCGCTCGTTTTCGCGCGTCCAGATGACGTCCAGCCAGTCCATCTACACAAAATTATAAAAACCGTAACCAGCGTTGTCAATTATGACAACGAAGCAGAACGCTCCGAATAATTTTCCTGAATGTCGTCACGTTGCAGGAAACGCCCTTACACCGCAGATTTATTTAAGGGCGTTGTCAGCACCCGGATCACGTCCGCAGCCGAGTAGGTATCTTGGCCTGGGGGGAAAAACTGCATCAGGTCGATCTGTGAACTACCCGCGGTGACCAATGCCGGTTCGATTTCGCCGGCGCGGCTGATCTGACCGAGGCCGATCGTTGAAAATAACGCGTTACAGACGCATTTACGCCCGACCGTGTCGGCTTCCACGCCGCCTTTACGAACATACGCATCGACAGGTTCTGCCGCGCAGCGGTGGCCGAGTGTGCCATCGGGCTTGCGATAGGCGCGTCGCAAATATCCCATATCGCAAACGCGTTTGCGGCTGGCGAATACATCGGCGTCGGAGATCGTGCCTTCGATTTGCACGACTTTGAACGGGAACGATGTCGGTGATGCGGCGGGGTCGGTAAACACCCGCACGCCGCTGCCGCGATTCATCTCGATCACGCGTTTTTTAAGATCATCGGATATGCCCGATTCTTCGCAAAATGCAAAGGCTGTTCCGACCTGTATGCCGCTGGCGCCCAACGCCAATGCTTCAGACAATTTGTCGGCTGTGGCGCACCCGCCGGCAAGGTAAAACGGTTTGCCGAGGGCTTTGATCTTGTCCAGCTCCGCGTCGTCACGCTGGCTGTAGACGGGCTCGCCGCTTTCGCTGAGGTGCATCGGCCCGCGCGGCGGGGCGTTGTGGCCGCCAGCGACCGACGATTCGACGACAAATCCATCGACTGTGCCGTTCGATTTTCTCGCCAAAGTCATTGCGAGCGTCGCCGATGAGACGATCGCTAGGAATTGGGGCCGCTTGAGAATCGGCGCCGCTTCAGGGCAAAAATCGGCCGGGTCGAATCGGTTGATCCAGCTTTCATCCGCCGCTGCGCCTTCGACATCCAGCTTCAATTCCGCGACCTTTCCGGCTGCCAACGCGTCGATCGCGCCGGGGATTGACCGCGGAATGCCCGCGCCCATCAAAACATAGTCCACCCCCGCCAGCATCGCGCCGAATAGCTGCGCCAGCGTCGGGAGTTGGATTTTTTCCAGATAGTTGATGCCCACAACCCCGCGATGCCCCTGCTTGGCGAGCCACACTTCGACAAAGTTCGCGACCACGGTCAGCCCGCTGATTGCTTCGCTGAACGGATAATCGGGCACATGAGTGGGTTTGAAAGATTTACCCGTTGCTTTGCCGCCGGGGATAAAAAAATGATCGAATAAATCGCGTGCGATTTTTGGATATGGGAATGCCTCGATCGCCTGGCGGAGATGCCCGCCGGGATCGCCCATTTGCAATCGTCTTGCAAAAACCACCGCCAAACCCGTGCCCGACACCACCCCCAGTTGCCCCATCGACGCGACCGCGTTGGCGAGTGTCCAGTTCGAAACACCCACGCCCATGCCGCCTTGAATGATGTTGAATAACGACAAACCAACTCCGGGAAGAAAGATGCAGAAAGAATCAAAAGGGATATTTTAGTCCTTTTATTGCCGTGCACAAGTGCAAATAATAATTGTTAGCTTGTGCATACCGCTTTAGTCACTTGGAAATTCAGCGCATCTTCTCTAGCTTGCAACATGTCATCGCGGAGGTTGAACGTGATCGAATGGGATCTTTAACCCCCCCTTACCGAGCAATGGTCTGCCAATTGATTAATGAGAACTGCGGCAAACGACATGTACTGATCGCATGGGAAACGATGCTACCGACTTGGATGCTTAATAGTCCGAGCGCTTTCTCCAGAGCAAACGCCCAGCACCTCCGCAGCCTCAACGCAGCCCAATAACAGGTGCGGAAAAAGTTTCGCTGCGTTACAATAGGTGGCAGCAATTCCGAATGGATCACGACGCGGGCGGGTAGGATCAAAGAGGTCGTCTGGACCTATCTGCCCAGTTCGACAGCGGTATTACTCGGATTTTTCGTCGGAATGGTGCGTAAATAATTCTGTGCGTGATTGATCCCGCCAACCCGCTACAATCCCCCGCGATCCATGACCATAGACGACACCAACAATCCCGACGAACACCGAATGACCCTCGGCGACCATCTCGAAGAACTGCGCCGCAGGCTTGTTTTCGCGCTCGTCGGCTTCGGTATCGCGATGGGGGCCTGTCTGATCTTTGGCAAGCAGGTGCTGGCGATCTTTTGCAAGCCGCTATTGGTGGTGATGCAAGAGTATGAAGTCAACCCGATGCTCTTTATGGGCAATCTGTCGGACGGCTTCATGGTTTATCTGAAAATCAGCATGATCGGCGCGCTGGTCATCGCCAGCCCGTGGATCGTCTGGCAACTCTGGTTATTCGTCGCGGCCGGTTTGTATCCGCATGAACGCAAAACTGTCACACGCTATATCCCGCTGAGTCTGTCGCTATTGGTCGCAGGCGAAATCTTTGTCTACTACCTGGTCTTGCCGTGGACGATCCAGTTTTTCATGGCGTTTAGCATCAGCATCCCGCTGCCGGATATGGGAAGCCCGATCGTCACGACCACGCAGGCGGCGGAGGTGTTTCAAGTTCCCAAAATCGCAGGCAACCCGTCCGCCCCGCCTGATTTATCGCTGTGGTTTGATACCCACCAGCAGCGATTGAAGATGATGGTGGCCGGCAAGGTGCGGGTGATCCAGTTCGGGCCGGAGAATCTGGTTTCGCCGCAAATTTTGCTGACCGAATACATCGATCTGGTTTTAGGGATGCTGGTGGTATTCGGATTGAGTTTTCAGTTACCGCTGGCGATTCTGGCGTTGTGTACGATCGGGATATTGCTGCCCGATACGCTGCGCGGATCGCGAAAGATGGTCTATTTCGTGATGGCGATCGTTGCCGCCGTCATCACCCCCGGCGACGTCATCACCGCCAGCGTAGCGTTGACGATCCCGCTATGCCTCTTATTCGAACTCGGCATCTGGCTAGGCGACCGTGCGCCCAAACGCGAGTTGTTTTAAGGCTCATCCAGTGCTGAAAAACTTTGCCACCAATCTCACGAATCGCGCACGAATATGGGCCCCTTGTGTAAGAGATGCCGTCATGCTGAGGTACGCTGAAGCATCTACCTCATTTGCAATAAAATACCCCAATTTCAACGCTTCCGCAGGCCTACCCATAGCTTGCACACGCGCTTCATCTGTGTTGATCCTCAATATCTGTGCGATCAGTGGCCGATATACCCGACCCCTTTGAATTGCCCTTGATTTCGCCGACGTCCGACTTTTCGCAGGCTTGAATCTGAAAATTGGTGACCCAATGATGCCCATGTGCAAACCCTCATCGCTGATGACGGCACTCGTCTTGACCTTCCTTGTGTCGGCCAGCCCGGTGGCGCGCGCCGACACTTTGCATGTGTCGCCTATCGTCTTGCCAGGGATTCCAGCCGCCCAGCAGTGGCGCACCATTTCGGCTGCTGCGTCAAAGGCTAGGCCGGGCGATACCGTGTTGATCCATGCCGGCGTTTACCGAGAAACCGTAGTTGTCGAGCAAAGCGGCTCGGCCGAACGCCCCATCCGCTTTCACGCTGCCGCCGGCGAATCGGTCACCATCACCGGCGCGGACTCCATTACCGACTGGCGGAAGGAGCTCGGCGACGATTCCATCTTCAGCACGCCTTGGCCGTATCGATTTGCCGCGTGGTCCAAGACTGGAACGCATCCCGACGATGCTTACCACCATCTCATCGGCCGCTGCGAGCAGGTCTTCTACCTTGGCTATCCCGTTCAACAGGTTCTTGACCGCAGCCGAGTGGGCCGCGGAACGTTTTATGTTGATCTCGCCGCGGCGCGGCTATTTATGTGCGCCCCCAATGGCGAAGATCTTTCGCGAGGCCCGCCGACGGTTGAGGCGTCGGTGCGTGATCTGCTCTGGCATAGTAAGGGTACCCATATCGAGTTGCGCGGCCTGCGCTTTCGCTATGCTGCAAATCAGGCCCAGAGTGGGGCCGCCCGCTTTGAAGGCGCCTTCGGACTCATTGAGGATTGCATTTTTGAGCGTGTCAATTCCAGCGGCGCGACTTTTCTCGCACAGGATCTGATCATCCGCCGCTGCACCTTTCAGGACAACGGACAATTGGGCTTCGGCGCGTTCAAAGCCCACCGCCTACTTTTCACCGAGTGTGTCGTGCGCAACAACAACACCAAAGGCTTTAACCGCCAATGGGAGGCCGGGGGCAACAAGATCGTTCTCTCACGCGGTGTGGTGCTGGAAAGGTCGCAGTTTATAGCAAACCGGGGCAATGGGGTTTGGTTCGACATCGGCAACGAACAATCCACCGTCCGCAATTGCCTGATCGCCGACAACGAGGACGCAGGCATCTTCTACGAGATATCCTATAGCCTGCACGCGCACGACAACGTCATTACCGGTAACGGCTTTGCCGACACTCCGGGCAACTGGGGGGCGGCGGCCGGAATCAGCCTGTCCAGTTCGCCCGACTGCCTGATCGAGCGCAATCTGGTTGTGGCCAACCGCGAGGGATTTAACTTCCGCGAGCAGTTCCGCAAGACCCCCCGCATCGACGACAACGCCGAACGCCCCATCTGGAATCACGACCAGATCATCCGCAACAACATCCTTGCCTTGAACCGCGACGCACAGGTGCAGGGCTGGTTCGATACGGGTGACCGGCGTCACTGGCCTCAAGGGATGAAAGATTCCAAGGACCCGATCGACCTGCCCCAGATTCCGCCGGACACCCCGCGCGGTCTGACACTTGAGAAACTGAACTTCGCTTTTTCCAGTAACCTGTACTTCGCCCAGCCCTGGCAAGGCCTGTTCAATTGGGGCGCTTCGTGGAAGGTCCACCGCCAGTATCGTGCGTTAGAGGCCCTCCGTGACGAACTTAAACTCGACCAGGCCGGCCAAGTGTCAGATCCATTATTCGCCAACCCCGCCGCCCGCGACTTCAGGCTCCCCGCTGACAGCCCGGCCATCAAGATGGGCGCCTACCCCAGCGGAGAGGTTCCCGGCTGCCGTATCGGAACAATCACCGGCGTCAACGAGTAGCCCCATCACCGGCGACGATTAAGCCGTGGGTATCTCGCCTCCAGCGACGCGGGCGCAATTCTTATCCCCAGCGACTACGTCTTGGTCAGTCGAAGCAAAAATCTGACTGTCGCTTTTCTCTCGCAGCGAAGAGAAAGCTCGACACCAATCACACGAAGCGCGCATGAATGAAGTCAAAAGCTTGGAGAATGGAGAATGGAGGGGGGGGAGGTAGTTTTGGCGTCCCGCCCGTGGCATTTTAATCTGCGAAATCTGCGTAATCTGCGGTTCAGAATTTCTTTGCGATCGTGGCTGCGGTTTGGTAGACGCGGGGTGTGCGTGTAACCTGTCGGACATGCCAAAATTGACCATCGAAAACGTCGGATCGTTTGAAATCCCAGCAGGCAAGCGTCTGATCAATGCGATCATCGACGACGCCAAAGCCGATCAGCACTATTCCTGTGGCGGCAACGCCAAATGCACCACCTGCCGCGTGCAGTTCACATCGGGCGAACCTGAAACAATGACGCAGGCAGAGAAGGATTTGCTCGCCGGCAGCGGGCTGGCCACCGAGCCGGGGGTGCGGCTGAGCTGCCAGATCGCGTTGGAAGCCGATGCGACAATCAAGTTGATCTTCCCCAAACCGCCGTTGAAAAATCCCGCCCACCCCGCCGACGACATCCAGCCGCCACCGGTCTGGACGACCAAGTAACGCCGAGGCGAAATGCGGAATTAGCCACAGATGAACACAGATTAGCACCGATGACTCATGCTAAAGTCATGCTGCTTGCGGAAGCATGAAATCATCGAGAACCTTGATCGCAATTCAAAAATCTAAAGACGAAAACTGGAGTATTCGACCATGATTACCAAAGCTGTCATTCTCGCGCGGGGGATCGGGTCGCGGATGCGGAAACAGGACGAATCGGCCGTGCTGGATGAGGCCGCCGCGAAGGTCGCATCAACCGGCGTCAAGGCGTTGATCCCAACGCTGGGGCGTCCGTTTCTCGATTTTGTACTGTCCGGGTTGGCCGACGCGGGATTTACAAAAGTTTGTCTCGTCATCGGGCCGGAACACACTGAGTTGCGCGATTACTACAGTGTATCGCATCGCCCGTCACGGCTGACGATCGACTTTGCGATCCAGGAGAAACCCCTCGGCACCGCCGACGCGGTTCGCCCCGCCGAAGCGTTCGCTGCCGGCGAGCCGTTTCTGATGATTAACTCCGACAATTACTATCCGCCCCAAGCGCTTGCGGCGCTGCATAAGACGGCAGCACCTGCGATCGCGGTATTTGAGAAGAACGCACTCTTGAAAGGCAGCAACATTGCCGGGGATCGGATCAATAAGTTCAGCGTCGTCCGCATCAAAGCCGACGGCACGATGAAACAGATCATCGAAAAGCCCGATGACGCGACGATTGCGAGCATGGGCGATCAGATTTATGTGAGTATGAATTGCTGGGTCTTCACGCCCAACATTTTCAAAGCCGCCGCCGCGATCCCCCCCAGCCCGCGCGGGGAATATGAGATCACCGACGCAGCCCAATACTGCATCGACGTGCTGGGCGAGAAATTAAAAGTCCACCCAATCACCGCCCCCGTCCTCGACCTCTCCAGCCGCAACGACATCGCCGGGGTGAACGATAAATTGCGCGGGATTGTTGTAAACGTGTGAGACTTTTTTGCAGATTGATATGTAGAAACCCACACCGCTATCAGAAATGAAGCCGAGATACGCACGGATTGGGGGTGTTGTGCAAGCGTTGTCTTTGGTACAAATTCATGCTCAAAATCCTGGCGGCACAACCAACTTCGCTGCACAACCTGATGCTGAACCGTACCAATGGCAATTCTACGGTGAACCTGTCCCTGCAGTGCGGCGTTAATGGAGCAACGCAAGTGCAATAGGAAAAAACGGGGACATCCGAATCTGATATTGTGAATCTTGGCCTTCCCCACGAACGGGAGTGCCGACACACAATCCGGGGACGATCGCGCCATCACGTTCTACTTGATTGAATCGCTGTAATTGGTCATGATTGATAGCGTTGCTCTTGGCGCCTTGGCGCCTCTGCGGCAGATTCGCCTTTGCTTATTTCATCCGTGCCAATCGGTGTTCATCGGTGGCTAATTTCTGACGTGCTTACCAATCCCGCGTCACAGCGCCCATTCCGCGCCGGGCGAAAATGGCGGGATGCCAAGGCCAAGTCCGGGCAGGCTAAGCAGTTGGCCATTTTCGGCTTCGGCGATGACCAGACCGAGTTGCCCGGCGGGATCGAACGCGACATTGGTCGGGCTTTTTCCCGGCGTTTCGATCGATTCCACGATATACCCGTCCGCGCTGATCGCCACGATGCGTTTTGATCCGTGCAACGCGACGTATAGCCGCCCATCCATGCCCATCGTCATGCCGTCGGGACCGGGGATATCGGTCAAATCTTTCGCCCATTCTACATCGTCGGACCAGATGCAGTTTTCGTCGGACCATTCGCCGCGCCAGATGCGTTTGCCGAAAGATTCAGCGATCAGCAGCGTCTGCCCGCCGTGGATGAACGCCAGGCCGTTCGGGTATCGCAATTCGTTGGCGATTTGCTCGATCGATCCATCCGGCGACAGGCAGCAGACGTATCCGTCCGGCCGATCCGCCCAGGCACCGGGGCAGGTGAAAACCAGATTACCTTTCGCATCAAACGCCAGATCATTCGGGCGATTCAACGGCTCGCGATAAACCTGATCGACAACCGTCACGCAGCGTTTATCCTCCGGATCGTACCGCCGGATCGCACACTGTTTAGCATCAGCGAACCAGATTCGCCCGTAAGCATCTATCGCGATACCGTTGGGCGCACCGCCGACGTCGATTCGGGTTAATTCCTTCGATTCGGCATCGATGCGAACCAGCGATCCGCCTTGCAATTCAACGCACCAAAGATGGCCATCCGGATCAAACGCCGGGCCTTCGGGAAAGCGCAATCCGCTGGCGATGACCTGCGGCGTGATTTCGGGTTCGAGCATGTCACAGATACTACCTGAGCGAACCCATGCGCTCACGCCGCGATGTGCAGCAATGCCATGCAAAAGAAAAGCAGAAGTTCACAATGCCCTTCACTTAACCCGTTTTCATATACTCAACCGGGTCTTGTGAATTACCCGACCCATCCGCGAATGACTCCCTGAGGTACTCGTAAGGGTCTCGTTGGATCGTCAAAACCGGCTCAATTTGCACGTCAAGTAGATGCTTGGGAGTACCTCAGGGCCTGTGAATTAATTCAACAGAACCCCTAAAAAACCTCGTTATTCACTGAATAAACGGGGGTCAAAACAAGTAAATCACAGGCTCTCAGCATCACACTGTTTGCGACGATGCGTACCCCGAAGCGCCGTTGCAATTCTCATCTGTGTTGATCTGTATCATCTTGGTTGCATTCACTTGATCGCACGATAGACGGGTAGATCGCCAGTGAAATCGATCTCGTACCCAGTCTTGCCGTCGGTGAGACGGAGGACGCCGTTTTCGTTTTTGACGAATGGGCCGTCGTAAACGGCTTTCCATGATTTGGCGTCAATCTTTTTGCCATCCACTTCGAAGTTCGCCCGATCACCGTCGCCGGGGGAAATCGCGATTTTCTGTCCACGCAGGGTGGTGTATTGGATCGAAAGACCATCGGCCTTTAGCACGGTTTTATCGAGTGCGTTGGCAAATGCGTCGAGCGTGGGGTACATCGTTGTGTCGGCGGATTCAACGATCATCGCATTCTTACGGCCGGGGATTTTGATGATCGGCTGGATTTTGTTCTTTACTTCCTTGCCTGCATCCAACGCTTTCTGATTGTCGGTTTTTTGTTGATCGGTGAGGTCGGTTTCACCGAGAACCGCTTTTTCACCGGCGGCGCGGACTGCGACGAAAGTTTCGCCGGCCTGCATGACAAACCATTCGCCGTGAGGTTGAGGTTTGGTGTCTTCGGGGTAGCTGAAGAAGGAATAGTCGATCACTTCGTCTTCAGGGGCTTGGGTGAGATTAAACCATGTGCCTTCGACCTGCGCCGATTGATCGAATCGACCGAGGCCGTCTTTATAGCCGAAATCGACCATTTTACCCGTGTGATCGGATCGGCGCGGGTGTCCGCCGGTGAACATCTGTCCGCCTTGGGGTGAATCGGCGACGATCTGGAAGCGTGTAATCTGGCTGCCGTGCCCGTTCCACAGGCTGGCCATCGAATAATGTGGAGCGATGTAGAGTGTTTCGGCATAGCCGTTGGCTTGCGCGTAGATGCCTTGTCCGTACCAATAGTTTGCTTTGGTGTTTTGCTGGACAACAGGTAGGCCGGGCAGGTTTTTCTTCGCGATGTTGTAGATCACGCTGCTGGGTCGGTAGCTGCTGGTGATGGCGTGGGTGGTGTAGAGGAAGCGTTTAAGTTCTTCGTCGGTTGGCTGATAGTCGCTGCCGTACCAGATATATCCCGCCTGGTCTGCGATCGTGCCGTGGGGTTTGCTGGGGAAGCCGCGTTGATTGGGCGCCATGAAAAGCCCGTCGCGGTATTTGATCGCTTGATTTGCCAGATACCAATCCAAACCGGCGCGGGCGATCAGGCGCGTTTCTTCATCCTCGGCAAAATCGTAGATATTAAGCAATCCGTTGACGGTGAAACACCAATAGGTGCTGCTATCCCATTCGCCGTTGCCGGTGGCGTAGGTGGTTTTGATAAACTTGCGAAGTTCTTCCTTGGCTTGTTTGAGGGTGTCGGCTTTGGATTTATTCGACAGACCGCGATCGATGTAGGTAGGCAGCACGCTGGCGGCCATCACATTCATGGTCTTGTGATTCTCGGTGCCTGATGGATTCAGATACGCGCCAAACCTAAATGCCGCGTCGGAGAACTTCTGTTGTGTGTCTTCGGTTAGCACCTGCTTGCCAAACAACGGATAAAACCGCGCCCAGTTAACGGCAGCGAAGTGATAATGCTCCTTATACGAACGATCGTCGTTCATATATTTGCGAACTTCGGCGTCATCTGGATTGAGAATGAGTTTGGCGATCGCAGCGCCGGGGAGATATTTACCTGGGTCATTACTCGTGAAAAAACCCTTACGCCAGTTCGCCAGATCGCTGGTCGCTAATGCGTTGATGACGCGCATCGAACGCTCGTGCATGCCTTTTTCATCGGGATAGGTCGTTCGCGATGCAGCGGGCAGGTCGGGCAATTCTTTGGCCTGAGATGTTGGAATCACAGGTTCTGCCGATACAAAACTGCTGCAAATCCCAGCCAATAGTGCGATTTTCGTGATGCGATACTTCATGATTTCTCCGCGTAAAGGCCGACGATAATTCGTCTGTCAATGTGTACTATGCGACAATATATAGATGAACCACGTCGTTCAAGTGTCGCAAATCCATCTATTTGGTATATATACGCGATTAGGTCAGGGTTTGTTGAATAAGTTGCGAAGTCGGAGGGTTTGTGGATCAGTCGCTTGCTCCAAAACGTGCTGCGGTCAACGTGCGATCGGTCGGGCTAGGATTATTAGGCGTGATCCTCGTCTGCGCGATCGCGCCGTTTAATGATTATGTGTTGAACAATTCAGTCTTCATCGGCGGCAGTCTGCCGGTGGCGTCGGTGTTGTATCTGTTCGCGCTGGCGGTCCTGGTGAACGGACCGTTGAACAAATGGGGTGCTTCGCCGCTGACGTCATCGGAAATGATGGTCATATTGGTGATGGTGTTGGTGGCGTGCTGCATCCCGACCAGCGGGTTGATGCGGTTTTGGCCGGCAAGTCTGATCGGGCCGTGGAATTACGTCAACGAAAAGCCGGAAGTCGCCAAGATATTTGACAAACTACACCTGCCCGACTGGTTCTGGCCGACGATGGGTGAGAATCGCCCTGCCGATCCGATCGTCAGCACTTTTTATTCTCGCATCGACCCCGCCGCCCCGTGGAGTGTTTGGCGTGATACGTGGCTGGCGTGGTTGCCTCCGACCATCGGCTGGGGCGTGTTCCTGGGCGCGATAGCGATGGCGGTCATCGGGTTGTCGTTGATCGTCGCCAAGCAATGGACACTGAACGAACGCGTGGCGTTTCCGATCGCGCAAGTGCAGATGTCCTTAATCGAACAACCCAAACCCGGCAGATGGTTAAACGAAACGCTGCGATCGCCATCCTTTATATGGACGGTGTTGGCGGTGCTGGTGATCCGATTATTGCAGGGACTAAATCAGTATTTCCCCAGCGTGCCAGCGGTTCCATTGCGGTTTGATCTGGGGAGTTTGTTTCAGGATGCGCCGTTCAGTTTTGTCGATACATGGGTGCGTAACAGCGACATCTATTTCCTTGTCGTCGGCCTCTCGTTTTTCGCCGCCAGCCGCATCAGTTTCAGCCTGTGGGCCTGCATGATCCTGATCCAGTTTGTGAACATGACACTCGGATCGGTGCAGATGGAAATGACAAACGCGCACCGGCGGGATTTTAATCTCGGTTCGTTGATCGCGTTTGCGGGGATGATCCTGTGGACAGGGCGGATTTTTTACTGGGATACGATCAAGCGGATGTTTCTGGTGGTGCGTGGCAGGGACGATACCGACGCGATCACCTCGATGCGAATGGCCGGCTGGATGGCGATGATCGGAAGCGTTATCGCCATCATCTGGCTGATGCAATGTCAGATGAGCCTCGCCGGGGCGATCATGCTGGTCGTCGGGTTGCTGGGAACGTGGGTGGTGATGGCGAATGTCGTTGCGCATTCGGGTTTGCCGACTGCCTATACGCTTTCTGGCCCGCGCGAATGGTCGCTTTGGGTGTTCCAAAATGCCGATCCTGTTAAAAATTACGCCGTCACCGATGTGGGCAATCAATTTATGATGCAAAAGATCGGCGGGATGTGGGCCTATGCCAGTGATCAACTCGGCGTATACGCCACGCACTCGGCAAGGCTCGCACAAGACGCGCCTGCACGACCAGGCCGCAAATTGTTGCTGGCGATTGTGTTGTCGCTACTGGTCGGGTTTGCCGTGTCGCAAGTCAGCACGCTGTTTGTCTACTATAAGTTCAGCGCGACGCTGGATGAGAAAAACGAAGCCCCGCTGAACAAAGAAGTCGTCGAAGGGCAACCCTATTGGACGATGAGCCATGCGTTGCGCACACACAAGGATGGACTGGCGCGCGATTCGCTGACGGTGGAGGCGGCGTCGCGAACGATCGGGGCGGGAATCGTCACCGGCCTGCTGGCGGTGTTGCAACTGCGCTACAACTGGTGGCCGTTGCATCCGATCGGGTTTTTGATGGTCTTTAGCTTCTCGATGAAACGCGTCTGGTTCAGCATCTTTTTAGGATGGTTGCTGAAGGTGATGGTCGTCAGACTAGGCGGCGGAAAATTACTCAACGCGGCGCGCCCGATCGCGATCGGATTAATCCTAGGCGACGTGCTCGCCTCCGGCGGTTTCGGGCTGGCTGCGATCGTGCTGAATCTGCTGGGCATGAGTTTTAAGTCGATCAAGTTTATGCCGGTGAGTCAGTTTTGAGTTGCGAGAGGATAGTTGATAGTTAGTAGTAAATAGTAAATGCAGGTCAAAGCCACGAGCTATGACCAAAAGCTGTGGATGGTGACTCGGCAATAAAAGCGGCGTAACCTTGGGTGTAGTTAATCCACTTCACCCGTAGCGGCAACGAGCCGCAGAAGGATACGCCATATGTCACTATCCCCATTTTCCTCGCCGGA